>CAZIPR010000001.1:0-119142 GCA_964541245.1 uncultured Alistipes sp.
AACAAGGGGGTTGTTGAATACAACCTCCTTGTATCCAATATAACAGAAACAGAACAATGTCATTGAATATTAAGCGACCCATTATTCGCAAGCAGACGATTGGCGAAAATGTACTATACACTTTAGTCTTTGTTGCGATATATCTTATCCCCATCCTGAACTCTTTTATGATGGCGGAGGAGCATATTGACTTCTACAACAAGGTCTTTTTGGCGTGGAGTATTATTACGCCTTATTTGGGATTGTTTCTATTTAATAACTATGTTTTGATTCGTTTTCTGCTCAATAGGGGATATATCTTTTGGTATGTAGTCGTCGCCACGGTTATTACCACATTGGTCTTTGCCTTTATAGAGTCGTTGGAGAGGCTGCATATAATCTCTGATGGATATACAGATGTTGGAATCCTTCCGCATCAAGCCACACTTGCCGATTTGGCGTGGTATTGGAACATTGTCCTGTGTCTCTTTATGTATGCGGCAAATATCGGTATTAAGAAGTTTTATGAGGCAATGCAGGCAGACGAGGACAAAGAGCGTCTCGCCAGGGAGAATATTGAGGCTGAGATGTACTATCTCAAGTATCAGATAAACCCTCACTTCCTTATGAACACCCTTAATAACATCCATGCGCTTATAGATATTGATGCCGATAGTGCTAAGAAGGGTCTAATAGAACTCTCAGGCATGATGCGCTATGTTGTCTATGAGTCGGCGGTTGACCAGATGCCGCTTAGGAAGGATATACAGTTTATTGAGGAGTATATTGAGCTTATGCGTATCCGCTATGCTCAGGATATTGATATCCGCTTTAACTACCCTGATAATCTGCCACTTACCGTGACCGTTCCGCCTCTGATACTTATTGTCTTTGTCGAAAATGCCTTCAAACACGGTATTAGCCGCCACAATAAGTCGTATATACATATAGATATTGAGGTCTCTGACGGTACTATTGTGGTCAACTTTGAAAACTCAGTCTATCAGAGTCATAATAATAACCGCAAGGTGGGTATCGGTCTTGACAATGTCCGCCGTCGTTTGGAACATATCTATTCGGATAGACATAGCCTTAATATTGAGGATGGTAGTGAAAAATATCGTGTAACCCTTAAAATACCGACAACTATATGAGTATCAAGTGTTTAGCAATAGATGACGAGCCGTTGGCACTGCGCCAGGTAGTGAGTTATATCTCGTGTACACCCTTTTTAGAACTTGTTAAGAGCTTTGACAACGCTGTTGAGGCTTCTGCGTGGCTTAAGGAGGGTGGGCAGTGCGATGTTGTCTTCTTAGATATCAATATGCCAGAGCTTAGCGGTGTGGATTTTGTCCGTAGTCTTGACAATCCTCCCCTTGTAATCTTTACCACTGCCTACTCAGAGTATGCTGTTGAGGGTTTTCGCTTGGATGCTATAGACTACCTTCTCAAACCCTTTAGCTTTAATGACTTTTCGCGTGCGGCACAGAAGGCTCAGTCGGTCTGCGAGTTGATAAGGCTGAAGAGTAAGGTTGAGAGTACCGCCGCTACACCTGTCCCAGATGGCACCGTGGAGAAGGACTGTATTAGCGTTAGGGCAGACCACAAGACCTCGCTTGTCAAGTATTCAAGTATAGTCTATCTTGAGAGCGTGGGCGAGTATGTGCGCATCAACCTCTCAGACGGAACAAAAATGGTTACACTCTTCCGCCTTAAAAATATGGAGTCTGCGCTGCCTACAGACCGCTTTATGAGGGTGCATCGCTCCTATATCATCAACCTTGAGCATGTCACGGGCTACACCAAAGGTCGCGTATTTCTGACAAATGACGAATATGCTCCTATTGGCGAAAACTATAAAGATACCTTTGTAAAATTCATTGAGAAAATAGGGTAGTTAATTGGAGATTAGCTCTCGGAAATAAGAGCCTGATTGAATCTTAATCAGGCTCTTAATGTTTACACATACTCTATTAAAACTTATGCTTTAAGCAACAACTTTTTCAATCTCTCCTCATCAGTCGTATAGTTTTGTTGTGCAAGTTGCAAAAAATATCATAAATTCAAAACTCTCTTCAAATTTACTCTCAACCACCAAACCCACATTGACGCAGAACTCTGCGCTACTAAACAAAAAAGAGAAGAACTTTCATCCTTCTCTTCCCCCCCCTTAGGGGGTATAGTATTCAGCCTGCCACCTACTCAAATGTGTGGATGACTACGCCTGACCTTAGTTTTGGCTCGAACCAGGTGGTTTTTGGAGGCATGATGTTGCCTGTGTCGGCAATGTCAATAAGCTGGCGCATAGAGACAGGGTAGAGGGCGAAGGCAACCTTCATCTCGCCACTATCGACACGGCGTTTCAGCTCGCCAAGACCGCGAATGCCACCTACAAAGTCAATACGCTTAGAGGTGCGCAAATCTTTGATACCCAATATCTTATCAAGGACAAGATTTGACAACACTGTTACATCCAGCACACCTATCGGGTCACTGTCGTTGTATGTTCCCTCTTTGGCAGTAAGGCTATACCAACTGCCAGCAAGGTACATAGAGAAGTTGTGCAGGGTATTTGGGATGTAAATCTCGCTGCCGACCTTCTCAACGACAAAATCAGCCTTCAGTGCCTCAAGGAACTGCTCCTCAGATAACCCATTAAGGTCCTTAACAACGCGGTTGTAGTCAATAATCTTGAGCTGTGACTCAGGGAAAGTCACGGCAAGGAAGTAGCAATACTCCTCATTGCCTGTATGTGCTGTATTGCGAGCCTTGCACTCTGCACCAACGCGAGCAGCTGCGGCTGTGCGGTGGTGACCATCAGCAACATAGAGCGCAGGGATTGTGCTGAAAATCTCAGTTATACGGCGGCATGTAGCCTCATCGTCAATAACCCAGAGCTTGTGTCCAAAGGTGTCTGCGGCTACAAAATCGTACTCCGCAGGCTTTTTTACAGTCTCTGCGACAATTGCATCAATCTCTGCATTGTCAGGATACGCAAAGAATACAGGCTCAATATTCGCCTTTTGATTGCGAACATGAATCATGCGGTCCTCCTCCTTATCTGGGCGGGTAAGTTCATGCTTCTTAATCGCGCCAGAGAGGTAGTCCTCAAAGTGGCAACACATAACAAGTCCATACTGAGTTCTGCCGTTCATAGTCTGGGCATAGACATAGTAGCACTCGCTCTTATCCTGAACAAGCCAGCCACGCTCTCTCCAGAGACGGAAGTTCTCAACAGCCTTGTTATAGACAGCCTCAGAGTGTTCATCGGCAATAGGGTCAAAGTCAATCTCTGGCTTGATAATGTGGAGCAGAGAACGCTCTGTAGCCTCAACCTTAGCCTCAACCGAATTTAGAACATCATAAGGGCGCGATGCCACCTCTGCGGCATACTGCTTTGGAGGGCGAATACCCTGAAAAGGTTTAATGCGTACCATAACTATTTGTTTACTTGGAATCGGGTGTTTCCTGTTGCAAAATAATCTACAATCTGATTTGCGGCAGCAAGACCGGCATTGATATTAGCCTCAGCCGTCTCTGCGCCCATCTTCTTAGGTGTGGCGAAGTATCTTTTGCCAAACGCCTCGCTAAGCTCTGCGCTGCACTCAGGGGCAACATCGCTTATGTACTTCAAATCTTCGCGCTCAGAGAGTGCCTGCTTAAGTCCCTGCTCGTCAATAACCTCCTTGCGGGCAGTATTGACAAGTGTTGCACCCTTTGGCATAGAGGTCAGCAGGTTGTAACCTATTGAGCCCTTAGTCTGAGGTGTTGCAGGGATATGTAGCGAGAGAAAATCGGCACGACGGTATAGCTCCTCAATACTCTCAACCCTCTCTACGCCGTCGTTCTCAAATAGCGCATTGTCTGCAACAAATGGGTCGTAAGCGATAACATCCATACCCAAAGCCTTGCCCTTAAGACCAACAAGACGACCTACATTGCCGTATGCGTGAATCGCAAGGGTCTTGCCCTTGATTTCAGAGCCTGTGCCTGGGGTAAAACAGTTGCGAGACATGAAAATCATCATGGCGATAGCCAGCTCGGCAACAGCGTTTGAGTTCTGACCTGGGGTATTCATCACAACAATACCGCGAGCCTTAGCCTCAGCGCAGTCAACATTGTCAAAACCTGCACCTGCACGCACTACAATCTTCAGATTTGGAGCGGCAGCCATAACATCTGCTGTGACCTTGTCGCTGCGTACAATCAGTGCGTCAGCATCTGCTACAGCCTCTAAAAGCTGAGACTTATCTGTATATTTCTCAAGACGAGCAACAGTGTGACCTGCGCCCTGAAGAATCTCTACAATGCCCTGCACAGCCTTTGCTGCAAAGGGTTTTTCGGTTGCTATAAGAACTTTCATGCCTTTTGTAAATGATGTGAAATAGAGTGCTTTTTCCTCTTTTTTCTCAAATGTATATGGAACTATTGTAGCCATAGTTGATTATTTGTGTAGCTGCTCAAACTCCTGCATGCAAGCCACAAGAGCCTCAACTGACTCCTTTGGCAGGGCGTTGTAGCATGAAGCACGGAAACCGCCTACAAGACGATGACCCTTGATGCCCACCATGCCGCGCTCTGTAGCAAACTTAAGGAACTCTGGAGCAAGCTCCTCCTTGCCCTCAGCCATTACAAAGCAGATGTTCATCAGCGAGCGGTCTGCCTCATCAACTGTGCCACGGAAGAGAGTGTTGCGGTCAATCTCGTCGTAGAGGCACTTTGCCTTGTCAAGGTTGATTTTGTACATAGCCTCCAAACCGCCGATTGACTTAATCCACTTCAGGGTCTCGTTCATTACAAAGATTGGGAATACAGGCGGAGTATTGAACATCGAGTTATTCTCAACATGTGTGTTTACATTTACCATTGTAGGCAGCGGACGAACAACCTTGCCCAGCATGTCGTCACGGATGATTACAAATGATACGCCCGCAGGAGCCAAGTTTTTCTGCGCACCGCCATAGATAACTGCGTACTTTGACACATCAATCGGGCGAGAGAGAATATCTGAACTCATATCTGCAATAAGTGGCACAGGAGAGTCTATGTCAACCTTGTACTCTGTACCGTAGATTGTGTTGTTTGTGCAGATATAGAGATAGTCAAGGTCTGATGGAATCTTAAAGTCCTTTGGAATATAGCAGAAATTTCTATCCTCAGAGCTTGCCAAAACCTCAACCTCGCCATAGAGTTTAGCCTCCTTTATAGCCTTCTTTGTCCATACGCCTGTATTCACATAGCCAGCCTTTTTGCCGAGGAAGTTTGCAGGGATATGGAAGAACTGAGTGCTTGCACCGCCACCTACAAAGTAGATGTGGTAGTTCTCAGGGATATTTAGCAATTCGCGCATCAACGCCTGGGCAGAGTTCAGAACATCCTCAAAATCCTTTGTTCTGTGAGAGATGGAGAGGATAGAGAGACCTGTACCGTTAAAATCAATGATTGCTTTTGCTGCATTCTGGTACGCTATCTCCGGAAGTACCGAAGGTCCTGCGCTAAAATTGTGCTTTTTCATAACGCTGTTTTGAAAATTATTAAAAACATTTAACCTTTTGTCTGCACTTTTTAATTTCTCATAAGAGTTTTAACTAAAAGCAAGACAAATATAACTAACCTTTCTCAAAAATCCAAATTTTACTTACACTTTGTTACAATTGGTCTGGAAGTGGGAGTGTTTTGCCCGTAGCTCTTACCCTTGGCATAGGCGACCTCCACTCTCTGAGCTTTGAGGACATCTCGGCTGCAAGCTCTTTGACTCTCTCTGGGTGCTGTTCTGCAACATTGTGCTTCTCGCCAATATCCTCTTTGATGTTGTAGAGCTCCAACGCCCCTGTGCGCATGCGATAGACTAACTTCCAGTCGCCCTTGCGTGCTGCGCTGAGGAAGTCAATATCCTCAAGGTCGTATGGCTTCCATTGGTGCGGATAGTGGAAGAGCAACATCCTCTCTGGGTCAATATCTGACACGCTCTGAGGCACAACAAAGTTGTTTGCGCTCTTTTGGTCTGTAATCTCGCCCTTTGCGGCTGCCTTAGCTGCAAGTTTTGACCCCTTTGTAACAAGTTTTACAAGGCTACAGCCATCTACGCTCTGAGCTACCTCAGGGTGCTTAACACCCGCCATCTCAAGGATTGTAGGGAACAAATCCTCGCAAATTACAGGGGTGTTAACCCTTGTATTCTTGCTCACTTTGCCACTCCACTTAACTACAAGAGGAACACGGATACCGCCCTCATAGACAGAGCCTTTGCCGTTTCTCAGTGGCAGGTTGTGCATAAAACGCACACCACCCTTTGCCTTGTTCTCGGCATTGCCGCCATTGTCGGTCATAAATATAATAATGGTATCCTCAGCAAGATTATGTGCCTCAAGATAGTCCATCAAATCTCCCAAACTCTTATCCACACCCTCAACCATTGAGGCGTAGCGAGCCTGTCCCTCGTCAAGACCTGCATCGAGGTACTTCTGTATAAAGCGTGGGTCGCGCTGTATAGGCGTATGGGTTGCATAGTGGGCAAAATAGAGGTAGAAAGGCTGCTTGTGGGCAATAGGGTACTCAAGGGTCTTAAGTGCCTCGCGGGTCAGTGCCTCGGTAAGGTGTACACCCGTGCCGTAATACTCAGCCATGTTCTGAACTGCCATATAGGTCCACTTGTCAGGCTTGTTACCGTAGTTATCCTCGCTTAAATAGCTGCGAGGCATACCCGCTACATTGCCTGTAACATTTACAATGTAGCCCATGTTGTATGGACTCGCTCCTGGTGTGCCAGCAGATGCCCAGTGCGCTTTACCTACATGAATAGTGTAGTAACCCGCCTCTTTGAGCAGCTGAGGCAGAGGAGTTGCGTAAAATGTGTTCTCAATACCCTCTACAGGGCTTGCGCCATTTATGTTCCACTCTGGGCGGACAAACCTGCTGCCGCTATCCTCTTGCACACCTGTCACTGAGGCTACAGCACCTCCCGCAGCATCTGACGGCATATCGCGCAGTGCCGAGGTCCAGTTTGTAATATGGCTGTGTGCCGCATTTACGCCCGTGATAAGCGATGTTCTTGTAGGCGTTGATACAGGGCAGGCGTATGCGTTGGTCAGCATAACACCCTGAGAGGCAAGACGCTGCATGTTTGGCGTGTGGTAGCGCATATTGTTTGGATATACCTCCTCTCCATACGCCACCGAGCTGTCAACCCAACCCATATCATCTACAATAAAAAATACAATATTCGGCTTCTCAGCAGCAAACGCCACCGACGGTGCAAGTAGCGATAAACCTGTTAAATGCTTTAGTTTCATACCTTGTATGTATTAAAATTTTGCAATCGGACGAACATATCCATAAACCTTATCCCCACCCTTTTGGTGTACCACTACTGTTGATTTTGTCTTCTCCATCTTGACACTCCACACAGTGGTTTTGTCATTTTCTGTTGAAGAGTAGAAAACGCCCTTAAATGTACCGACAGATAAATCATACATAGGGTCCGCACCTAAAGATTGAAGAGTAGCATGGATAATATCTCTTACGCGGATATTGTAAGTAAAGGCTTTAAGCTCCTCTATTGCAGGCACATACCAACCCTCTCCTAAATTCGAACATTGTAAAAAGGATTGGAAATCATCAGCAGCACTACTATCTTTCTTGCGGATTTGTTGGTATTTATCCATATTTTTGGAGCCATCGGTTTCATTGCTTGCCCCAATTTTGCCATAAGACTTTTTTACCTGGAAATAAGGCTCATACCAAGAGGTGATAAGACGGAACATGCTGATAATTTTGCCATGTTTGCCATCTTTTGTAACCTCAAAGACAACGCCCTCTTTGACTCCGTCGTTGTAGTAGTTGCCAACTTGATATGGTGCAGAGGTTATAGTCTTCTTTGGAGGTAGCTCTCGCCCCTTAGGAGTGTCTCCAAAGGTCGATACAGCACGCACACCATATCCCCAGGATGCCCATTTTAGCCAATATGAGTCTTCTCTTGCACCGACTGTCCATACAAAATATTCTGAGCCTTTTGACTCCGAATATCCTGTCTCGGTTGAAGATGCATAGAGACTACCTGTAAAAAGTTCTTTGCCCTCTTGCGCTTTAAGAGTAGCGTTAACAGCTTTAAGTGTAGAGTCATATTGCAGAAGTTGCTTCAACTCGTCTCTTGCAGGTAAGTACCAACCCTCGCCATGGTCAGCACACCATTTGAAGGCTGGGTATTTGCTCTGCCAACCCTCTATAGCCTTTACCTTCTCCATATTGCAGGCTCCATCCGTGTTGTACAAAGCTCCTATTAACTTGTCATCCTCTCCAGAGACGCTCCAACCTAACTTTGTTCCAACATCCATGCTGACAATCTTGCCGCAGCGACCACTGTCCCAGGTCTCAAACACAACGCCCTCCTTTTTGCCGTCGTTGTAGTAGTCGCCAATCTTATAGACCTTGCCCTTGATAAGCGCAGCTTTAACCTCGCAACTCTTCTCCTCTGCGATGTTAACCCTCTGAGTATGAGTGGCATATCCCACCTTTGAGATAGTTACGGTATGCTCGCCAACAAGCAGGTTGCTCAGCTTGATAGGGATTTGACCAACCGTTTTGCCGTCCACTGCAACATCAGCCATAATAGGCGTGCCAGAGACTATAAGTGTGCCGTAAATCGGCGTTGGAGCGGGTAGGGTATAGCTCTGCTGTGCCTGCTCGGAGGTAATCTGCTTTGAGAGCGTGCTGCTCTTGTGACCCGCTTTGCGAGTCTCAAAAATGTATGTTCCTGCGACAAGTGTGCCACTCCAAGAGCCCTCGCCCTTTTTTACACCATTTACCCAAATTTCGCCACCCTCTGGGGCTGTGAGATTTACCGTTGCGGCATCCTTTGTCAGGGTTATATTCCTTGTAACCTTTGAGCCAGAGACGCTAAAAGTGCCACTCTGCGAGTGGTAACCCGCAGCCGAGACGGTGTAGTTGTATGTGCCACTATCAAGCACAAGCTGCATAGCCCCATCTTGCAGTGTATAGTGCTGATTATCAATTGTTACCACAGCACTGCCAGGCTCTACGACAAAGACCACAAACTGCGGCTCTGAAGCCTTGGTGTCTATGTTCTGGCGGAAAGATATATTGCCCTTGTTAACTGTGATTTTCTGCTCATATCGGCTCTTGCCCCACTCAAGTCTTAGGTCGTGGTCGCCAATCATAACCTCCTGAATAGTAAGACTTTGAGCCTCTGAGGTCTGACCCTTGAAAATATTGTCAAGATATACATCCGCGCCCACAACATTGCTGTTTACCACAATAGAGAAGCTCTGGTTTAGGTGCGCATCAAGCCTATACACCTTGTCAGCCTCAAGGTCAAGGCAGACCTCGTTAGAGTCGCCAAACTCGTCGTGGTGGAAATAGAAACGGGTCTGAGGCTTTGCCGTCAGCTCAATAATCAGTCCGTTGTCGTATTCGGCTGTCTTACACTTCATTACGGCGTTGTTTGTCACAACTTTTACCTCTATGCCGTCAATCTCCTCCTTGGTCATACGGTTGATTTTCACTTTCAGACGGGCGCATGGTCGCTTTGAGTAGTCTAACCCAATCGGGTCAATATTCACACCCGTCAGCGCATCCTTTTGCTCAGGACGAAACGAATTTTGCTCAATGATTATGCTCTTCTCCGCCTGCGCAAAAGCCGCAGCTGAGATAAAAAGAGCCAGTAGTAGGGTAAGTATTCTTCTCATTGTTTCAAATAGTTTCTGCAAATATAATAAATAAAGTTTAAAGTAGTATCGCCAATATATATTTTACTTATACTTTTATAATAAAAAACGATTTTGATATACCGAAAATAGTATTTATCTTTGCGGTAGGAAAAAGAAAAACAGATTGTAAAACCCTAAGGTGGGTTCTATAAATTAGGTCTCAAAGCGACCAAAATAGAATTTACCTTAAAATGAAAAATAATTGATTACTAATTTATATAACACCTTAAAATTATGGCAAAGTTTCGTTGTACCGTATGCGGTTATGTTCACGAGGGAGATGAGGCTCCTGTAAGATGTCCTCTGTGCAAAGTTCCAACTGAGAAGTTTGTGAAGATTGAGGATTAACCACATAAGAAGCTGTCTAACAAGGTAACTTCTGCGTTGCACTCGTCCTCAAAATCCTCACATACGCCTTAGTATGCTGCGGTTTTTCTGACTCGCAAGCCTTGAAATTCCTCTTGTTATACAACTTCTGCATAAAATGCGCAAGTAGAGTAGTATTGCGTGGTAAAAAGTTCTGCGAGATATTAAACCTCACAGAACTTTATCTTTATAGGTGTGAGCTGTTATTCTATGCCATTAAGGGCATCAGCCCGTTGTTATTAGGTGCTATTCTGCTGTTATAGCAAGTTGAATTGCAGCTCTACTGCCTCTTCTTGCCGCCGATAACAAAACCTACGCCGACAACAAGGTGGTTGTTTGCCTTTTCATAGATTTTGTATGATAGGCAGACTCTGATAAACTCATAGAACTCCACGCCGAGTAGTGGCGCGACAGCGGGATAGACCCCTTTGCTGCTACCATCTTTCATTACATCGCACCACGCAACACCTGCGCCAATGCCTGCAAATGGGGAGACATTGCGCCTCTGCATAAAGTTGTAGTGTGAGGTTGCCATGAGTGTTCTGCTGGCAAATTTATTGAGCTGGGCATAGCTGCCATACCTCTCACCTCTGTTAAAAGAGCAGACCGCAAAGTTCAGACCCACATCAATTGGAATCTTTGCAAAGTTGTATCTCACTTCAATATCAGCCTCTACGCCCTGATAAGACTTGCCAAAGTTGGGAATATTATTTGCCGCTGTAGCCCAACCAATGCTTAGTTGACCCTCTACAGCACCTACGGTACGCTTTACGAGATAGTGCTGCGCAGAGGCGTCAAAAGCAGCGGTAAATATCAATACAAATAGTGCTAAAAACAATCTTTTCATAACTCATACCATTATACATCTACAAAGATAATCATTATATTGCAGAGTAGCAATTTTTTGGCATATTTTTCGCTGAACTACTGCCGCTATGATACGAATACTTGTTTTTTCGCCATCTTTTAGGATGAGAGCCATGATTATAGGCATGATAACCTGCGAGGGTGTAGAGATTGAGAGTGTGACCTCTCGTCAGGCACTCTTTAAGCGGTGTACAGAGAGGTTGTTTGACCGTGTGGTAATAGAGGACTACAGGTTGTTTATGGATGGTAGTGATGCTATAAATCGCATCCGAAACAACTTTGCAGCCCGTCCGCGCATATTTGTTCTTGCCCATCTGACTGATGAGCAGAGCGTTGTTACACTGCTTGAACAGGGGGTTGACGAGTATCTTTTGTTGCCTATATCTCCAGCCCGATTGAGGCGAAAAGTGTGCCAGAGATGATTATAAGTGCTATTTTGTCGCTACTCTTTGGCGGTGTTATGCTTGTTCTGCTCAGATACTACTCTGCTCGCTCAGCCGATGCGGAGAGCCTTGCTATTGGGCGCATTGCATCTTTTGCCGCAGGGGAGGGGTGCGATGTGACGACTATCGGCAAGGGTATTGCACTGTTGCCGCTGGCAAGGTGTGTTGTATTTGTCTCTGACCGTACAACAGAGGATGCTGCGGGGATGATACGCATAATTGTCAAGTATTACCACCTTGAGAGCTACCTTATAGCGCGTGCAAAGCGTAGTGGCTCTAATGCAGAGAGGGCGTATTATCTGGCACTGCTTGCTCGGCTGCCACTGACGCCAAATTCGACAGCCGACTTTGAGGATTTTTTGACGGACAGCTTTTCGGATGTCAGATTTTACGCCCTGCTCTGCATCTTCTCCTCAGACTCTAATAGGGCAGTGTCGTTGCTTTCGCGGATAAAAGATAGGCTCTCACGCCGCGATGTGGCAGAGATTATGACCATTATCAGCAGGGGATTTTGCCCTATACCATACACGCCACTGCTTATTTCTGGCAACTACAACCTATCTCTGCTTGGGATAACACTTGTGCGCCGCTTTGGAATTAGAGAGTGCGAGGGGGAACTGATGCGATTTGTCTCGTATGGAGACCGCGATTTAAGAGAGGATGCAATTGAAACATTGGTCTGGTTAGGCGCGGCAGAGAGTGAATTTGAGGTAGAAAAAAGCCATGTAGTATGATTATAGTAGTGACAATTGTGCTGCTCTTTATCCTTTTGGGGTTTGTGTTGTTTGTGATAAAGAGCTATAGAGATTTTCAAAATACGCGGATTTTTGCCCTCTCGACCGCCTCAGAGTGCGGTGCAGTAGGTGGTGTGGGGGTCTCTATACTCTGCGCCTGCCCAAAGAGGTGCGCAGTGGTTACCTCGCTACTTGATACATCCTACCCGACAAGTGAGGTTATTGTGGTTATAAATCCTGAGAAACAACACAACTTAATGGCTCAAATTGAGCTTAGATACTCACTTTTTCGCCTCAATAGCGGGGATGTTCAGCTCTATAAGTCGGATAATAACTCATTGGAACGACTAACAGTTGTCTCTACAATAAAGAACTTGACAAGGTGGCAAACGTTAGATATAGCGGCGAAAATCGCCAAATTCGACTATCTGCTCTGCGTGCCGTCAAACAGCTACCTGCTGCCTTTTGCGGCTGGGCGCATTGCAGAGGGCATTGCTGCGGTAAATGTTGGGCGAGTTGAGAGCGTTACAACCGAGGATAGAGATGTATTTGTTGTGTCAAAGAGGGCGTGGAGCGCAAACGGTAGTTTTGCCTCCACGCGCCATCCAACTATCCAAAAGAGCCTGCATATTGCCGAACTGCTATCGGCGGATGATACAACCGAAAATGCCCATTGTGTGTTGTTTGAGAGGGCTCGGTATAATTTCCCCGATTTTTTAGCGTTAAAAATTATGAAATATCGAAATAAAGTGTTATCTTTGGTAAAACCTTAACTAAAAACTATATTAACAATTATGTTGTCAGACGATGTTCGTGCTTACCTACTTCCTCGCGCCTTTAACGCCGCTGTGCGTGCTGGCTGGGAGATTATGGAGGTATATAAAAATAGTGACGACTACGATATTACTGTCAAAAATGACAAGACTCCTATCACAATAGCCGACCGTCTTGCCCATGAGAAGATTAAAGAGACTCTGGGGCAGACCCGCATCCCTATTCTCTCTGAAGAGGGTCGCCAGATGCTCTATGATGAGAGACGCAATTGGGAGCTGTTTTGGCTTGTTGACCCGTTAGATGGCACGGTGGAGTTTATCAAGGGCAATAACGAGTTTACGGTAAATATAGCCCTTATGGCAGATAGGGTATGTGTCTGCTCAGTGGTCTATGTTCCATATCTGCAAAAGGCGTATGTTGCAAGCCAGGGGTTGGGAGTGTATCTGCTTACAGGTATTGCCCCAGATGCCAAGGCGAGTTACTCATACGACGATATATGCTCTGCACGCCGCCGCCTGCCTCTTGATGAGTCAAAACATAGCGGCTACCGCATTGCTGTCTCCCGCTCGCATCAGACCGAGGAGACTATGGAGTATATCAACGCAGTAAAGGAGGTAAGAGAGGATGTAGAGATTGTTGAGCAGGGTAGCTCATACAAATTCTGCCTTATAGCCGAAGGAGCAATAGATTACTATCCTCGCACCACCCACACCTACGAGTGGGATACTGCTGCGGCAGAGCTTATCCTTGCCGAATCAGGTGGCATCACCCGCTCTCTTCCACACCATCAGCCACTTGCCTACAACAAAGAGGATTTGCGCAACCCGTGGTTTGAGTGTATTAGGGGTTAGGTGGAACGCTTTTGCGCTGTTAGTCGGTAAGGGTAAGCGCAAGGAAAAGATAGCATAGGCATCGAGCCTATGCTATCTTTCTGCTTCGCAGAGTTTAGGGAGAATAGTGAATTTAAGGAACTTAGGGAGCGGAACAGAAAAGTTCTGCGGGGCATTGGGTCCCCTTGAACCTTAGCGCGCACCTCTAATGAGCGTGTGTTACTTAAGTGGCTACTTGGTAGCTTGGGATATGTGTTGCGAGAAAAAACTGCCGATTTTTTCTCGCAACTCTTGCATGGGTGAAAAATAATTGCTATCTTTGCGGGCATTTTGAGTTGAAATGCGCTTAAAAATTAAAAACTAAACTAAATGTTTGTAATTGTAGAGATTGCAGGTCAGCAGTTCAAGGCTGAGAAAGGTCGAAAGCTCTATGTACACCGTCTTGAGGGAGAGGAGAACTCTACCTTGAGCTTCGACAAGGTCCTGCTCGTGGAGAACGGCGGTCAGGTAAAAGTAGGCGCACCTGTTGTAAAAGGAGCCTCAGTAAAAGCAAAGATTCTTAAGCACCTCAAGGACGACAAGGTCCTCGTGTTCAAGAAGAAGCGCAGAACCGGTTATCAGAAATGCAACGGTCACCGTCAGTATCTGTCGCAGATTTTAATTGAAGAGATTGTTGCATAACCTTAAAATCGTTAGAGAAGTATGGCACACAAGAAAGGTGTAGGTAGTTCCAAGAACGGTCGTGAATCAGAAAGCAAACGACTCGGCGTGAAACTTTATGGTGGTCAGGTAGCGAAGGCAGGCAACATCATCGTCCGTCAGCGCGGTACTGTACACAATCCAGGCGAGAATGTTGGTATGGGTAAAGACCACACCCTCTTCGCTTTGGTAAATGGCGTGGTTGTCTTCACTAAGAAGGCATCAGGTAAGAGTTATGTAAGTGTTACTCCACTTGCATAAATAATTTGAAAATTTTAAGGGGAAAACACTCAAGTTATTGAGTGTTTTCTTTTTTTTTGCTATCTTTGTGCAAACCTAAAACATAAAACAATGAAAAGAACTGTTATTACTCTACTGCTCGCCATCGTTTGCATTGCCAGCGCAGCGGCGTGGGACGGTAGAGGACACTCAGCAATAGCCTACATTGCTGAAAAACACCTAACAAAGCGCGCGAAGGCAAATATTGAGGGCTATTTGGAGGGTCGTTCTATAGTCTATTACGCCTCTTGGATGGACTTTAATCGTACAGACCCGCCTTTTGATATTACAAGAGATTGGCATGTTGACTATTGGACAGATGCCCACCGCACAGATGCTGATGGCAATCCGATGCCGCCATGCTCAGTCTCCCAGATTAAGCGCATAGTATCTGAGATGGGCGACCTTAGCAGCCTAAGTGACTCGCTTATAAATCTTAATATCAGATTTCTTACCCACCTTGTAGGCGATATGCACTGCCCTGTGCATATTGACTTCCCTGTATCTCGTCCTATGAGAGTAGAGGTAAATAAAAAGACGGTCAAGGTACACGCCATGTGGGACGGCATGGTAATAGACCTAAAGCACAACAACACCTCTCCAAGGCTGCTGGCGGACAATTTAGATATTCTGTCAGCCGAGCAGATTGCAGCTGTTCAGCGTGGTACTCTTGATGAGTGGCATGCAGAGAATACCGAGTTCTCAAAGAGGGCTCTTGAGATGATTCCAGAGAGCAAAAAGCTCACTTATGACAACTATTTTAATAGAACCATTGAGATTGCCGAGAATAGAATCACTGTTGCGGGCTATCGTTTGGCGGCGATACTAAACTCTATTTTTGATAAATAACCCAAATCAGTCTGATAAGTATGAAGAGAATTATTATAATTATAGTAGCACTGCTCTCTGTGCAGAGTGCTTTTGCTTGGTCGCGTGCTATTCATAGTGCCATAGCTGCCATTGCAGATGACAATCTCACTGAGCAGGCAAAGCAGAATATAGACAAAGCCCTTGGTGGTCATAATATCATCTACTATGCCCAGTGGATGTATGATGTGGCAGAGAGTGAGGGTTATGCTCAGACAAAGACATGGCGTTCTGTAGCCTTCAATAAGGGCAAGCTAATCAGCGGAAAGAAGATTGCCAAGCATCCAGAGGATATTGTCAATCGCGCATGCGGTCTTGAGGCTCTTATTGCGGCTGTAAAGGCTGTTGAATCTGGTAGTCTGACAGAACAGCAGCTTGCGGACAATATCCGCTATATTGTAACCATTGTGGGCGATTTGCACTGTCCTACACACTATATCTTTACCGATATGTTAGAGAAACGCAAGAGCTTCTACTATATTCCAGGCGATAAAAAGAAGCACTCCTATATGAACTATTGGGAGAATAGTGCTGTAAGGGGTACTTTCAGTTGGCGCACAAATGAATATGTGCATATTCTCAGCCGCAAAACTCCAGAGCAGGTGGCTGCCATCACAAAGGGCTCTATAACAGATTGGGTTGTAGGCAATACCCCGCTCTATCGTAGCGTGTATGATATGTTGGAGTCTGGAACATCCTTTACTAAGACAAAACTCAGACTGTGGCAGAATACAATGTATCCTATTGCTACAGAGCAGATTGCTGTTGCAGGCTATCGTCTGGCTGCGATACTAAACGGACTATTTGACGACTCGGTTGCTAATGTAAAAATAAAATAATGGTATGAAAAAAATAATTATACTTTTAGCTGCCGTACTTATTGTAAGCAGCAACACAGAGTGCTTTGCTTGGGGGCGCGAGGGGCATGCGACAATCGCATATATCGCTGAAAGGCACCTTACACCAAAGGCTAAGGAGAATTTGGAGAAGTGTATTGACGGCAACTCTATTGTCTATTACTCCTCGTGGTTGGATAACCATCGCGCGGAGCATAAATCTTGGGGTAAGCTAAGCCATGTATGCCACTACGACATACACACGCTCAGAGCTATCGGCAAACCGCAGAAGTATATGGCTTCTTCGATTAAAAAGCTCAAGGACTACCGCAACCTTACCGATTCGGCTCTAAAAGTGACAATTTACCACTTTGTACACTCCTTTGGCGACTACCACTGCCCAGGTCATGTAGCTCTTTATGACCGCTCTGGCGAGAAGACAAAAAAGGTGCATACTTCAAGCTACGACATCTATCTTAAGACCAAAAAAGTTCGTTTTAACTATCATACACTTTGGGATAGCGGTATAATTCTGCAAAACCACCCAGACTGGGGTTATATGGATTGGGCACATGCAATTGATAGCTCTATCTCTCAGGAGTATATTGACCGCGTAACGGCTGGTACATGGGAGGATTGGCTGCAAGATGTTGCAACACGCACACACAAGGTATATAATATCTTTGAGAGTGTGCCAAAGAAAGACAAAGATACCCCAGATGAGGAGCTGACAGTTGTTGACCGCCAGATGATGAACGATTTTGGCGAATTTGCAGCCGAGCAGTTGCTTATTGGCGGATTGAGGATGGCAAAACTATTAAATGAAATTTTTGGAGAATAATGAAAAAGTCTGTAGTAATTTTAATCGCATTGATGCTGTTGCCTTACGCGGCAATGGCATGGGGAAGAATCGGTCATAGAACTATTGCCGAGATTGCAGAGCGTAACCTTACCCCAAAGGCTAAGGCAAATATTGAGAAATATACAGGTGGCGAGCCACTCTGGAAGGTCTCACTGTGGATGGATGAGGTGCGTAACGACGAGCCGTACAAAACCGCAACCTCTGGCTGGCATGCATCTATAGCAGATAGCAACTGCACCTCCCCACAGATTGTGCGCGACCGCTACCGTAATAGCAACGATGGTGTAACGGCTATGTATGACTTCCGCGAGCAACTTAAGAACTATCGCCAGATGCCAGACTCTGCTGTACTTGTGGCTATAAAGTGTATGACCCATATCGTGGGCGACTTCCACTGTCCAAGCCACCTGCGCTATGTGGATGCTGAGAATAAGGGTCGCTTTGCAGTGAAGTTTTTTGGTAAGATGACCGACCTGCACAAGGTTTGGGACTCAGGTGTTGTTGGCAGATACCACAAAAAGTGGGACCATATCCAGTATGCTGACCATCTTAATACTCTGAGCCGCAAGCAGATAAAAGAGGTAACTAAAGGCTGGGCTCAGGAGTGGTTTGAGAGTGCAGCAAGCGATGTTCGTCCTGCAATCTATTGGGTCTATAACGGTAAGGAGATTGAGACTCTTGGCGACGAGTTTATGAAAAAGGCTGGTCCACTTGCTGAGCAGCAGATGCAGAAGGCGGGCTACAGATTGGCTAAAGCGTTAAACGAAATATTCAAATAGTATGAAAAAGCTATCTATCTTTACACTTGTTCTCCTTTTGCCAGAGCTTGTTATGGCATGGGGTTATATTGGTCATAAGGCTATTGCTGAGATTGCCGAGCGCAACCTTACTCCAAAGGCTAAGGCAAATATCGAGCTATACACTAAAGGCACTCCGCTCCATGAGTATTCGCTCTGGATGGACGAAGTTGTTGCCACACCGCCATATAATAAGGCTCTTGCAGGTTGGCATGCCTCAATTGCGGATGTTGACTGCACCTCTCCAAAGATTGTCAGAGACCGCTATCGTGGTGGCAAGGATGGAGTGACAGCTATGGAGAGCTTCCGTACTCAACTTGCAGATTATAAGTCGCTTAGTGACTCTACAGTGCTTACTGCAATAAAGTGTATTGTGCATGTTGTTGCCGATTTTCACTGTCCTACTCATGTGCGCTATGTAGATTTGCATAACGAGGGTAAATATCCTGTTGATTTTCTGGGCGAGCGTTGGCTCTACCACTCTGTTTGGGATACAGGTATCGTGGAGGCTTACCACAAGGGTTGGGACTTTGTAAAGTATGCAGAGTATCTTGACAATCTTCCAAAGAGAGAGGTTAAGAAGGTAACCAAAGGCTGGGCTGAGGAGTGGTTTGAGGACTCTGCAACTCAGGTGCGACCTATTATCTATTGGGTAATCAACGATGGCAAGAAGATTCAGAAGTTAGACCAAGGTTTTGTTGACAAGTGCGGTCCGCTTGCTGAGAAGCAGATGCAGAGAGCTGGCTACCGCCTTGCTAAGGCTCTGAACGAGATTTTTGGCAAATAATAACCTAAAACAAATATTTATATTATGAAAAGACTTATTTTCTCACTCTTGGCACTGCTCCCTATATGTGCCACAGCTCAGTACAACCCAGAGACCTTCCGTACACCTGTTGCAAAGCCTGTACAGCGTCCTGAGTTTGTTCTGCCACAGGTAAATGGCTATAATATTTACAAGACAGACTTGCATACCCACTCAATCTACTCAGATGGCGAGGTAACACCAGCTTTCCGTGTTCGTGAGGCGTTCTATGACGGTCTTGATGCTGTTGCTATTACCGAGCATATTGAGTATCGCCGTATTGAGGGTAAGATGCTCCGCTTCCTTAAGGGTTATACAGACAACAAGGTTGTAAAGGCTAAAAACTACAACCTTATTACCGAGTCAGCTGACAAAACAGGTATCCTTGCAGACCTTAACTACCCTGTAGAGGAGGCTGTAAAGGAGGCAAGTAAGTATGGTATTCTTGTTATCCCAGGTGCGGAGATTACCCGTGAGCCTGTAAAGATTGGTCACTACAACGCCCTGTTTACCAAGGATAACAACACCCTCTACGACCCAGACCCGCTTCAGAGTCTTAGAAACGCTCGCGCTCAGGGTGCGCTTATCCAGCACAACCACCCAGGATGGCGTCGTACAACATGCGCAAAGACTGAGTTCGAGAAACTTGCATACGCTGAGGGTCTTATTGACGGTATTGAGGTTGCAAATGGCGGCTCGCTCTATATGCCAATTATCGACCGCGCACGCGAGGATAACCTCTATGTAGCAGCAAACACTGATATCCACCCAACAACAGCAGAATACTACACCTCAAAGGGTCAGCTGAGAAATATGACACTTATTTTTGCAAATGAGTGTACCCTTGAGGGCTTGCGAGAGGCTCTTGAGGCAAAGAGAACACTTGCTTACTCTGGCGGTTATATCTCTGGTGGCGAGCAACTGCTTAAAGACCTCTTCCTTGCCTCTGTAAAGGTTAACCTTATCAGCACTGATAAGAAAGGCAATAAGAAGTTTACCCTTACAAATAACACCTCTTTTGCTTACCAGATTAAGACCAGCAAAAACGCAAACCCAATGAATCTGGAGCCGTTCCAGAGCCTGCTACTCAGCATGGGCAGTGGCGAGACCTACAAGGTTACGGTAGTAAATATGTTCTGTGGCGACCATGTTAATCCTACCGTTGAGATACCTGTAAAATAATCGTACAAGCAACACACATCTACAAGCCAGCATAGACTCTATGCTGGCTCTCTTTTGCGGTAGTGGTGGCATTATGCGCACAAAAAATAGCGGAATAACAGCGGGCTGTTAGTACAAACCAAGTTTGATTGTTTTGGATGCTGTTGTAGATAGAGAGAAAGAGAAGAGAGCAATCGTTCAAGTTCTCTTGAAAGCGATTGCTCTCTTAGCCTAAATACGCAGACTGCACGAGTGAAGCTGCGTTAGTTTATTGGGGTTAGACTACCAAGACTCGGTTGTCTTGTACTCGGCAGGGGCTGCCAAGTCGTACTCTGGACCTTCGATAACATGGTCGCAGACAAATTTACGACCCTTGTCGTCGGTAGCTACAACCTTAACCTTTGCATTTGGGTTTTTAAGGGTGTAGATATACATGTGGTGGCAAGGCGAGCAGTAGTTTTTGCGGGTGCTACCCTTCTTATGACCTCTACCTACAACGCCTGTATGGTAGCCAATAGCCCACCAGTCTTTGCTTGACTCCAAAGATGGATGCTCGTCGCCACGGAACGGAGAGGCTTTCATCTTCTTCATCTCGCCAGAGAGTTTGCCATCTTCATAGAGTTCTATCTTCCAATCTTTGTCAGCAAACCACACATTTGCAAGGATTTTATCTGCGCCAAATGGTAGGGTAGGCTGCTCATGCTTTCCGCCAAACTGTGCATTACCGCGGTAGAGACGAAGCTGATAGTCAAGGTCAAAGCCTGTGCCCTTATACTGATGGTCAACGAGCTTTGCACCCTTAATGTCGAACAGTCCGTAGCCATTAGGAGTTCCGTCGCCATTGTTCTTGCTCCACCACCAACAGCCTGATGCAGCACCGAGGATATACTCGTGGATGCCGTTCTTGTGAGTAAAGCGGCGAGTATAGTGGGTGTGACCAGACATAATTTTGCACTCTGCAAACTCTGAGAGCATCTTCAGCACAGCCTGAACATTGCTGCTCTTGCGCATGTGCTCAAGTGGAATATGCACGCAGAGGATAACCATCTTCTCCTTTGGAACATAGCTCAAATCCTTACGCAGCCACTCAACCTGCTCAGCGGTAAAGTCGCCGTGGTACTTTTTGAAGTTGGTAATGTCGTCATAGACGATATCGTTCATCGAAACGATATGCACATCGCCACGATTCCAAGAGTAGTCAATTGGTCCAAAAGTAGCCTCAAACATACGCTGAAGGCGTACTGTAGGGGTTGAGTTGCGCTTGCCGATAGCTACAGGCTCATAGTCGCAGTCGTGGTTTCCGATGGTCTGGAACATAGGCATACCGATATTCTCAGCTCTCATCTCCTCCTTAATCATCGGCATAAGGTAGTTTGCGTTGCGCGGACCCTCAGAATAGACAATATCTCCCAAAGATACTGCATAGCAAGGGGTCTTGGTCTTCTTTGCGGTCTTTTTGAGGTCTGGTGCGGTCTCAGAGTGGAAACGATATACATGTCTGAGATTCTGGCACTGTGGGTCAGCAACCATTACAAGGCGGAAATCGCTCTCCTTGCCACCCTTGAGTGGGCTGAGAACAAAATCATAGACCTTGTCGTCTGTAAGTTTCTTGTAGAAACAAGGATGACCCTGTCTGAGTGGCACTCTGTACTCGGCAGGGATAGAGTAATAGACATAAGCAGCTTCCTCATGGCGATTGAAGGCATATTTACCCTCTGCGTCGGTAGCCACTACGCTATGACCGTCAGTTACAACAACACCCTCAATAGGAGTGCCGTCTGTTGTGCGAATTGTTCCCGAAACATCCGCACTCTGTGCCACTGCAAGGGTAGTGATACCCAACATGGCAGCAATTGTAAGAAAAAGTCTTCTCATTTTAGTTTATTTTAGTTTGTCTTTAGTTTGCTTTTCAGCTTGTTGTACTCCTCACGGCTTACAATGCGGTAGTGAGGGTGGTATTTTTGGTTGTATATCTTGCTGTGGTGCATGGCATACTGCCCACTTTCGAGCAGGGAGGCGATTGTCGCTGCATCCTCTTCAAGAGCGTTCAGGGTAGGGTATAGCTCCCTTACGGTGCGCTCTATGCTCTGCCACTCTGTTTTCCAAGCTGTCAAATCCTCCTCTGTAATAGCTACAACACTTGCTGTAAATGCTTCAGCAAGCTCTGTAGCGGATATTTTGCCCTCTTTTACAGCCTTAAGGTTTATGCGCACAAAGTTACCTCTCCAGCCGCAAACCTCGGCATACTGCTCTTCAAAAACCTCAGCAGCCTCTGTCTCGCGGATGATAAACCGCTCGACAGCTGCCCTGTCAGAGAGTGTATGTGCTACACCAAAACGGTCTTGAAAGCAGCTTTTGTAAATATCCTGCAGAGTAGCTTTGGGGTGGGTGCTAACGATGCGCTCAATAGCCCCTTTTTGCGCTCTTCAGTCGATATTTACAAGCTCATACTTCTTTGAGCCTAAGCCAATCTTCTCTGCGTAATCAACAATATGAGTACCGTGCTTTGAGGCGATACGCTCAAGCAGTGGACCGTTGTCGTTACCCTCTGATGGCTCAATGTTGAATACAATATCAAGACAAGCCTGGTCAAGAGCTACAGGGTCTAAAGAGGCGAGTATTCCAACATCCTTCAAAAGTGGGTCGGCAGGATGTGAGTCGCAGTCGCAATCAATTGACATATTGTTCATTACATTGATATAGACAATACGCTCGCCACCTCCAAAGTAGTCGTGAACAGACTGTGCTGCCGCTGCCATAGACTCAAGGAAACCAATCTGGTCTTTTGTAAAGCTCCAAATCTTAGCAACATCGGCATTTTTGCCAGCTGAGTGGATATAAGCCTTGCCACTTGATGATGCGTTACCGATAGACTGATTCTTCAGTACACCACCAAAGCCACCCATTGCGTGACCCTTGAAGTGTGCAAGGTTAATCATAAAGTCGTAGTTGGCAAGATTCTTACCCACGATGTTGTACTTGAGGTGGGTTGTGTCCTTTACAGGAATTTTAATTTCGCCCTCGGCATCCATAATGTCAACATGGGCGATATCAAAAAATCCATGCTCACGAGCCGCCTCAAGATGTGCCTCGGTGGTGTTACGACGACCTGCGTAGGCTGTGTTACACTCTACAATGGTGCCGTTAACCTTCTGAACAAGGTTTTTGATAAGGGCTGGCTTGAGATAGTTCTTGCCACCAGGCTCGCCGGTGCTGATTTTTACTGCAACCTTGCCCTTTGCTTCTACGCCAAGAGCCTCATAAACTCTTACTAAACCCTCAGCTGAGATATCAGTTGTCATATAGACCTTTGGAGTGGTGTTCTCTGTAGTTGCACCACATCCACACAAAACTGTTGCTGCCATAGCTGCTAAAAAAAGTTTTTTCATGTTTTAGACTGTTTTTATTCGTAATTATTTTGCTGCTCGCTTGCGGTCAACCTCGTTGAGTAGGATTTTGCGCAGACGCATAGCCTTTGGAGTAACCTCTACATATTCATCCTCCTTGATATACTCTAAAGCCTCTTCGAGTGAGAAGATTTTTGGAGGGGCGATAGACGCCTTCTCGTCTGAGCCAGAGGCGCGCATATTTGTAAGCTGCTTAGCCTTTGTGACATTTACTGTAATATCGTTGCTGCGGGTATGCTCGCCGATAACCTGACCCATATATACCTCCTCCATTGGCGAGATAAAGAATCTACCACGGTCCTGTAGCTTGTCAATAGAGTAGGCGTATGCAGTTCCTGTCTCAGATGCGATTATAGAGCCGTTTGTCCTCATCTCTATATCGCCCATATATGGCTCAAAGCCCTTCAGACGATGTGACATAATAGCCTCGCCCGCTGTGGCAGTTAGCATATTGGAGCGCAGACCTATAATTCCGCGCGAAGGTATATCAAACTCAAGGCGTGTCCTGCCATTGTTAGACTCCATATTGGTAAGCATACCCTTGCGCTTTGTTGATAGCTCGATAACAGTGCCCGCAACCTCGTCTGGGCAGTCAATAGTCATCTCCTCTACAGGCTCACACTTGCAACCATCAATCTCTTTGATAATAACCTTTGGCTGACCAACTTGCAACTCGTAGCCCTCGCGGCGCATGGTCTCAATAAGCACAGAGAGGTGCAACACTCCTCGACCATAGACCACAAAAGAGTCAGCATTAAGTCCTGGCTCAACTCTGAGTGCCAAGTTCTTCTCAAGCTCGTTATCAAGACGCTCTTTGATGTGGCGCGAAGTTACATACTTGCCATCCTTGCCAAAGAAAGGGGAGTTGTTGATTGTAAAGAGCATAGACATTGTAGGCTTGTCAATCTTAATAGGTGGCAGTGGCTCTGGATTCTCTGCATCACACACAGTGTCGCCAATCTCAAAGCCCTCAATGCCTACAAGGGCGCAAATCTCGCCACACTCAACCTTTTCAACCCTCTTCTTGCCAAGTCCATCAAAGGCCATAAGCTCCTTGATTTTGCTCTTTACCATAGTTACTCCGTCGCGCTTAGCAAGGGTTATGGCTTGCCCAGAAGTGAGCGTTCCGCGAGTGAGTTTTCCTACTGCAATACGACCGATGTAAGGGGAGTATTCGAGCGATGTTATAAGCATCTGCGGAGTACCCTCAGCGGTCTGTGGCTCAGGGATTTCGTCAATTATAGCATCCAGCAGCGGCTGTATAGAGTCGGTCTTCTCGTTCCACTTGTGCGACATCCAGCCCTGCTTTGCCGAGCCATAGATGGTCTTGTAGTCAAGCTGCTCCTCTGTAGCGTCAAGGGTAAACATAAGGTCAAAAACCTGCTCGTTTACAACCTCTGGGCGGCAATTTGGCTTGTCAACCTTGTTGATTACAACTATAGGCTTCTTGCCAAGGGATAGTGCCTTCTGAAGCACAAATCGTGTCTGTGGCATAGTGCCCTCAAAGGCATCTACAAGCAGCAATACACCGTCGCACATGTTCAGTACACGCTCTACCTCTCCACCAAAGTCGGCGTGACCTGGGGTGTCAATGATATTGATTTTGTAATCTTTGTATATTACCGATACATTTTTAGAGAGAATTGTAATACCTCTCTCTCGCTCAAGGTCGTTGTTATCAAGTACAAGCTCTCCGGTTTTAGACGGCTCTCTGAGCAGGTTGCCCGCCATAATCATCTTGTCAACAAGTGTTGTCTTTCCGTGATCGACATGGGCAATGATTGCGATATTTCTCAATTTTTGCATACAAAAGTGTATTTAGACTCGCAAAGTTAGCAATTATAAATTAAATTTGTATTATTTTTGTTACCCAATTATTCCACTTTTTAAGGTATAATCATGAAAAGAGTTGAAGGAAGTAGCGTATATATGGGGCGCACGGGCGAACTGTTGCAGCAACTGTTGCCAAATTGTAGGGTTATTGTAATTACAGATAGCAATGTTGACCGTTGCCACCATGCGCTTATATCCTCGTACGAACATATTGTTATTGGTCTTGGCGAGGGTGCTAAGAATTTTGCCACTTTGGAGAAGATATACACCTCTCTAATGGACATGTATGCAGACCGCTCAACCTTTCTGTTAGGCATTGGTGGCGGTATTGTAACCGATATAACAGGCTTTGTTGCAACAACTTACATGCGTGGCGTAAAGTTTGGTTTTATCCCAACCACGCTACTATCTCAAGTCGATGCCTCCGTGGGTGGTAAAAATGGAGTCAATGTGGCGGGGTACAAAAATATGGTAGGTACCTTCTCTATGCCTCAGTTTGTAATCTGCGATGCCACAATGCTCTCAACCCTTCCAGATAGGGAGTTTAGGGCAGGAATTGCAGAGATTATAAAGGCAGCCATCATTGCCGACCCTGCACTCTTTGAACTGCTCGAAAGCCTCTCTTTTGAGGAGTTGAGGAGCAATACAGCAACCCTTGCAAGTGTTGTTGAGGCTGCTCTGAGGGTTAAGATTGGTATTGTATCTGCTGACGAGAGGGAAAAGGGTCTTAGGCGAGTTCTCAACCTTGGTCACACCATAGCGCACGCTATAGAGAAGAGTTCCCGCATCTATAACCATGGCGAGGCTGTTGCTGCGGGTCTGTGCTGCGTTACAGAGGCTGCTTTGAGGTGTGGATATATCTCTGCAAACGATGCTGAGAGAATCGAGGCTCTATTTGCAAAATATGGCTTTAATACCGAGCTGCCAGCTCCTATTTCGCAGCTACTTAAGGCTATGCGCAGCGATAAGAAGCGCGAGGGAGATACGCTCCACCTTATAATGCCAGAGAAGATAGGTGCTGTAAGGGATGTTAGACTCTCCTTTAGCGAGTTAGAGCAGCTTTTTCAAACTGAGAGTGTGAAATAATAGATTATAAAACTAACCTTAAAACAAGAGTTATGATTAAGGGACTTATTTTTGATATGGACGGCACGCTTATTCAAAATATGCCGTACCACATGAAGGCTTTTGATGTTCAGGCAGAGCGTCACGGTTATAAGCTCACACAGCCTGTGTCGAATAGATTTTATGGTCGTCATAATGACGAGATTTTCCTCAATGTTGTTGAGCCATGGGTTGTTGAGAAGTATGGTTTGCAGTTCCTCTCAGAGGAGAAAGAGGCTATCTATCGTGAACTTTATGCTGGCAATGTTCGCCTTACAGAGGGCTTAGATAATCTGCTTGCAGATGCGGCAGCACATGGCGTGAAGTGCTATATAGGCTCGGCAGGTCCAAGAGTAAATGTAGAACTTATCTGGCAGGGCGCAAAGCTTGACGGCAGAATTGAGGGCTATATCTGTGGCGATGATGTGGTAAATTTCAAGCCTCATCCAGAAATCATTCTCAAGAGCTGTGAGAGTATGGGTCTTAAGCCAGAGGAGTGTGTTGTCTTTGAGGATGCCCTTTCTGGTATTAAAGCGGGCTTTGCCGCAGGTTGCAAAGTCGTAGCCCTCTCCACCACCGCAAAACCCGAAGACCTCGCCGTAGAGGGTCTGGAACATATTCTGCCAGACTTTCAGGGGGTTACAATTGAGAGGTTAGAAAAGATGTTATTTTAGCGTGCATTTGTTGTGATAGCGCGGCATTTGCTGCGTTGCATTTCTAAACTGAGCTGCTCACATACGCTAAAGTATGCTGCGCGCTCGGTTTCTTATGCGCCTTGCAACTACCGCACTCTGACAACAAATGATTTTAGCGTGAGAAGAGCATACCTGCTTCCGCTAACGAAAAATCCCAGCAGTGGCTGTACTTTTCTGTACTATCCACCGTTGGGATTTTTCGCCGAGCGTCGCATCTACGCCCTTCTGACGCTAAAATTGGGTGCTTTGATTTTGGCGCGCGGTTGGATAGCAGAGAATAACAAAGAATAGCAGCGCGCTCTCCTTAATCTCACTAACCTCGTTAGCCTCCCTAAATATTCCTACAGCGAAGCAGAAAGCCAGCGTATCCCCTACGCTGGCTCTTAGTTGAAAAATGAACAGGATGTCTTAGCACTTGCCAAGCAGTTTCATAACCTCGTTATAGACAGTCTCGCCGTTGTAGCCAAACTCCTTATCAAGCACCTTGTACGGAGCTGAGTGACCGAAGTGGTTAAGACCGTGGATGTTATCGAGGTTACCAACAAGGCTGAGCAGTGTTACAGGCAGACCAGAGGTCATGCCATATTTCACAGCATCAGATGGAATTACAGCCTCCTGGTAAGATTTAGGCTGGTCGCGGAACAGACCCTCGCTTGGTACATCTACAACGCGAACACTAATGCCCTCCTTCTTAAGCAACTCTGCGCCCTCAACAAGTGTAGCAACCTCAGAGCCAGAGGCAACCATAACAACCTTTGGTTTTGCAGAGTCCATAACGATATATGCACCCTTCTGAGACTGCATAGCCTCGTCTCTACGCGATGCGCTGAGGGTTGGCAGATTCTTAATATTCTGACGAGAGAGGATAAGAGCCACAGGACGCTGCTCCTCAAGAGCGATTTTCCAAGCAGCGATAGTATCCTCGCCATCAGCAGGACGAAGAACGACCATTGAACGCTCGCCGCTGTGGTTGTGCAGATGCTCCATAAGACGAATCTGAGCCTCCTGCTCTATAGGCTGGTGGGTAGGACCATCCTCGCCTACGCGGAAGGAGTCGTGAGTCCAAATATAGATTACATGCAGGCGCATAAGTGCAGAGAGACGCACTACAGGCTTCATATAGTCTGAGAATACGAAGAAAGTACCGCAAGCAGGAATTACGCCGCCGTGCAGTGCCATACCGTTCATAATACAAGCCATTGTGAACTCTGAAACACCTGCCTGGAAGAATTTACCTGTAAAGTCGCCCTTAGTAAACGCCTTGGTCTTCTTAAGGAAACCGTCAGTCTTGTCTGAGTTAGACAGGTCGGCAGAGGCAACAATCATATTCTCTACCTTCTCGCCATATACGCTCAGCACAGTTGCAGAAGCGGCACGGGTCGCCACATCGGCTTTCATCTCTATTGAGCGGTAGTCAATCTGAGGCAGCTTGCCAGAGAGGAACATATCAAGTTTGCGGGCAAGTGCAGGGTTTGCAGCTCTCCACTCAGCCTCAACCTTCTTACGCTCAACCATCTCAGCACGCAGAGCAATAGCGCGGTCCTCATAGACAACCTTACTCTCGTTAAATACCTTAAATGGATTCTCAGGGTCTCCACCAAGATTTGCAACTGTTGCAGCATAGTCTGCACCAGCAGCAGAGAGTGGCTGACCGTGAGTCGATACCATGTGCTCAAAGCTCTGACCCTCAGCAGTCACAGCACCACGACCCATAACGGTCGTGCCGATGATAATTGTAGGCTTGTCTGAAGGCTCGTTTGCCTTTTTCAGGGCAGCACGAATCTCAGCAATGCTTGTGCCGTCAATCTCAATAACATTCCAGCCCCAAGCACGGTATTTCATTGCAACATCCTCTGTGTCAACCTCGTCAACTTTGGTTGAGAGCTGAACATTGTTTGAGTCGTAGTACATGATAATATTGCTAAGACCCAAGTTGCCTGCAATACGACCTACGCCCTGAGACACCTCCTCCTGAACAGCACCGTCGGAGATGTAGATATATGTCTTATGAGCCATCCACTCGCCAAAACGAGCCACCATAAATCTCTCAGCAATAGCAGCACCAAGACCCATGGCGTGACCCTGACCGAGTGGACCAGATGTGTTCTCTACACCACGCAAAAAGTCAACCTCTGGATGACCTGGGGTTACGCTGCCCCACTGACGGAACTGCTGTAGGTCCTCCATAGAGTAGTGACCTGCAAGAGCAAGCACTGAATAGAGCATAGGAGACATGTGACCTGGGTCAAGGAAGAAACGGTCACGGAATGGATAGAGCATATTATCTGGGTCGTAACGCAAGAACTCAGCGAAGAGTACATTTACGAAATCAGCACCACCCATAGCTCCTCCAGGGTGTCCAGACTTTGCTTTCTCTACCATTGAAGCGGCAAGGATGCGGATATTATTCGCAGCCTTAGCAAGTTGAATATCATTAGCCATAATAAGGATGTTAAGGTATATTCTACAAGTTAGTAATTAGTTTTTCCTTACAAAATTAGTCATTTTTTTCTGTTGAGCAACACTTTAGGCTGATTTTTTTACATAACTTGCCTAAGAATATCCGAAGATTGACCCTCAAATCTCGCCTTGGCATACTCTTTGGTTACTCTAAATGACTTAAGGTCAGATGTCGGAGCCTCGAACATCAACTCTTTCATTACAGCCTCACAGATAGAGCGCAGACCTCTTGCGCCGAGCTTAAACTCTATAGACTTATCAACGATATAGTCTAAAGCCTCATCGTCAAAGCTAAGCTCTATGCCATCCATTGCAAACAGATGCTCATATTGGCGAATAATCGCGTTTTTAGGCTCTGTAAGAATATCTCGCAGCACCTGACGGCTCAGTGGCTCAAGGTGTGTAAGAACAGGCAATCGACCCACAAGCTCAGGGATAAGTCCGAAGCTCTTTATATCCTGTGGCTGAACATACTTAAGTAGGTTGTCGCGGTCAATACTCTCGGTATTCACTCTGCCGTAGCCTATGGCGCGGGTGTTGAGTCGCTGAGCAATACGCTTCTCAATGCCATCAAAGGCTCCACCACAGATAAAGAGTATATTTTTTGTGTCAATCTGCACAAACTTCTGCTCAGGGTGCTTTCTGCCGCCCTCTGGAGCGACATTTACAACAGTACCCTCAAGAATCTTGAGCAGTGCCTGCTGTACGCCCTCGCCAGAGACATCGCGAGTAATGCTCGGATTGTCGCCTTTGCGGGCAATCTTGTCAATCTCGTCAATAAAGACAATGCCTCGCTGGGTGGACTCCAAGTCGTAGCCAGAAGCCTGATAGAGGCGAGAGAGGATACTCTCAACATCCTCGCCCACATATCCAGCCTGAGTAAGCACCGTTGCATCTACAATAGTAAATGGTACACCGAGCTGTCGGGCAATAGTTCGGGCAATAAGGGTCTTGCCTGTGCCCGTAGGACCGACAAGAACAATATTCGACTTGTCAATCTCTACAGCGTCGCTACTGTTGGCATTTTTAAGACGCTTGTAGTGGTTATATACAGCAACTGCAATAGAGCGTTTTGCGCTATCTTGACCTACAACATATTTATCAAGAAACTCCTTTATCTGCTGAGGTTTAAGAACAGAGTCTGGGTTAAACTGCTTGCTCTGCTTTGCAGGTTTTACATCTGTCTGGGGGATGATGTTGTTGCTTACAAGGGAGTTGTAGCCAACCTCTACGCACTCGTTGCAGATATTGGCTCCATCTACACCCTTAAAAAGCAGTGCAACCTCATCTCTTTTACGACCGCAGAAGGAGCAACGCTCCTCCTTGCGACCAGATTTGTTAGTTGTCTTTGCCATATTATCGTTTGGTTACAACAGTATCAATAAGCCCATACTCTAAAGCCTCAGGAGCCGAGAGCCAATAGTCTCTGTCGGCATCCTTCTCTATTGTGGCATAATCTTTCCCAGAGTGGAGGGCGATAATATCGTATAACTCTCTCTTAAGTTTGAGAATCTCACGAGCAGTAATCTCTATATCTGAAGCCTGACCTTGTGCCCCGCCAAGTGGCTGATGAATCATAACCCTTGAGTGAGGCAGTGCGCTACGCTTGCCAGCAGCACCAGCGGTAAGCAGAACAGCTCCCATAGAGGCTGCCATGCCTGTACATATCGTAGCCACATCGCAAGAGGTAAGCTGCATAGTGTCGTAGATTCCTAAACCAGCCGATACACTACCCCCTGGAGTGTTTATATAGAGCTGAATATCTTTTGATGGGTCAACTGACTCAAGGAAGAGCAGCTGTGCCTGGAGGATATTTGCCACATCATCATTGATTGGCGCGCCGAGGAACAGGATGCGGTCCATCATAAGACGGCTGAAGACATCCATCTGGGTAACATTTAGCTGACGCTCCTCAAGAATAGTCGGATTGATATACGCACTCTGAAAAGCACGATAGTCGTGCAGCGTTGTTGAGGTTATTCCGTAACCCTTAACAGCAAATTTTTCAAACTCTTTCATAATATAATTATGGTATATGTTTTAGACAAAAGACTCTGCAAGGATAGTGCAAACCTTGCAGAGTCTCTCCTTTTAGAGTCCCTGTTTTACAAGTTGCGAGCAAGCTCTGCAAACTCGTCAGCACTTACAGCCTTCTCTGTAACCTTTACCTTGCTGCGAACATAGGCGATAACCTTCTGCTCGTAGAGCTTCTCATAGATGTGCTGCTTCTGGTCCTTATTCTCAAGGATATTCTTTGCAAAGTTCTCAAGCATATCCTCTGGAGCGTTAGGCATACCGTACTGAGCAAACTGCATAGCTGCAAGGTCCTTAGCCTCTGCTGCTGCCTCCTCCTCTGAAACGGTAATCTTCTCAGCGGTGATAATCTGACGCTGGATATAGTTCCAAGAGAACATCTTGATAAAGCTGTCAAAGTCCTTCTCGATATCCTCCATTGTGAACTTACCCTCGTTGATAGTGTAGAGCCAACGCTTGAGGAACTCAGTAGGCATTGCAAGAGCAGCCTTCTCAAGCATAAAGTTGCGAACATTTGAAGCAAACATATAGTCGCACTCACGAGCAGTCTCCTTCTCAATCTGAGCGTCGATATAAGCATCAAACTCCTCCTTAGTCTTTACATTGCCCTCAGGGAATGCAGTCTGGAAGAACTCCTCGTTAATCTCTGGATTTGCAAACTGGCGAATCTTGGTAATCTCAAGCTCGAACTCTGGCTTGATACCCTCAAGCTCCTCCTCCTTTACATGGAGCATTGCAGCACGCTGAGAGGCTGAAGAGTACATCTCGTTGATGTTGATTGTTGTCTTGTAGCCAACCTTCTTGCCAATCCAAGGCTTGCGCTCCTCCTCAGACATTGAGATAAGACCTACATAGGCATCCTCAACTCTCAGTTCGCCATTGTCAAGAGTTACGGTCAGAGCCTCGTCCTTCTTTACCTTGTCAACCTCTACCAACTTGCCGTAGCGACGCAGGTAGTTGTCGGTAAATGAGTTGTGCATCTGCTTGCTAATCTTAATCTTGTTATAGACAAGTTTGTCCTTTGCAGAGAGGGTTACATCGTACTTTGGAGCCTCGCCAATCTCAAAGACAAACTCAAACTCTGTAGAGTTGTCAAAATCAAAAGCACCCTGCTCCTCAGCTGGGATTACATCGCCGATATAGTCGATATTCTCCTTCTGAAGGTACTCAAAAACTGCGTTTGATGCTGTGCGGTAAGACTGCTCGGCAACAATACCCTTGCCGTACATCTTCTTTACAATACCCATAGGAACCATACCTGGGCGGAAGCCTGGGATGTTTGCCTTGCGCTTGTAGTCGTGCAGCATCTTGTCAACTGCCTCTTTGTAGTCAGCCTCGCCAACTACTACCTTGAGCAGTGATACACCCTGCTCTTTCTGAACTCTTGTAATTTCCATAGCGATTATATAGTTATTCTCAATTTGCGTTAATCAGCGCGCAAAGATACAAAAATTTTCGGTATAACACACAAAATCAATCAATATTTCGTACCTTTGCACTATATGAAAGGCGTATTTTATACTCTGATGCTCTGTACACTTGTGGTTTCATGTGGCGGAGCAAGGCAAAAATCAGTAGCAAATACCCCTGTTGTCAGGGCAGAATTTGCTGAGATAGAGGTGGTTAATGTTTTTGACCACCAGACTGATGCATACACTCAAGGTCTGCAATTTGTAGATGGACTTTTGTGGGAGGGCACGGGCGAATATGGTGGCTCGCGTCTGCAATATACTGACCTTAGTACAGGCAAGACTACAGTTGTTGCAAGGCTGCCAAATAGTCACTTTGGCGAGGGTATAACCCTGCTTAATGACAAGATTTACTACCTTACTTGGCAGAATAAGGTAATGCATATCTTCGACCGCAAGAGCCTCAAAGAGATAGCCACAAAGAGCTACAAAGGCGAGGGTTGGGGGCTTACCTCTGATGGGGAGAGCCTCTACATGAGTGATGGCACGCCAGATATTCGTATTCTCGACCCGCAAACCCTTGAGGTAAAGGGCAGAATTGGCGTTACCTGCAATGGCGAGTCGCTGCCTTATCTCAATGAACTTGAGTGGATTGAGGGCAAAATATGGGCTAATGTCTATACGCTGGATATAATCGTTATAATCAACCCTCAGAGTGGAGTTGTGGAGAAGATTGTAAACCTCAAAAATCTGCTGCCACAGAGCGAGGTTACAGCGACAACAGATGTGCTAAATGGCATTGCCTATGATAGCGAGAATAAGCGCATTTTTGTCACAGGCAAGAATTGGAGTAAAATGTTTGAAATCAGATTGTTATGACACCTATAGAGTTTCGCAGATATATTCACGCCAACCCAGAACTCTCCTTTGAGGAGCATGCTACAGCGGCGTTTATCGAGCAGTGCCTTACAGCAGAGGGTATTGACTGTTACAAAGTTGCTGACACAGGCGTAATTGCCAAGATTGAGGGTGTGGGTAATACAAAGCGCGCAGTAGTTCTGCGTGCAGATATTGATGCGCTGCCTATCACTGAGGCTACAGGGCTTGAATATGCCTCAAAAAATAGCGGAGTGATGCACGCCTGCGGACATGACATGCACGCTGCAATACTCTATGGTGCGTTGCTACAGCTAAACAAATCCAAGCAGTTTGAGGGCACTATCTTTGGTGTTTTTCAGCCTGGCGAAGAGCTTGTACCTGGCGGCGCATCCAAGGTGCTTGCAGAGAGACCGTTTGAGGGCTACGATGTTGTCGCTGTTATAGGTAATCATGTTGATAGCACCCTTGAAGTGGGGGAGATAGGGCTCTGTAGTGGGGCTTTTATGGCTTCAAATGATGAGCTGCGCTTTACTGTCACAGGTCGTGGTGGGCACGGTGCAATGCGCGATAAAATTGACGATACGGTTGTTGCCGCAGCAAATATTGTAGTTGAGGCTAACAAGCTAAATGATAGCAAAACCGTCCTTTCGATAGGCAAAGTGGTGGCAGATGGGGCAACAAATATTATCCCCGACACGGTCTATATGGAGGGTACAATGCGCACCTTTGACAGTGCAAGAAGAGCGCAGGTCTGGGCTGAGCTTGAGCGTATTATAAGTGCAACAGATGCAGCCTGGGGAACAAAAAGTTCTCTTGCTATTGGGCATGGATACCCAGCAGTTGTCAATAATGCTGCTCTGACAGATATAGCTCGCTCTACAGCCTGTGAGCGTTTCAAGGCTATAGAGCTATCTAAGCGATATACGGCAGAGGATTTTGGTTTCTATACAGAGCAATATCCAGCCATCTTTTATCGTTTAGGTGTTGGTGCAACGGCAGGTAGAAGCCATACGCCACATTTTGCTCCCGACGAGGCAGCAATTGGTGTAGGTATAGATTTTATGGTCTGTTTAGCACAAAAAGTGCTTTAGATTATTAGGTTAGTTATGAGTAGAAAAAAGTGTAAAAGAGAGTCGTTCAGCGACCGTGCAGGCTTTATTGTCGGCATGTTCCGCGAGCAGCCAGAGCGTAAATTTACGCTCAAGAGCCTTGCTGCTGCCTCTGGCGGTGCAGACAAGGTTGGTAGGGATATAACAAAGCGAATCCTTGACACACTGCTTGAGCAGGGGTATATTGAGAGAGAGGGAAAAGGCGGCTACCAACTATCGCGTAGTAAACTCACTCGTTATCAGGGCGTTGTGGATATGAGCAACAGCGGAAATATCTATGTATCTTGTGACGAGCTATCTTCAGATGTATTTATCCACTCTCGCAACTCCAAGCATGCCCTTCTTCAGGATAAGGTTGAGTTTGTTATTACCCATACCTCCCGCACAGGTGCGTTGGAGGGCGAGATTGTGAATATTATTGAGCGCAGTACACGCTCATACGCAGGCGTGGCAGATGTGGTGTCGAAGAGTGCGATTATTGTTGCAGCTGACTCGCGCCGCATGCCTGTTGATATATACCTCTCTCGTAAGAAGTACCCACAGGTAAAGAGTGGCGACAAGGTTGTGGTCCGCATTGCAAAGTGGTATGACGGAGATGAAATGCCTATAGGCGAGCTTGTTGATATTCTCGGCACTACAGGAGATAATGATGCCGAGATGTACGCCATACTGCTTGAGTACGATTTACCATACAAGTTTGAGAGTGTTATTGAGGAGGCTGCTGAGAAAATTGATGGTACAATTACAGCCAAAGACTATGCCGAGCGTAGAGATATGCGCGATGTGGCAACATTTACCATAGACCCAGCCGACGCTAAGGACTTTGACGATGCACTCTCTATCCGCAAGATTACTGAGGGCAAGTGGGAGGTGGGAGTCCATATTGCCGATGTGACTCACTATGTTCGCCCAGGCTCGGTTATAGACGATGAGGCTTTAGAGCGTGGTACATCTGTCTATTTAGTAGATAGAACTATCCCAATGCTGCCAGAAAGGCTTTCAAACGAGCTTTGCTCACTGCGCCCACATGAGGAGAAACTCTGTTTCTCGGCTGTTTTTGTGATGGACGAAAAGGCTAAGATTGAGAGCGAGTGGTTTGGCAGAACAGTGATATACTCTGACCGTCGTTTTACCTACGAGGAGGCGCAGAGTGTAATTGAGAGCGGCAAGGGGGATATGTGTGAGCAGATTTTGACCTTGCACAATCTTGCGCAGACTATGCGTAAAGAGCGTTACAAGAAGGGCGCAATAGCCTTTGACCGTAGGGAGGCTAAGTTTAACCTTGATGCACAGGGCAGACCTACGGGCGTATATTTCAAGGTGCAGAAAGAGGCAAATCAGCTTATTGAGGAGTTTATGCTGCTTGCAAACCGCAGAGTAGCAACATTTTGCGCTAAGAAAAACAATAGACCGCGTACTATGGTCTTCCGTGTACACGATGAGCCAAATAGTGAGAAATTTGAGCGTTTCCGCACCTTTATTCTCCGTTTTGGACACCTTTTCAAGGCGCAGAAAGGCGTTGCTGTGGCAAAGGAGCTAAATACACTTATGAGCGATATTAAGGGCAGACCAGAGGAAAATGTTGTCTCACTGCTTGCTATACGCTCAATGGCAAAGGCGGTATATACCACTAATAATATAGGGCACTATGGCTTAGCCTTCCCATACTACACCCACTTTACCTCTCCTATTCGTCGCTACCCAGATATGATGGTGCATCGCCTACTACAACGCTATTTGGATGGTGGCAAGAGTGCTGATAGAGACGCTCTTGAATCACTTTGTGAACACTCTTCAGAGCGTGAAGTTATCGCTGCTGAGGCAGAGCGCGCATCTATAAAGTACAAGATGGTGGAGTTTATGGCAGACAAAATTGGTCAGGAGTTTGATGGTCATATATCGGGCATGTCAGAGTGGGGCGTATTTGTCGAGCTTGAGAACTCTATTGTAGAGGGTATGGTTGCCATGCGTGATATTCAGGGCGACTACTACCGCTTTGACGAGGCTCGCTATGAGGTCTATGGTCACTCTACAGGCAATGTGCTAACTTTGGGCGACAAGGTTAGGGTAAAGGTCAAGAGTGCCGATTTGCGCCGCCGTATGCTTGACTTTGTCTTTACAGAGGTTGACGGAGAGGTTATTGAGGAGCAGACTCTTACGCTAAATAGTACAGTGAAAAAGAAGAGGAAAAGATAATATGCTACCCCTAAGTGATATATACCGCAAATCGCACAACAGAGAGCCGCTGACCTTTGAGGAGGCTACTCTGCTCTACCATACAGCTCCGCTTGCTGAGCTTGCTGAGCAGGCAAACCTCCTAAGAGAGCAGAGCGTGCCTGACCCCGATGTTGTCACTTGGCAGATAGACCGCAATGTAAATACCACCAATGTATGCACATCTGGTTGTCTGTTCTGTAACTTCCACTGCAAGCCGCATCAGACCGAGAAGCACTATATCACAACTATTGAGCAGTATTGCGAAAAGATTGAGACCATGCTTGCCCTTGGAGGAGACCAACTGCTCTTGCAGGGCGGCATGCACCCTAAGTTGGGCATCGAGTTCTATGAAGAGCTGTTTAGAGAGCTTAAACGCCTCTATCCGCAGATAAAACTCCACGCCCTTGGTGCGCCAGAGGTTGCACATATAGCCAAAATCAGCAACCTTACAACCCTCCAGACTCTGCAACGCCTTGTAGAGGCGGGTCTTGACTCACTTCCAGGCGCAGGCGCAGAGATTCTTGTACAGGAGGTAAGAAAGGTAATATCTCCTGCAAAACCGAGTGTGGAGGAGTGGGTAAAGGTTATGCACGAGGCGCATCTGATGAATCTGCCAACCTCGGCAACAATGATGTATGGGCATATTGAGACCCCAAACCAGAGGATAGAACACCTTATCCGCATCCGCGACCTTCAGACTCAAGTTCCAGAGGGTAACTATGGCTTTACCGCATTTATACCGTGGATTTTCCGCTCCGATGGTACACGCCTTGAGACTCAGGGGATAAAGTCCCACTTCTCGCCTTTAGAGTATATCAGAATTATTGCCATAAGCCGCCTTGTGCTTAACAATATTCGCAACATCCAAGCCTCATGGCTTACCGTAGGCAAACAGACTGCACAAGTTGCACTCCATAGCGGAGCTAACGACTTCGGCTCAATAATGATTGAGGAAAATGTCGTCTCTTCCGCTGGAGCCCATAACACCTTCGATGCTGAGGGTATTCAGCAGGCTATCCGCGAGGCGGGATTTACTCCACGATTGCGCGACCAACTATATAATTATAGGCAGTTGCCGCTTTAGTGCCTGTGTGCAATTAGTAGCTTAGGGGGCGTGCTCTTTAGGCTCACTAATCTGCTTGCTGCAAAACAGAAATCCAGCGTAGGCTCGACCCACGCTGGATTTTTACTGTGTTTGTACGCGTCAGTTCTGCGTTAGCTCTACTTTGCTTTGGTGTCGCAGTAGTAGCAGCGGTGTACACCACCGTCGGAGAGGTAGAAGTAGCGTTCCATAGGCTCATTGTTTGTGATGCACTTTGGATTTGGGCACTTCATGCCCTCAACTTCGCCTTTCTCGTGGCGCAGAGCCATATCGTCTCCTCTCCAGCCCATAAGTGATAGGATAAGAGCCATACGGACAAACTTGCCGTTCTCAACCTGACGGAAGTATGCTGCACGAGCATCTGAGTCAACCTCGCGGGTAATCTCGTTCACGCGTGGCAGTGGGTGGAGGACAGCCATGTGCTCCTTGGCTAAGCTCATACGCTCAGCGTCAAGTACAAAGCAGTCTTTAACCCTGTCATACTCAGCCTCATCCACAAAACGCTCCTTCTGCACGCGGGTCATGTAGAGGATGTCAAGGCTGCCGATAACCTCCTCGATGCTCTCAGCCTCGGTGTACTCAATGCCGTACTTATCGCAGATGTCGGTCTTGATATAGTCTGGCAGTCTAAGCTCGTCTGGCGAGATAAGGACAATCTTAATACCGTTATAGCGTACAAGTGCCTTGATAAGCGAGTGTACTGTTCGACCATAGAGCAAATCGCCACAGAAACCGATTGTGATATTGTCAATATGACCCAGCTCGCGGGTTATTGTGAGCAGGTCGGTCAGAGTCTGGGTAGGGTGTGAGTGGCTACCATCACCTGCGTTGATAATTGGCACAGGAGATACAGCCGAAGCTGCAAGCTGCGCACCCTCAATGTGGTGGCGCATAGCGATAATATCTGCAAAGCAGCCTACAACACGCACGGTATCCTCTACAGTCTCGCCTTTGCTTACAGAAGAGGAGGCTGCATCTGAGAAACCAAGCACATTACCACCCAACTCCATCATAGCCGATGTAAAGCTAAGACGGGTGCGGGTACTTGGCTCGTAGAATAGGGTAGCGAGCTTTTTGCCTTTCATCGCCTCGCTATACTTGTCGCGGTTGGCGATAATGTCAAGGGCTAAAGAGACAATGTCGTCAGTCTCCTTGCGAGTCAAATCGGTAGGGTCAATCAGGTGTCTCATAATTGTTAGGTTTAGAATAAATTACTTAATCCAACTCTCGTCAGATGGGTTGTTGCGGAAGGCAAGGATTCTATCTTTCCACTCTGGGGCGATATATCCCTCCTCAACTGCTACCTCAACAAGTGAGTCAAGGTTTGACAGAGAGTAGTTTACAGTATTTGCAGCGGCGATTTTCTCAACACCGCGCTTCATGCCGTAGGTAAAGATGCTCACAATACCAAGTACATCAGCACCAGCCTCACGAAGTGCATCAACAACCTCAATGCAGCTGCCACCTGTAGAGATAAGGTCCTCTACAACAACAACCTTTGTGCCTGGCTCAAGTTTGCCCTCAATACGGTTTGTTCTGCCGTGGTCTTTAGCACCGCTACGAACATAGCCCATAGGCATATTAAGAATTGTAGCCACAATAGCAGCGTGTGCAATACCTGCTGTAGAGGTACCCATAAGGCACTCACACTCAGGGTAGTGCTTCTTTACAAGCTCTGCAAGACCTGCCTCAACCTTCTCGCGTGCAGATGGCGCAGTAAGAATAAGGCGGTTGTCACAGTATATAGGGCTCTTAATACCGCTTGCCCAAGTAAATGGCTGCTCTGGGCGCAAGAATACTGCGCTGATACTCAGCAACTCTTTTGCTATAATCTTCTCCATAGTATAGTTTTTTAAGGTTATTACTCTCCGATAAACTCTTTGCAGCAACGCTCGTATGCAGCTACAGGGTCAGCAGCCGCAGTGATAGGGCGACCTACAACGATAAAGTCTGAGCCAATCTCACGGGCACGCTCTGGGGTTGTGATGCGCACCTGGTCATCCGCAGCTGCATCTGCAAAGCGGATACCTGGGGTGATGGTCTTAAACTCGCTACCACAGCTCTGCTTTACAAGCTCTGCCTCAAGTGGAGAGCATACTACGCCATCAAGACCAGCTGCCTGCGCGTTCTGTGCATACTTGGCAATGGTGTCGTTGATTGTAGCACCAATAAGCAGCTCATTCTGCATACGCTCCTGACTTGTAGAGGTAAGCTGAGTTACGGCAATAAGCAGTGGACGAGTGCCATCAGGGCGAGTAAGACCCTCAAGGGCTGCACGCATCATATCTATAGTACCTGCGGCGTGAACATTGGTCATATCTACATCCAAACGAGAAAGCACGCTCATAGCCTTGCGCACAGTGTTTGGAATATCGTGCAACTTGAGGTCAAGGAAAATCTTATGACCGCGAGCTTTGATGTCGCGCACAATCTGTGGACCCTCGGCATAGAAAAGCTCCATACCAATCTTTACAAAGGGCTTACGACCTGTAAAACGGTCAAGGAAAGCCAAAGTTTGCTCTCTGCTTGAAAAGTCACAAGCAATAATTACATCTCTCATAGTTTTAGGTATGTTCTGTTATTTATTTTACTACTCCAATAATATCTCTAAGTCGCTCAATGCCAAGGTGTTGCATAATCTCTGGCAGGGACTCTATAATCTGCTTGCAAGCATAAGGATTTCTGAGGTTTTCTGCTCCGACCTGTACTGCACTTGCACCTGCCATCATCATCTCAATTACATCCTCAGCAGTTGCCACACCACCACAGCCCATAACAGGTATAGAGCAAGCATTTGCAACCTGATAGACCATGCGCACAGCCACAGGGAAGACTGCACGACCTGAGAAACCGCCCATCTTATTGGCAATTACAGGCTTACGGCGTGCAATATCTATCCTCATGCCAAGTAGCGTGTTGATAAGGGTAATACCATCTGCACCAGCATCCTGGCAAGCACGGGCAATAGAGACAATATCTGTCACATTAGGGCTGAGCTTGATAAATACAGGCTTTTTGGTCACAGCCTTAACGGCACGGGTAACCTCTGCTGCACTCTGAGCCGAAGTTCCGAAAGCCATGCCTCCATTATGCACATTAGGGCAGGAGACATTGACCTCGATAATCTCAACCTGCTCCTCTGGGTCTATCTTTGCACAGCACTCAACATACTCGTCAATAGAAAAACCGCTGATATTGGCAATAATCGGCTTTTTGAAGCGTTTGCGTAGCTCTGGCAGCTCGTGGCTTATAACAGCGTCAATGCCTGGATTTTGCAGACCTACGGAGTTGATAAGACCCGAACTACACTCTGCAATGCGCGGTGTAGGGTTACCAAAGCGAGCCTCACGGGTTGTGCCCTTGACAGAGATTGAGCCCAAGCAGTTGATATCGTAAATCTCGGACATCTCTAAACCGAAACCAAATGTTCCGCTGGCAGGGATTACGGGGTTTTCAAGCTCTACCCCGCAAAGGGTGGTTGATAAATCTGTTACCATAGTATCTCCTCCTTTCCAAATACGGGACCCTCTTTGCATACGCGTTTTGCCCCTGAGGCTGTCTGTATAGAGCAGCCCATACATATACCAAAGCCGCAACCCATACGCTCCTCAAGGCTTATCTCGCCTGGTATGGCAAGGGTTGAGCATAGTGCCTTAAGCATAGGCAGTGGACCGCATGAGTAGAAGTAGTCTGCCTCAATTTTAGCCTCTCTTATAGCATCGGTCACAAAGCCCTTAATTCCAAGGCTGCCATCTGCTGTAGCAACAACTACTGTAGCACCCAAAGCCTCAAACTCAGCCTTGTAGAATAGCTCAGAGGCGGTATTAAAGCCCAAAACCACAGTCACACTCTTGCCTTTAGCTATAAGATTTCTTGCAAGGCGGTAGAGCGGCGGAACACCTACGCCACCACCTACAAGCAGAGGCTTTGAAGACTCAACATTATCATTAAAGCCGTTGCCAAGACCTGTAAGGGTGTCAATCTTAGTACCCGATGTAAGCTCTGCCATCTGGGCAGTACCCTTGCCTACAACCTTATATATAAGGGTAAGGCTCTCTGGGTCGAAGTTGCACACAGAGATAGGGCGGCGTAGGAACTTACCCTCAAGGGATAGCTCTACAAACTGACCTGGGGCTGTGATAGCACTTGTGTCGCCAGAGAGTTTCATCTCATAGACACTCTCTGTGAGCTGGGTGTTGGATACTATCTCAAAAACTACCTGTTTCATGCTATTTGTCGTAATCTGCGTCAATAGTTGATACACCAAGTGTAATCTCCTCAAGAACATCGAGCAGTACGCTTACTGTCTCAAGGGATGTGAAGATGGTAATATTGTTCTCCACAGCTGCACGGCGAATCTCGTAACCATCAAGGCGGGTGCTATGCTGGTTAAGGTCAATGGTATTGATAATATAGTTGACATGACCGCGGCACAGTGAGCGGTAGATGTCGTCACTGCCCTCGTTGAGCTTGCTCAGACGACGAGTTCTGACACCATGCTTGCGCAGAAAATCTGCTGTACCCTGTGTAGCCTCGATGTTAAAGCCGAGGTTGTAGAAACGCTGTACAAGTGGCAGAGCCTTCTCCTTATCGTGGTCAGCAAGGGTTACAAGCACTGTTCCGTAGTTGACAACATCCATACCTGAAGCCTGAAGTGACTTATAGAGGGCACGGGTCATAGAGTTATCGTAACCAATAGCCTCGCCTGTTGACTTCATCTCTGGAGAGAGGTAGGTATCAATGCCCTTAATCTTAGCAAATGAGAAGGCTGGGGTCTTGATAAAGAAACGCTTGCGCTCACGACCATAGACCTCAGTAATACCCTGCTCCTTGAGGCTGTGACCCAGCATTACACGGGTTGCAATCTTAGCCATAGGGACATTGCAAGACTTTGAGAGGAACGGTACTGTGCGTGAGGAGCGTGGATTGACCTCGATAACATAGACCTTATCCTCGCTGTCAACGATAAACTGTATATTGTATAGACCCACAATGCCGATAGCCTTACCAAGGCGCACTGTGTAGTCAATCATCTTCTGCTTAACGGCATCGCTGAGGCTGAAAGATGGATAGACGCTGATACTGTCGCCAGAGTGGATACCTGTTCTCTCAACATGCTCCATAATGCCTGGGATAAAGACATCTTCGCCGTCGCAGATAGCATCAACCTCAGCCTCCTTACCCATGATGTACTTATCAACAAGCACAGGAGAGTCCTCGTTAATCTCTACAGCGTTGTGCAGGTAGTGGCGCAGAGCCTGCTCGTTGCCTACAATCTGCATAGCACGACCTCCAAGCACGAAACTTGGGCGAACAAGGACAGGATAGCCGATAGCCTCGGCAGCAGCAACACCATCCTCAATCTCGGTTACAGCCTTAGCCTGTGGCTGTGGGATGCCTACCTGGCGCATGATAGCCTCGAAGAGCTTTCTATCCTCAGCCTTGTCAATAGCCTCAAGGTCGGTGCCGATAATCTTAACACCCATCTGTACAAGCGGTTTGGCAAGGTTGATGGCTGTCTGACCTCCCAAAGTGACAATAACACCCTCTGGATTCTCATGGTGGATGATGTTCATAACATTTTCCACGGTCAGAGGCTCAAAGTAGAGCTTGTCAGAGATTGTATAGTCTGTAGAGACGGTCTCAGGGTTGTTGTTTATAATAATAGCCTCATAGCCTGCCTCACGGATAGCCCAGATGGCGTGAACTGTAGAGTAGTCAAACTCCACTCCCTGACCAATACGAATTGGACCAGAGCCAAGAACGACAATCTTCTTGCGGTCTGATACAACTGACTCATTTTGAGCCTCGTAGGTAGAGTAGAAGTATGGGATATAGCGGTCAAACTCGCCAGAGCATGAGTCGATAATCTTATAGACAGGCTTAATGCCGTAGCTCTCACGAAGAGTGAACACCTCGCTCTCTGTCATGCCCCAAAGCTGACCGATATACTTATCTCCAAAGCCTAAACGCTTAGCCTCAAGCAGAATATCCTTATCGCCCTTAGCCTGAGCCACACGACGCTCCATGCGAACTATATTCTTGAACTTTTCAAGGAAGAGCATATCAACCTTTGTGCGGTCGTAAATCAGTGAGCGGTCTATGCCTCGGCGGAGCAGCTCTGCAATGGCGTAAATACGGTCGTCTGTGCCGCGAGTGATGTACTGTAGCATATCCTGAGTTGGCATATCGTCAAACTTCTTGTTATGGATATGGCACACACCTGTTTCAAGAGAGCGAACAGCCTTAAGAAGGCTCTCCTCGATTGTTCTACCGATGCTCATAGCCTCGCCTGTAGCCTTCATCTGGGTACCCAGCTCGTTAGATGCCTCGCTGAACTTATCAAATGGGAAGCGGGCAACCTTTGTAACGATATAGTCAATAGCTGGCTCGCAGCAGGCTGGCATGCCCTCAATTAAAATCTCATCAAGGGTCATACCTACTGCAACCTTTGCTGTAACGCGAGCAATAGGGAAACCACTCGCCTTAGAGGCAAGAGCTGAAGAGCGAGATACACGCGGATTGACCTCAATAATGTAGTATTTGAAAGAGAGTGGGTCAAGGGCAAACTGCACATTACATCCTCCCTCAATCTTCAGTGCGCGGATAAGACGTAGTGCGCTATCACGCAGCATCTGGAACTCTTTGTTAGAGAGGGTCTGAGCTGGAGCAACAACGATACTGTCGCCTGTGTGGATACCTACAGGGTCAACATTTTCCATGCTGCATATAGCAATGGCAGTATCGTTCTTGTCGCGCATAACCTCAAACTCAATCTCCTTATAACCCTTGATGCTCTTCTCTACAAGCACCTGGTGTACAGGAGAGACTGCAAGAGCGTTGCGCATAAGCTCTCTGAGCTGCTGCTCGTTGTCTGCAAAACCACCACCTGAGCCACCAAGGGTAAAGGCTGGGCGCAGAACTACAGGGTAGGTAATCTTCTCAGCTACCTTAACAGCCTCCTCTACAGAATATACAATCTCAGATGGGATTACAGGCTCGCCAAGTTTGAGACACAGCTCCTTGAACATCTCGCGGTCCTCTGCCTGCTCAATGCTCTGGAAAGATGTACCCAAAATCTCAACATGGCACTCCTCAAGGATGCCTTTCTTTGCAAGCTGTACGGCAAGGTTAAGACCTGTCTGACCGCCAAGACCTGGTACAATAGCATCAGGACGCTCGTAGCGGATAATCTTTGCAACATACTCCAACTTGAGCGGCTCCATATAGACCTTGTCGGCTATAAAGGTGTCGGTCATAATAGTTGCAGGGTTGGAGTTTACAAGGATAGCCTCATAACCCTCCTCCTTAAGTGCAAGGCACGCCTGAGTACCTGCATAGTCAAACTCAGCTGCCTGACCAATGACAATCGGACCTGAGCCGATTACCATAACTTTCTTTATATCTGTTCTCTTAGGCATGATTGTTATCCTCCATCAGTTTAATAAATTTATCAAATAGATATGCGCTGTCGTTGGCACCTGGGGCACCCTCTGGGTGGTACTGCACAGAGAATACATTGTCTTTACGGCAGGCGATACCTGCAACCATACCGTCAAGAACGCCTGTATGTGTTACCTCAAGGCTTGTGCCTGCAAGTGAATCTTTGTCAACAACCCACTCTAAGCTCATGCCTGTAGTCTCAATACGGTTTGTGATAGTATTGCGTACAGGGCGAGAGCTGCTACGGTTGCCATCTGCAACCTTGATGCACTTTGCACCGTATGCCTGAGCAATAAGCAGGTGACCAAGGCTGATACCCATCATAGGTAGCTCGCCCTTAAGCTCTGCAATAAGGTTTACAACCTCTGGAACGCTCAGTGGAGAGCCTGGACCGTTAGAGATAAGGATGCCGTGCGGATTAAAGGCGCGAATCTCCTCTATTGGGGTGTTGTAAGGCACGATAATCACATTGCAACCACGGCTATTGAGTGCCTCGATAATGCTGCGCTTAACACCGCAGTCAATAACTACAACATCAAACTTGTGGTTTGGAGTGCGAGAGTACCAACGCTTGCGGCAGCTAACGGTGCTTACGATATTCTCCTTTGCTGGGGTTGCTGCGATAAGTGCAAGAGCCTCCTGGATGCTTACACTCTCATCCACAATGGCAGCACGCATACTGCCACTATCTCTCAGAGTACGAGTGAGCATGCGGGTATCTATGCCTGCAATGCCTGGGACAGAGTTCTCCTCCATAATCTCAGCTATGGTCTTGGTAAAGCGGAAGTTGCTCGGAGTCTCGCAATACTCCCTTACAATAAGACCGCCAATGCCCATAATCTTACTCTCAAAGTCGTCATCTGCAATGCCGTAATTGCCAATAACAGGGTAGGTCATAACAACAATCTGGTCGGTATAGCTTGGGTCGGAGAGTATCTCCTGATAGCCCACAACCGAGGTGTTGAAAACAATGTCACAGACTGCTGTGCGGTCGGCTCCAAAGCCGTAGCCCACAAACTGTTCCCCGTTTTGCAAAACTAATTTTTTTGTTGGATTCATAGTTTTTTACATTATTTAATCTTATCTTCTTTCTTCCCAAACTTTATTGCCCCTAAACAGAGTTAGAACACACTTGCCATAGAGCTGCCAACCCTCAAATGGGGTAGCTTTACCCTTGGAGAGGAAGTGCTCTGGCTCCACTGTAAATGGGGTGGTGGTGTCAAAGACCGCAATATCGGCTCTCTGACCAACCTCAAGGCTGCCTCCGAGGCGGAAAATCCTACGCGGATTGTCACACATAGCCTCAATAGCGCGCTCAAGAGAGATTTTACCCGTCTTGACGAGCTTTGTATAGACCACAGCAAACGAGGTCTCAAGCCCTACAACGCCCATAGCACTGCCCTTAAGCCCGCGGCTCTTCTCCTCGGCTGTATGTGGGGCGTGGTCGGTTGCAATAACCTCAATAATACCATCTTTTAGACCCTCAAGCAGCGCATCACGGTCGGCGGCAGAGCGGATAGGGGGATTCATCTTAAATCTGCCCAAATCCTCAATATCGTTGTCTGTCATAGTGAGGTAGTGCGGTGCTGTCTCGCCAGACATCTTCAGCCCACGAGCCTTTGCAGCCTTCAGTGCCTCAACACTGCCTGCTGCCGACATGTGGCAGATGTGGTAACGGCAACCACTCTGAGCTACAAGCTCTGTATCTCTTACAATTGGACCCCACTCACTCTCTGAGCAGATGCCCTTGTGGTTGTTTTTTGCAGCATACTCGCCATCGTGGATATAGCCACCATGGAGCAGAGACTCATCCTCACAGTGTGCCGCAATAATGCCATCTACAGCAGCTATACGCTCCATAGCCTGAGCCATAACCTCACGACTCTGAACACCGCTGCCATCGTCAGAGAAACCTGCACAGTGGGGTAGTAGTTCAGCGACATCTACAACCTCGCTGCCACTCCTCTGCTTGGTAATGGTGGCAAAGGGTACAACCTCAACTACAGCCTGAGCATCAATAAGGTCCAGCTGAGCCTTCAGAGTCTCAAGAGAGTCGGGCGAAGGGTTGAGGTTAGGCATGCTACACACAGTAGTAACACCACCATGTGCCGCAGCCTTAGTGCCGCTTTCAATAGTCTCTTTAACCGAAAAACCAGGCTCGCGCAGATGAACATGCACATCTGCAAGTCCATAGCTTACAATGCAGCCTGTAGCGTCAAAAACCTCAGTATCCTCGCCTACGGAGATAGACTCTCCAATAGCCTCAATCAGACCATCTTTGACAAGTATATCAGCCTTTGCGCTCTTGCCCTTTGAGACTGTAAGACCCCCACGAATTAGCAGCTTATTACTCCTCATACCCTTACAATAAAAAACAGGCGACCCTACATAGGTCGCCCGCACTTGATATTACATTATGAAAAACAGAGTTCCCGCAGCTCCACAAGTGAGCCTTGCCCAATGACAATATGTTAGCATTGCAAGCCACGGTTACCTCTACTTTTATTTTGGGCAAAGGTAGTGAAGTTTTGGCAAACTACCAAGGCTTTTTGCCCCTTTTTTGCCTCTTTTTTGCCCTTTTAGCGAGGTAAAACGGTATATTTCAACTTTGCGTATGCTCTTTCAGCCTTAGCAAGGGCTTTTTCTACACTCTGGTCGGTTGCAAGGATGACTCCAAAGCGGCGATGACCTACAACCTCTGGCTTGCCAAAGAGACGAATCTGAACACCCTCCTCAGCAACAACCTCGTCCAAGTTCTCAAAGACAACCTTGTCGCTGTCGCCCTCTACAACGATAGCCTTAGAGGCACTTGCGCCGTAGAATCTCACGCTCGGAATTGGCAGACCCAATACTGCGCGAGCGTGGAGTGCAAACTCAGAGAGGTCCTGCGAAATCATAGTCACCATACCTGTATCGTGTGGACGAGGCGAAACCTCGCTGAAAATCACTTCGTCGCCCTTGATAAACATCTCTACGCCAAAGATACCATAGCCTCCAAGTGCACCTGTAATCTTGCGTGCAATCTCCTTAGCTCGCTCCTTGGCTACCTCGCTCATAGGCTGTGGCTGCCAAGACTCGCGGTAGTCGCCATCTACCTGGTGGTGTCCTACAGGCTCAAGGATAGTAGTACCTGCGCTGTGGCGCACTGTGAGCATGGTTATCTCATAGTCGAAATCAACAAAACGCTCCACAATAACGCGACCTGCACCTGCTCTACCACCCTCCTGGGCAGTCTGCCATGCTGAGTCAATATCTGCTGCGCTCTTTATGGTACTCTGACCATGACCTGAAGAGGACATAATCGGCTTTACAACGCATGGAATACCCACCTCGGCAATAGCTGCATCAAACTCCTCGCGGGTCTCTGCAAAGCGGTAGAACGAGGTCTTAAGACCCAGCTCCTCTGCTGCCAAACGACGGATACCCTCTCTGTTCATTGTAAGCAGTGCCGCCTTAGCTGTAGGGGTTACGCTGTAGCCCTCTGCCTCAAGCTCTACAAGGGTAGGTGTGGCAATAGCCTCTACCTCTGGGATGATGTAGTCAGGCTTCTCTGCCTCAATAATCTCTCTGAGCCTCTCTCCGTCAAGCATAGAGAGTGTGTAGCTGCGATTTGCTACATGCATCGCAGGTGCATTAGGGTAGCGGTCTAACGCTACAACCTCAATACCATATCTCTGCAACTCAATTGCAACCTCCTTGCCCAACTCTCCAGAGCCGCAAAGCAACGCCTTCTTGCCGACCTTTGTCATCGGCGTACCAATCTTTACCATATTTATAATGTGTCAGTTTTTAGTTTCTGACCGCAAAGATAGTAAATATTTTGGCACATAAAGCCCCTACAGCAGCAAAAAGCCTCTAAGCCTCCACTTTTTCAATCGAAACAATAGAGACCTCGTGCGACAGCGGAGCTATGCGTTTGAGCATCTGCAACATGCCACAATACTTTTCAGTGGTCAGACTAACAGCTCGGCTGACCTTTGCCTGCTCAGAGATTGCAGAGCATTCAATGCGGTATAGAATATTAAAGGCTCGGTATGTGCTGCGAGCCATAACTTGCTCTGTGTCAAGCTCTCCCGAAATCTCAATCTCGGTCTTCTTAGGCGCGATTTTCTCCTTGTCAAGTATCCCCTTTAGGGTCAACGCTGCACAATAGCCCGTAGCATAAAGCAGCAACTGCTTTGGATTCAACTCCTCAACGCTCTTACCCGCAAGAGTAACCTTGCCCTTGCTGTCGGTCTGAATAGTAATTTGTACTCTCATATCAAAAATGTTTTTATAGAATATGCCGATTAGAGACATGGCAAAAACTGTTCCAAGGTGGGACTGTTGCGACTCGTTGCTTTTATGAGACAGATGCGAGCCGAGGGAAAAACATACAAGGAGATAGCAGAGGCTTTCGGATATAAGTCACACACAACAGTAATAAGACACTTAAAATAATTGTGCATTGTGCATGTGTGCATTTCATAGTGTTTTGCACGCACGCACAAAACCAACCAAAAAAAACATTACCAATATGAATAATAATCACAGATTTATACTTGAGAAATATTCAGGTACCAAGAGCAGATATACATGTCCAAAGTGTGGTAGAAAGCATACTTTTACCAGATATATAGATACTGAGAAGTTGTTTTGTGTTTTATTTCGAGGCTATTTGAGAACTGTTTTTGAGAATATTTTGGCTTGAAAAGTGAAGGGAATAGCGGGCTATTTTCAAGATTTTCAAGGCGAAAGATGCCAAAAAAAGTCTCAAAGAGACCGAAATATATAATATCCCAACTGATATATACTATTTAATAAGACATAAAACAACTTCTTATAATAATAATTATATCTCTGATATTGTAGGTAAATGTGACCGACTTGATAAGTGCGGTTATCATTATACCCCAAAAGAGTATTTCACTGATAATCCACAAAAACAAAATTGTTTGTCTGTCGAAAACATAGGGAAATCGACAAACAAACATTTCGACAAAACTCCGCAACCCGTTCAGCCACAGCCGATTTGCTACTTTGGGGGTGTTGGTCGGAAAATGAGATGGCGCAAAGAGATGACACTTAATAGCACAGAATAACATTTAATAACAGCGGGTCTATCGACCCTTAATAGCCAAGCGCAACTGTTATTTACAGTGTATCGGCTTTTGCGCGCCTTATTCTCTGCCATCAGCCTTTTGTGCACAACTTTGTGCTTTTTTTCTGTTCGGTTTTGTAGTTTGATTGGAAAATTGTACCTTTGCTTTTTGATTACAAATTTATAGATATGGAGTTCAAAAAAGATATGAAACCAGAGGTAGGTAGAGGCTGTGCGTTTGGGGTTACAGAGCAGGGCGAGTGTTGTGCAGAGATGGCTGAGGGCTGTTTTAAGCTGCACGAGACCCCTTGGCAGTGTGAGTTTCCAGACCATGAGAAGAGCGATATTTTCGAGGTGCGCTTTAAGAATACCCGCCGCTCGTTCTACCAAAATGTCAACAATCTTGACTTGCAGATTGGCGATATTGTAGCTGTAGAGGCATCGCCAGGTCACGATATAGGCATTATTTCGCTTACGGGCGATATGGTTGCCAAGCAGATGCGTCGTGTAGGTTTTAACCCCTTCAATGGCGAGTTTAAGAAGATATACCGCAAAGCCAAGCCTTACGATATTGAGCGTTGGCAGGAGGCTATTGCCTTGGAGCATGAGACGATGATTCGCTCACGCCAGATTGCAGCCGATATGGGTCTGGATATGAAGATTGGCGATGTAGAGTATCAGGGCGACAAGATTAAGGCTATCTTCTACTACATTGCAGACGGTAGAGTCGATTTCCGTGAGTTGATTAAGGTCTTTGCTGAGCAGTTCCACATCCGTATAGAGATGAAACAGATTGGTGCGCGTCAGGAGGCGGGTCGTATCGGTGGCATTGGCGCATGCGGTAGAGAGCTGTGCTGTGCATCGTGGATTTCGAGCTTCTCGTCGGTCACTACAGGCGCGGCAAGGGTGCAAGATTTGTCCCTCAACCCACTTAAGCTCGCAGGTCAGTGTTCTAAGCTCAAGTGTTGCCTTATGTACGAGTACGACCTCTATGCAGATGCTCGTAGGTCGCTGCCTCGCATCAAAGAGCCACTTCAGGCTATGGATGGCGAGTATTACCTTGTCAAGACCGACATCTTAGGCAAGACCATGACCTTCAGTAGCAGCAAAGAGTCGCTCTCAAACCTTGTTACAGTGCCTGTATGGCGTGTTAAGGAGATTTTGGCAGTTAATCGCAATGGCGAAAAAGTCGATAGCATCGCAGGCGATAGTGCCCCACGCAAGGTCGAGGAGCCAACTTACCGCACCGAGGAGGATAGCATCACACGCTTTGACAAGAGCCGTCGCAAGAAGAGAAAAGGCGGTAATAATAGGGGAAACAACCCTCGCCAGCATACAGAGGAGCGAAAAGATGAGGGCGCACTTAACTCAGAGCCTCAACACTCTGATTCTCAGGAGACTGAGCAACAGCATCCTACAGAGCATCGTCAGGGTGGCAGGGGTCGTAACAACCGCAACTTCCGCCATAATCGCAACCGCAAACAGGGTCAGCAGAGTGAGAAGCAGGAGGGTAAATAGTCTTGCAAGACTACTTGTTGTAGTGCTTGCTTTGGTGGCGGTATCTTGTGGCACAAAGAGCTATATAGATATGGTCGCTACAGACCCTCACTGTTGGATTAGGGGCGAGAGCATTATTTACAATAACAGTGACACTGTTTCGCTTGTAAATATCTCTGTATCACTGCGTTATAATAATAGTTTTAGGAGCGATACCCTCTCTGTTACAGTGCAAACATCGCTGCCTGATGCCCGTCAGTGTATAGAGCCTGTTGTGCTGCACCTTGCCAGAGAGTATTCTGCTACGGCGGTAGTAAGTTCGGAGAGTGTGCTTTATCGCAGTAGTTGCCGCTTGGCTCAAATGGGAGAGTATATATTCACAATCACACCACGCTCAGCCGTAAAGGGCATTGAGGCAGTGGGTATTCAAATAGATAGATAGTGGGAAAAGACAAACTTAGAAGATTTGCAGAAAATCTGACCTTTGAGTGCTTTGTGCAGCCTCAATTTGAGGATATGTTCAGAAAAGACCACCCTCTGAAGGGGCGTTGGCACAGCGATTTTTTTCATAACGACAACCCTATAGTCCTTGAGCTTGGTTGTGGCAAGGGAGAGTATGCTGTAGCCCTTGCTGAGCGTAACCCAGATAAGAACTTTATCGGCGTAGATATCAAGGGTGCCCGCATGTGGCGTGGTGCAAAGACTGCAACCGAGAGGGGTATGAAAAATGTCGGCTTTCTTCGTGCGCGTATCGAGTTTATTACCTCACTCTTTGCGCCAGGAGAGGTCTCTGAGATTTGGATAACCTTTCCCGACCCGCAACTCAAGACCCGCAGGGCAAAGAAACGCCTCACTTCGCCTATCTTCCTAAGGCACTATGCTCAGCTACTCTCTTCAGATGGCTGGATAAACCTTAAAACCGACTCGCAGCACCTATATAATTATACACAGGCTGTAATTGAGCGTTTCGGCTTAGAGTGCGAGGTCGCAAATAACGACATCTACGGTAGTGGCTATGCAGACGAGGTTTTGAGTGTTAAAACCGCATACGAGACCGCCTACCTCAAGCGAGGACTCCCCATAACCTACACCCGCTTCAGCCTCGGAGATATAAAAGAGTTTGATATGTTTGAGTGGGAGGGGGATGACCTTTTGGAAAAAGACAACGAATCCTCAAGATTTTAGCGTGATAGCGGGGTATTTCCTGCCGCTAACCCAAAAAAACAGCAATGGGCGGTACTTCAAAGTACAGCCCATCGCTGTTTTTTGTGCCGAGCGTTGTAAATCCCCCACTCTGACGCTAAAATTGGGGAGGTGCTTTAATCTTGGCGCGCACTAAAGTTCAAGGGGACCCAATGCCCCGAAGAACTTTAATTGTTCCGCTCCCTAAGTTCCTTAGATTTCCCTAATCTCCTTAAAACTCTCTATATGTTTTTTGCGCTTTCCCTTACCGACCAACGCTGTATAAAGTAGTTGTGTAACCCTAAAAGCAAATAAAAAGCAAGTAAAAAGGAAAAGTTTTTAGTGAAAAATTTTCCTTTCTGTTTTTTTGTTGCTACTTTTGTGAAAAATTTAGGTAACTATGCTTGAGAGTCTAAAAAAGAGTGTTTGTCAAGCCAATTTAGAGCTTGTGCGCCACGGTTTGGTTATCCTTACTTGGGGCAATGTTTCGGCTATAGACCGTGCAAGTGGTCTTGTGGTAATTAAGCCGAGCGGAGTATCTTACGATGATATGACAGCTGACGATATGGTTGTTGTGGATTTAGAGGGCAATGTTGTAGAGGGCAGTTTGCGCCCTTCTTCCGATACGCCTACACATCTTGCAATCTACAAGGCTTTTGAGGGTGTAGGTGCGGTTGTTCACACCCACTCTACCTACGCTACTGCCTGGGCTCAGGCTTGCCGTGAGATTCCAAACCTTGGAACTACCCATGCAGACACCTTCCACTGCTCTATCCCATGCACTGCCGAGATGACTACAGAGCAGATTGAGCGTGCCTACGAGGCTGAGACAGGCTCTGTTATAGCCGATGCCTTTGCTGCAACAAACCCTATGCACACTCCAGCGGTACTTGTGGCACACCACGGACCTTTTGCTTGGGGTAAAACGGCTTCTGAGGCTGTGCATAATGCCGTAGTGCTTGAGGAGGTAGCGAAGATGGCATCTATAACTGTTGCGCTTAACCCAGGTGTTACAATGAATAACGACCTTGTTGAGAAGCACTACAACCGCAAGCACGGTGCAAATGCATACTATGGACAAACTAAAAAATAATAATATACAACTATGAGTATGGACAAAGTTCAGCGCGCCCTTGAGCGCACTACCGACACAAAAGACTTGATTATCGGTGCAGGCGTTGTTTCGCGTACAGGCGAGATGTTTGCAAAGCTATTCCCTGGCTGCAAGGCTATCATTGTTGCAGACCTCAACACTTGGGAGGTTGCAGGTAAGGCTGTTTATGCATCACTTACCCAGGCAGGTATTGAGCAAGATGAGCCATTTATCTTTACAGATAAGGAGCTTTATGCAGAGTGGAAGCATGTAGAGTCTTTGAAGGCTCGTCTTGAGACTACTCAGGCTATTGCTATTGCTGTAGGCTCAGGTGTTATGAACGACACTACAAAGTATGTTTCACACCTTGTCTCTCGCAAGTATATGTGCGTAGGTACAGCAGCCTCTATGGATGGTTACACCGCTTACGGTGCATCTATTACAAAGGATGGCAACAAGCAGACCTTTGACTGCCCAGCACCTTATGGCTTTGTTATGGACCCTGTTATCGCAGCAGCGGCTCCAAAGGAGCTTGCAGCCTCTGGTTATGCAGACCTTATTGCAAAGATTCCAGCTGCGGCAGATTGGATGCTTGCCGATGTTACAGGCAATGAGAAGATTGACGATTTTGCACTCAACCTTGTACAGGACGGTCTTCGTGAGTCACTCTCTGCTCCAGCAGCAGTACATGCAGGCGATGTAGAGATGACAGAGCAGCTCAGCGAGGGACTTTTGATGAGTGGCTTTGCAATGCAGGCTATACAGTCTTCACGCCCTGCTTCAGGTACTGAGCATCAGTTCTCACACTGCTGGGATATGGAGGATTTGTGCTACGAGGGCAAGCATGTATCTCACGGCTTTAAGGTGGGTATTGGTACTCTTGCCTCTACAGCATCTTTGGAGTTCCTCCTTGAGCAGGATATTGAGAATCTTGATGTTGAGGCTTGCGTTGCAGCTTGGAAGAGCTGGAAGGAGCAGGAGGCTGAGATTCGCACTGTCTTTGAGGGCAAGCCAGGTCACCTTGCACGCGGTCTAAAAGAGACTAAGGGTAAGTATGTTGACAAGGAGGGCTTACGCGCTCAGCTTGAGGCACTTAAGGCTTCTTGGAGTACGCTGAAGGTTCAGATTGCACAGACCATTATACCTTTCGAGCAGGTGCGCGAGAATCTCCGCCTTGTAGGTGCGCCATACGAGCCTGAGCATATCGGCGTTACCCGTGAGCGTTTCCGCAAGACCTTCTCTTACATCCCATATATGCGTAGCCGTTACACCAATATTGATGTAATCTATCGTCTTGGTCTTATGGATGCTCTCCTTGAGCGTCTCTTTGGTAAGGGCGGTGTATGGGAGTGCTAAAAAGTATTCCACTTGACAATTATAGTAGGGTGGGTGTCAAAAGGCACCCATCTGTTTTAGACCTAAACCTAAAATATGAATACAACAAATCGTTCTTTTAACCATTGGCAGATTCGTACCATCATAGTTACTATGATTGGCTACGCACTGTTCTATTTTGTTCGCAAGAACTTCTCTATTGCCATGCCAGGTCTTACAGCCGAGTTTGGTATCTCTAAGGTCTCACTTGGACTCTTCCTTACCCTGCACGGTATAATTTATGGTCTGTCGCGCTTTGTAAACGGCATAATCACAGACCGTGGCAGTGCAAAGGTTGTAGCCTATGTGGGTCTGTTGCTCTGTGCTGTGGCAAATATCCTCTTTGGCTTCAGCGATACAGTAGCCCAGTGGATTGTTGCTTTGGCTGCAAAATCGGGCACTACAGTTGCCTTTTCATCTGTGCTGATATACTTTATGGGTATCGTCTGGGTTATCAACGGTTACCTACAGGGCATGGGTATCCCTCCGTTTACTAAGATTATGACCCATTGGATTCATCCTGACGAGTTGGCAACTAAGATGTCAATTTGGAATATGTCCCACTCTATTGGTGCAGGTCTTGTCTTTGGTCTCTGTGGTTGGTTTATCATGCCACACCTCGGCGCAGATATGAGTGCAAATGCAGATGTTGTGGCAACTATCACAGCCAACCTTGGAGCAAACGCTTCACCAGAGGAGGTGCTTAGCTTTGCACAGCATTTCGGGGCTTGGAGGCTCTGTTTTATCATCCCGGCACTCTTTGCCTTGGCTGGAGCTTTGGGTATCTTCCTGCTTGTTAAAAACTCGCCATCTGATGTAGGCTTTGCAGAGGTTGTTGAGAAGAAAGAGGGTAGTGGTGGCATCTATACCGCAGAGCAGAAGGCTGAATACAACGCCTTTGTGCGCCGTAAGGTCTTTGGGAACAGACTTATCTGGACTTTGGGTATTACAAACTTCTTTGTCTATATAGTTCGCTTTGCAGCCCTTGATTGGGGTCCTACACTGCTTACTGAGTCAAAGGGTCTGAGCCTTGCTATGGCTACAACGCTCTGTATAGTCTTTGAGTTTATCGGCGGAAACTTGGGTATGGTTGTCGCAGGCTGGCTTACAGACCACCTCTTTGGCAATAGGGCACACCGCACCTGCGTATTCTGCATGGCTGGCGTTGTACTTAGCGTGGCTGTCTTCTGGGCAATACCTCAGGACTCTGCTTGGTGGATTCAAATTCTGCCATTTACCCTTATAGGCTTCTTTGTCTATGGTCCGCAGGCTCTTCTCGGTATCGCGGCAGCTAATCAGGCTACCAACCGCGCAGCTGCAACTGCAAATGGCATCCTTGGTATCTTCGGTTACGCCTCAACCCTTATCTCAGGTGTCGGCTTTGGATATGTTGCACAAAACTACGGCTGGGATGGTGCATACCTGACTATTCTTGTTATGGCATTGCTTGGTATGTTTGCGCTACTGACTATGTGGAAAGCCCCTGCAAACGGGTATGAGTCGTGATAGTGTGCCAGATACGGTACATCCCTTAAATTAAAGTTCTTCGGAGTTTATACTCTGAAGAACTTTTGTTTATCCTCTCTTCTTTGTTCTCTGTGCCACCTTATCCCAGTCGATAATTCCCCACCAGCCTTTTATAAAGTCGCCTCGGCGGTTGCGGTAGTCAATGTAGTAGGCGTGTTCCCAAACATCAAGCACCAGAAGAGGGTTAAGTCCCTTTCTGATAGGGCAGTCGGCGTTAGAGGTGGCAACGATTGAGAGTCTGCCATCCTTGTCCTCTACAAGCCATACCCAGCCAGAGCCAAAGAGTGATGTTGCGGCTGTGGTAAATTCGCTCTTAAACTGCTCTACGCTGCCAAAATCGCGCTCTATTTTGTGCTTTAGCTCTGTAGGTATCTGACTGCCACCGCCCTTTAGAGTCTCGAAAAACAGGGTGTGGTTGAGTACCTGCGCGGCATTGTTGAACAGTGGTCCGTCAGATAGCATAACCACCTGCTCAAGCGGCTTACCCTCAAGTGGTGTGGCTACGATAAGCCTATTGAGGTTGTCAAGATAGCCCTTTAGGTGCTTGCCGTAGTGGTATTCAATTGTCTCACGGCTCATTATAGGAGCCAAATTCTCTGCGCTAAAGCTCAGCTTAGGCATTGTGTAAGTCAGTGTCTCTGTTGTCATATTATATGCTGTTTTTGAGATTGTTGCAGCCTTTAGTCCTCCACTTTGCGTGTCGTTGTTAAGATAGATGTAGCCTGTAAGGTATGAGGCAAAGAGCAACCACAGCATATATGGCACAAATAGCCACGCAGCCCATCTGCTCCTGCTATACGCATAGATGATATAAGCAAATACAAGCACATCAAGAATAAGTATTGTTATAAGACCCGCAAGTGGGGAGCGGAGTGCAAAAAAGCCCACACTCCAGAGAAAATTTACTAACAACTGAAATATCCATAGCCTAACCACGCTCATATCCCCTTTGGCTATCAGTATGCCGATACTTACTCCCATAAGTATATAGAGAACTGTCCAAGCAATAGGAAAAACTATTGCAGGGGGTGTTAGTGGCGACTTTACAAGGGTTGGGTACCACTCTGCAAGTGCCGAGGTCTGAATCCGTGAGCCAATCATCCCCACAGCCAAACATAGCACAATGGGGATAAAGTATGCAAGAAACTTTTTCATAAACAGTCGAATTTTAATGAGGACTGTGCAAATAGAGTGCCTGCACTCTTGTAAAATCTGATTAAATTAGTTAACTTTGTAAACAAAACCATTTTAGGCGCACTTTGAGATATGAAAAAAGATGTTGCACTTGTACTCTCCGCAGGAGGTCCTCGCGGCTTGGCGTATATAGGTGCTATTGAAGAGCTTATAGATAGAGGCTACAACATAACCTCTATTGCAGGCAGCTCTATGGGCTCGCTTGTGGGCGGAGCCTACGCTGCGGGGAAACTGCCAGAGTTTAAGGAGTGGATTACCTCGCTCGATGCTTGGCAGGTATTCTCGCTTATGGACCTATCGGTAAGCAAAAACCACTTTGTCAAGGGCGATAAAATCATTGAGACCATAAAAAGTATAGTCTCAGACATAGATATAGAGTCGCTGCAAATCCCATACGCTGCCGTGGCTACAGACCTGTGTACGGGCGAGGAGGTTGTCTTTAAGAGTGGCAAGCTCTTCGATGCCATCCGTGCCTCTATCTCAATTCCGTCGCTCTTTAGACCCGTGGAGAGGGGTATGCAGACCCTTATAGATGGCTGCGTGGTTAACTGCCTGCCACTAAATCATGTGGCACGAAAAGATGGCGATATGCTTGTAGCCTTTGATGTGAACTATATTGATACTGAGGCTATTAGGGCAACACTTGTGCGTGAGAGTGTTGAGGCAGCTGTCGAAAAGGTATTCTATGAACAGACCGTAGAGCAGGCAAAAGATATTGTCGCTGATATAAAATCCTCTGATGTAGGTCTTGTTGACAGACTTAAAGGTGCAGTAAACCGCGCAGTAGAGCTTATCAAAGGCATTAGGGCATTTAGAGAGGTGGCGGATGAGCGCACAGATAGTGATTTTGGCGATACCTATATGAGCATCCTTGACCGCTCGTTCAGCATTATGAATCATCATCAGACAGAGCGCATGATAGAGCAGTGTAAACCCGATATCGTTGTCCGCATGCCATTTGATACCTACGGCGATATCTCCGACTATGCCAAAGCTGCCGAAATCTCCGAACTCGGTCGCAAACTTATGTCCGAGGCACTTAAAAACGAGCTATGAGAAAGTTACTACTATACTTGATGCTGTTCTCTGCGTGTAGCTTTGTACGCGCAGAGAATATATATATCGTCGGAACAACAATACCTGCTTCAGAAGTTAATACTATCTCTGGGGATTGCTTTAGCAGACTTGATGACGGAAAAGATGTAATTTTCTTTATTGATAATAAGAGGTTGGACTATATGATAACTTTTAATCATATGGTTTTTGAGCATAGGAAAAAGCCTGATATTTTAAGTCTCCCTATTTCCGCTCTGAACAACCTTGAAACAGTTATAAAGGCAGAGGAACTTATGCAGTTTGCAACGGCTGATATGGCGTATAATTGGATGTTAAACCATCTTGAAAAAGGAACAAAACTATACATTATTGACCGACGAGATTTTTATAAAACCGACCCCGACCTTGCTGTGCCAAATATGATGAAAGTGGTGGAAGTAGAAATCTGGTATGAGGATATTCCAGACCACATAAAAGGCTCAGTGCCAATTCTAAAATAGTGAGAAAACCCCTATGGTGCTATCGAATTTTGCCGTTTGGAATATTATTGCTACCTTTGAAAGCAATTTTGCAATTATTGTTAACTAAAAGCTAAATAAACTATGTTCAAAGGACATCCAAAAGGGTTATACGCCCTTGCGCTTGCTAATACAGGCGAGCGATTCGGCTACTACACCATGCTTGCAGTCTTTGCACTATTCCTTCGTGCAAACTTTGGTCTGACAGCGGGTGCTGCAGGTGCCATTTATTCAACTTTCCTCGGTCTTGTCTATTTTATGCCATTGGTAGGTGGTATTCTTGCAGACAAGTTCGGTTTTGGTAAGATGGTAACAATTGGTATTACCATCATGTTCGCAGGTTATCTGCTGCTCTCATTGCCTATGGGTGGCGACACTGTCGCACTGTTGGTAATGCTTGCTGCACTGCTCTTTATCAGCCTTGGTACAGGTCTGTTTAAGGGTAATTTGCAGGTTATGGTCGGCGACTTGTACAACGACCCTAAGTATGCTGCAAAGCGTGACTCAGGCTTCTCGCTCTTCTACATGGCAATCAACATTGGCGCACTCTTCGCTCCAACTGCTGCTGTGAAGATTAAGGAGTGGGCAGAGCTTAGCCTCGGCTACTCTTCAAACGATGCTTACCACTTCTCGTTTGCAGTTGCTTGTGCGTCACTGATTCTCTCAATTGCAATCTACTACATCTTCCGTCCTACTTTCCGCCATGTTGAGGGTGGTAAGACAAAGAAAGGCGAGGCTGCTGTTGTTACTGAGGAGCTTACAGCTGAGCAGACCAAGCAGCGCATTGTAGCTCTCTGCCTTGTATTTGCAGTTGTTATCTTCTTCTGGATGGCGTTCCACCAGAACGGTCTTACACTGACATACTTTGCTGACGAGTTCACTGCAAAGAGTTCTGAGGGTCTTCAGAGCTTGCTGTTCAATGTATGGAATCTTGTACTTGTCATCATTGGCGTTTATGCTGCTTTCTCTGTCTTCCAGAGCGAGGATAAGAAGGGTAAGTTCACAGCTCTTGCAATCCTTGTAGCTGTTATTGCAGTGCTTGTTTACAAGGCACTCAATGTAACAGGCTCAGTGGCTGTTAGCGCACCAATTTTCCAGCAGTTCAATCCGTTCTATGTTGTAGCTCTTACCCCTGTAAGCCTTGCAATCTTCGGAGCCCTTGCAAAGCGTGGTAAGGAGCCTTCTGCACCTCGTAAGATTGCTTACGGTATGCTCGTTGCAGCTGTAGGTTTCGTTGTTATGGCTGTTGCATCTGTAGGTCTGCTTACTCCAAACGCTCAGGCTGCTGCTGGCGAGGCTGCTACACTTGTTAATCCAAGTTGGCTTATCTCAACATACCTTGTACTCACTTTCGCAGAGCTTCTTCTCTCGCCAATGGGTATCTCATTTGTATCTAAGGTAGCTCCTCCAAAGTACAAGGGTCTGATGATGGGTGGCTGGTTTGTGGCTACAGCTATTGGTAACACCCTTGTATCTGTGGGCGGTTTCCTCTGGGGCGGTCTCTCACTTACCGTTGTTTGGTCAGTATTTATCGTACTCTGCCTGCTCTCAGCTCTCTTTATGTTCGTTATGATGAAGAGATTAGAGGCAGTAGCTAAGTAATCAGCATAACCTCTAATACAAAGATGCACTTGACAAAATGGTGTTAGGCGCATCTTTTTTTTGCAATCTAATAAAAAAATGTTAACTTTGTGATAATAAACAGACCTTATTATGGGAAATAAAATTAACGATCCTATTGCCCGACTTATGGGCTTGCGCTACAAATCGCATCCTTGGCATGGTATCGAGGTTGGCGATGGCGCACCAGATGTAATTACCGCCTTTATAGAGATGGTCCCTACCGACACTGTTAAGTACGAGCTTGACAAGGTCAGTGGCTACCTTAAAATTGACCGTCCTCAGAAATACTCAAATGTAGTCCCAGCCCTCTACGGCTTTGTGCCTCAGAGCTTCTGCGGAGACACTGTAGCTGAGTATTGCATGCAGCAGTGCGGCAGAGAGGATATTGTCGGCGACGGCGATCCACTCGATATTTGCGTGCTTACAGAGCGCGATATTGTCCATGGCGATATTATCTGCGAGGTGCGTCCTATCGGTGGCTTCCGCATGCTTGATGGTAACGAGGCAGATGACAAAATCATCGCTGTCCTCAGCCACGATGTAACCTACAGCAGCTATAACGATATCTCTGAGCTTCCAAAGGGCGTTGTAAATCGTCTTAAACACTACTTCCTTACCTACAAGGATATGCCAGATAGCGACACCGCCAAGAAAAAGGTCGAAATCGTCGATGTCTATGGCAGAGAAGAGGCTCAGGAGATTATCAACCGCTCATTAGAGGACTATAAGTGCCATTTTGATGGGTTGGATGAGATACTACGCCATGTATAAACAATTGCCGTGATAGCGGTGTATTTTCTGCCGCTAACAAAAAATAGTCGCAATGGGAAATACATTTTAGTATGCCCCATCGCGGACCATTTTTGCCGAGCGTTGGCTCGCCAAAGGCGACCCTTCACCGCTCCGCCTCGGCAATTCAAACAGGTTTGATTGCGCTCGGCTTAATCGCGGCGTTGTAAATGCACCACTCTGACGACAAATGCGGCACTCTAATCTTGGCGCGCGGTTTTAGAGAATTTTTAGGGAGTTTAAGGAGTTAGTGAGGTTAAGGAGCGCGCGCTAAAGTTCAAGGGATTCGATGCCTACAATATCTTTTATTCGCACTCTTTCTACTGACTCTCGCTGCAAAAGGTAGCACTCCTGTAAAACAAATAGGCTGACTAAATTTAGCCAGCCTATTGTTGTTGATAGCAGATACTACCAGTTGAGAATCTTCTTGAAGTCGAACTGCTCTGGGTTTGCTACATACTGCTTTGCAGCCTCGTAGTCCTCAGGAGTAACATAGTGCATCACATTGTTGATAATCTGCTGAATCTTATCTGAGTTGATGTCAACCAAGCGTGGTGGAATCTTGCCCTCTGCGTTCTGAAGGTCTTTCAGGTAGAGTGGAGATACATAGCCGTCCTGGCTGATATAAACCATGCAACCGGTCTTGCCCTCGCTGAAGAGCTTATAAACGCCCATACCGAGCTGTGAGCAATATACAAGGTCGTAAGCAATAGGGGTCTGGCAGCGTACCTCGTAGCCAATCTCTACAGGACGAGACTTAACCTTAAGACCAAGCTCCTTAACCTTCTTCTCAAGCATCTCGTTGAAGATGTGAGCCTTAGATACCTTACCAAGCTCTGGGTGACCGTGGTCGTCGTAAGAGAAGTGTACGCCAGACTTTGCAATCTCCTCGTCAGAGAGTGAGTGGAATACACCCTCAGAAATCATTGCAACACCGTACTCAACGCCCATAATCTTACGCTTGATAATCGCTGAAACAACGAGGTTTACAATCTTCTCAACTGTAATCTCGGTCTTGTTAAACATCTCAGGGATTACAATCATAGGGTAGTGGCAAGCAGAGCCGATACCAAATGCCAAGTGACCTGCACTACGACCCATTGCAGCAACTACAAACCAGTTTGCAGAGGTGCGAGCATCGTTATAAACAGCGCGACCGATAACAGTACCACCCTCCTTTGCGCTCTGGTAACCAAAGGTTGGAGAGCCTGCTGGAAGTGGAAGGTCGTTGTCGATAGTCTTTGGAACATGGATGTTTGCAATTGGGTACTGCTTTGCCTCAAGGAACTTAGCGATGCGGTTTGCAGTAGATGCAGTATCGTCGCCACCAACAGTAACAAGGAGTTTGATGTTGTTCTCAGTGAAGAAGTTGAGGTTAAAGTTCTTCTCAAAATCCTCTGGAGTTGGCTTGAAACGGCTCATTGTCAGGTAAGAGCCACCCTGGTTGAAGATATAATCTGCCTTGAAAAAGTCGAGATCCTCATAACGCGGAGTTGGGTTAAAAAGACCCGAATAACCATAGTGCAGACCGATTACACGATAACCTTTGGCAAGGAAAGTCTTTGCCACGCTGCCTACAACGGTATTCATGCCCGGTGCAGGACCACCACCTGTGAGAATTGCAATAGCTTCTTTCATAGTTGTTTTTTGTTTTATAGTTTGAATTGTTCTAATCAAAAATCGTCCAAAGATAACACTTTTTTTGATTTGTTGTAGCATCTGTCAGCCGAAAAATCGTATTTGTTCGCCATCGGCATATATATTTATCGTTCTTTTGCGATTTTTTAGGGCTCTTGTAACCGTATAACCCGTGCCACTGCGCCTTTTGCCTGAGTAGTAACAGACAATTACATCGGCATTGTCACAAAGGTAGTTGTTACGCACCATGTACGCCTCAGGCGTGTATTGCTCGGCAAGCGTTACTACACTATCTGCCGCCTCCAAAACAGCCTCATAGCGACAAAGATAGTCGCTACTCGGCATACTCCTCTTATGCCCCTTGTACGGCACTACACAGACCAACTGCACACCATTAAACTCTCGTTTAAGAGCAATCACAGCCTCCGCCGCCGCAATATCAAATCCCTCAGCCATGCCACACAAAAAGGTACAAACCCCCTCAGCGATAAGCTGCCTTATCACCGCACCAAGCCTGCACCCCTCAGCCTCTACATACTCCCTATGTCCCGTAAATGCCGCTACCATAGTGCAAAGATACAAAAAATGGGATTGTATAACAATATAAAGTTATATACACGGCTTGTTAAATTAAATATCGCACTACCTGCTGCATTGTTAGTCAGTAAGCAAAGCGCAAACAGATGACAGTGAATAACAGAGAATAGCATTTAATGACAGCGGGCTTTAAGCTCTTAATAGTTAAGCGGTAAAGCGCAGATTTTCAGAGGGTTATTAGAGTTTTTAAGGTTATTAAGGGCATTAGGGAGCGGTATAACTATAATAGCGCACAACCCTATCTAACCCTAAAAACGCTAATAACTCTATTAACCCTATTTTAGCGCGCTGTTATTGAGCGTTATTAAGGGCGTAGCCCGTTGCTATTCTCTGTTATTAAATCGCACAAAAAACCGTTACAGCGTGGCTGCAACGGTTTTGTAAATGGTTATTTGCCTAATTAGTTGATAGATGGCAGGTAAGAGTAGTTCTTTGAGTATTCAAGGTGTTGCTCGGTGTAGTTTGCAGGGTAAGAGATAGTTACATCTACAATCTCGCCGTTCTTCTCAACAAGCTGATACTCAGGGTTTACAAAGCCGCCATAAGGCTCGATGCCAAGGGCGTAGTAACGCTCGCGCACCTGCTTGTGGAGCTCTGGCTCAACGGTTACGCCGTACTTCTCAACAAGAGCTTTACCAGCCTCATAGTCGCCCTCGCTCTTGATTCGCTGTACCTCATAGAGCATATCGCCAAAGAGTTTACGCAGTGCATCGAAGTCGTTTACAACGATATACTTCTTGCCCTCTTTCTCAACCCACTCAATTACATTGTTCTCTTTGCCTTTCTCGTAGCACCACTCGGCAATCATCTTACGGTTACGCATGTGAGACTCCTCAACATTTTTGCCAAGCTCGATTCTTGAGAGCTGGGTCATCATACCGTTCATAATATAAGATGCATACTGAGCCTTTGCCACATCAAGGGTAGGGATAAGACCAATCTCAACGAGTTTCTGGTCGCCGAGGTAGTAGAGAGCAAACAGGTCGGCGCGGGTCTCCTCAAGGGTTGAAGAGTATGAGCCCAGCTCTGTACCTGTTGTGCCAGGGGCGAGCTGACCTGAGCCGTGACCGAGGCACTCATGGAGGTCTGTGTGCAGGTCGTCAGAGAGTTTGCCCCACTTCTTCATACGCTCGCGGTCCTCGTCTCTAAGAACGAACTCCTCAGAGAAGCCATTGCCCTGAGCTGCCTTATTGTATGCGTATGTGATGTTGTCAATTGTAACAGACTTTGAGCCGTACTCCTTGCGAATCCAATCTGCGTTAGGCAGGTTAATACCGATAGGGGTTGCAGGGTAGCAGTCGCCACCGAGCATAGCCACAGTGATAACCTTTGCAGATACACCCTTAACAACAGGCTTGCGGTATGCAGGGTTGATAGGGGAGTGGTCCTCAAACCACTGTGCGTTGTCAGAGATAATCTGTGTACGAGCGCAAGCAGCCTTGTCAACAAAGTTTACAACGCTCTCCCAAGAAGCCTTGAAGCCGAGAGGGTCGCCGTAGGTCTCTGTAAAGCCGTTTACAAAGTCAATGTTTGACTTAGTATCTTGTACCCAAGAGATGTTGAAGGCATCAAAGTCTCGCAAATCGCCGCTCTTGTAGTATTTAATCAAAAGACCGATAGTTGTCTTAAGTGGCTCCTCTGCAACTGCCTCAGCCTTCTCAAGCCAATAGACAACCTTCTCAAGAGCCTCGGTGTACATGCCGCCAATCTTGTAGGTCTGCTCGTAAATCTTGCCGTTCTTCTTTACAAGTTTTGAGTTAAGACCGTAAGAGATTGGACGAGGGTCTTTAGGGTCAATCATCTTGTTGTAGAACTTCTCAACCTCCTTCTGAGTAAGTCCCTCATAGTAGTTACCAGCAGAGGCTGCAATCATATCCACACCAGCAGTTTGATTGAGGCGTGAAGCGTAGAGTGCTGGGTTGAAGATAACCTCAAGCAGTGTCTCATGCTTTACGCAACCTGTATCAACGCCCTTAAGCTGCTCTGCAAACCACTCACGAGAGAACTCTGGGGTAAACTTGTCATTTGAGTAGTGGTGGTGGATACCATTTGCAAACCAAACCTTCTTAAGGTACTTCTCCATAGCCACAAAGTTTGCATCGCTCTTGTCGCCTGTGTAGGTTGTGTAAATCTGCTCAAGAGCGCGACGGATGGTAAGGTTGTACTTGAAATTCTGGTCAAACATAATGTCTCGACCACACTTTGCCGACTCGGCAAGGTAGTAGATGGTCAGCTTCTCGTTGAGTGGCAAGTTCTCAAACTCAGGTACCTCGTAACGGATTACCTTGATGTCGTCAAACTTGTCAACAATCCATGCTGCCTCCTTTGGCTGCTCTGTACAAGATGTCAGAGCAAGGGAAAAAAGTCCCATAGCTGTTAAAAATTTTTTCATTTCTTTAAGTTTTATATTGTTGCAAATTTTTTTGCAAAGATAGTGATTTATTGCAAATTGAACAAATCGCCGTCGCGCAGTGTCGGAAAACGCCTCCTACGCTCTCTAAGTTGCTCAATATCAAGCACGGCAAAGGCTATCTGCTCCTTGCTGTCACACTCAACAATCGTCTGCCCAAAACTATCTGATACGAGAGAGCCTCCAGAGTAGTTGCAGTATATGTCGTCGCCCGTGCGATTTACTGCAATAACAAAGCTCTCGTTCTCAATAGCCCTCGCCTTGGACAGGGTGCGCCAAACCTCAGCGCGAGAGGTGGGAAAAGATGCAACATATATAATTGCATCGTACTCATAACGCCCATCAACCAATCTGTTGCGCGCAAAGATTGGGAAACGAATATCATAGCAGGTCTGCAAGAGGAACTTTACCCCTTGCCACTCTACAACAACTCTGTCGCTGCCCGCTGTAAAACGCTTTGTCTCGCCACCAAGACGAAAGAGGTGGTGTTTGTCATATCGTGCCGCAATGCCGTCAGGGGTTACAAAGTAGTGACGATTGTAGAGCCTCTCCCCCTCGCGGATAACTAACGAGCCAGAGAGTGCGCAACTGCGGCTCTTTGCCGTTGTGACCATCCATTGCAGGGCGGCAGACTCCTCCTCTGTCTGTGCAACTTTCTGACCCTCAATAACAAAGCCTGTACTCCACATCTCTGGTAGAATATATAGGTCAGCAGCCTCAGAGAAGACAATCAACTCCTCTGCTCGCGCAATATTTGCCGTAGTGTCGCACCAAACAATATCGGTCTGAAGAATACCTATTTTCATAGGGGCAAAGGTAGTAAAAAATTACGGTATGTTGCGCACTTTAATAGCAGAGAATAACAAAGAATAGTAGCGCAATTTAGTAAGGAGTTTAAGGAGATTAGTGAATTTAGGGAAATTAGCGAGCGCGTAAAGGATAGCGGCTATTAGAGGTTGTTAGAGGAAATTAGGGGTAATTAGTGTTGCGCGCTAACGGTACAAACTTAGTTTAGCTGTTTTCGGATTTAGGGAACGCCTCCGCAGGAGGTGCGATGAAAAATAGAGCCCTCACTCAAGCTCGCTTGAAAGTGAAAGGGCTCTATTTTTTGTCGTATAGCCTTCAGGCTATCCTAAATCCGCAACTGCCATTAGCAAAACGCAGTTTTGCCGAAAGTCTTTTAAGCCATCTTCGATGTCTTTTCCTCCTCGCAGTTCGGCATAGTCTGCAAGCAGCCTCTGCCCTCACGAGCAGCGTCGGTTGGGTCTCTTTTCTTCAGAAAAGGGACGGTACTCTCTTTCTGCGTAGCTACTACTCCCACTCGATGGTAGCGTTTGGCTTTGGAGACATATCGTAGCAGACGCGGTTAACATTTTTAACCTCTGCGAGGATACGGTCTGTAATGCGGCAGAGGATATCCCAGTCAACGCGCTCGATTGTTGCAGTCATAGCATCTACGGTATTCACGGCGCGGATAATTACAGGGTACTCAAATGAGCGGGCGTTGTCGCGCACGCCTACGCTCTTGAAGTCAGGCACCACGGTAAAATACTGCCAAACCTTCTTATCAAGACCTGCCTTTGCAAACTCCTCGCGCAGGATAGCATCAGCCTCACGCACAGCCTCAAGACGCTCGCGGGTAATTGCACCAAGACAACGCACACCCAGACCTGGACCTGGGAACGGCTGACGGAATACCATCTCGTATGGAAGACCGAGCTCCAAGCCGCAGGCTCTAACCTCATCTTTGAAGAGCTGGCGCAGTGGCTCTACAAGCTCAAACTGCAAATCGTCTGGCAGACCACCTACATTGTGGTGTGATTTTACCATCTTAGCAGTCTTAGTGCCGCTCTCTACGATATCTGGATAGATGGTGCCCTGACCAAGGAAGTCGATGCCGTCAAGTTTGCGTGCCTCCTCCTCAAATACGCGGATAAACTCGCCACCGATAATCTTACGCTTCTGCTCAGGGTCTGCAACGCCATCCAGCTTTGTAAGGAAACGCTCAGTAGCATCTACATAGATAAGGTTTGCGCAGAGCTGGTTGCGGAACACCTCCACAACATTTTCGCTCTCGCCCTTACGCATAAGACCGTGGTTTACATGCACGCAGACAAGGTTTTCGCCAATAGCCTTGAGCAGCAATGCTGCCACAACAGAGCTGTCAACACCACCTGAGAGGGCAAGAAGCACCTTGCGGTCACCAACTTGACGACGGATAAGCTCTACCTGGTCGTTTACAAAGTTGGTCATGTTCCAATTAGCCTCAGCCTTGCAGGTGTCAAATACAAAACCCTTTACAGCCTCTTTGATAGCCTCTATATCGTCGTTAAACTGTGGTAGCTTAACCTCGCAGAGTGCCTTATCGTGACCCGCAGCAATTACAGGGAAACCAGCCTGGTAAATCTCTGGGAGAACATCAATAGCAACCCCGTCAATAACATTGTTAGGACCACCGTTGATAATTACACCCTTTACATTTGGCAGTGCCTTAAGCTCTGCTGCGGTGATGTCGTGTGGGTATATCTCGCTATACACACCCAAAGCACGGATGGCACGGGCAAGCACTGTATTCTCGTGGCTACCCAAGTCCAAAATGACAATCATGTCCTGTTTCATAACCTTGAAATATATAAAAACCTAATATCTGTTACTCTCCTCTTGTGTAGTTAGGGGTCTCGCGGGTAATTGTAATATCGTGTGGGTGATTCTCAATAACACCACTTGCTGTAACGCGGATAAAGCGTGCCTGACGCAGTGTAGCAATATCCTTAGCACCGCAGTAACCCATACCTGAACGCAGACCGCCAATAAGCTGATATACAGTCTCATTGAGCGCACCCTTGAACGGTACTCGACCAACGATTCCCTCTGGAACGAGCTTGTTGGCGTTCTTCTCGCCATCCTGGAAGTAACGGTCTGTCGAGCCCGCCTTCATAGCATCAATAGAGCCCATACCACGGTAGGTCTTGAACTTACGACCGTTGTAGATAATGGTCTCGCCTGGAGCCTCCTCTGTTCCTGCAAACATTGAGCCGCACATAACGCAGTCGCCACCAGCTGCAAGAGCCTTGACAACATCGCCAGAGTAGCGCAGACCACCGTCAGCGATAACTGCTACATCCAAATCCTTAACAGCACTTGCAACATCAAAAATTGCAGTAAGCTGCGGTACACCAACACCTGCAATGATACGAGTTGTGCAGATTGAGCCTGGACCGATACCAACCTTGATACCATCAGCACCATTTTCTGCCAAGTAACGAGCGGCCTCAGCTGTTGCGATGTTACCTACAACAACATCAAGATTAGGATACTTCTCCTTGATGCGCTTGAGCAGTGAAACGATGTTCTTAGAGTGACCGTGTGCAGAGTCAAGCACTACAGCGTCAACACTCTCAGCAACAAGAGCATCAACTCTCTCCATAGAGTCGGCTGTAACACCTACGCCAGCAGCAACTCTTAATCGACCCTTGCTGTCTTTACAAGCGTTAGGGTGGTCCTGAACTTTTGTAATATCCTTGTATGTGATAAGACCTACCAAGTGACCCTGGTCATCAACAACAGGAAGTTTCTCAATCTTGTTGCGAAGCAGAACATCTGTAACATCCTCGTTGTCAGTGTTTTTGATGGTTACAAGATTCTCTGAAGTCATAACCTCTGAAATCTTGCGACTCATATCCTTCTGGAAACGAAGGTCGCGGTTTGTAACAATACCTACAAGCAGATTGTTCTGGTCAACAACAGGAATACCACCAATCTTGTTCTCACGCATGAGCAGCAGCGCATCGCCAACAGTCTGCTCGCCTGTGATTGTTACAGGGTCATAAATCATGCCGTTCTCAGCACGCTTTACACGGCGAACCTGAGCTGCCTGCTCGGCAATAGACATATTTTTGTGGATAACACCAATACCGCCCTCTCTTGCAATGGCAATAGCCATAGGAGCCTCGGTTACAGTATCCATCGCAGCTGAAACAATAGGAATATTCAGCGAAATATTACGCGAAAAGCGACTCTTTACACAAACCTCGCGGGGAACTACCTCTGAATAGGCAGGGACCAACAACACATCGTCAAAGGTCAAACCCTCTTGCTGTACTCTCTCTGTTAGAAACGACATAACTACTTAAATTTATCTGTTAAACATATTTCACTCTATTCAAAAAGAGCGAGGCACAACCGCACCCCGCTCCCTATTTCACACGCAGACCCTCAGACTCGAACACACCACACACCGCCTTGCTACAGAGCCCGAAAAGCACGCTGCTAATAATCGGACCGTGATGCAGTATGTTGAAATTTGCTCTCATCGTAAGTCGTTGCTTATAATTTGTGCAAAGGTAGGAATATTTTTCGTAACGGCATAACTTTTTGGGAGAAAAAATCTAAAAAAATAAATTAGTTAGTTTGGTTGAAAAAGTGTTAAAAAAAGATGGCAGAAAATTTTTCAGTCCTCGTAAAGTTTTATATTTTTGCCGTATGAAAGGATTTATGGCACATTTTGGGTTTTTTATTGATTCGGGAAACACTTTTCGAAGCAAGAAGTTCGGGTGTGTACAGAAAAAATCCCGCTCAAAGAGCGTAGTGTGCGCTGCAATGGGCAAAGCGTGTGCAGAAGTGTGAAATAGAGCCACAGCAACCTTGAAGTTGCGGTGGCTTTTTGATTGAAAATTATAAATAAACTAAATAAATAAAAGTGTTATGAAGGTAGCAGTTATTATGGGCTCTACAAGCGATTGGGGCGTAATGTCCGCAGCTGTTGAGACTCTTGAGCAGTTGGGTATTGAGTATGAGAAGCGTGTAATCAGTGCGCACCGTACTCCGCATTTGATGTTTGAGTATGCAACCACAGCCCGTGAGCGTGGTATTGGTGCAATCATTGCTGGCGCGGGTGGTGCTGCGCATGTTGCAGGTGTTACAGCAGGTCTTACAACAGTGCCTGTTATTGGTGTGCCAATCAAAACCTCGGCTTTGGGTGGTCTTGACTCTCTGCTCTCAATTGTGCAGATGCCAGGTGGTGTGCCTGTATCAACAACTGCCATCAATGGTGCAAAAAATGCGGCTCTTATTGCAGCCTCTATCTTTGCTCTTACAGACCCAGAGCTTGAGGCTCGTCTGATAGAGTTCCGTAAACAGCAAACCGAAAATGTACTTGCAGCAGAGTTGTAGTATGAAGAATTATAGAATTTTTGTAGAGAAATATGCCGAGTTTCAGGTTGAGGCTCAATCTCTTCAGAGAGAGCTTAACGAGAATCTTGGGCTTAACATAGCCTCGCTTAGAGTGCTTAATGTATATGACCTATTTGGCTTTACTGAGGAGCTTATTGAGCGTTGTCGCTACTCAGTCTTTGGCGAGATTGTTACCGACCGTGTAACTGACAGCTGTGAGCTTGAGGGTGCAAAGTATTTGGCAGTAGAGTGTCTGCCAGGTCAGTTTGACCAGCGTGCCTCTTCGGCTGTTGACTGTGTTCGCCTTATTGAGCCTACGGCTGATGTAAAGATTCGCAGTTCTAAGTTGCTTATCTTTGACAATGGAGTGACAGCGGCTGATATTGAGGCTGTAAAGCACTACTATATCAACGCCGTTGAGTCTTGTGAGAAGGATTTGTCTCGTCTTGCAGATAACGAGCAGGCAGAGATTCGCCCTGTGCCTATCCTTGAGGGCTTTACAGAGATGACAGAGGAGGAACTTGCTCCTTACTGCCGTGATAACTCTCTTGCAATGAACGCAGACGACCTTCGTGAGGTGGTAAACTACTTCCGCACAGAGGGTCGCAACCCTTCGCAGACAGAGCTTCGCATCCTTGATACATATTGGAGCGACCACTGCCGTCACACAACCTTTACAACAGAGATTACAGATATAAAGATTGACGACTCGTTTATGAAAAACGAGTTTGAGAGCGCGCTTGCTGAGTTTGGCATGATGCGCACTGAACTTGGTAGAGAGCATAAGAGCCTCTGCCTTATGGAGATTGCTACAATTGGTGCGCGTTATCTTCGTCATAAGGGTCTGCTTGATGATATGGAGCAGAGTGAGGAGAATAATGCTTGTAGCATCTTTGTAGATGTAGATGTTGATGGACAAGTAGAGAAGTGGTTGTTGCAGTTTAAGAACGAGACCCACAACCACCCAACCGAGATTGAGCCATTTGGTGGCGCGTCAACCTGTCTTGGTGGTGCAATTCGTGACCCACTGTCAGGTCGTGCCTATGTATATCAGGCTATGCGTGTAACAGGTGCTGGCGATATATATAAAGGTATAGCAGAGACAATGCAGGGTAAACTGCCTCAGAGGGTAATCTCTCGCAAGGCTGCCGCAGGTTATTCAAGCTATGGAAACCAGATTGGTCTTGCAACAACCCATGTACGCGAGATTTTCCATGAGAACTATGTTGCAAAACGCCTTGAGGTAGGTGCTGTTGTAGGTGCTGTTAAGGCTGAAAATGTGCGCCGTGAGTCCCCTGCTCCAGGCGATGTTGTGCTGCTTATGGGTGGTCGTACAGGTCGTGACGGAATCGGTGGAGCTACAGGCTCTTCAAAGCAGCATACAGCCTCCTCACTTGAGGAGTGCGGCTCTGAGGTGCAGAAGGGTAATGCTCCAGAGGAGCGTAAGATTCAGCGACTCTTCCGTAGGGCAGATGTTACACGCCTTATCAAGAAGTCTAACGACTTTGGTGCAGGTGGTGTGAGCGTTGCTATTGGCGAGTTGACAGATGGTCTTGATATCTATCTTGACCGTGTGCCTGTAAAGTATAGCGGACTCAACTCTACTGAGCTTGCAATTAGTGAGTCTCAGGAGCGTATGGCTGTAGTTGTTGAGCGCAAGGATATGGAGACAATGATGGCTCTCTGTGCAGAGGAAAATGTGGAGGTTAACCATGTTGCCGATGTTACAGACACATCAAGGATGAGGATGTTCTTCCATGGCGAGAAGATTGTTGACCTTAAGCGCGAGTTTATTGACAGCGCAGGAGCAAAACACTATACCGAGGTAACTATCCCTGTTGTAGAGGAGAAGAATCCGTTTGCCCGTACAGTTAGCGGCGAGGGTATTGCAGAGCAGATGAAGGCAAACCTTGCTGATTGGAATGTTGTCAGCCAGAAGGGTCTTATCGAGATGTTTGACTCTACAATTGGTGCCTCTACAGTGCTTATGCCGTTTGGTGGTGCTACTCAGCGTACTGAGAGCCAGGTATCTGTTCAGACACTGCCTGTTCGCCACGGCAAGACCAATACGGCAAGTATTATGGCATTTGGTTACAACCCTTATATCTCTTCATGGAGCCCGTACCACGGTGCGCAGTATGCTGTAGTGGAGGCAGTGGCAAAGGTTGTTGCCGCAGGTGCAAGATTTGACAAGATGCGCTTCTCATATCAGGAGTATTTTGAGAGAATGACCGACCGCAGCTCTTGGGGTAAGCCTATGGCTGCACTGCTTGGTGCACTGAAGATGCAACATGCACTCGGTCTGCCATCTATCGGCGGTAAGGACTCAATGAGTGGAACATTTAACGATATTAAAGTTCCGCCAACACTTATAGCATTTGGTATTACAACCGTTGATGCTCGAAAAGTTATCAGCCCTGAGTTTAAGGCTGCGGGCAATAAGCTCTACCTTGTAAAGCACACTCCAAAGGCTGACTATACACCTGACTGCCAGGCTCTGAAGGCTAACTTTACACTTGTTACAGACCTTATTGAGCAGGGCAAAGTTGTGTCAGCTTACGCTATCGGCTTTGGTGGCGTGGCAGAGGCTCTGTCAAAGATGAGTTTTGGTAATAACATTGGTGCAAATGTTACAATCTCGGAGAGTGAACTGTTTGATTACAACTACGGCTCTATACTTGTTGAGAGCAAGGAGAATATTGCAGGGGCACTGCTCTTGGGTCAGACTGTTGCAGAGGCAAGTGTAACTGTAAATGGTTGCACACTCTCAATAGAGGAGCTGCACAGCGCAAATACAACCCGTTTTGAGAGCGTATATCCATCAAAGGGCAGAAGTGGCGAGAATTGCCGTCAGGCAGATTGCACAAAGGCTGCTCCTAAGTATAAGGGTGCAAAGGTTGAGACTGTAAAGGTCTATCTGCCTGTCTTCCCAGGTACAAACTGCGACTATGATACAGCGCGTGCCTTTGAGCGTGCTGGCGCAGAGACTCAGATTGGCGTATTCTGCAATCTTACCTCTGATGCCATCTTTGACTCTATTAAGCGTATGTGCGCAGCTATTGACAATAGCCATATCCTTGTTCTGAGTGGTGGTTTCTCACTTGGCGACGAGCCAGATGGTAGCGGTAAGTTTATCGCTGGCGTGCTTAATAACGCCGATGTTACCGCATCTGTTCATGCACTGCTTGACCGCGGAGGTCTTATCCTTGGAATCTGCAACGGTTTCCAGGCACTTGTTAAGTCGGGTCTGCTGCCTTATGGTCGCTTGGGTATGGTTACAACAGAGTCTCCAACCCTGTTCCACAACGATATTCATCGCCATATCTCGCAGATTGTTACAACCCGTGTGGGAACAACTGCTTCGCCTTGGCTCTCATCTTTCAGCGTGGGTCAGTGTCACTCTATTGCCGTTAGCCACGGAGAGGGTAAGTTTGTTGTAAGCCCAGAGCTTGCAGAGGAGTTATTTGCAGCAGGTCAGGTTGCTTTCCAATATACAGATGCAGAGGGAAGAGCAACTACAGATGCTCCATATAACCCTAACGGCTCATCATACGGCATTGAGGGTATAATTAGCAAAGATGGTCAGATTCTTGGCAAGATGGGTCACACAGAGCGTTATACTGAGGGTCTGTTTAAGAATATTGCAGGCGATAAGTGTCAGAATATCTTTGACAATGCAGTACGATATTTCAAAGCAGAGTAGTTTTAGGTTTTATATTATATAAATAGGTACAATGAGCGTTTTAGGAGTTTACGGAATTGAGCATGTCTCATCAATCCTCTACTATGGACTGCACACCATGCAGCACCGTGGTCAAGAGGGTTGCGGTATGGTGTGTGTGGATGCTGATGGCAATATGAAACGCCATCGCGGTGTGGGTTTAGTCTCGGAGGTCTTTAAGGAGCAGCATATTGCAGCTCTTGAGGGCAAAATCGGTATAGGTCATGTCCTCTATACCGGTGCTGCGGCGCGAGGGGTGGATAATTTGCAGCCTCTCTACTTCCACCACGGCTCAGGCGACTTTGCCTTGGCTCACAATGGCAATGTTGTCAACTCAGAGATTCTGACAGATGCTTTGGAGCGTAAAGGCTCTCTTTTCCACTCTCACTCAGATGCGGAGCTACTTGCGCATCTTATTAAGAAAGATGACCCAGAGGAGCCACGAATTTTTCCGATTATTGAGGCTCTGAAGCAGATGGAGGGTGCATTTGCCTTTCTGATTATGACAAAAAACCGCCTCTATGCTTGTCGAGATAAGTATGGTTTCCATCCACTCTCAATTGGTAAGATAGATGACGGCTATGTTGTCAGCAGTGAGACCTGCGCCTTTGATACTATCGGTGCAACCTTTGTAAGGGATATTCAGCCTGGCGAGATTGTGACAATAGATGGTAAGGGCATCCGCTCCTCTTTCTATGCTGAGGATTGCCGCTGCAAGATGTGTGCAATGGAGTATATCTACTTTGCCCGTCCAGATAGCGATATTGAGGGGTGTAATGTCCATGCATACCGTAAAGAGTCGGGTCGCAGATTGTTTCAGGAGGCTCCAGTGGAGGCAGATATTGTCGTAGGTGTGCCAGATTCAAGCCTTAGTGCCGCACAGGGCTATAGCGAGGCGAGTGGTATGCCATACGAGATGGGTCTGATAAAGAATAAGTATGTCGGCAGAACATTTATCCAGCCATCGCAAAACCTTAGAGAGAAGGGTGTGAGGATGAAACTCTCGCCTGTACGCTCTATTGTCAATGGCAAGAGGGTAGTGCTTGTAGATGACTCTATAGTTAGAGGAACTACCTCGCGTCGTATTGTTGGTATGCTCCGTGAGGCGGGCGCAACAGAGGTGCATGTGAGAATTGCCAGCCCAACTATGACCCACCCATGTTTCTATGGCGTGGATACCTCAACACATGAGGAGTTGATGCTTGCTCGCATGAGTATAAGCGAGGCTTGCAAGGCAATCGGTGCTGATTCGCTTGCTTTCCTCTCTTATGAGGCGACACTTGGCTCTGCAATAGGCAGGAAGGATATGTGTTTGGCTTGTTTTGACGGCAAATATCCTACAGCAATCTATAAGAAGATTGAAGATGCAAACAAGTAAGAAACTAATAAAACAAAGATAATTATGGCTGTAAATTACGAAAAAGCGGGTGTAAACCTTGAGGCGGGCTATGAGGTAGTACGCCGAATTAAACAACATGTGGCATCGACCGCACGCGAGGGTACGATGGGTAATATTGGAGCCTTTGGAGGCATGTTCGACCTCTCACTGCTCGCAATTAAGGAGCCTGTGCTTGTTAGTGGTACTGACGGTGTGGGTACAAAGCTCAAGATTGCATTTGCTATGGATAAGCACGATACAATTGGTATTGATGCAGTGGCAATGTGTGTAAATGATGTGCTTGCACAGGGCGCAGAGCCACTATTTTTCCTTGACTATGTTGCTTTGGGACATAATATCCCAGAGAAGGTTGAGGCTATTGTTGCTGGTGTGGCTGAGGGTTGCCGTCAGGCAGGTTGCGCACTTATCGGTGGCGAGACTGCCGAGATGCCAGGTATGTATGAGGGTGGCGACTACGATATTGCAGGCTTTACCTGTGGTGTTGTTGAGAAGTCAAAGCTCATTGATGGCAGCAAGGTTAAGGTTGGCGATGTGCTTGTAGGTATCGCCTCAAGTGGTGTTCACTCAAACGGTTTCAGCCTTGTTCGTAAGGTTGTTGCAGACAACTCTCTTGACCTTAATGCAACATACGAGGAGCTTGAGGGCAAGACTCTGGGCGAGACACTGCTTACACCTACAAAGATATATGTGCGTCAGGTGCTTGAGGTTATCCGCAACTGCGATGTTCACGGTATCTGCCACATCACAGGTGGTGGTTTTGACGAGAATATCCCTCGCGTACTGCACTCTGGTCAGGGTATTGCTGTCAAGGAGGGTAGCTGGGAGATTCTTCCTGTATTCCGCCTACTTGAGAAGTATGGCAATATTCCTCATCGTGAGATGTTTAACATCTTCAACATGGGTATCGGTATGGTTGTCGTACTGGATGCTTCTGAGGCTCAGAAGGCTATTGATATTCTTACAGCAGCAGGCGAGAAGGCGACTGTTATTGGTCATATAACTGATACAGAGGGCGTTGTAATAGAGTAATTTATGCATCGTATAGCTGTATTCGCCTCTGGCACAGGCTCAAACTTCGAGGCTATAGCGACAGCTTGTAGCAGGGGAGAGATTGATGCGCAAGTTGTGCTGTTAGTGTGCGATAAGCCACAGGCGGCGGTGGTTGAGAAGGCTAAAAGGCTCGGAGTTGAGAGTTTTGTCTTTTCGCCAAAAGATTACGCCTCAAAGGCAGAGTTTGAACAGATAATCGTAGAGTTACTCGATAAGGCTCAGGTTGAACTTGTCTGCCTTGCGGGTTATATGCGTATTATTGGCGATACTCTGCTTGAAGCCTATGGTGGTAGGATAGTCAATATCCATCCCTCACTTCTGCCCGCTTTTGCAGGCGCAAGAGCTGTAGAGCAGGCTTTAGAGTATGGAGTTAAGGTCTTTGGTATTACAATCCATTGGGTTGACTCTACTCTTGATGGTGGCAAAATTATCGCTCAGAAAGCCTTTGAGTATGAGGGAGATAGTGCTGAGGAAGTACACAGTATCGGTCAGCAGATTGAGCATAAACTGTATGTAGAAACAATTAGAAAAATATTAAATTAAAGATATATTGAAATGAAAAGAGCATTAGTTAGTGTTAGCGACAAGAGTGGTCTTGTAGAGTTTGTCTCTGGGCTTGAGTCGCTCGGCTGGGAGATTATTGCCACAGGTGGTACTCAGCGTCTGTTAGAGCAGGAAGGTGTAAAGACTATCGGTATTAGCGATGTTACAGGCTTCCCTGAGATTTGCGACGGAAGAGTTAAGACCCTTCATCCAAAAGTTCATGGTGGACTGTTGGCTCGTCGTGATGATGAGAGCCATCTGAAGGCACTTAGCGACAACGGTATTGAGTTTATCGACCTTGTATGTGTAAATCTCTATCCGTTCCGACAGACAATTGCAAAACCAGATGTGACAATGGAGGATGCTATTGAGAATATCGACATCGGTGGTCCATCAATGCTCCGTAGTGCTGCTAAGAACTATAAGGATGTGACTGTTGTCTGCGACCCTAACGACTATAAGGCTGTTCTTGCAGAGATTTCTGAGACAGGAAATACAAAACTTGAGACCCGTCTTGCCCTCTCTGCAAAGGCTTATACCCACACTGCTCAGTATGACAGCTGCATTGCAACATTTATGCGCGAGAAGGCTGGTTTGTCTGAGAAACTCTTCCTTGAGTTTGATGTTAAGCAGGGCTTGCGTTATGGCGAGAATCCACACCAGAACGCGAAGTTCTATTCTGACAGCCAGACCACTGCATTTTCACTTGCATACGCTGAGCAGCTTGGTGGTAAAGAGCTTTCGTACAACAATATTCAGGATGCAAATGCGGCACTGAATATCGTGCGTGAGTTTGACGAGCCTTTCTGTGTAGCTCTTAAGCACATGAATCCATGTGGTGCAGCTATTGGTGCTACAATTGAGCAGGCTTGGAGTGCAGCATACGAGGCTGATAAGGTGTCAATCTATGGCGGTATTGTAGCTGTAAACCGCCCACTTACAGCAGAGGTTGCACTTGGTATGAAGCCAATCTTCCTTGAGATTGTTATGGCTCCAGACTTTACAGCTGAGGCTCTTGAGATTTTGAGCGCGAAGAAGAATCTGCGCCTGCTTAAGGTTAATATGACTAAGGAGGATAAGCCTCTTAACCAGTATATCAGCGTAAATGGTGGTCTTTTGGTGCAGCACCTTGATACTACAACCAAAGAGGTTACTCCAGATATGTGCGTAACTGAGACTAAGCCAACTGATGCTCAGGTTGTTGACCTTAACTTCGGCTGGAGAGTGGTTAAGCATGTTAAGTCAAACGCTATTGTTGTTGTTCAGAATGGTCACACCCTTGGTGTTGGTGCAGGTCAGATGAACAGAGTAGGCTCGGCTGAGATTGCACTTAAGCAGGCTCAGGCAGCAGGCTTTACTAATGGTTTGGTACTTGCTTCTGACGGTTTCCTTCCATTTGACGATACAGTTGCTCTGGCAGCTCAGTATGGTGTTACAGCTATTGTTCAGCCAGGAGGTAGTATTCGTGACGAGGATGCTATAAAGAAGGCTAACGAGCTGGGTATCACTATGTTATTTACAGGTATGCGCCACTTTAAGCACTAAGAGACTGCTGATTATGGGAAAAAAGGTTCTTGTCGTAGGCTCTGGTGGTCGTGAGCATGCTATTGTTGACGCACTGAGCCGCTCGGCACAAGTAGATAAAATTTATTGCGCTCCAGGCAATGCAGGTATTGCTGCTCAGGCAGAGTGCGTGGCAATCAAAGATACAGATGTTGAGGCTCTGAAGGCTTTTGCTGTTGAGCAGGGTATTGACCTTACTGTTGTAGGTCCAGAGGCGGCTCTTGCGGCTGGCGTGGTTGATACTTTCCGCAGTGCGGGTCTTAAGATTTTTGGTCACACTAAGGCTGCAACTCGCATTGAGTCAAGCAAAGAGTTTGCAAAGCAGCTGATGGTAAAGTACGATATTCCTACAGCTCAATATAAGGCTTTTGATGACTACAATCAGGCTAAGGCGTATGTTGAGGCTACAGGTGTGCCTACAGTGCTAAAATACGACGGTCTTGCTGCGGGTAAGGGCGTTGTTGTTGCAATGACCGCTGAGGAGGCTGATGCAGCCCTAAGAGATATGCTCCTTGACGAGAGTTTTGGCAAGGGTAGGGTAGTTATAGAAGAGTTCCTTGAGGGTCCAGAGTTCTCGCTTATGTGCTTTGTATGTGGCGATAAACTCTATCCTATGCCTGTGGCTCAGGACCACAAGCGCGCTTACGATGGCGACAAAGGTCCTAACACAGGTGGTATGGGAGCCTACACCTCGCTGCCATTTATCACTGACGAGGATTTAGAGTATGCTATGGAGAAGATTATGCGCCCAACAGCTGCTGCTATGGTAGCTGAGGGTTGCCCTCTGACAGGTGTACTCTATGGCGGACTTATGAAGACCGATAATGGCATCAAGGTTATCGAGTTTAATGCCCGTTTTGGCGACCCTGAGACTGAAGTTGTGCTGCCGCTTATCTCAAGCGATATTTACGATATTTTTGAGGCTGTGGCAACCTGCACATCAGCAGTTGAGCCAACTTGGGAGAGTGCTGCAACACTCGGTATTGTGCTTGCCTCAAAGGGCTACCCAGGTAGCTATGAGAAGGGCTATACAATTAAGGGCTTGGATGCTGTAGATGGTGTTGTCTATCACATGGGTACGGCTGTAAAGGATGGCGAGGTAGTAACAGCTGGAGGTCGTGTTATGATTGTGGTATGCAAGGCAGATACTCTTGCTCAGGCGCACGCTAAGGCAAATAGCGAGGTTGCAAAGATTGCTTGTGATAACCTCTTCTACCGAACTGATATTGGTCATAAAGCGTTTAAGTAACATAAGGTATGATTATAGACGGAAAATTACTCTCTGCCAAGTTAAAAAGTCAGATGGCAGAGCAGGTTGTAGAGCTTAAAGAGAAGTGGGGCAGGGTGCCGTCGTTGGCAGTTATCCTTGTTGGCGAGAATCCAGCCTCTCAGTCCTATGTGCGTGGAAAAATCAAGGCTTGTGCAGAGTGCGGCTTTGAGAGCATCCTTATTACACTTCCAGAGACAGTATCTGAGGCAGAGCTGCTTGCAGAGATTGAGAAGCTAAACACAAATGATGGTGTAGATGGTGTTCTTGTGCAGTTGCCACTGCCAAAGCATATTGACGAGGAGAAGGTTATTGACGCCATTGCCCTTGAGAAGGATGTTGACGGCTTCCACCCAGACAATGTAGCTAACCTTTGGCTCGGAAAGCCTTGCATTAAGCCTTGTACTCCAAAGGGCGTTATGCGTATGATTGAGGAGTGCGGTTTTAATGTAGCAGGCGCAAATGCAGTGGTTGTGGGCAGAAGTAATATTGTAGGCAAGCCTATGGCTAAACTGCTGCTTGATGCCAATGCAACTGTTACAATTGCTCACTCGCGCACAAAAAATCTTAGCGATGTTACTCGCAGTGCCGATATTTTGATTGCAGCAGTAGGTCGTGCCCGTATGATTACAGCCGATATGGTGCGTCCAGGTGCTATTGTGATTGATGTGGGTGTAAACCGCGATGCTGTAACAGGCAAACTGTGTGGAGATGTGGATTTTGAGGGTGTAAAGGATATTGCTTCACACATTACCCCAGTGCCAGGCGGTGTAGGTCCTATGACAATCACAATGCTTATGCAGAATACTATTGAGTGCTTCTTAAATAGGGTAAATAAATAAAAACATATAACTATGATTGAGAGATATAGCCGCGAGGTTATGCGTAATGTATGGACCGAGCAGAACAAATTTAATGCCTACCTGAAGGTAGAGATTCTTGCCTCTGAGGCGTGGAGTACACTTGGCGTAGTGCCAAAGGAGGATGTTGCAAAACTCTGGGAGAAGGCTTCTTTTTCTATTGACCGTATCAAGGAGATTGAGGAGCAGACCCGCCACGATGTTGTAGCCTTTACCCGTGCCGTCTCTGAGACTTTGGGCGAGGAGCGCAAGTGGGTACACTATGGACTTACCTCTACAGATGTTGTTGATACAGCAAATGGTTACTTGCTCAAGCAGGCAAATGAGATTTTGGAGCAGGATTTGCTCCAGTTCCTTGAGGTGCTTAAGCGTCGCGCCTTTGAGTTCAAGAATACCCCTTGTATCGGTCGTACACACGGTATTCACGCCGATATTACATGCTTTGGTCTTAAGTGGGCTCTTTGGTATGAGGAGATGAGCCGCAACCTTGAGCGTTTCCGCACAGCAGCACGCGGTGTAGAGGTTGGTAAGATGAGTGGCGCAGTGGGTAACTTCGCAAATATTCCTCCTGTAATTCAGGACTATGTGTGCGAGAAACTCGGCATTGAGAGTGCAAACATCTCTACTCAGGTTATGCAGCGCGACCGCCACGCTTACTACATTGCAACTCTTGCCGTTATAGCCTCTACCCTTGAACAGATGGCTATGGAGGTTAGAAACCTTCAGCGTACAGAGGTGCATGAGGTTGAGGAGTCATTTGGCAAGGGTCAGAAGGGCTCAAGTGCCATGCCACACAAGCGTAACCCAATTAGTAGCGAGAATATCTGTGGCTGCGCTCGCGTAATGCGCGGATATATGGCTACTGCATGCGAAAATGTAGCCCTCTGGCACGAGAGAGATATTTCACACTCTGCTACAGAGCGTATTATCCTGCCTGATGCAACAGAGCTGCTTGACTATATGCTCTGCCGCTTCAAGGGTATTTTGGATAATCTTGTTGTCTTTGAGGATGTTATGATGGAGAATATCTACCGTACTCGCAAGGTTATCTTCGCACAGAGAGTTATGAATGCACTGATTGACAAGGGTCTTTCACGCGAGGAGGCATACGATACCGTACAACCTGTGGCTATGCGTGCAATGTCAGAGAGAGCTGACTACCAGGAGCTACTTGCTCAGAACGAGAAAGTTTCTTCTCTTCTTACCCGCGAGGAGCTTGATAGCTGCTTTACATTGGAGTATTATCTGAAAAATGTTGATTTTATCTTCGGCAAAGTCTTCAGATAAACTGATACCTATGTAATGATAAACAGCCCACTGTAAAGAATTGTCCTTTTTCGGCGGTGAAATTTAATTCACCGCCGATTTTGTTGATATCCACCGTGTTAGGTTGTCGCGCTATGAAACGATTTTTTTGTGTAAGAACCGAATAAACTCTATTCTTTCTCTTGGTATGCAACCTTCTATGTAGTCTAAATTAAGTGTAAACAAATAGACCCTCACTATTTCGCTTCTCATTACCAAGTGTGAGGCTATTTTTTTTGTATCATATCTGAACAAGACCTCAAAAGAGTGTTGTCATTTGCGAAAAATTTACTAATTTTGTGATGTCGTGGGAGTTATATCCTCGGCATTACATATTGATGAAAGTGTTTTCGCTTTTATCCTTGCAAGAAATCTGGAAAATTTCAAAAAACTAAAGGATAACGACAGCACTCATTGCCTGTATTGGTGTACGCATTGCCTACACCAATTGCGGTGTGGGGTCTTGTAATCGTTTGTTTTAGTTTGGGCATTCCAGAGCCTTCTTGCAGATAAACGGAAGTCAGCTCCACACTTTCTTTTTATATAATGTCCTTTTGGGGTTGGAGGACACAAGAAAAATCAAAAAGTATGAAAAAAGTTGAGCTGTGGGGTTATCTCGCCCCTGAAATCGAGGTAAATGCTATGCTTGTAGAGCGTGGCTTTGAGGGTAGTGTATTGGGTGGAGTTGACCCTAACCCAACAAATCCTGGAGAGAATCCGTCAATTCCAGGTACTGATTCTGAGTGGTAAAATTAAATTAAGACTATCATGAAACGCTTATTCGCAATTTTATGTACAACTATCTGTTTGGTGGGTTGTACAATGGAAAATCCTGAAATTGACAGAGTTAATGCGCCAAAAGAGATTTATTGGGCATCATTTGAGGATTTTAGTGAGACTTCGCGCACCTATCTTGATGAAAATGTTAAGCTGCTATGGCATGCTGACGACAGAATTTCGCTTTTCAGAACTACATTTAACGAGGAGTTTGAGTTTACAGGCGACACAGGCGCAAACTCAGGCGGTTTTGAGGAGGTGGCATCTGATAATTATGTTACAGGCAACGCTGTTTCAACAAACTATGCCGTATATCCATACAGCGAAACCAACGCCCTAAGCAACAGCGAGGTAATCTCTCTTACTATGCCTGCGGTACAGCAGTATGCTGCAAACTCTTTCGGCAAAGGTGCAAACACCATGGTTGCTGCATCTGAGAACTCGACAAGTAAATTATTGCCGTTCAGAAATGTAGGAGGTTATCTGATTATCAAACTCTATGGCGAGAATACGACAATCAAGAGCATCGCTCTTAGCGGAAACAACAACGAGGTTATTGCAGGAGCAGCCACCTCTCAGGCAAAATATGGCTATCTGCCAACACTGACAATGAGTGAGGAGGGCACAAAGACAATTACTCTTGACTGTGGTACAGAGGGCGTTACAATTAGCTCGGACTCTGAAAATCCAACCTCTTTCTGGATGGTTGTGCCACCAATTACCTTTGAGAACGGTTTTACGCTGACAATCACAGATATCAACGACAACACCACAACCAAGTCAACCTCAAAATCGCAGACCATCGAGCGCAACGCAGTAAAATCAATGGCTGCCTTCCAGTCCACCTTCGAGGGCGAGACTGAGGACCCAGAGGTGCCAGAGACCCCTGCAAGCCCTGCTAATAATGAGATTTGGTACACGACCACAGATGATCAGCCGATTGATTTGGATGCCCAAGAGGATGGGATGAGTCTGTTTAATCGAAATGCTTTTGAGGGAAGTGTTCAGTCGCATTCGTATGCAGATGGTAAGGGCGTTATTACATTTGATACCCCGATAACAAAAATTGGCGAAGGGAATCAATACAGTTATGGCAGTCCCGCATTTACGATGTATGCGACATTGGAAAGTTTAATTCTCCCCGAAGGCCTTGTTGATATGGCTGATAGATCGCTTGTGAACCTACCGGCATTAGAAATACTGACACTGCCATCAACATTGGATTTAACGCAATCAACTTTTAGAGAGATGGCATCAGGTCTGCTTTTTAGATGTCCGTCACTTAAACAGATTAAGGGTGAATACGCCACAGAGGATGGTCGTGCGTGGATCAAAAACAATGTAATGTATGTTTTCGCCCCCGCCGAACTTACATCCTACACCGTTCCGAGTAATGTAACAGAACTTGGAGATGAGTTATTTCATGAGTGTAAGTCGCTGACTAATCTTACGCTACCGGAAGGGTTGCTTACGATTGGGGATTCTGCGATTCGATATTGCAGTGGATTAAAGACACTTGATATCCCTCAAACCGTTCAAACAATTGGACAATGCGCAATCTCTTTTTGCGAGTCACTATTAGCGTTGGTTATTCCTATCGGAGTAACTCGATTGGAACATGATGCATTGTCGGGTAATAGCGCCCTTACATCGTTAACTTTGCCGGAAGGACTCTTATTTATTGACAGTTATGTTTTTGATCGCTTACCTCAATTAAAGAGAATCATCATTCCCTCTACGGTTGAACAGATTGGGCAATGTTTTGATAATAGCGCCAAAGAGATTCATTTCTTGTCGGTAACGCCACCTAAAGGAAGCACTATCTTCTTAAACGGTAATAGCTATCATCACGCGGACACACGAATCTATGTGCCGTTTGGCTGTAGTGAATCATATAAATCTGCTTGGTCGGATTTGGTGGATATTATTGTTGAGGAGGAAGGTCCGAGCAATAATGAAATTTGGTACACTACCAGTGATGGGCAACCACTTAATATCGATACGGATGCTTTTAGCACATCCATTACTTCGCATAGCTATAATAATGGGAAAGGTTTAATTACTTTCAGTGCGACTGTCACGGGCATCGAAGAATATGCATTTTACGGTAAGAAAACACTGACATCAATCACATTGCCTAATAGCATTACGAGTATTGGAACAGGGGCTTTTTCCGGTTCGGGTTTGACATACTTCGTTTTCCCGACTTCCCTTACCTCCATTGGTTACAATGCATTAGGCGATTGCCCCATAGAAACTCTGGTTTGCAATGTAACAGGGAATGTGGAGATGGGTCAAGATTGGGATTTCTATCGTCTTGAAGGTATCGGTCGCTTACCCAATTTAACAAAGGTAGAAGGTACGCACGCAACAAGCGATAAGATGGGGCTGATTATAAACGGGCATCTTGCCGCCTTTGCAGGTAAAAATCTATCCTCTTATACAATACCAAGCAGTGTTCGCTACATTGACAGTTTTGTGTTCGATGGATGCAAAATGCAATCATTAACGCTACATTCCAATTTAAGTGTATATGCAGATGCATTCTATGGTGCGAATATCACAAGTATCACCATTCCTAATGGCGTATTTGTGTACGATAACGGATTCTATATGTGTTATAGCGACAATGCATACATCGATACGCAAACCATCTCTGGAACAAGTGAGGATACCTATGGACCTTATGAGTATGCCCGCTTTTCAAAGGTTACGATTGGTCCAAATGTAAAGTATATAGGAGAGTCTGCATTAAATGCCTCAATCATATATTGCAAGCCTACAACACCGCCAACATGCTGGGCGAGACCATTTAGCGATGTAGCCACTATTTATGTTCCAAAGGGATACCTAAACGCTTATAAGTCGGCAAGCTATTGGTCGGAATATGCAAATAAGATGGTAGAATATTAATCTGAAGGGTTTAGTATTATGGTAATAATTCAAGAATTAATCGACTGGTATCTAAATCATAAATACGATACCATTACAAAGATTATGACCGGATTTACAACGGTGTATAATTGTGCTTATGGTCACTTTGAAAGAAAACTACCGAATGACCGAGTACAATTAATCTGTGACGACCATCAACGCAGGGTCGGCAATATAAATTTGGCGATGTTTGCCAAGAATGTGGTGCAGGAGAAATCAAAATGGAGCACAGTCAAATCGTTTGAAGATCTGAAAGCCAAAATAGCGCAATGCAAGAAAGGGGTAAATCGGATTGGAGAATTAGCGATATATGATTGTGCTGTGCGCCTCACTTTATTGGCGCCCTATCGTCATCTGCAACCCAAGGAGTTTGTGTACATTCACGCAGGAGTATATAAAGGTGCAATGTGGTTGTATCAACAAGGTTATATCCGCCAAAAACCGAGTAAAAACGAGACCCTCCGTATGGAGCTTTTTGATCGTGATTTATTTCGATTGTTATTCGAGAAAGCTTCTGAAGATCAGTTGTCGCATTCAATTATATTGGAGTCATTTCTATGCCATATCGCAAAGAGCGATTCGCCGATCTACATCAAGGATTTGAAGTGGCAAAGGAAATAAACTAATGCAACTGGGAAGCGACACAAAAGTGGCGTATGTAGTGAACTGTGTAGTTCGCTCATACGCCACCTTTGTTTATTCACAAGGTATCTTTGGAAGAGCTTGATTTCAGTGCTTTACTTTCAAAAGTTTTATACACCTTTGCACTCGTAGTTTTGGGACTTAATTACGACCTCCATATAGTCTTCTATGTAGGATTTCGCAATTTTCGTAAAAACTAACACTGATAATCAATCAGTTAAAAATTAAAAGACCTATCCGTAAAGGGCTGTTTATCTTTTACTCATGCTCAGCAAGCACGGTATGTGCAACTTTGCCGTGGCTGACAATCTGGATAGGGCAGTGGTAGTTATCAAGCTGCTCTTGGGTGATTATATTTGAGTTGTGGCGATGAACACTCTTATTGACGCAGACAATGCTCTTGACAACGCTGGTAATGGTGCCTACATCGTGCGAGACCATCACAATAGCCATCCTCTTGTTTAGCTCTTTGAGCATGTTGTAAAGGAAGTTTTCAAAGCGGTTATCCACAAAGGATGTAGGCTCGTCAAGGATAAGCAGTTTTGGCTCCATAATTATTGCACGGCAGAGCAAAGCTCGCTGCAACTGACCGCCTGAGATTTCGCCTATCTGGTGGTTTGCAACATCTGCAATCCCCGCATAATCAAGTAGTTGTGCAGCCCTCTTTTTGTCTGTTGCACTATATCTGCCAAAAAATCCCTTCTCACTTTGCAGACCCGACATAACCACCTCGGCAACCGATATTGGGAACTGTTTGTCAAAGCCGCTCTGCTGTGGCAAATATCCGATAAGTCGCTTGCCGTGGCTGTAGAGGGCGTCAGAGAGGTGGATTTTGCCGCTATAGGGTATAAAGCCGAGAATACTCCTAACAAGGCTGGTCTTTCCGCCACCGTTAGGACCTATAATGCCTATAAAGTCGTCGTTGTAAATCTCAAGATTTGCGCTCTCTAAGGCAACGGTATTGTCGTAGCAGACAGTTACATTTTCAAGTTTTACTAAGCTGTTCATCACTCTGTAATAAGGTATGCCATCTGGCGAATATTATCAAAGATATTCTCTGCAAGTGGGTCTATTTCAACACTTTGCGCACCAATGTCCTCACAGATAACCTCAACACTCGACTCCGGAAACTCGCTCTGGTAGAATACCCTCTTTATTCCGTCCTTTCGGGCACGGTCGATAATCTGTGAGATATGTTTTGCACTTGGCTCCTTGCCCTCATCCTCTATTGCAACCTGCTCAAGGTCATAGTCGCGTGCTAAATAGGTCAGCGCGGGGTGGTAGATGATAAAATAGGGGAGTGATGACATCTTGCACATCTCGGCAACCTCCTCGTCAAGGGCAAGCAGTTTGTCGGCTAAAAGGGTGTAGTTGTCGGCATAACCAACTGAGTCGGGCATGGCTGCGACAATGGCGTTGTACGCGTTTGTAGCCATTGTTGCAAGCGATTTTGGCGAACACCAGATATGTGGATCTACGCCGTGATGGCAGTGATGTGAGTGGTGAGTGTGTGAGCAGCTGCCACTAATAAGCTCTATGCCAGAGCTAAGGTCAATTACTCTGCTTTGGTCATGAACTCTCTCAAGCAGAGACCTCTCAAAATCCAACAGACCTGTTCCAAAGACCATCCGAGCCTTGTTTAGAGCCACAAATTGCTTGGGCGTAGGCTCAAAAGTCTCAGGCGAAGCTCCAGCAGGCACAAGTATCTCAACGGTAAAATCGTCGCCCACAATTCCCTCAACAATTGGCTTAATCGGAGCTATTGAGACAAAAATTGTCTGCTTGTCATCTGAACTCTTGCCTCCACAGGAAGCAAGCAACACAGCCGTTGCTATATATACAAATAGGTATTTTGCTCTTTTCATACACAAATCTTTTTTACCCAACAAAGTTACGCAACTTTTTTCATAGTCCAAAGAGCCACGAATTTTTTCTGCTCAAACTTGGCAAAAAATAACCCAACCCAGCAACTGACAAAAAACTCAAGGTAAGATTTTAACCCTCGAATAGTTCAAAATTTGCCATCCGTCGCACATATTTTTTATTTAATCAAAATCTCAGAGGGTTTAATTAACCTTAAAAACGGCTGTAACTATTTGAGTTATTGTATTTTGCACAGCCTGCAAAGCCTATAACCTTAGTAGGGCATCTAAAATACCGACCTATAAAAATGATGTAATATGTACATTATGTTAAATTTAGTGTAGTTATAAATTGTGAAGTTGGAATTTTTGGGCGGTTGTTAGAATTTTGGCTCAGTTATCTCTTTGGAGTGAAAGTCTCGAAACTTTTGTCACTATAAATCACAATAACCCTCTCAATCTGTGACGGAGATTTTGTTACAGGTATCTCAACATTTTCATTTGGCAAGTCGAAGAGAGTCTGAGTCTGCGAAGTAGAGAGAGAAAGCGGACTCTCAAAATTTTTTTCAGAGTTGCTCTCTACTGATGGGGCAGAGCTGAGGTCTTTAGTGAACTTGACATCCGAACAACCCAACCACCAGTAGGGGTTGTACTCCTTGAAGGTCGATATGATTTTTCCCGTAAGCACAAAGTTGGGCTGGTTGCGACCCTTCAGTATATGAGAAATCACAGCCGGTTTTACACCAAGCCTCTCCGCTATCTCGCCAACACGCAAAGAGGTGTCTGACATCAAAATCTCAATTTTTTCCTTCATTTTTGGTTGTTTTTACAAAGGTAAACACTTTTTACAAAATAACCAAACATTTTGCCAACTTTGTAAATATCAATAAGTTGTTAACAATGTTTACAATTGTATATAGTTATCAAAATGTTAAATTCTCGAATCATTTTCAAATAAACTTGAGAACTATATAATTGGTATAAAGCTCTGATAATAAGCGGTTAATGCCCGTAAATCAGCCCTATTAAACCCACTTTACCAAAAATCCATCTACAAATACAACTATTGCTATATTTCACTTTACTTAATATGTGTAAAATACTGATATATTGCAACTTAGTTATTCAAATTCAGTTTTTGAATAAGGTTACTTTTACGGCAAAATTGATAACATTTACACAATTGAAGTCAATTACAGATGTACGCAAAATTTGAGTTATTAACACTTGTAATATGCTGTTAATTGTTACAAATGTAAATCATTTACAAGATTTTGATTTTACAAATGTAATCAGATGGTGAAAAATAGACGATTTTTTAGAAAATTTTTGATATTCTCGCTCAGATGTTTAACTTTTTGATAGAGTTTCTGTTAAAAACTCTATATTATGTTAAATTGCAGTGTTAATAATATCAATAAAAAGTCCCTATATCGTTGGATATAAGGACTTTACAAGTTGTTAACAACTCCCCTATCGGCTTAATTCAGCTGCTATTTCTGCAAACTCTTCTGGAGTTAATTTGAGCTTCTCTTTGCGGAAATCAACATCGTTTTCGGTATTCATAGGTACTAAATGGATGTGTGCATGTGGCACTTCCAGACCTAAAACTACCATGGCAACCTTCTTACAACCTGTTGTACTCTTTAGTTTTGTTGCAATCTGTTTTGCAAAGAGTGTCATGCCTGCAAGGGTGTCGTCGTCAAGGTCAAAAATGTAGTCAGTCTCGCACTTAGGAACTACGAGCGTATGCCCTTTTGCGAGTGGATTTATGTCCAAAAACGCGAAATAACGGTCGTTTTCAGCCACTTTGTAGCAAGGTATCTCCCCTGCTATGATTCTTGAGAATATTGTTGCCATACTTTATATATTTTAGAGTTAAAATTCGTAGTCTTTGAATTTAGGGCGTAAAATCTCTGAATATACGACGGCTTTTGCCAAGTCGAATCTCTCCTCCTCTTCCCTATTTTGTTCGATTTTTGGGCTCTTTTCTCTTGATTTAGGGGTATGTTGCGGCTCTACGCGACCACCCTCTTCAACTTGAGGGGTTGTATTTTCAACCTCAATAGGGGTAGTTGGCTCACTTTGATTATCTAAATCATCGCTTGAGATAAATTCCCCAAACTCCTGTAGTACAAACTCTTGTATATTCATATCTTGCTATTGTTGTTGTTCAGAGCCTCTCTTTACGCTCTCAATGCCTTTAATGTGTCTAAACTTATCCATCAGAGCATTCAGTGAGTCGGCATCCTGTACATAGATGCTCAATTTACCCTCAAAAATGCCATCATGGCTGCGAATTGAGACCTCACGGATGTTTATGCTGAAGTCGTCCGATACTACGCGAGAAATCTCTGAAAGTAGCCCCATGCGGTCTATGCCTCTCAGTTCTATGGTTGAAAGGTAGGATACAGCCTTATGTTGAGACCAATGTATGCCCTCTCGGATTATATGTTTACCAAAGAGTGAGGCGAGACGATTAAGCTCATTACAGGTCGATTTATGGACTATAATACGCCCTGTGGTTGGGTCTTTGAAACCTACAACATTGTCGCCAGGAAGTGGGTTACAGCAGCTTGCAATAACGAATTTATCGCTCTGAGGCTCAATTTCGGTAACCTCTTCGTCTATGTTTTTGCCACCTTTGCCCTCTTTGTTATCAGTGTCGCGCCAGAGCTTCCAGAACTTGAGTATTTTGCTCGAAGAACTTGATTTGATAATCTTCTCAAGGTTGTCAAGCGATATGATTCCTGCGCCTATTTTGCTGTATAGCTCGTCCTTATTACGGCAGCCATAAGCCTGCATAACTTTTCTTAAAACGCTGCCACTCAGCGTTATATCGAACTTCGAGAGTCTCTCTTCAAAGATGCTCAGACCATGCTTTATATTGTCTTCGCGCTCCTTTTTAAGGTAGCTTGTAATAGCCTGCTTAGCCTTTGTGGTGGTTACAATATCTATCCACTCAGCCTTTGGTGCGGCGTTGTCTGCTGTGATAATCTCAATCTGGTCGCCAGACTTTATCTGCTTTGTGACAGGCTCTATCTTATGGTTTATCTTGGCACCTATAGCCTTGTTGCCAATCTTTGTGTGGATATCATAAGCAAAGTCAAGAGCGGTTGCTCCGAAAGGTAGTTTACGCTGCTCCCCCTTTGGCGTAAATACCGTAATTTCAGAGGTATAGAGCGATAACTTAAAGTTATCCAAGAACTCAACCGCATCCTCTGTAGGACCACTCAGAGCGACTCTAATCTTGCTTAACCAGAGGTCAAAAGCGTCCTCATTTTGGGAGAGGGTTGCCTGCTTATACTTCCAATGGGCGGCAAAACCGTGGTCGGCAATCTCCTCCATGCGCTGGGTGCGTATCTGCACCTCTACCCAGATGCCATCTGTGCCCATGACTGTTGAGTGTAGAGCCTCATATCCATTGGCTTTAGGCATGCTTATCCAATCACGCAGGCGGTCGGGCTTTGGGGCGTAAATATCTGTGATAGAGGAGTATATCTGCCAGCATTGGGTCTTTTCTGAAGGGAAAGGGAGTGCTTTGAAGACTATCCTGATGGCAAACAAATCGTAAATCTCCTCAAATGGAATCTGCTTGCGCTGCATCTTTGACCAGATGGAATAGACACTCTTTACCCTACCCGAAATCTCGTATTCTATGCCGTTTTTATCAAGAATTTCGATAATTGGGGCGCAGAACTTGTCAATATATCCCTGACGCTGCTCTTTGGTCTCCTCAATCTTCTGCTGAATCTCGGCATACTCTTTGGGGAAGCGATACTTCATACATAAATCCTCAAGCTCGCTCTTTATAGGATAGAGTCCGAGTCTGTATGCAAGTGGCGCAAAGAGGTGTATTGTCTCGCCTGTAATCTTAATCTGCTTATCCTTAGGCATATAGCCAAGTGTGCGCATATTGTGCAGGCGGTCGGCAATCTTAATAAGTATAACCCTCACATCGTCAGAAAGGGTAAGTAGTACCTTGCGGAAATACTCAGCTTGAGCCGATGTGTCAGCGTTGAATACGCCCGACATCTTTGTCAGCCCATCGACCATGGAGGCTATCTTCTGCCCGAAAATACGCTCCATATCCTCAACCGTGTAGTCAGTATCCTCTACAACATCGTGCAGAAGGACTGCTACAACCGACTTTACGCCGAGACCTATCTCCTCAATAACAATTTTGGCTACAGCAATAGGGTGCAAAAGGTAAGGCTCGCCTGAACGACGCCTTACCCCTTGGTGTGCCTCTTTAGCAAGGAAGAAAGCACGCTTGATGAGAGTCCAATCATCTTCGCCCTTGCAAATCTTGTTGCAGCAGAGCATCAAATCTTGCCACGCCTCCTCAATAAGTATTTCATCCTCTTTACTATAGCTCATACTACCTAAAGTAATACTTTAATCCTATTTCTTCATCATTGCCTCGCGGACTTTGCCCTCAACCTCGGCGCAAATCTCCTCGTTTGCAATCAAGAAATCCTTTACAGAGTCTCTACCCTGCCCAATCTTTGTCTCGCCATAAGAGAACCAAGAGCCAGACTTTTTGATAATGCCGTAATCCACTGCAAGGTCAAGAATCTCGCCAAGTTTTGAGATTCCCTCGCCAAAGAGGATATCGAACTCAGCCTTTTTGAACGGAGGCGCAACCTTGTTCTTTACAACCTTTACGCGAGTGCGTGTTCCAAGCTGCTCCTCGCCATCCTTGATAACTGAGGTGCGGCGGATATCTATTCTTACGCTGGCGTAGAACTTAAGCGCATTACCACCTGTTGTGGTCTCAGGATTACCGTAGATAACGCCGATTTTGTCACGCAACTGGTTGATGAAGATGCAGACGGTCTTAGTCTTTGAGATGCTTGCAGTGAGCTTTCTCAGAGCCTGAGACATCAGTCGTGCCTGCAAACCCATCTTTGAGTCGCCCATCTCGCCCTCAATCTCAGCCTTTGGTGTAAGGGCTGCAACAGAGTCAATGACAATAATATCAATTGCGCTTGAGCGAATCAGTGAATCTGCAATCTCAAGAGCCTGCTCGCCGTTGTCTGGCTGCGAAATAAGCAGGTTGTCAACATCTACGCCGAGTTTCTGGGCATAGTAGCTGTCAAAGGCATGCTCTGCGTCAATAAAGGCTGCAATACCGCCCTGCTTCTGTGCCTCTGCAATGGCGTGGATTGCAAGAGTTGTCTTACCAGATGACTCTGGACCGTAAATCTCAATTACTCGACCCTTAGGGTAGCCACCTACGCCAAGTGCTACATCGAGTGTTATTGAGCCAGATGGAATAACGGGTACATCGGTAACCTGCTCACTGCTCATGCGCATAATCGAGCCCTTGCCAAAATCTTTTTCGATTTTTGCCATTACCGCATTTAGTACCTTTAGCTTTTCAGGGTTTACCTGATTTGTGTTCTCTGCCATAATAGTTCTATTTTTATATTTTACTTAATCTCAAATACTTGCCCTACCATTGATGCAATAAGTAGGAGACTGAAAAATATTACAAACAACATTTTTGCACTCAAAGTTAATAATTTCTTTTCAATTTACCAAGTCATAAAGCTCTCTATCTGACTATCAAGCTCCTCTTGACTCCTGTTAAGCCTCTTTGAACAGCTTGGACAGAGTATCGGCGCATCGGTCTCAACGCTGCACTCACACCCCACGCAGGCACGAATAACGCCAAAATCATCATCTGCAATGTGTAAAAACTCTGTACCACAATACTTGCACTTAATTCTGTAACTTGCTCCCATAGTTTTAAGATTTTTTAGTTATACTTCTTGTTTCTGGATGCAAAGTAACAGCGGGTTTGTGTCAATTTGTGTCACAGCAAAAATTTTTGCAAAAAAAATATGCCGAGTATCAAACTTTCTCGGCATATATTAAACTTGTGTGGTAAAATTTAGTTGATGGTAAGTTGTAATTGACTACCTGATGCAATATCCACACCAGGATTTATTGTAAAACTTGTGGCACAAAACTCTGCATTCGAGCTATTTCTCATCGTAATACCGTTAATACTTGTTGTTAGAGTGCTGTTTGATAGGAGGTGTGAATCTCCTGTCATGGTCATACCATTTATGTTTATGGTAGTATGAGAGCTAATGTTGGTGTCAGAATCAGCTGATAGAGTAACACTATTTAGTCCTACATGATTAAACACGGAGAGTATGTCAACTTGTGCGCTATTTACTGTAACATTGTTAAATGTAACATTACTACCTCTGTAGGTTGTATCTTGGTTTATTGTTGTATCATTGATAGTCTGTGAAGGAAATGTATATGAGATAGCGTTGTCAAGCCTTACTAAACCATACCCATACTCAGCACTCCATGAGCCGTTAGGTCTATTAGCGTATTGAGAATATCCAGAGCCAACCTTTAGAGTAGTTTGTTCAATAATATTGTTAACCTCTGGCTGAGTTAGTGTTGGGTCTATTGCCAATAATGCCGCTGCTACACCTGAAACAAAAGGACAAGCGGCTGAAGTACCAGTAAAAGAGCCATATTGACTACTTGCATTCGTTGATATAATACCAACTCCAGGAGCGACGATATCTAAATGTTGTCCGAAATTGCTCCCAAAATTTGAGTTTTGAGGTGTTGCTCTTTCTCCATTTGGAGTAATCGCTCCGACGCATAATATACGGGAATCGGTATTGGCAGGATATGTAACCTGACTAATGTTACCGTTGCCTGATGCAAATACAATAATACATCCTTTACCATTACGACCTTCGGTAAAGGCTCTTTCGATTTGATACTCTATACCTGTTGCTAAGGGTGCGCTTGGACCTTCCCATGAACAACTTATTACATCTGCACCATTATTTACTGCATGTTGAAAAGCCAAATTTATATCCTCGTATATATTTGTCGTAGTGGTGCTAAATTTAATACTGATTCCCATTATTTTAACGGGCGCAATACCTGTGATACCTATGTTGTTATTTTTTTTGGCTCCAATTATTCCTGCGCAATAAGTGCCATGATGGTCACCTCGTATGTTATCACCGTGAATTGTTTTTATGGGTGTTTTTGTGAATGCATCCCAGAAAGAGTCTATTGTTAGTTCGGGATGATTTGCTACGCCAATGTCAATTACGGCAACTTTTATATCAGATTCATTTGGAATCAAATGTTTTACAGAGTCGTATCCAATGTCAATATTGGGAGTGGCGTTATATTGTTGGGTCTGAGCTTGCACTACTTGACCTGTGTTTTTTAGTCCCCATTGTTGATTATACATTGGATCTGTTGAGCAAAGCGAAAATTCAAGAATAGGACCGGGGAAAGCTTGAGCAAAGAAATTAGTCTCTTGCATAATATTTGCAATCTCTAAAGATGTTCCTCTTGATTGGTTTGTGCATGCAAGATTGTACCAATTTTCTAAATATTCACTCTTTTCAACAATCTCTACATTGAATAATTTGGCTAAACCCACAAGTTTATCATAATCATCCTCAGAATCTGTTATAACAGTGATACGCTCGGAAAATTTAACCTCATATCCAGACTCTGTCTTATATACGGGAATAGAATATACCTCTTCGTAAGATAGCGATAAAGTCTCTGCTATATCAGGGGTTGTTATGACACTAAATAGTAGAGGGTCTTTTTGCAAACACCCTAAGTTTTTGTACTCTTGCTCTGCTTTTTCGCGTTGCTGCATATCTGCTGCGCGATATACCTTGTAGCAGTTGTCTGTAGGGTACAAATTAACCTTTTCGTTTTTATACCAGGTGTAAGTTATGTCCTCTGTCCCTACATCAGGTTGCTGAATATCATTTGGGTCTTGTATGCAACTTATAAATAGAGTTGCACACAAGATTGTAAATATTGTTTTCATAGGCATTAGTTTTTAAGGTTTGTTTGCAATATAATAAAAGTATTTCAAAAAACCAAAAAATAAACAACATTTTTGAGGTTGCACATTTATAGGGGGTATTTTCGTTACTTAGGTTGTAGCTTTTCTAAGTTACAGTGCATAAGGCAGCTATTTTCGTCGTAGAGGTGCATACCGTTACCGTGGCAGTATCGCCAGACTGAGCAGGTTGCACACCTACCCTTTTTAGCCCAACTACGGTCGCGGAACTTCTCAAAGCGTGTGTTCCAGACCTGCCATAGGCTATCTTTATAGATGTTGCCTTGGTCAAAATTTGAGCGGATGCTTGTACAGCCCGATATTGAGCCGTCTATGCGTATTCCAGCAATGCTGATACCCGCCATGCAGCCGAAGAAGTTGTCTCTAACCTCAGCCTCGTAGCCGCCTAAGAAGCCCTCGCAGGCGTATGAGCAGGCGATTTTGCCCTCCTTGCGGGTTTGGATAATAAACTCCATAAGGGCGCGATATTGTTCGTGTGACAACTGTAGAGAGCTATCGTTGGCTGCCCTACCTGCGGGAAAGATGGTAAATATTCGCCACGCCTTGCACCCCTCGCTTATAAGAAACTCTTTGAAGGAGTTAAGAGAGTCGAAATTTCCAGGTGTTACGCAGGTTACAACATCGTAGCGTATGCCGCTGTTTACAATGGCGCGCAAAGCCCTGACGCAGTTTTGGAAACTGTGGTTATTTTGTCGAACAGAGTTGTGATACTGCTCAAAACCGTCTATAGAGAGGGTTATGGCGCATATTCCAGCGCGCAATAGCGACCCCATCTTTGCACTATCAAGCAGCATGCCGTTTGTCACAACACCCCATTGGTAGCCACGCTTACGCAGGGCTATACCAATCTGCTCTATATCCTTGCGCAGGAGAGCTTCGCCGCCTGTAAGGGTTACAAGAACTTGACGAGGGTTAAGATTGGGGGTAAGGGTGTCAATGGCGCGTAGGAAATCCTCAGCTGGCATATCCGCAGTGCCAGATATGGCACGACAGTCGCTACCGCAGTGTTTGCAGCTTAGATTACAGCGCAGAGTACACTCCCAGAAGAGAACTTTTAGGTCGTGGCTTCGTATTAAGTCTTTGCGCACAGAGCGAAACAACTCTAAAGCAATGCGTTTTCTGAGTGAGATTTTGCGGCTCATTTCTTCTCTGCCTGCAAAAGAGTGACTTTTAGATTGTGGTTGTTTGTGCTACGGACCTCTGTAGAAGAGTTGTAGTAGTCTCCATTTGCTGCGCCGTCTATATCTGCGAAGTATAGCTCTACAGATTGTGTAAAGTATTGGTCTATATAGAAATTGCCGTTGCTGTCCGTAGTGGTTTTGATGTCAGTACCTGTTACGGATACCTCGATACCCTCAATAGGCGTGTCGGTTTTGCGGTCAACAACCTGACCGATGATGTCGTCAAAAGGGGTGTAGTCTGTAGGATAGTACTCAGTTGGTACTCCGTAGCAGGCTGTAAGCATGGGCGTAGCTGAGAAACCGAGCAGATAGATTGCGGCTCGCTTGAACTTTGATTTGAACGACTCTTTCATATATGCGAGTTTTTTGAATAAAAGCTACTGCAAAATTAAATAAAAATCCCCTATAAAGCAAATTTTATAGGGGTAAATGTAAAGTAAACTTTACTTTACTATTTTGCTGGTATTGAGGCAGCTTTGACTCTGAAGAAGTTGTTGCTGCTCTCGGTACTCTCCCAGAGGCGGTACTCTGAGTGGTTGCCCCAACTTGCAGGGCGGTCTTTGATTACGGTATCCTCCTCGGTGTCGTTGTCTATATAGTCGCCTATAAGGGCGTGCCAAGACTTTATGCGGGCAATAGATTTGGTGTAGTAGAACTCGCCAGAGGGGCTGCACAGCTCATTGAGTGCATCAACATAAATCTTGCGATAGTCCTCAAACTGTAAAATCTTGCCTATAAGCGGGCTTACGCCTGTATCGCCCCAATTAAGCGGGTCTTGCCTGCCTGAGTCGCTCTGAACACCGCAGTTGTGGCTTGTGCCAAGGGTGTTGTCATAGTCGTATGGGATAAGGTAGAACTTGTAATTTGTAGGGTCTGTAGAGTTGAAGTAGATGTAGAAGTTGTTAGTGTTGTTCCAATAGTCGTCCCACATGCCTACAGCAACATTTACAGCGTATGTTCTGAGTAGTAGATTTATGTCTATAGTCTCGCCTAACCAATCGTGCAGGGCACCGCCACTTAGGTCGTTTAGCTGCTTCATAAATTGCAGCAACTGAGACTTTGCAACGCTTAGGTCGCTATTTATCTCCTCAACCTCGTATGTTGGGTCGTAGCTACCGTCGCTCTCGCCTATGCTTGCGTTTTTGTCGCGGTTGTAGTTCAGAGATGCGCCCCAGTTGCACTTCCAGAGGTTGCCTTTGTGATTGCCGAACTTATCCTTGCGCATCTTGAGATAGGTGTCGTCAATGGTCTCGTTCATCTCGTAAACACCGTAATATGCAGGCTCGCTGTCCCCCTCTACATGTATCCATAGGCGACAGTAGCTGTTTTTAATAGCTGTCCAGACGCCAAAGCGACGGAAAAGGTCGTAGCTGTAAATCTCGCGGCAGTACGCACTGTCGTCCTTAAACCACTTGAGGTACATCTTGCGGATACCTCGAATAGTATGCTCCTCGTCCTTGTTATACTTGCGGAAATTGAACTGAAAATGGCAGTGCTGCCAATCGGCATTGTCCTTAACATGGCTACCATTGCCTGCCTCTGGACGACGACGAGAGGTGTTGCCCTTAAGACGCACGCCTGCATCGCTGACGATATACTCCTCGCCCTTTATATTCATCTTAATATCGCAGTGGAAATACTCCTTGGTGTTGTTGTCCTTGTCAAACTCGGCAAGTAGGCGATTCCACTCGTCAAGAGTGATATTCATCTTTATCTGAGGCAGAGAGCTGAGGTCAAAGACATAGTCGCGCTCATCGCCCCACTCCTTTACAGTTGGAGTGTCGCTACCTTGGTTGTTCTCTGGCTGATTCTCTTTGGTACACGAAAAAAAGAAGAGAATAGCTGTGATAATAATGCTAAAAATCATTTTAAGTATTGCTTTATATAATTCTGTATATACTCTTTAAGCTCAGGAGATTGTATAATCTCAATATCGTCTAAAAGTCCGACCACAAAACGCCCTACACCCTGCAAGTTTGCCACCTTGGTTTCAAGTATCCAATGGCTGCTGTCGTACTCTGTTATATGCTTTTCACTGAGCGGGTACTCCTCCAAAATTAGGCTTGAGGAGAGGCGACCGAGCTTTAGCTTTATAGGTATAAGCTCCTCTTCTGAACTTGCAATCATGCGGAAAATATCCATAAAGCCCTCTTTGTGCAGTGGCTCATGCTGCCAATCGTTAGCAGTGACCTCTACCCTCTCAATTCGCGCAGTTTTGAAGATTTTTGGGCGACAATCCTCTGTGTCAAGAGACCAGACATTGATGTAGTTGGTCGTAAAAGCAAATGGCTCTACAACCCTATTACGCACCGAATTTGAGGAGTGGTAGTTGTGAAGTACAACCTGCTTGTGGCTCTGTATAGCCTCTATAAGTGCGTGTACATTGCTCGCATTTTGACCCTTGACAATGGTGTCAGCAAGTGTTCCGCTGTCATATACAGAGTAGAGCTTGCGCTTTAGATTGTGCTTGAGCAGGTTTGTCTCGTCAATGCTCTCTATGGCACGACGCAGAATAACAGCCTCCTCCTCGGTAAAGTGTACAAGCTGCGAGATATCCTTAAAGTGTGGCGAAGATTTGTCTAAACGGAAACAGTCACCCCTCTTTTTGATTACAAAACCAGCCTCACGGAAGGTCTCAATGTAGCGATAGATGGTACGGCGCGAGGTGTCGAGTCGCTCTGCTATGTCATCCACAGAGTATTCGACATTTGCCGTAAGCAACTTCATCAGTCGCAATAATCGCTCTATTTTAGGCTGGTCCATAGAGCAAAAGTAGTAAAAAATCTCTTACTCTCAAAATTGACAGGGAAATGCTGTGCTTAGACTGTGCTGTTATTCTGCTATTGGTGTGCCAGACCCCTTGTTGAAAAATGTTTGTTTGTCGATTTACCTGTGTTTTCGACAAACAAACAATTTGTCAATCGTCAGGTCAGTCTGTCATTTTCTCAGTGCTTTTTTTTGACTGATAAACAAAAAAATATACCAGAGATAATAATTCACTGATAATAGCTAACCTGATAATAATTAAGAAATGTTTGTTTGTCGATTTGACTATGTTTTCGACAAACAAACATTTTGTCAATCGTCAGTCTGTTATTTTCTCAGTGTTTTTTTTGACTGATAAACAAAAAAATATACCAGAGATAATAATTCACTGATATAACTATACTGATAATAATTAAGAAATGTTTGTTTGTCGATTTCACTATGTTTTCGACAAACAAACATTATTAGGCTGAAACCAATCTCTCCAACTCCTCAACTTGTAGTCTGAAAGATTTGTCGGTATCCATCAGGTTGGAGACTGTTTTGCAAGAGTGCAGCACTGTGGCGTGATTTCTGCCGCCGATAGCATTGCCGATGGTGGTCAGAGGGCACTTTGTAAGCTGCTTGGCAAGGTACATAGCAAGCTGACGAGCTATTGCAACCTCGCGTGTGCGCTCAGAGGAGTTGAGTCGCTCTTTGTCAATGCCTAACTGACGGCATACGGTGTTGATGATATGCTCAATTGTAATCTCTTTCTGGTAGAGAGATATATATCCCTTCAGAATATCCTTTGCAAGAGAGATGGTTATCTTTTTGCCCATAAATGAGGTGTTTGCCACAAGTGAGGAGATAGCACCCTCAATCTCACGGATGTTGGCAGAGATATTGTCGGCAAGGTAGTTGATAACATCCTCTGGAATATCGGCACCAAGTCTTGCAGCCTTAGCCTTGATAATCTTTATCTTGGTCTGGAAGTCTGGAATATGAATCTGAGCAGATAGACCCCACTTAAAGCGGGTTAAGAGTCGCTCCTCTATATCTTTCAGCTCCACAGGCGGCTTATCAGAGATAAGCACAAGCTGTTTGCCCGACATTTGCAGGTGGTTGAAGATGTTGAAAAAGGCGTTCTGAGTGCCAGGTTTGCCCGATAGCTCCTGAATATCGTCAAGAATAAGCACATCTACACCCTGGTAGAAGTGGATGAAGTTGGGGATATTCTTCTCTATGGTTGCAGCCTGAAACTGTGACTGGAACTTGCTCATGGCGACATATAGCACCTGCAACTCTGGATGACGCTGGCTAATCTCGTTGCCGATAGCCTGTGCAACATGGGTCTTACCCAAGCCAGAGTCTCCATATATATATAGTGGGTTGAAAGGTGTGCTGCTGCCAGGGTTTATAGCCACAGACATACTTGCAGAGCGTACCAAACGGTTACACTCGCCCTCAATAAAGGTTGAGAAGGTGTAATTTCTGTTTAGCTGTGGGTCAAAACGAGGTGTTGTTTTGTTGACAATACCAGGGATAATTAGACCAGGATTTTGTATATTTGCGGGGTCTATACGGGTAGGAACACTCTGCACTGCGCTGTCTGCTGCTGACTGTATATTCTGCTGCTCGCTCTTAGGCACGGCATAGCAGAGACGGGTCTGACAACCGAAAGACTCGGCAATCAGTGGACGAAGTACATTTATGTAGTGATTCTCTATCCTATCGACAAAAGATTTGCTCGGCACACGAAGACGCAATCTTGAGCCATCAAACTCAAGAGGTATGATGGGAAGAAACCACTTGGCAAACTCCTCTGCTGAAGTTTGAGTTTTCAACTGGCTGAGACAATTCTGCCAAGCATCTTTGTATGCTATGGAACTTGTGAGCATATATCTGGTTTTCAGTAAGTTACAAAATTTGGTTTAGTTGTCCGACTCGCCTATGTAGTAAGGCTGTTGTTTTGACAATGCAAAGTTGTGAATAAATTTATATAAAAAAAAATACCTGACCTATTGTTTATTTGATTTTTTATTTTATAGGAAAGCTAAAGCAAATATTAGTTGTAAAATTTAACTCGCTGATAATGAAGAATAGAAAAATTTTTACTATATTTGCAATTAGAGAAATTAAGTATAGAGAAATAATTCACGATAAGTAAAACCTATAATTAAACCAAAAATGAGTAATTTAGAGACATTGGTACAGAAAAAGGCGCAGGCTTGGCTTGATGGCGACTATGATGAGGCTACAAAGGCACAGGTGCGCAAATTGATGGAGACAGACCAGAACGAGCTTGTTGAGAGCTTCTACAAAGACTTGGAGTTTGGTACAGGTGGTCTGCGTGGCATTATGGGCGTGGGTACAAACCGCATGAACAACTACACTGTAGGCTTTGCTACTCAGGGTCTTGCTAACTATCTGAAAATCAACTTTCCAGGCGAGCAGATTAAGGTTGCCATTGCACACGATTCTCGCAATAACTCTCGCACTTTTGCAGAGCGTGTTGCAGACATATTTGCTGCAAACGACTTTAAGGTCTATCTCTTTGATGCTCTCCGCCCTACTCCAGAGTTGAGCTTTGCAATCCGCGAGCTTGGCTGCCAGAGTGGTGTTATGGTCACTGCATCGCACAATCCAAAGGAGTACAACGGCTACAAGGCTTATTGGTCTGACGGCTCACAGGTAACCTCTCCACATGATACCAATATTATAAAGGAGGTTGAGAAGATTACCGAGGTTAGTCAGGTGCTTACAGGTGGCAACCCTGAGAATATCACGATTCTTGGCGAGGAGTTTGACAAGATTTACCTCAAGGCAATCAAAGAGCTTTCGCTCTCTCCAGAGTGCGTGGCAAAGAACGCCGATATGAAGATTGTCTATACCCCACTTCACGGTGCAGGTGTAAATCTTGTTCCAGCATCGCTTAAAAACTACGGTTTTAACAATGTTATCCTTGTTAAGGAGCAGTGTGTCCTTGATGGCAACTTCCCTACCGTAGCCTCTCCAAACCCAGAGGAGCGAAAGACTATGCAGATGGCTATTGACCTTGCTCAGGCTCAGAATGCTGACCTTGTTCTTGCTACAGACCCAGATTCAGACCGCCTTGGCGTAGCTCTGAAGACAGGTACAGGCGACTATGTGCTGCTTAACGGTAACCAGACCCTTGTGCTTATTATGTGCTACCAGCTCACTCGTTGGGCAGAGCTCGGTCTTATCAAGGAGGGCGACTATGTTGTAAAGACCATCGTAACCTCTATGATGCCAGATGCTGTAGCGGCTCACTATGGCGTTAAGTGCTACAACTGCCTTACAGGCTTTAAGTATATCGCAAAGATTATTCGCGAGCAGGAGGGTAAGCACAGCTATATCGGTGGTGGCGAGGAGTCGTTTGGCTACCTTGGTGGTGCTTATGTACGCGATAAGGATGGCGTTTCAGCTTGTTCACTTGCTGCTGAGGCTGCTGCATGGTGCCGCGACACAAAGGGTCTTACACTCTACGAGTGGCTTCAGGACCTCTATGTTAAGTTTGGTTTCTACCGCGAGAGTCTTGTAAATGTTGTTCGTAAGGGTAAGGATGGCGCAGAGCAGATTCAGAATATGATGGTTGACTTCCGTGCAAACCCTCCTAAGACCATCCTCGGCTCCCCTGTTGTTCAGGTTTATGACTACAAGACCCTTGAGGTACTCGATACCGTATCAGGTACCAAGTCTGCTATCGAGGGTATTGAGGATAAGAGCAATGTTCTCCAGTGGGTTACAGCTGACGGCACCAAGGTCTCAGTTCGTCCTTCAGGAACCGAGCCAAAAATCAAGTTCTACTTCGGCGTTAAGGCAGACCTCCCATCTGTTGACAAGTTTGACGAGGTACAGGCTGCCCTTGATGCGAAGTTTGAGGCTATTAAGGCTGAACTCAACCTGTAAAAATTGATTTTAAGGGGCGTTTACTGCCGCTAACAAAAAAAGTCCCATCAGTGGCTGTACTTTTTGTACTATCCACCGATGGGATTTTTTGCCGAGCGTTGTAAACGCCTCCTTAAAATGCAATTTTGACCAATAAGCACAATTTTTTGGGCTTTGGGTTGTGCGCGTAAAACAAAAAGTTCTTCGAGGTTTATATCCCCGAAGAACTTTACAGAACTTGAAATCTGTACTCTAAACTATACGCATCCCTGAGCCATCATAGCCTCAGCGACCTTCATAAAGCCACCGATATTAGCTCCCTTGACATAGTTTACATAGCCATCCTCCTCGGTGCCGTACTTGGTGCAGACATCGTGGATGCTACTCATAATGGTATGCAGCTTTGCATCAACCTCCTCGGCAGTCCACTTGATACGCATAGAGTTCTGCGACATCTCAAGACCTGAAGTTGCTACACCACCTGCATTTGATGCCTTACCTGGCGCATAGAGCAGCTTATTTGCAAGGAATACCTCAATAGCCTCTGGTGTTGAAGGCATATTTGCACCCTCAGCAACGCAGAAACAGCCGTTGTCAACAAGCTTCTGAGCCTCCTCTCCGTTAAGCTCGTTCTGGGTAGCGCAAGGCAGTGCAATATCGCACTTTACGCCCCATGGACGCTCGCCAGCGAAGTATTGTGCTGTTGGATACTTATCTGCATACTCCTTAATTCTGCCACGATAGACATTTTTAAGCAGCTTGACATACTGAATCTTCTCCTCGGTAAAGCCGTCTGGGTCGTAGATGTAACCAGATGAATCTGAAAGGGTTACAACCTTTGCGCCAAAGCGCATAGCCTTCTCTGCCGCATGCTGTGCAACATTTCCTGAGCCAGAGACGCAGACAGTTTTGCCCTCGAAGCTCTCGCCACGGGTTGCAAGCATCTGCTGAGTGAAGTAGCACAGACCGTAGCCTGTAGCCTCTGGGCGGAGCAGTGAGCCACCCCAGCCAAGACCCTTGCCTGTAAATGTACCAGTAAACTCGTCTCTAAGACGCTTATACTGACCAAACATGTAGCCAATCTCACGACCACCAACACCAATATCGCCCGCTGGAACATCTGTGTCCTGACCGATATGGCGGTATAGCTCTGTGATAAACGACTGGCAGAACTTCATAACCTCGTTATCTGAACGACCCTTAGGGTTGAAGTCTGAGCCACCCTTTCCGCCACCCATAGGCAGTGTTGTAAGGCTATTTTTGAAGGTCTGCTCAAAGGCGAGGAACTTCATAATGCTCAGATTTACAGAGGCATGGAAACGGATACCTCCCTTGTAAGGACCAAGTGCGCTATTCATCTGCACACGGAAACCGCGGTTAATCTCAATCTCGCCACGGTCGTTAAGCCATGGCACGCGGAATATAATCACGCGCTCAGGCTCGGCGATACGCTCCAAGACCTTGAGCTTGAGCAGTGCAGGGTCTGCCACGATATATGGTGCAAGCGACTCTGCCACCTCGCGCACTGCCTGATGAAACTCAGGCTCATTTGGATTTCTGGCGATAACTTGCGCCATGAAATTCTCTACATACTGTTTTGCTTGTGCTTCCATAACTAACCAAAGTGTTATTTGATGTTGCAAAAATAGCTATTTTCTGCATTAGTTGTACATAAATGGGCATTTTTTATTGACAATTTATCTACTGTATGCTCAATTTCCAGATTGTACCCTCTATAAAACTTACCCATATATTGCCATTATCGTCTGCTCTAAGGTCGTTTGCTGCGCTGTGGGCAAACTTTCCAACTGTGATAAGTTTACCATCCTCTGTAACGGCAGCTACCTTACCCCGACGGTTTGCCATATAGACAATGCCATCTACGACAGTCAGCGGGCAGAAATTGTGGTCATAACCCCACCCTGCATCGCAGCACCACTCCTCTGTGTAGCTATTTGCTGCCATCGGTACGGCTATCATCTCGCCATCCATAGTCTTGGCGTAGAAATGTTTACAGTCAGAGCTTATGCCTGTACTCTCGCGTACCTTGCGCTGTTTTACTCGCCAAATCTGCTCTCCTGTCTGAAGGTCAATATTTGTGATATAACGGTCTGGCGCAACAATCATAACCCTGCCCTCTGCCACTCTTGGGATGACATGCCCTGGAGAGAGTAGCTTGTTCTTCGAGCCGTTTGACCAACGCCATAGCTCCTCTCCGCTCTGACAGTCTAAGCAGTATAGGAAGGTGTCCCATGTTCCAAAAACAACCCTACCCTCAGCCACAGTAGCCCTGCCCTGGGGATGCTCTGCCCCAAAGCTGAAACTCCAGACAATTCTGCCCGTAGCAGCCTCAATTTTGTACATCCTGCCAACTGTACCTATGTATAAATAGCCCTCCACGACCGTTCCATTGCCTATAAAACAGTCACTTTTGCAGCTCTGCCACACCTTTCTGCCACTTGCACGGTCAAGGGCGACAAGACCTTCAGAGAGCGTTGCAACAATTATCAGATTGTCATCTATAACAGGGGTTGAGTATATTGGACCCTTGAAACGACGAGTCCAGCAGAATTTACCATTTTTGGTATCGTAAGCCTTAACCTCGCCAGCTGAGTTGCCGTAGTAGAGAATATTACCTACAACCTGCGCAGCGGTGTATATGGCGGCATTATCCTCAACAATAGCCTGCGCCTTAAACCCTCCATTTGACAGCTCCTCTGGCATTGGGTCGCACGCTATAGCATCAACGCTACTGTCACGATGTTGGCGTACAGCGTATTTATGAACAGGACTCTGCCCTATCAGCTTTTCAGAGACAAAAATTGAGTCGGATTTAAGTGTAAGAATTGAGTAGCCGTAGTTGCGACTCTTGCCCTCTGGTAGCATCAGACTACGAACTAAGATACCAGGTATAGAGTCAAAATTCATCAGCCTTGGCTGGTGGTAATGTCCACATATTGAGGCACTTACGCCGTAGCGGTTGAGTAGCTGAGTTATCTGCTCTCTATTTGTAATATCGTTGTTTAGCGGGTAGTGGCAAACCGAGATAACTCGCCTTTTTCCCGCCTTTTGCAGCTGCTTTTCGACCCAACCAAGGCGGTTGCCATCCTGCGCAGTACCGTCAGCCATCTTTACAAAAGGACCTGCTGGATAAGCCACAAACAGATACTCTCCAACCCTCTGTGTTGTGCAGCCGTTGTGCCCCCAATACCTCTTAAAGTCCTCTCCTCCACTTTTGCTCCATGTTGTTTCGTGGTTGCCGTGGGTTACAATCTGGCGATGAGATATGCGGCTAAGATGGTTGTAGGCGCACTGTAGCTCGCTATCACTGCCCGAATTGGTAATATCTCCAGCAACGACAACAAGGTCAAATTTCTCAGCGTTTATATCCTCAACAATCCTGCTCATAACCTTGTCGTTATCATTACCAGGCGTGATGTGTAGGTCAGCAAGCACAGCAACCCTTACACTGTCACTCTTTGCAGTGGCTGTTGTGGCAAAAAAGAGCAAGAGGAGTATTGCGGCAACCCTTTTCATAGCTACTCTCCCCTATGCTCGATAATATCCCCAGGCTGACAATCTAACACCTCACAAATAGCATCAAGGGTAGAAAATCTAATAGCTCTAACCTTGCCCGTCTTTAGCTTTGAGAGGTTTACAATGGATATGTCAACCCTCTCTGCCAACTCAGAAAGTGTCATCTTGCGCCTTATAAGCATAATATCAAGGTTTACTATAATAGCCATTATTTCACTCTGATAAGGTTAATTCCGTCACGGATTGGAAGGATAACATTTTCAACCCTTGTATCGGTTGCAACTGCGGCGTTGAAATCTATAATAGCCTGTGTCTGCTTGTCGCCCTTGGCTACAGTCTCTACCACCTTACCGTACCAAAGGATATTGTCAGCCATAATCCAGCTACCACTCTTAACAAGACCACTGTCAAAAAGCATGTTGTAGTATGCTGTGTATTCACGCTTGTCGCCATCTATAAATACAAGGTCATACACCTGACCAAGTGTCGGTGCAATCTCAAGTGCAGAGCCTATATGCAGCCTAAGACGGTCAGAGTATTTGGAACGCTCAAAAAAGTCTAAAATCATAGCCTCAAGCTCGTCATCCACCTCGCAGGTGTCAATTACTGCCCCATCGCTTAGCCCTGCTGCCATGCTTAGTGCCGAGTAACCTGTAAAAGTGCCAATTTCAAGGATTCTCTGTGGGCGAATCATGCGAACAATCATCTCAAGTAGCTTGCCCTGAATATGCCCCGAAATCATGCGAGGGTTTAGCACTCTGAGGTATGTCTCTCTCTCAAGCTCCTTGAGCAGTGCATCCTCTGGCGAGGACATTGTCTCAATGTATCTCTCTAAATCTGTCATCGGTAGATAAGTGTTGAGTTGTTTGTAAATACTTCGTTGGCAACCTCTGCAATCTGTGAGGCTGTGACGGCATTTATCTTCTTGTATGCCTCCTCAAGGGTGTCAACCTCGCCATGTACAAGCAGTGAACGCCCCACGCCGAGCATATAGCCCTCGTTACCCTCTGTTGAGATGGTCATCTGGGCAATATACTGCTTTTTAGCCATGGCAAGTTGGCGTGTAGTGAGGTTTGTATTCTGAAGTTTGTCAATCTCTCTTGCAATAATCTGTAGGCAGTGGTCTGTGTTGTCATGCTCAGAGCTGAAGTAGATTACAGCCATGCCAGAGTCTGAGTAAGGGGTGTAATTTGCCTCAATATTGTACGAAAGACCGTTTTTCTCGCGTACATTGACATTAAGGCGTGAATTTGCACACGGACCACCGAGTATATTTATCAGCAGCGAAAATGGCAGTCGCTTATCCTCTGTAATGCTGTATGCACGGTTGCCAATAATACAGTGGGTTTGGTGTGTATGCTTGTTTAGCACCTTCTCAAAGGCGCGGTATGGTGCTGGAGCGGTGCGAGTATAGTTGCGTGTAGTTGCTCTCTGACAGGCAAAATACTTGTTTGCAATCTGCTCTATACGACTATTGGATATGCTTCCTATTGAGGCAAAAACCATCTGGTCTGTTGTGTGTGTACGCTCTACAAAGCGGTGTAGCGCAGAGCTGTTGTGACGCATCAGGTCACGCTTACGACCAAGGATATTATGTCCCAACTCTGACCCCTCGAAAATCATATCCTCAAAGGTGTCGTAAATCATATCCATCGGCGAGTCTTTGTAGGTGTTTATCTCGTCAAAGATAACCTCACGCTCCTTGTCAAGCTCTTTGTCAGGGAAAACCGAGTTGAAAACAACATCTGAGAGCAGCTCTACAGCCTTTGTAAAGTCACTTCTCAACACTGTGGCATGCACTGTTGTATCCTCCTTAGTTGTAAAGGCGTTAAGCTCTCCACCTAAGTTCTCAAGACGGCAGTTTACCTGATACGCCTTGCGGTGTTTGGTGCCCTTGAAGAGCCCATGCTCAGCAAAGTGGGCAATGCCATACTCCGTGGCAAGCTCGTCTCTGCTACCTGCACCAATTATTACCGCACAGCGAGCCGCACCGCTTGCAACCCTGCGATGTATGCCCCTTATGCCGTTTGGTAGAGAGTATGTATAAAATTCTTCTTTCATCTGTTTACTTAAAGTGAGTCTTTAGGTAGTGACCCGTATAGCTTGATTTACAGCCGAGTATATCTTTTGGTGTACCTTCAAAGACTATATTACCACCATCATCTCCAGCCTCTGGACCAAGGTCTATAATATGGTCGGCACACTTGATAATATCCATATTGTGTTCGACGATAATCACTGTATGCCCGTTTGAAATCAGTGCATCAAAGGCTGCAAGTAGTTTTTTGATATCGTGGAAGTGCAGACCTGTTGTCGGCTCGTCAAAGATAAATATTATGCTGCCTTTGCCTGTATCTTTTGTTAGAAACGATGCAAGTTTAACCCTCTGGCTCTCGCCACCAGAGAGTGTTGAGGAGGATTGTCCGAGCTTTATATACCCAAGTCCCACATCCTGCAAAGGTCTTAGCCTCTCAACTATTTTGCGGCATGTAGAGCATTTTTCATCCTCTGAAAAGAACTCTATAGCCTCGTTGATGCTCATATCAAGCACATCGCAAATATCTTTGCCCTTGTACTTTATGTCCAAAATCTCCTGCTTAAACCTTCTACCTCCACAAGCATCGCAGGTAAGGGTTACATCAGCCATAAACTGCATGCCAATCTTTATCACACCCTCGCCCTGACACTGCTCACATCTGCCACCTGCAACATTGAACGAGAAGTTGCTCGGCTGTATATTTGTGCGCTGAGCGTATGGCTGGTCAGCAAAGAGTCGGCGAATCTCGTCGTACGCCTTGATGTATGTTACAGGGTTTGAGCGGGAGGACTTACCGATAGGATTTTGGTCAACCATCTCTACCCCTCTAATCAGCTTCAAATCGCCTCCAAGAGAGTCAAAGTCGCCTGGATTGTCGCCACACTCCATAATTTTTCTGCGCAGAGCTGGATAGAGTATCCCCTTGACAAGCGAACTCTTACCTGAGCCACTTACGCCTGTAACACAGGTCATAACACCGAGAGGAATCTTGACTGAGATATTTTTCAGGTTGTTTACCCTTGCTCCGTTAATGGTAATATAGTTGTTCCATGGGCGCACTGTTGAGGGAACATCAATACTCTTTCTGCCGCACAGGTAGTCTGCTGTAAGGCTCTGTTCGGCTTTGCAGAGGCTCTTTATATCGCCGCTAAAGACAACCTCTCCGCCATGCTCTCCCGCTTTAGGACCTATATCGACAATATAGTCGGCAGCGCGGATAATCTCCTCTTTATGCTCTACAACAATTACAGTATTACCCAAATCGCGTAGCTGCTTAAGTACAGAGATAAGCCTTGAGGTATCTTTTGGATGCAGACCAATGCTCGGCTCGTCAAGGATATAGAGCGAGCCTGTAAGGTTGCTACCAAGTGAGGTTGAGAGGTTTATTCGCTGACTCTCGCCACCTGATAGTGTTGAGCAGAGACGGTCAAGGGTAAGGTAGCCTAACCCTACATCGCTAAGGTATGCAAGGCGGTTTTTAATCTCCTTAAGAATACGCTCTGCCGTTGCTGCATCATGCTCATCAAGGGTTAGATTGGCAAAAAATTGAGTCAGAGAGTCGATGTTCATCGTCGCAAGCTCTGAGATATTTTTGCCTCCAACCTTGACATAGAGTGCCTCTGGACGCAATCTTGCACCGTTGCAGGCTGGGCAGATGGTCTTGCCTGTGTATCGCGCTTTGAGGATGGCAAACTGCATCTTGTGCTTCTTTCGTTCTGCCTCAAGATAGTCAAAAAAGGCGTTTAGACCATAGAAATACTCATTTCCCGTCCAGAGTAGTCGTCGCTGCTGCTCTGTCAACTTGTAGTATGGCTCATGGATTGGAAAGTCGAATTTGTAGGCGTTTTTGATAAGCATATCCTTAAAACGACTCATCGACTCTCCGCGCCAGCAGGCTATAGCGTTGTCAAAAATGCTCTTAGACTTGTCAGGCACAACTAAATTCTCGTCTATGCCCACAACCCTGCCAAATCCCTCGCAAACAGGGCAGGCTCCAAGTGGGTTGTTGAAGCCAAAAAGGTGTTCAGAGGGGTGTTCAAACTCAATGCCGTCAGCTGTGAGGCTTGCTGAGAACTCTCTGCTCCTGCCTTCGCAGATAACTGTGCAACTGTTTGTTCCATAGCCAAATGCACCTGATACAGACTCTCGCATGCGGGTTAGTGTATCATCGTCACTGCTTACCTTTATACGGTCAATTACAATCTGAATACCCTCTACAGAGGTTGTGCTTGTTACGGTCGGCATAAACTCCTCAATCAGAACAGTCTGCCCATCTATATAGAGTCGCTGAATACCGTCAGAGACAAGCTGTAACATCCTCTCTACCACGCTCTGACCCGCTTTAAGACGCATAGGCACGGTTATAATAACGCGGCTACCCTCGCCTTGGGAGATTATATACTCTACAACATCGTCTGTTGTGTAGCACTTTATCTCCAAGCCAGAGATTGGCGAGTAAATCTTGCCTATGCGGGAGTATAACAGCCTGAGATAGTCGTAAATCTCGGTTGTCGTGCCCACTGTCGAGCGCGGGTTGCGGGTGCTGACCTTCTGCTCAATTGCCACAGCAGGGGCAATGCCTGTGATAATATCTACATCGGGCTTGCTCATCCTACCAAGGAACTGCCTTGCGTATGATGATAGAGACTCTACATAACGCCTCTGACCCTCGGCAAAGATGGTGTCAAAGGCGAGCGTACTCTTTCCACTGCCCGAAAGACCTGTCACAACAACCAATTTGTTGTGAGGAATCTCAAGCTCTATGTTCTTGAGGTTGTGGACTCTTGCGCCCTTTATGTAAATTGATTTATAGCTCATTTTCTAAAACTTCAATAGTCGCACCGCTGACTTTACTAAGTTTGCCAAGTAGTATATCTGCCTTGCTTTTGCGCACTGCAAGTGTCATAGAACAGAGGTTGTCAAAACTCTGATTAACCACCTGTGGAGACTCATCTTTGACGATTTTCATAATGTCGTTCATGACAATATACGAGAAATCGACTCTCAGAACAGTGTCAACCGTCTTTTCTATAATCTTACTCTCAGATAGCACATCTGCTGCCGCCTCTTTATAAGCCTGAATAAGCCCCGAAACGCCCAATTTTGTACCTCCAAAGTAGCGGACAACAACAATAAGACAGTTTGTAATCTCGTGCGAGAGTAGCTGACCTAAGATAGGTTTGCCAGCTGTGCCAGAGGGCTCTCCGTCGTCATTTGCGCGAAATTGCTCCCCATGTGGACCAAGCCTCCATGCGTAACAGTGGTGCGTAGCATCGTAGAACTGCTTGCGTAAGTTGTCAAGGTGGGCGCGAATCTGCTCCTCGTCAGTTACCGGATAGGCATACGAGAGAAACTTGCTGCTGCGCTCACGCATGTTGCACTGTGCAGGCTCGGCAATGGTAAAATAGCTGTCTTTTAACTGCTCCACGCTATCTGATTTTTTTGAATAGACGATTCCAACGAATACCATCCTCCCCCTTTGAGAAGGCTATAAATGATGCCTTGCCGACAATATGGTCCTCTGGTACAAAGCCCCAGAAACGGCTGTCAGCTGAGTTGTGGCGGTTGTCGCCCATCATCCAGTAGTAGTCCATGGCAAAGGTGTAGTGGCTGCTCTCAACCCCGTCGATAAATATCTTGCCATCCTTTACCTCAAGAGTGTGACCCTCATACTGCTCAATAATTCGGCGGTAGAGTGGCAAAACCTCTGCTGTAAGCTCTATCGTTGTGCCTCTCTGCGGCACCCACAACTCTCCGAAGTTATCCTGAGTCCAGCTGTAGCCTTTGTCGTTTGGATAGAACTCGCTACTTGCCTCTGTGTTGTTGTACTTAACTACAGAGGTCACAATTGGCATCTTCTCAATCTTTGCTGCCGCCTCGTCAGTCATTGTCAGGTAGTAGTAAGGCGCACTTCCGCCCCACTCCCTGATGCCAGCCTTGTTGAGGGCGTACTCTGTGAGCGGTGCTGAGGTCTGCACAAAGTAGATAAACTGCTGCTGGCTGAGTGTCTGCTGAGGCACCTCGTTTACATAGAGGGTCGTGCCCTTAATTTTAATTTTGTCGCCTGGAATAGCTACACAACGCTTTATGTAGTTCTCGCGCTTATCCACAGGGTGGACAATTACATCGTAATCCTCATAGAGCCTCTCTCTACCCTCTTTTACTCCGTAGCTCTCCTGGTAGCTGCGCAGTACATCGTAGTAGCTTGCCGCACCCATAGGCTGCAACCTCTTTGCTATAAGCACACTGTCGCCCGCTGGATAGTTAAAGACTACAACATCGCCCCTCTCAATCTTCTTGATACCCTTCAGACGATGGTAATCCCACTTTATAGCCTCGCAGTAGGACTTTTTAGAGCTGTTCCAAGGCAGGGTGTTGAATACAAACGGCATTGCAATAGGCGTATTTGGCACCTGAGGGCCATACGAAATCTTGCTCACATAGAGATAGTCGCCAATAAGTATTGTCTTCTCCATTGAGGATGTAGGCACCTTGTAGAGCTGAAAGACAAACAGATGTAGCAGTGTTGCCGCCACTGTTGCCCAGAGTATAGCATCTACCCAGCCCCAAATGCTCTTGTAGAGCGGATACTTCTCGCATAGAACACCGTTGTAACGCCAAATATACTTGTAAAACAGGCGCGAAATGTAGATGTCGTAGATTACAACCAATCCCAATAACATCCACAAATTGCCCGTCCAGACAACGCATAGCAGCGTATATAAAACCGCCACAACGGCAAATTTAACCCACTTATTACTCCAAATTTTCCTCATAATTACTCCTTGAAAAGGTCATCCATAGTAAATACGCCCTTTTTGCCACAGATAAACTCGGCTGCAATTACCGCACCCGTTGCCAGCGCACTGCGACTCTTAAGAGTGTGCTTAATCTCCAAAGTGTCATCTGCTGACTCGTATGTAACGGTGTGTGTGCCAGGTACTGTGCCCTCACGCAGCGAGGTAATCTCAATACTATCGGCTGTAGCCTGACTTACCTCCCCCTTCTGCGGCTCAATGCAGTTCCAACTTGTTTTGCGGTCAAGACGGGCTATAGCCTCGTCTGCAAGGGTTATTGCTGTGCCACTTGGCGCATCTTTTTTCTGGGTGTGGTGAATCTCCTCGATGCGTACATCGTAGTTGTTGCAGCCGTTCATCAGCTCCGCAAGACGACGGTTGAGCCTGAAGGCAATATTTACACCAAGCGAGTAGTTCGACGAGTAAATCATCGCACTACCCCTCTTGTGGCATAAATCCTGCAACTCTCCAAGACGCTCTGTCCAACCTGTTGTTCCACTGACAATAGCCACGCCCGCCTCTATACAGGTGCGGATGTTGTCGTATGCCGTTGCAGGAGTTGTAAACTCAATTGCCACATCTACCCCCGCAAGACGCTCTGCATTGAGTTCTGAGGTGTTGTCTTGGTCTATAATAAGGCTTACGGTATGCCCGCGCTGCACAAGAACTCTCTCAATCTCATGCCCCATTTTGCCGTAGCCGATAATTGCTGCTTTCATAGTTTTGTTGTGTATAAGTTTGAACTGCCAAAGATACGAAAAATTTTCGAGAATAGATAATGCTTGCACTTATAGGGAAAAATTGTATAAAAATTTTTGTACTTCAGCTAAAAATTATTACCTTTGTGTATGCGATATTTTGTCGAACTGAGATACGATGGTGCCGATTTCTGCGGTTGGCAGCGGCAGCCCGATGTGCCAAGCCTTCAGCAGACTATTGAGGCTGCGCTGACTAAATTGCTCGGCTCTCATACTGAGATTACGGGTGCAGGTCGCACAGATTCGGGGGTCAACGCCTCCTACTATGTCGCGCACTTTGATTCGCCCAATCCGATAGATATTGCGCAAGTTCTTTACAAGCTCAATATGATGCTGCCCAAGAGCATAGGCATTATTGCCATAACACCCGTTGCAGATACTCTGCACGCCCGTTTTAGTGCCCTTGAGCGCGAGTATCAATACTATATTTCTACTCGCAAAAACCCGTTTCGTCGCTTCTCGGCGTGGCTCTACTATGTGCCGCTTGATGTTGAGGCTATGAACGCCGCCGCGGCAAAACTTTTGGAGTATAGCGACTTTACATCCTTTGCCAAACTCGGCTCGGATAATAAGACCAACATCTGCAAAATTATGGATGCCCACTGGAGCATAGAGCCCGATGGGGTGCTGAAGTTCACTATCCGCGCAGACCGATTTTTGCGAAATATGGTGCGCTCTGTTGTCGGAACTCTTGTCGATGTGGGGCGCGGGAAATACTCCGTCTCAGACTTCTGCGCTATCGTTGAGGCTCGTGACCTCTCCCGCTCCAGCGCAGGGGCTCCAGCACAGGGGCTTTTCCTGAGCGATGTTGTGTATGATAAGGAACAGTTTACTAAAACATTATAGAACAAACTTATAACATTTTTTATTAACTAAAAACTATTTACTATGGGAACTATTCTCTATTTCTTAGGTCTTGCTCTTGCATGCTACGCAGTTTATGAAATCTTCACAAAGAAACCTGCAACCGAGATGCTTACAAAAATCCTCTGCTCAGTGCTTATTCTTGCTACCAGCTGGATTGGACTTATTTTGTATTATGCGTGGTTGCGCAATAAACTCAAGTAAAATCGCATTTTAAGGGGCGTTTACTGCGTTCCACTGCAAAACCGAGCTGCTCACATACGCTTTAGTATGCTGCGCGCTCGGTTTTTTGTGCGCCTTGTAAACGCCTCCTTAAAATGTGATTTTGCTTGAGTCTTTTAGTACAGCCCATCGCTGTTTTTTATGCCGAGCGTTGTAAATCCTCGCCTAAAATGAAAAATTGTGATAGGTTTAACCGCGGCGTTGTATCTACCGCGTTCTGACGACAAATTTTGCGCTCGGTTTTTTTTGTGCGCAGCGCGCAGAGTTATGGTTACATAGAGTTAATTAGAGTTGTTAGAGTTAATTAGCGTTGCCCACTAACAACTTTAATAACCCTAAACACCCTAATAACCCTCTGAAAATCTGTGTTTTACCGCTAACTATTAAGGGCTTGCCCGCTGTTATTAAATGCTATTCTGTGTTATTCAGTGTCATCTGTTCGCGCTATCCTTTACTGACTGACAGTGCCAAAAGTGACGCGCAATTTTGTAGAGTCTCTAAATCCTTTAGTGTCCCCAAACAAAAAACTACCCGACTTTTGGTCGGGTAGCTAAATAGATGAATTATAGAGGGTTACTCAGCGTTTACGCCCCAAATAACACAACGCTCATTTGTTGTGAAAGTCAGTTTAGTATCTGCTGCAAGAACTTTGTTAAAAGTCTGTAAGGACCTTAGAGTCCTTAGAGTCTCTAAATCCTTTAGTGTCCCTAAACAAAAAACTACCCGACTTTTGGTCGGGTAGCTAAATAGATGAACTATAGATGGTTACTCAGCGTTTACGCCCCAAATAACACAACGCTCATTTGTTGTGAAAGTCA
>CAZIPR010000001.1:119242-143859 GCA_964541245.1 uncultured Alistipes sp.
TGGTCGGGTAGCTAAATAGATGAACTATAGATGGTTACTCAGCGTTTACGCCCCAGATAACACAACGCTCATTTGTTGTGAAAGTCAGTTTAGTATCTGCTGCAAGAGCTTTGTTAAAAGTCTGTAAGGACCTTAGAGCCTCTAACGCCTTTAGTGCCCCTAAAAAAACTACCCGACTTTTAGTCGGGTAGCTAAATAGATGAATTATAGAGGGTTACTCGTAAACGAGAGTTATCTCAGTGATATAAACTGCTCCGCCTACAGCACGAACCTTAATCTGTTCAGTAGTCTCAATACCTGTTAGATCAATAGTTAGAGGATCTGTAGAGCTTTTGACTGTATTTTCAGAAATAGCATAAGCCATATTTTTAGTATCAGTATCACTCTCTCCGTTATACTGATATGTTGAAGGAACAGCTATCAATACACGGTTATTAGATGTTGAAGCATCTGGAATAATCGTAATCTTAGTAGCTTTTTTCCCATTACTTAGTGCAGGAAGTAAGATGTAAGAATTAGCGGCAGCCTTTGTTGTCTCAGTGTTCCATCCAAGTTGCAACAAACCTGTATTACTTGCTGAATAACCAGACCAACTACTGCCGTCAGTTGCGGTGTATGACCAATTAGCATAGGATGTACTTCCTTTTTGGGTATGAATAGCAGCTACATCTGCAGATGTTAAAGCATACTTCAAACTGGTAGCACTCTCCTGATTGATTGTTAATTCTACAGATTCAACAGCATTCTCATAAGAGAGAGTAAGTGTTGCTTCACGAGCATCGCTGCCACTATTTGCAGCAACTGTTACGCTGATTGTCTCGCCGTCAATTGTGCCAACTGTTGCCCAAGTCTCAGAAGATGTAGCAGTAAGAGACTTGCCTGCTGTAGGATGTGTAACTGTGTACGGAATTGTAATAGTTGCACCCACTGCTGCTACTATAGAAGGGTTTGATGCAGTGATAAATGGTTTACGAACAGCCTCGCCGCAATAGTAGAGATATACAGCACCACTCTGAGGATGAGAAGCACTTGTGCTGTAATCGTAAAGATTAGTGTAAGCACGCCAATCATTTTTGGCATCGGTCTTATAAGATGTCAAGTAACGAGAGCAATTACTATCCTTTAGTGCGATAGCAGCACCACCAACAGATGTATTCAGTGATGCAGCCCAAGTATCAGATGTTGTATTAACTCTTACGCCTTGATTTTCATTTATGGAATAGAGGTATTTGTTCTCAGGGTTAGTAATGGTCAACGCATCGTATGTCCCGGCAAAAGTCCAACGCATATCGGCAGTAACCTTGTTAGTTGTTACGCTCTCTGTAGCACCGTCAAACAGTGTAGTCTCTACGCTAAGCGGGTTTGCGCTTGTTGTTGTGTTAGCCATGTAGTTGAAAGTTCCATCGTAAGACTTTGTTACGATTACATAAGTACCCTCTACAATCTGAGTTGGGTGTGTAATAAGAGACCAAGTCTCATCTGGAGCTGGTATAATAGCAGTATCATAGTTTACATTGAGGGTCTTGATGTTACCTGCAATGAAAGATATGTCAGAAGAGAGTTCAAGGGTTGAGGTGTCTGTGCCAACGCATGTTACAGACTCAGCGGTAACAGTAACAGTCAGATTGTCGCCAACCTCCATTGCGCAAGGCTTGATAGGCAGATAGAAAGATGCTGTGCTGCCCGCTGCAATAGCTTCGCCGTTCTGAACATCAAGAATAGCGGTTTTAGCAGGTAATGCATTGGTAAAACTTACAGATGGATACTCTGTAAAATCGACATAGTAGCTACCGATAATGTTGTGATTGTCTGACTCAAGGGTAATCTTTGAAACTGTAATAGCCTCAGAGAGAGAGTTCTTTACAACAAACTTTACAACGCTTGAAACATGGTGCATCTCCAAAGATGGAACACTTGTAGCAGCAACGCCCTTAGATACGCCTACAAGTGGGCAAGCTGTGCCTGCAAGGTGTGCAGTGCTGTTATTACCGTTCTGTACCAAAGAGTAGCGGTTGTCGTGACCGATAATGGTATAACCACTGCTTGTGCTAGCAGGAGTTGTGATATACTCGCTGTAAGGATAGATTGCGTACCAATCGTAGTTTGCCTCTGTAAGAGAGCCGTTGAGGGTACCTGTGAATCGACCTGCTGCAACATCCTCAGAAGCGATTGTAAAGCTGCCGTCAGAAAGATACTCAGTTCCCTCTGCTACAGCGTGGAAGAGGTTGATTGCATCGTCAGCAGCCCAAGCGGTGTTAAGACCGTCGTTTGTGGTACGGGTGTCAACATTAGCAACAATCTCAAATGGAGTAGAAACCTCAGGAGCCACAGTAAACTCCTCATTCTTAGTACAGTTTGTAAGGGTTAAGGCTGAGAGCATCAAACCCAAAATAATAGACTTCTTCATAGTTCTTTTAATTTTTAAGGTTTGAAATGTTAGAAACTCAGGGCGTCGTCTTCGCCCTCCTCTACCCATACATCAATGGAGAGTGGTGTAACAGATGCTTGAAATCCGTTTTCTACTGGAGCTGAGTACAGCTCGATTTCAGGTGCGGTGTATTTCCCCCCCCCCGAAAGCAAAATTGTTTTTCTTCATAGGATAATAATTTAAGTTATAAATTTAAGTTTGTTAATAACGCGATATAATCGCACAAAGTTAGGTATAGTTTTTTAACAATGCAATACCTTTTATAATAAAGGCAAAATTTTTCTGCAAAGACTTTTATAATTCTTGAAAAAATATTAAATTCGGGCAATATTTACCAATTTAGTATGAAAAGGTCTATTTTTGTTGTAGCTGCGCTTTGTGCAGCTCTTGTGTCGCTTCAGGCGGTGGCTCAGAATCGCGCTGAGTGGCGATTTTCAAAAAACAGGGAGAAGAAGGCGGTTAGCTCCTATCTTGAGACGGGGTATTACAACGCCGCGGTGGGTATAAAGGATGCTACTCTATCTTTTAACCACAAGGGCAAGGTTGTAAAGTGTGACATAAATGCCAAAGGTTTTCCGACAGCGCGTTCTGTAGCGGGCGACTATTGGCTCTTTGAGGTGCCTGTGGGCAAGGTTGAGCCAGGGACAGTGGTTGACCTATTTCTGCCATTTACAGGCAACGAGGGCGAGAGAAACGCCTTTGTGCTTGAGTATCTCAACGGCAAGCGTTGGGTTGAGGCTACCCCTACCCTTTCGACCACATCGCACAAGCACATGACCCGTCTGTGGCACTCTGTGCGCCTTGACAAGGGGGCGAAAGGGGGTAAAGTAGCCCTGCGTCTGCGTCAGACAGACCAGGGCGAGGTACAGTCGGCTGTTGCAGCACCATCTGCGCAAGGTCAGCTGCCGCAGGTTATTCTCTACGATGCTGCCGTTCCGCGCGACACGCTCAAAATCCTCTTTATCGGCAACAGCTACACCTACTATCACACATACCCTGTGATTTTCAAGGAGATGGCGTGGAAAGAGGGTCACTATGCCGACTGTAGCATCTTTGTCTCTGGCGGCTACACAATGCAGCAGCACTTGAAAAACAAGCACTGCATGGAGGTTGTTGACCGCGGCGGCTATGACTATGCTATGTTGCAGGACCAGAGCATCCTGCCAACCCTCAATGGCACAGCCGACGATGCGGGTATGGTTGAAAATATGGGCAAAATGGTTGACCGTGTGCGCAAAACAAGCCCTAAAAGCAAGGCACTTATAGAGATTACTTGGGGTCGCAAGTTCGGCAACAACAACTTTGGCAAGTATGAGCCATATCTTGCCAAATATCCGCACTTCTACAGCAGCTACGATGCTATGCAGAATCGCCTTATAGAGGTTTTGACAGCCGAGGCAGAGCAACTTAAGGTGGACTTAAATCCGCTTGGCTATGCTTGGCAGATTGTAATGCACGAGCGCGAGGATATTAACCTCTACCACAAAGACAACCACCATCAATCCTACGCCGGTGCTTATCTCTCAGCCGCAGTAGCATACCTTACTATATATAAAGAGCCGTTTGGAGACAACTCTGCAAATGGAAAACTCAAGCCAGAGACAGCTGCCTACCTTAGAAAAGTTGCAGAAAGAGTGGTTTTGCATGGCGAAAAGTGGGGGAAATAGTAAAAAACCGCTAAAAAGTTGCGATTTTATACAAAAATTTATACCTTTGTAAGGATAAAATATTGCACAGAAATAAGGTTTCATCTTAAAATACAGAATTATGACTATTAAAGAAAGAATGGACAAAGCGCTCGAAATGGCTGGTCAAACAAAGGGCGCGGAGATCTCTCAGGGTGCGCTTAAGAGTACCCCTGTATTGTTCAAAAAATTCTTCCCAGGCAGAAAAGCTGTGGTTATCACTGACCACTTCGTTTGGACTGCTGCAGGCGAGGATGTTTACAACATCATGAACGCTGAGGGCGTAGTGTGCGAGAAGTTCGTTATTCCTGACAAGAGTTTCCATGCAGAGTGGAAGTATGTTGAGATGATTGAGGAGGTAATGAAGCAGTACGACGCAATTGCAATCGCAGTAGGCTCTGGCGTTATTAACGATGTTTGTAAGCTCGCTTCACATCGCCTTGGTCAGCGTTATATCTGCATCGCATCTGCTGCATCTGCTGACGGCTACTCAGCTTCAGGCTCTGCAATCGTTAAGGATGGCGCAAAGCAGACCTTTACCTGCCCTGCTCCACTTGTAATCATCGGTGACTCTGATGTCCTCTGCAACGCTCCTGCACGCCTTACTACAGCAGGTTATGCTGACCTTGCTGCTAAAGTTCCAGCAGGTGGCGAGTGGATGATTGCAGACCTGTTTGGCACAGAGCCAATCCGCGACGATGCTTGGTCAGTTATTCACGATATGCTCCCAGAGGTACTTGCTGACGCTCAGGGTATTGCAGACCGCACTCCAAAGGCTGTAGAGAATGTATTTGCAGGTCTTACACTCTCTGGTGTAGCTATGCAGATTGCAAACGATACTCGCCCACTCTCTTGTGCAGAGCACCTTTTCAGCCACTATCTTGATATGACTCATCACACATTTGAGGACCGTATGGTACTCCACGGCTTCCAGGTATCTGTTGGTACTGTGACAATGTGCGCATTCTTTGACGAGTTGCTCAAGCTCGACCTCTCTAAGCTCGATGTTGACGCTTGCGTTGCAGCATGGCCAACAAAGGAGGCAGAGGTTGCTCGTGCAACAGAGCTGTTTAAGAACTTCCCTGTACCTGAGCTTGGTCCTACTGAGATTGCTAAGAAGTGGCAGAGCCCAGAGGAGGTACGCGAGCAGCTTAACCGCGTAAAGAATACTTGGTCAGAGTTCAGCCAGAAGCTCCGCAAGCAGGTTTACTCATTTGAGAAGATGCGTGACCTGTTCGTAACCGCAGGCGCACCTGTTGCTCCAGAGCAGATTGGCGTTTCTCGCGCTCAGTGGAAGAATATGACCAACTTTGTTCAGCTCATGCGCTGGAGAGTAAACCTCTTCGACCTTGCTAAGCGTACTCAGACCTTCGATACTCTTGTGGGTAAGGTATTTGGTGCTGGCGGTGCGTTAGAGATTTAATCGTGATAACGCGGATACCTACTTCCGCTAACAAAAAAGTCCCAGCAATGGCTGTACGCTTTAGTACTATCCATCGCTGGGATTTTTTGTCGAGCGTTGTATCTACCGCGTTCTGACGATTAGATAGAACTTACTACTGTACTATGACGATAAAATGGACGGCGCTTTATCTACCGCACTCTGACAACAAATGAGTCCACAAAGATAGCTGAGTACTAATCTATGATACATCCATAATACAAAGATATATTATAGTGACCCCTAAAGTTTGGATCAAAATATAGAGGTCACTTCATACATATGTATATTATAGATATTACATTTTAATAATTGTTATCAATAAGTCCAATACCTCTGAGATTGGTGCTACCGCATCGTGGGCAATGGCTTGTTGTAAATGGGAGAGGAAAATGATCAAATTCTTTTACTGCACAACTATCGCAGAAGATAGTTTTACAAACATTACAAACATTAACACCTGCGTAATCTGTGTTGCCACAGTTAGGGCACATTCTATATTGTGACATAATGCATTCAGACTATTGTATGCCATTGTCTGTTCGGCCTTTTGAGTGAAATTATTATTTATTACTTCAGTCCCTTATTATTGGATACGCACAAAAAAAAGCGCGGAACAATTAGTATATTCCCACTTTGAGGTGTTTGGCGTAACCTGAACAGAAGAATAACTAAAAGCCGCGCAATACACGCAGACATTTCAACTATTATTCCTTTCTGTTGCTTTGTGAGTCGCCAAACTTTCAAAGTGAAAGAATAAAGCTAAAACGCTTTTTCCAATATTTTTAAATTGTGCGTATTATACTATACGCGATGCTTCATAGGCAATGGTGTTTTAAGTTTTATAATGCAAATGTATAAAAACTTTTATAAAATAACAAATTTTTCTACTCAAACCTATACTCCTCTGCACCACGGAAGCCAAGGAGAAGTTCGCGGATTTTGAGGCGTTTTTTGCCAGCGATTTGGATATCTTCGATATATACAACTCCGTCTGCGCAGGTAACGCCCATATATTTTTTGCCGTCGGTAACTACCCTGCCGACCTCTGCAATGCCGCTCTTTGGCTCAAAGCGCACCTCAAAAATCTTTGCGCTACCCGTCCCTGCGCCATCTTTTGTGAGGCGACTCCAGGCGGCTGGGTAAGGCGAGAGTCCACGCACGAAGTTTGTAATCTCCACACCGCTCTTGCTCCAGTCAATTAGGCAGTCATACTTGAAAATCTTTGGTGCAGGGCGCAGATTGTCGTCGCTCTGTGGCTGCTCTATAGGGGTAATATCGCCCTGAGCAATGCGATTTACGCTATCTAAAACAAGAGTTGCACCGATTCTCATCAGTCTATCGTAGAGAGTGCCTACGGTGTCATTTTCAGCGATTTTCTCGCGTAGCTGACCTATTATTGCACCCTTGTCAATCTCGTGGTTGAGTAGAAAAGTTGTAACGCCCGTTTCTGTGTCGCCATTGATAATAGCCCAATTGATTGGAGCCGCACCGCGGTATTGTGGCAGCAGTGAGGCGTGCAGATTGAAAGTTCCAAAGCGCGGCATAGCCCAGACAACCTCTGGCAGCATGCGGAAGGCGATAACGATGCCCAAATCTGGCTTAAGGGCTCTAAGGGCAGCCAAAAACTCCTCGTCTCTCAATTTTTCAGGCTGTAGGATGGTCTGAATACCCAACTCACGCGCAGCGACCTTAACATCGCACTCGTGAATCTTAAGACCACGACCTGCCTGACGGTCAGGGGTGGTAACCACACCCACAACATTATATCCACCCTCTACAAGGGCTCTGAGTGAGGGTACAGCAAACTCTGGTGTACCCATAAAGACTATTCGTATATCCTTTGGATTCATGCTATTTTTTCTTGTTCTTCTTGCTTAGTTTATCCCTCCAAGATTGCGGGATTTTGGATATTACAACCTCTTTGTAGTGCTTGTATCTGCCTATATACCAATCAAAATCGAGCAGAGCCGAGTCGTTTGTCGCCTTGTGCGTCAGATATACGGCAAGTGGGAAGAGAACGATAGATGAAATCCACATACCGAGTAGTGAACTCCAACTACCCTCTTTTGCCATCTTCTCGCCCGAAATACTGATGATATAGTAGATAACAAAGAAGATTACCGAGATTACAATTGGCATACCAAGTCCTCCTTTGCGGATAATCGCACCAAGTGGTGCACCGACAAGGAAGAAGATAAATATAGATACAGGCAGCGCAAGTTTTCTGTGCCACTCGTTTTTATTGCGGTAGAGCTGGTTGAGTGCCTCTTTAGAGGTTGATTCATCAAACGAGAAACTATTTCTTGCCGAGATGGCACTCTGACGAGCATTTGAATAAACCTTCTGCTTCTGACGGGTAGAGAGCGTAGGTATTGAGTCAAGTAGATATTTTGAGTAAATCTTCTCTGAACGGTCAACAATAATTGTGTCTGGCGGAGAGATTGCATCTGGGTCTTTGATAAATACCTGGTCGCGCAGAAGTGGGTTGTAAGCCGTTGTAGTTGTGCGGTTTACAACCATCTCTAAGGAGTCAATATTGTGCTGAAGTTCGACAATGTTAAGGGTCTGGCTACTGCCACTAAACAGATTCTCGTCTGAACGCTCAAAGTCAAAGCCTGTCATTGGAATCTGTCCGTCCTGACGCTCAAACTTGTGGCGGCGTAGAGTCGATTTTGTGTACCACTGACTGTTGCGAGTATGCTCGTAAGTCTCTCCGTTAAAGAGGGTTACAAGCAGATAACGCTTATCCTCGCTAAGACGAATATAGCCCGAATCGGCTATTGTGGTGGTCATATTTCCGTTTGAGGAGCGGTTGTCGTAGATAAGCACACCGTTGAGCAGCTTGGTCTCTGGATTTTGATGCTCTACGCGGATGCTCATATTGTCAATACCGTTGAAGAATAGCCCATCTTGGAACTCCAAAGCCTGATTTTGCTTTTGGATATCGTGGATAATGCTAAACATCTTCTTGTTGGAATACGGGGCTAAGTTGTTGATAATAAAGAAACTACCAATAGATATCAGACCCACAACAAAGACAAGCGGGCGGACAATCTGTAGCAGAGACATACCTGCCGATTTCATTGCAAGCAGCTCATAGTTTTCGCCCAAGTTACCCATAGTCATAATGGTAGCCAGCAGCACGGCAAGCGGCAGACCCATCTGAATCATGTTGACCGTTGCGTACATTATAAGCTCAATGATTACAGCCGCATCAAGACCCTTGCCGACGAGGTCCTCAATATAACGCCACACAAAGTTCATCATCAGAATAAAGATGACGATGAAGAAGGTTGCAACCATCGGACCGAGGTACGACTTGAGTATAAGTTTATATATAGTCTTCATTAAAGTCGCTGTTTGGAGTGCAAAGATAATAGTTTTACTATTATAAGCGTCAAAATTAGCACAAATATTATTGCTGGACCCGACGGAACTTCAAGATAATAGCTTATTGCAACCCCAAAAAGAGCCGATAGTGCCGCTACAATAGAGGAGACAACAGTTATTGTCGAGTAGTGCTTTGTCAGAGTGTTTACTATAACGGTTGGCATGGTCATTAGCGAGATAAGCAGAACAACGCCCATCACCCTGATAGAGAGGACTATAGTTATAGCCGTTACAACCGACATTACATAGCCAATAAGTTTTGTGTTAAGACCTGCTGAGGTGGCAAAATCGCGGTCAAAGGCGGCATACATCACAGGCTTGAGCCATAGTATAGCACCTACAACAAGTAGCAGTGTTAGCACCGCAAGGGCAATAACATCTGGGGTGGTTACGGAGATTATGTTTCCAAAGAGGAAACTTGATAAATCGCCCGAAGTGTAACCAGGCTTAAGACTCATTGCAAGCGCACCTATAGCCATGCCTACGCCCCACATAAGACCTATTGCAGAGTCCTCACGAATCTTGGCGTTGCTACCAGCATACTCAATACCAAGGGAGGAGAGAATTGCAAAAATCATTGCGCCCCAAATAGGATTTGCTCCAAAATAGAAGGCTATGCCCAAGCCGCCAAAAGAGGCGTGGGTAATGCCGCCGCTGAGAAATACCATCCTGCGCGCCACAATGTATGTACCGACAATGCCGCAGGTTATGCCAGACAAAATACAGGCAATAACCGCGTTTGAAAGGTAGCGATACTCAAATATATCAACCAAAAAATCCATATTCTGGGTACAAAAATAGACTTTTTTTATCGGATTTACACCACTCAAGCAACCTTTTTTGTATCTTCGCACGGTAATAGAGCATAAAATGAGCAAAAAAGTCAATTTTCACACCCTCGGATGCAAACTGAATTTCTCCGAGAGTTCTACAATCGCCCGACAGTTTGAAGAGGGCGGTTTTGTCCGCGTATCTCAAAATGAGGCAGCAGATATATGTATTATAAATAGTTGTTCGGTAACGGAGCATGCAGATAAAAAATGTCGTAATATTATCCGAAAACTCCACCGTCGAAATCCTGATGCTATAATAGCTGTAACAGGGTGTTATGCACAGCTGAAACCGCACGAGATAGCGGCTATTGATGGCGTGGATATAGTGCTGAGTAACAATAATAAAGGCGAAACATATCAACGAGTGGTTGAACTGCAAACTAAGGGTAAGGCAAAGGTCTATAGCTGCGAAACCGACGATATTGTAACCTTCTTCTCAGCCTTCTCAAGTGGGGATAGAACGCGAGCCTTTCTGAAGGTGCAGGATGGGTGTGATTACTGCTGTTCGTACTGCACTATCCACAACGCCAGAGGTAGCAGCCGAAATATACCTATTGCCGAGGTTGTAAAGCAGGCGGAGCAGATTGTGGCTTTGGGTCAAAAAGAGATTGTGATAACAGGCGTAAATACGGGCGATTTTGGTCGCACAACGGGCGAGAGTTTTGCAGATTTGCTTAGGGCTCTTGATGCTGTTGAGGGTGTTGAGAGATACCGCATATCTTCAATAGAGCCAAACTTGCTAACTGACGAAATAATAGCTATTTGCGCCCGCTCATCTAAATTTCAACATCACTTCCATATCCCTATTCAGTGTGGGTCGAATAAGATTCTGGCACTGATGTGTCGCAGATATACTGTAGAGAAGTTTGCCGAGCGTATCGCGGCTGTAAGGGCTGCTATGCCAGATGCCTTTATTGGAATAGATGTTATCACAGGTTTTCCTGGCGAGACAGATGCCGATTTTGCAGACTCAAAACACTTTTTGGAGAGCATAAATCCTGCCTTTCTACATATCTTCCCTTTCTCGGAGAGGGCGAATACTCCAGCAGTAACTATGCCAGGTAAGGTGCAATCGTCGGTATCTACGGCGCGAGTAAAAGAGTTGGAGGCTCTAAGTGATAGGTTGCACTATGATTTCTGTAGCAAAGCTGTGGGTACAACCGCGGATGTGCTGTTTGAAAGCACCGAAAGAGGTGGTTTTATGACAGGTTTTACGGGTAATTATATCAAGGTTAAAGTTCCGTATAATCGCAAGTATATCAACAAGATAGTAAGTGTTAAGCTGTTGAAAATAGAATCGAAAAACGATATTATAGGTCAAATTGTAGAATAATTCCAAAAAAATAGTTATATTTGCCAATTAAAGTATAGGTATGAAAGGTATAGGCAAAAGAGTAACAACGGGTTTTCTGAGTATTGTCGGGTTGCTGTTAGCATCTGGCATAATCTCGTTGTTTGAGCTTGGCAATATGAGTAACGACACGGAGAGCATCCTCTCTGCGTCTCGTAGAAATATGGAGATTGCGAAAGATATGCTAAAATCTGCCCACGAGCATAGTCAGGCGGTTTTGCATATCGCGCTATTCGACGAGAACTCTTACAGGGATGTGTGCCGCAAGGCTATGGGCGACCTTGAGGGGCGAGTTGCCACAATTCGTAGTGAGGCGGTGGATGCCAAACAGTTGGACTCTCTCTCCTCTGCTGTAGCTACGCTTAGGGAGGTGGCAGATAGTTTTCTACTTGCCCCTGCAACCCCTACTCCTGTGGCTACAATAACCCCTGTTGCACCTGTGCAGAGCGATACTCTGATGGTTGCACTGCCAATTGAGACGGTTTTACAACCCGCAGCCTCAAAGGGTGGCATGGAGTGGTATGATAGCAACTATAAGGTGGCATACGACAAGTTGGTAGATGAAATTCAGGAGTTTATGACTCACACCCATAGCTCACTTGCTCCAAGAGCCGAGCAGCTCAATAAGAATGCCTACCGCTCTGTTGCACCTGTGCTTATATCGCTTGTTGTGTTGATTGCAATAGTTCTGATGTTCTACTACTTTATCACAGTCTATTGCGTCAAACCAATTGCAAAAATCAATAAGTCACTCTCTGACTATATGAGCTACCGTCTGCCGTTTGGTATAAAAGAGGAGCTACTTGACGAACTTAAAGAGCTTGTTGACAATATCGAAAAACTTGTAGGATTATCAAAACAGAATAGGCAGTAACAATGCGTGTCAGCATAATATTGAGATATGTAGGAACTGTGATGCTCTGCTTGGCAGCCTTTATGATGGTGGCGGCGGGCATGTCCTATATGAACGGCAAGGATTCGGGCTTTTACCCCTTGCTGCTCTCTGCACTGCTGACCTTTACGCTGGGAGCCTTTCCTCTACTATTTGTCCAAAAAGCCAGTGCAATAACCAATAAAGAGGGCTTTGCAATTGTTGTAGGCTCATGGGTGCTTGCGTGTGTGGTGGGTATGTTCCCTTACCTTATCTGGGGTGGCGAGTTTACCCTTGTCAATGCTTGGTTTGAGAGCGTGTCGGGCTTTACGGCTACGGGTGCGACTATTCTAAACAATATAGAGCAGCTGCCAGAGGGACTACTATTCTATAGAACTTCGTCAAACTGGATTGGTGGCGTGGGCGTTGTTATGTTTGCGTTGGTTATTCTGCCATCTTTGGGTACAAGTAAGCTCTCGCTCTCAAATGTGGAGCTATCCTCGCTTGCAAAGGATAACTACCGCTACCGTACTCAGATGATTATCCGCATACTGCTTGTTGTCTATGTGGGTTTGACCGTCATAACTACCCTACTGCTTAAGTTGGCTGGTATGAATTGGTTTGATGCTGTTAATCATGCCATGTCAGCCTGCGCTACGGCAGGATTTAGTACCAAGAATGCAAGTGTGGCGTTCTATAACAATGTTGCAGTGGAGATGATTCTTGCCTTCTCAATGCTAATCTCAAGTATCCACTTTGGCTTGATATACGCAACCTTTTTGCGCAAGGGAAATAGCATCTTCCGCTCAGAGGTTGTCAGAACATACCTTGCAATAATTGCAGTCTCTACCATATTTATCACTATCAGCCTCTTTAATGCTGATATTTATACAAATATTTGGCAGTCTCTGCGCCACTCCTTCTTCCAGGTCGTTTCGTTTATAACAACAACGGGTTTTGCTACGGCTGATACAAATTTGTGGACTCCGTTTGCCGTTGTGATACTGATATTTGTCTCTATTGTCTGCGCTTGTGCAGGCTCAACTTCGGGCGGTATGAAGGTGGACAGATTGCTGCTCTTCTGCAAGCTACTTTGGGCGAGGATTCGTCGCCAGCAGCACCCTAACGCTGTTATTCGTATTCGTATTGACGGCGTGGCTCAGGAGGCAGATTTACTCAATAATGTGGTTGTGTTTATTGTGACATATATAGCCTTGATACTCCTTGCAACGGTTACAAATACTATGTTTGGGCAGGACCTTATGACCGCCTTTACATCGGCTGTGGCTTGTATTGGCAATGTGGGTCCAGGCTTTGGTCAGGTAGGTTCGATGAGTAACTTTTCAGAGATTCCTGCAATATTAAAGCTGCAAGATTCGTTTTTAATGTTGATGGGTCGTCTGGAGATATTCGGTTTTATACAGTTGTTTTTCCTTAAATGGTGGAGATAATGAAGAGATTTGCGTTAATCTTATCGGTTTTAACTATTGCAACTACGCCCCTTGTAGCGCAGCATACATCGGTGCAGTCAATACCTCGCTACAAAGAGCTTGCAGCCCGTCTTGCCCTTGAGCGTCGTAGCTGCGACTCGCTTAATATGCTGATTGTTGAGGCGAGAAACAAGTATGCTACAGAAGTGGACTCCAGGGAGAGTATTGCTGCACAGCTTGTTGCATTGGAGAGGGAGGCTTTTGCCATGACAAAGCAGTACAATAAGACCCTCTCAACCCTTACTGCATATGAGCAGCGTTGGACCTCAGCAAATGTTACAACAGAGGAGGGCGAGCAGAATACTACCCAGCCAGGTCAGAGTGTAGTGCAGCCTTCGCGTGAGACAGCCAATCTGATTAGTAACAGGGTCTTTGTAGAGTCTCTCTCGGCAGCTGATTATAAGACTCTTCGAGAGGCTCAAAATCAGGAGAGAGGTGTAAAAGATGCTGTAGAGCAGTATCTGAGATGCTATGACAAGATGGTCTCTCTTCAGCTTGAGTATGAGAGAGTTGACACAGAGAGTGCTGCGGATAGTCTGCTGCGTGTGTTAGATACAGTGCGTACCGAGGCTCGAACAGTTGAGGCTCGCATTACCGAGAAGTGGCAGAGGCTCTATGACAACAAGGTCTATGCCTACAACCTGCTTATGGAGAAGGATGGCAGGATGGATGTTGTCTCGGCTGCGGAGAAGGATTTGTCAACTGCTATGCGACTGAGTGACGAAAATGTTGGTGCTTTTGAGTCGGATGCAATGTCGTCATACTACTATCGCAAGCATGGACTTGTGGATTATGAGACTAAGGTGGCTGCTGCGCTTGGACTCTCAAAGGCAAAAGACTCACTATTGAAGGTAAAAGCTGCGGTTAAGGAGGAGAACTTCTGCCTTCCAAAGGTCAATATTGTGCGTCGTTCATTTATCAAGAAAGAGCCTTTGAAGGTTATTAAGCCGATTATCTATACAGCGAAAAACCCTCTTCCAAAGACTCAAATCTACGAAAATGGTACTGTATATCGTGTGCGCCTTGGTATATTTACCAACAGACCTAATGTGGCTGCATTTAGAGGTATTACCCCGTTGTCATACACAAATGCCTACCATAATGGCAAGTATGCCTACTTTGTAGGTGCATTTGGCACAGAAGAGGAGGCTGCTGAGGCTGTTAAGTATCTGAAAAAGATTGGCTTTAGAGACCCTATTCCTGTAATGTGGGTTGATGGCGAGTATATCTCTAATATTGCCGAGTGGAAGAGCAAAAATGGTGGTTTTAATATTGAGATTACTGGTGTAGCTGCCCTCTCAGACGAGGTTAAGACCCATATCTCTATAAGGAACGAGAATTGCAACTTCTCTCGCGTGGGAACAACATTTATTGTTGGTACATTTGCTTCTAAATCTGAGGCAGAGCTTGTTGCATCGGAGATTGTGGCTATGGATGGCAATATTAAGACTGAAATCAGAGAACTTGGAACTAAATAAATTTTAGCTATGTGGTACATTATTGCGCTTCTTCTGTTAGGCATCCTATTTCTTGTAGTAGAGATGCTGTTGCTCCCTGGGGTCTCTGTGGGTGCAATTTTAGCGATGGCTTGTTATGGTGGAGCTATCTATTACGCCTTTGATAGTATTAGCACCACGGCAGGCATTATAACAATCGTTGCAGTGGCTATTATATCGCTTATAACAGTGATTGTCTCACTGAGAGCTAAGACCTGGCAACGCCTTGCTCTGAAGCAGAATATAGACTCTACAAGCATGAAAAGCCCAGCAGCAGAGCTGACTGTCGGCGCAAAAGGTATAACTGTGTCACGCCTCTCTCCGATGGGTAAAGTTGAGGTTGGCGGCAAGTTCTGTGAGGCTAAGTCTGTGGATGTCTTTATTGACCAGCGTACAGAGGTTGAGGTTGTGGGTTTTGAGAACTTTACAGTTATTGTGAGAAAATTAAACTAAACCAAGCTAAACCAAAACTTCAAATAAACCATGAAACCTATTGTAAAAGTTGCAGTTGCGATTTTTATCGCATGCTTGTATCCGTCTATGGTTGTCGCGGCTGACTCTATAGACCCCAAGGCGGATAGCAGAGCTGTTGTAGTTGCGGGCAATGCTCGTTTTACTGTGCTTACACCTCAGTTGATTCGTATGGAGTGGAGCGAGGATGGGGTGTTTGAGGATAGAGCCACTCTGACATTTGTAAATCGTAAGACAACTGTTCCAACTTTCAAAGTTACAAATAGCAAATCCAAGGTTGTAATTCGCACCCAAGCCCTCACGCTTACATATCGCAAGGGGGCAAAATTCTCGGCAGAGAACCTCTCGGCGGAGTTTATGGTTGCTGGGAAAAAGGCTGTTTGGCACTACGGGGATAAGGATTCGCTAAATTTGATGGGTACAACCCGCACCTTAGATAAGGCAGATGGCTGGAAACTAAATCCAAAAGACCCAATGGAGGAGGGTATTATCTCTCGCAGTGGTTGGAGTGTGGTTGATGACTCGTCAAGACATCTGTTTGTTCAGAGTTCTTCTCATTGGAAAGAGTGGGTAGAGTGCCGTCCAGAGCGTGATTACCAAGATTTGTACCTCTTTGCATACGGACACAACTATATGCAGGCAGTAAGTGATTATATCTCTATCGCAGGTCGTATTCCGTTGCCTCCAAAGTATGCTTTTGGCTATTGGTGGAGCAGATATTGGCAATATTCTGACAATGAGTTTAGAGAGCTTATCAGCCAGATGCGTAGTATGGATATTCCGATTGATGTGCTTATTGTCGATATGGATTGGCATGAGACATGGGGTCTGCGCCGCACAAATGCCAAGAAGGATGAGTATGGTCAGAGGGTTGGTTGGACAGGTTATACATGGAAAGAGCAACTCTTCCCATCCCCTGCTTCGTTCTTTGAGTGGAGCGAGAAAGAGAGTCTAAAGACTGCCCTAAATCTCCACCCTGCATCGGGTATTCAGCCATACGAGGAGCCATACAAGCGATTTATAGAGGCTTATGGCTGGAAAGAGGAGGACAAAAGTGTACCGTTCAAAATTGATGAACAGAGGTGGGCTGATGCCTATTTTGAGACCGTACTCTCTCCAATGGAGAAGATGGGTGTTGACTTCTGGTGGCTCGATTGGCAGCAGTGGCGAGAGAGTAAATATACCAAGGGTCTGAGTAACACCTTCTGGCTCAACCATACATTTAACCACCACGCAGACGAGAAGGGGGATGAGCGTCCCATGATTTACCACCGTTGGGGCGGTTTAGGCTCACATCGTTATCAGGTAGGCTTTTCGGGAGATATTCTTATCAATTGGGAGTCGCTCGGCTTTCTGCCGTGGTTTACAAGTACAGCCTCAAATGTGGGTTACGGCTATTGGGGACACGATATAGGCGGACATACCTTCAAAATTCGTGACTCTCAGACCGACCCTGAGCTATACCTGCGTTGGTTACAGTATGGAGTCTTTACGCCAATTTTCAAGACCCACTGTACCAAAAATAAAAATATCGAGCGTCGTATCTGGCAGTTCCCAGACCACATGTTCTTTATGAGGGATGCAATCAGGTTGCGCTATACCCTTGCACCTTATATCTATAATGCAGCCCGTCAGGCTTACGACACAGGTATATCTATGTGCCGACCTATGTACTACTACTATCCAGAGTGCAATGAGGCGTATGATATGAAAGAGCAGTATATGTTTGGTGACGACCTGCTTGTTACAGCCATTGTAACCCCTATCAACAAGGCTACAGGCGTTGCAGAGCGTGAGGTTTGGTTTCCAGAGGGACTGTGGTATGATATGGTCAGCGGTAGTATGATTGATGGAGGTCAGAAACTTACACTAAACTACACAATGGCTGAAAATCCATACTATGCCCGCGCTGGAGCTATAATCCCAATGAATCCTGCAACGGTAAAGAATTTGCAAGAGCCTTGTAGTACCCTTGTGCTTACATTTATCCCAGGTGCAGATGGTCAGCTGTCGCTCTATGAGGATGATGGAGAGTCAAAGGAGTATAAAGAGAGGTATGCAACAACAAATATCACAAAAACAACAGCTGGTAACACTATAAAGGTTGTAATCTCTGCTCGTCAAGGCGACTATAAGGGTGCTACCGCAAGCCGCAAGTATGAGCTTAGATTTCCTGCACAGATGCCAGCCAAGAGCGTAAAGGTAAATGGCGTTGAGATAGAGTACAAGAGATATGCAGAGCAAGGCGAGTGGAGCTACGACGGATACTCGCTCTCCCCTATTGTCTATACAGACTTTTGCGACTGTAACAAGGATTGCGTTGTTGAACTTACATTTGATGAGCAGCTAATCTCTCAGCAACATCGTCTCTACGGCAAGCAGGGCATCTTTAATCGCTGTCTGCAACTTACGCCAGAGTTCAAAGAGCGATATGCAGTCAGCTACGATCCATATCCGCTACTGCCAGATGAGTATATGGATGTCTCCCAGACTCCAAACTTTATAATGGAGTATCCAAAACAGATTATAAAGTGGCTTGATAGATACGATAGTAGTTTTGGCGTTTGTATTCCAGCTTTGGAGACTTCAGGCAGAGTGGATAAAGAGTTTATTGAGAAATTAAAGGTACAGTTTAAGTAAAGTTGTTAACATATTAAATTACAGAGTTATGGGTATTGATTCTATTATTATCGTGGCAATTCTTGCGTTTCTTGCAATCTGGATTGTATTCTATTTTGTGCCTGTAGGGCTTTGGTTTACCGCCCTTATATCTGGTGCGCATATCTCACTGATGCAGATGGTGCTTATGCGTTGGCGTAAGATTCCTGTTTCGGGTATTGTCTCCTCAATGATTGAGGGTACCAAGGCGGGTCTTAAGCTCAACCCTAACGCCCTTGAGGCGCACTATCTTACAGGCGGAAATTTCAAAAATGTTGTTCACGCCCTTGTCTCAGCTCAGAAGGCGGGTATAGATTTGACTTTCGAGGATGCAACAGCTATTGACCTTGCTGGTCGTGATGTGTTTGAGGCTGTGCAGATGTCTGTAAATCCAAAGGTTATCAACACCCCACCTGTGACAGCTGTGGCAAAGGATGGTATTCAGCTTATTGCCAAGGCACGAGTAACTGTAAGAGCCAATATGCGCCAGCTTGTAGGTGGTGCGGGCGAGGAGACTGTTCTGGCTCGTGTCGGCGAGGGTATTGTATCGTCAATCGGCTCGTCAGCATCGCACAAAACTGTGCTTGAAAATCCAGATTTTATCTCTCGCGTGGTGCTTGAGAAGGGTCTTGATGCAGGAACAGCCTTTGAAATTCTCTCTATTGATATTGCCGATATTGATGTTGGTAAGAACATCGGTGCGCAGCTTCAGATGGACCAGGCAGATGCTGATAAAAACATTGCTCAGGCAAAGGCTGAGGAGCGCAGAGCCATGGCAGTAGCTCTTGAGCAGGAGATGAAGGCTAAGGCTCAGGAGGCGCGTGCAAAGGTTATCCTTGCCGAGGCTGAGGTGCCACTTGCAATGGCAGAGGCTTTCCGTAGCGGTAATTTGGGCATTATGGACTACTACAAGATGAAGAACATCATTGCAGATACCCAGATGCGCGAATCTATATCAGCTCCAAAAACCGAAAACCAGAAGAAATGATAACACTTGAGATGATAACACGGGCTCTGCGTGAGGCTGTAAAGAGTTCTACACTGAACTATGTCTCGGAGCAGATGGCTCTTGTTCCAGAAGATGTCGGGCAGAGACTCTATGATGACCCAATTGTCAAAATAGGCTCTGCTGACGATGCTCTATGGGAGGAGTTGAAGGCTCCGCAGGCTGTAGGACACCTGTTTCGTACTCCAAAGGAGTGGATGGCAACAGCAAAGAGTGTTGTGAGCTATTTTGCCCCATTTAGCGACTTTGTAGTTGAGGGTAACAGGGTTAGTGACTCTGTTGTGGGCAATGGCTGGCTCTATGCCCGCGTTGAGGGTCAGGCATTCCTTACAGAGATAAACCACTTTATGGAGCGTTGGTTTGAGAGTCAGGGTGTAAAGGCTCTATCGCCATACGCAAGTAGTGATTTTAAGTATGTCTTCGATGCAGGAAGTAACGATGAGATAGAGGATAAGTCGCTCAGTTTTACAAGTAATTGGTCAGAGCGTCATGTTGCTTTTGTCTGCGGTTTAGGCACCTTCGGGCTCTCAAAAGGGCTTATTACAGAGAGAGGCGTTGCAGGTCGCTTTGGAAGCATTGTTGTAGATGCTCCACTCCAAGTAACCCCTCGCCCCTACTCAGATATTTATGAATACTGTAATATGTGCGGAGCATGTATGCACTGCCCAGGTGGAGCTATTACCCTTGAGGGTGGTAAATCGCATACAGCTTGCAGTGCCTATGTAAATACTACCAGAGAGAAGTATGCTCCAAGGTTTGGTTGTGGTAAGTGTCAGGTAAATGTGCCTTGCCAAAGAGGTATTCCAGCCAAGAAGAGGTAAAATCAATAGACCTCCTCTGGAACGGTAACACCTTCAGGAATACCTTCAAGGCTATCTCTCCACCCCGCAGCGGCGTGAGTGCCATCACAGTATGGCTTGTTTGACGATTTTCCGCAACGGCACAAAATAGTGCGGTTGCGGATTTCGTATTTATCCCCGTTTTCTCCCTCTATTCTTATCCCTCCGCGTACCCAAAGACCGCCACTTGTGGATATAATGTTGTCCTCAATAAGTCCCAGACTTGGCGGATAGTTTGGCTCGTAGGGTCTATCTGCATCGTTATCCCAAGCCATCAGCCTGCCTCCAGGGCAGAGCGACGCCTGACGAATAGCTAAACGGCGTGCAAATGGGTCGTCAGAAGCCTCTGTGAGTGCCCAAATACCTGTCGCAGCATCACAAAAGCGGGCAAAGACGCAATATTTTCTGTTGTCTGTAATAGATATTGTATCTGCTGAGGTAATCTCTACATTGTCAAGCAATCCAGCCTTAGAGGCTCTGTTTTTCGGATTCCACTCAGCTTTTATGTGGCTGTTGTCGCAGTATGGTCGGTTTTTAGATGCACCACAGCGACACAGGGCGGTAGGCTCACTGTCTGTGGAAAAACTCTTGCCCTGCTGGAAATACCAACTCTCCCCTAACGCATTTGGCATGATAAATTGCTGCGCAAAGGGAGGTCTGCCATAGACTAAGTAGGGACCTTTATCTGTGACAACAATTCTGTATTTTGGGTCTGCGGGAGTGGTGCCAATCTCTGTTTTTTGTCGTGTCATATACTAAAAGGTGTTTAATTTCGTTTACCGTTTGACAATAATTGTTCCGAAAGTGCAGAATTGATTGTTAAATATTGGAAAAATTGCAACTTTTTTGGTACATTTGCAGCGATATTTGTGTATATCTGAAATAGAACAAAATTATATATGAAAAATTTGAAATTTATTCTTCTTGCAACTTGCGCTGCTCTTCTGTTTGGAGCTTGCTCAGACAAAGATGATTATGGCGTAGAGTTTGCCAATACAGGTCTCTATTTTGAGTGGGGAGGCGAGCCGCAGACTATCTCTTATGTGCCTCAAAACCTTGCCTCTATTGAGCTTAAGAGCGCAACTACAGGCTGGAGTTGTACAATCAACTCTTCAGCTCGCACAGTTACCATCACACCTCCTGCAATGCCAGAGACCGAGAGTGCGCAGGATGAGCAGCGTGAGGCAGATATTGTCTTTACCATAACCTCAAAGAAGGGCGCAACTTCGCAATATACAATCGACTGCTATATTCTTGGCGACAAGGTTGTGCTGCTAAACTCAGCGGGCAAGCATGCCAATAGTTATGTGCTTACAAGCCCTAAGACAGCCTACTCTATTGATGTTACTTGCAATGGCGGCGGAGAGAGTATCTCAGGTATTGCCGATGCCAAGATTGTATGGCAGAGCCATGCTGCTATGGTTGAACATCTTAACTATGACAGTACCACATCTACAATTACCTTCTATATTGACGCTCTGACTGACGAGGATGACGACGAGGTCTATATCAAGGAGGATGGCAACTATGTAATGCGCGATGGTAATGCGGTTGTGGCAGTGGTTGACGGCTCTGATAATATTATCTGGAGCTGGCACCTCTGGTTTGCCAAGGCGTCAAACAATCCGCTTGAGGACTACTCAACCTACTCAAATGGTGTAACATTTATGAATCGCAATTTAGGTGCATACGGCAATAGCAATGGCGCAACCGACGATACAAACAAGATTTTGGATAGCTACGGACTCTACTATCAGTGGGGTCGTAAGGACCCTTTTCTGCGCCCATACTACCACGACTGCTCTGGCAACGAGGATGAGTATGTTTATGGCACATCGAGCAGTTCTGTCTATGTAGAGGTTGTTGAGACCTCGTCAGAGACAGGTACTGTAGAGTATGCTGTAGCCCACCCAATGACCTTTATAACCAATGCGGCTGCTGTTGATAGTGAAAGTGGCGACGGTGTTGGCGATTGGTTGCAGAGTGCAGATAGTTCGCTGTGGAGCAACACCAAGAAGAGTAAGTACGACCCATGTCCATACGGCTGGAGAGTGCCTACAGGCAGCGATTTTGATGTTCTTGCACTAACTGCTGAGGAGGATTCACTACCGCTGGAGACTGCCCGTAAACGCTTTGGTTGGTCGCTTACAGATGGCGCAAATAGTTACTTCTACCTCGGTGGAGGCTTCCGTAGCTACTACAACGGTACAATCAATAATATGAACTACAAAGAGGGCGTATATCCGTCTCAGCCAGAGCCTTGGGAGGGTTACTATTGGACCACAGGCGTTACAGCAGATGGCAAGCAGTCAACTTGTATGTACTTTGACTTGACAACTACAAGAACAGTAAATAAGTTCAATCTCAACTATCCGTCAAAGCGTGCAAACGCAATGCAGATTCGTTGTGTAAAGGTAAAATAAGGCTATGATACTCAAACTTAGAATGCTCAGTGACGAAAACGATAATTTCGTCAGAGATTTGGAGGTCTCGCATGAGATGACCCTGCTCCAGCTGCACAATTTTATTCTGGAGTCAATAGAGTATGATGACTGCATGGCATCTTTCTTCTCGGCAGATGACCGTTGGGAGCGCGGACAGGAGTTTTCGCTTATGGATATGGGCGAGGAGAGCTTTGAGGGCGCACCTATAGCTATGGAGAAGGTAACCCTTGCAGAGCTTGTTGTGGGCGAGTGTAATCGCCTGATATACCAGTTTGATATGCTTGCAGACCGTGCCTTCTATCTTGAAGTTGTCAGCGCAGGGCAGCCAAATCCCGATTTTGAGTACCCTCGCGTGGCTTTTGAGAATGCCCAGGTGCCAGACCAATACGACCCAGATGCTGTGCCTTCAGACGACGGCTCAATCTTTGAGGAGATGATGGGCGAATTTGGCGAGTTTGACGGAGACGATAACTATGACGACGAATACTAAACGACTCATAGTTGTTGTAGGTGCAACAGCGTCGGGCAAGACTGATCTGAGTGTCACTCTTGCCCGACACTTTAATTGCCCAATACTCTCAACCGACTCAAGACAGGTCTATAAGGGGCTTAATATCGGCACTGCATACCCTTCTGAGGAGCAACTGCAAACTGTTGAACATCACTTTATTGCGGAACTTGATTTAACGCAAGACTTTAACTGCGGGGAGTACGAAAAAGCGGCTCTTGAGCGTCTCGAAACTCTCTTTGAGCATCATGATACCGTTGTGGCAGTTGGTGGCTCAGGACTCTATATCAAGGCTCTGTGTGAGGGTATGGATGATTTGCCAGATGCAGATGCTGCGCTCAGAGAGTCTCTTACAGCGCGCCTTGCTGCGGAGGGTGTGGAGTCACTCGCGGCTCAGCTTGCAGAGTTAGACCCAGAGTATTACGCTGTGGTGGATAGACAAAACCCAGCTCGCGTGATGAGGGCTTTAGAGGTGTGCCTTACAAGTGGCAGAAGGTACTCTGAACTTAGAAAAGGTGGCTCAAAACCGCGTAACTTTGAGATTGTTAAGGTCGGTATAGATATGCCGCGAGAGGTGCTGTATGACCGCATAAATCGCCGTGTAGATTTGATGTTAGAGGCGGGTCTTGAGGCTGAGGCTCGCTCTGTACTACCCTATCGCCACTGTAACTCGCTCAGAACGGTGGGCTATGCGGAGATGTTCGACTATTTCAATGGCAAGATTACCAAAGAGGAGGCTGTCGAACTAATCAAACGAAACTCTCGCCGCTATGCAAAACGACAGATAACATGGTTTGGCAGAGATAACTCAATTAAGTGGTTTGCACCAAATCAAACAGAGAAGATTGTAGAATATTTGGAGAATCAGATATAAATTTGTACATTTGCACCGCAAAACAGGTTGCTCGGATGGTGGAATAGGTAGACACGCCGGACTTAAAATCCTGTGGGCAGAAATGCCCGTACGGGTTCGATTCCCGTTCCGAGTACGCAGACTCAAAGCAAAATATATGCTTTGAGTCTTTTTTTGTACTCGGACGGGAATCGTCAACCGGTGGCGGTGTGACAGAGTTGTCTTCGTCGGCAGATTTTGCTTTCGCAATTTCCGTTTTGTCAAGTGCTTAGGCTTTGAAAACAAGTTTTCAGCCCAACACTTGACAAACCGACAATCTTCGATTGAATCTGCCCTCCTCGCTCTGCTCAAACCTGCGGCGGTCGCTCGATTCTGGTCGTGCAAGTGAGGGTGTAGGGTGCTTGGTGGTGTTTTGGGCGTGTGTTGTACTCGGACGGGAATCGTTGCCTGCTGCGGTCGCTCGATTCAGGTTGTGCAAGTGAGGGTGTTGGGTGGTTGGTGGTGTTTTGGGTGTGTGTTGTACTCGGACGGGAATCGTTGCCTGCTGCGGTCGCTCGATTCGGGTTGTGCAAGTGGGGGTGTTGGGTGGTTGGTGGTGTTTTGGGTGTGTGTTGTACTCGGACGGGGAATCGTTGCCTGCTGCGGTCGCTCGATTCGGGTTGTGCAAGTGAGGGTGTTGGGTGGTTGGTGGTGTTTTGGGCGTGTGTTGTACTCGGACGGGAATCGTTGCCTGCTGCGGTCGCTCGATTCAGGTTGTGCAAGTGAGGGTGTTGGGTGGTTGGTGGTGTTTTGGGTGTGTGTTGTACTCGGACGGGAATCGTTGCCTGCTGCGGTCGCTCGATTCGGAGCG
>CAZIPR010000002.1:0-92090 GCA_964541245.1 uncultured Alistipes sp.
CGTGAGACTCCAAGAGAGGGTATTGACACAATGCGACTGCTTGCAATTACAGGCGAGAGTCCAAAACGCCTCAAGCGTGCTTTCCTTAATGCCCGCCAGAGCTGGAGGGTTGCCTCTCCTGTTGTCAAGTACCTCTCGGCAGAGGCAAAGCTGAAAATGGACGAGTGGAATATCCCAGGCTTCTATACCGTTCCGCGTACCGTCCGCCAATATCCACGAAATATAGGCGGAAATCTGCTTGGCAGCCTTAGTGAGGTCTCGCCGCGCTTTTTGGAGCGATACAACGATGAGGGGTACTACATAAAGGGCGACTATGTTGGCGAGCAGGGCTTAGAGTCTGCATACGAGCGTGAACTGCGAGGCGAGAAGGGTCGTATTCGCAGAAATATCTATGCCAACAACACCTCTACAGATATTGTTGAGAAGGAGCCTGTGCCAGGCAAAAATCTTGTCTGCACAATTGATGCAAAGTTGCAATCTTTTGCAGAGGAGCTGATGCGTGGCAAGGTGGGCTCGGTTGTGGCTATAGAGCCAAGTACGGGCGAGATTTTGGTTATGGCATCCTCGCCTACATTTGACCCAAACGAGCTTGTTATCGGTCGAGAGCGAGGTAATAACTACATGCGATTGCTCCGAGAGCCGCGCCGACCACTCTTTAACCGTGCCGTGACCTCTCCACAGCCTCCAGGCTCGACCTTTAAGCTGCTCAACGGTCTTATTGGTCTGCAAGAGGGGGTACTTAAACCTCACTACCGCTATAGCTGTAATATGGGTTACCGCTCAGGTAATATAAAGATGGGCTGCCATGCGCATAGCTCTCCGCTTGACCTTGAGTTTGCCATTGCAACATCGTGTAACGCCTACTTCTGTAATGTCTATCGCAATATCTTAGAGAATAAGAAGTATAAATCCTCTAAAGAGGGCTATGAGGTGTGGCGAGACTATGTAGAGAGCTTCGGCTTTGGCAATAAGCTGGACTCAGATGTTACGGGCGAGCGCAGAGGAACTCTTATGGAGCGCAGCTACTACGATAAGTTGTACCGCAGGTCGTGGAACGCACTCACAGTGCTTTCGGTCTCTATTGGACAGGGCGAGTTGCAGTGTACAACCCTACAGCTTGCCAACTTTGCAGCCACAATAGCCAACCGTGGTCACTACTTTACTCCGCACCTTGTTAAGCAGATTGAGGGTCAGGACTCGATAGATGTAGCCTACCGCACTCCGCACCACACAAAGGTTGATAGAGAGCACTTTGAGACCATTATCAAGGGCATGTGGCGCGGTGTGAACAGAGACGGAACATGCCGCGGAGCCTACCTTGAGGGGCTTGATGTATGCGGAAAGACAGGAACGGCTCAGAATCCGCTTGGCGAGGACCACTCAACTTTTATCTCCTTTGCTCCGCGAAACAACCCTAAGATTGCCATTGCTGTATATGTTGAGCATGGCGGTTTTGGAGCCTCGGCAGCGGTGCCTATTGCCTCGCTGATAGAGGAGATGTATCTGACCGACACAGTCAAGCGACCATGGCTTGTTGAGTATATAAACAATTTGAAACCAGACTACTACAAGGCTTATGACAGACATAAGAAGAAATAATGGCAACCCATCCCTTTTTGGGGGTGTGGATTGGTGGACGGTAATACTCTACCTTGCCCTTACTGCTATGGGCTTTGTGGCGGTATTCAGTGCCTCCTATGTAGAGCAGTCTGAAGACCCTTTTAGCTTCTCGCACGAGTATATAAAGCACCTGTTTTGGCTTGCACTATCATACGGCGTAGCACTCTTCTTGGTGCTGCTTGACCGCAGTTTGTGGCACAAGTGGGCGTATATTATCTGTGCAGCAACAATTTTTATTGTCCTGCTCACATTTACCCCGTTAGGCAAGACTGTAAATGGTGCAAGGGCGTGGTTGGGCGTAGGTGGCTTTACACTTCAGCCTATGGAGCTTGCTAAGGTGGGAATCTCTCTTGCCACGGCGCGACTTATGAGCGAATATGGCTTTACTATCCAGAAATTTGGCGATATGGCAAAGGTGCTTATGCTGCTTGCTCTGCCAATGGGTATTGCTGTTATTCAGAACGATACGGGCTCAGGCTTGGTATTCTGCTCGTTCCTATTTATGTTCTATCGTGAGGGTTTGGATAACTGGATTTGCGTGCCGATGATTTTCCTTGCCGCGCTGCTTATCCTCTCCTTCCTGCTTACCCCTGGGGTGCTGCTTGTGGCACTTATTCTGATTTTTACCTTCAGTGCGGGTATGCTTATGAAAAATCGCTGGAAGGTGTGCGTTAAGTATGTTGCAACGCTCTTTGTCTTGGCAACTATACTCTTCCTTGTTGCCGCCTTTGCCTTTGATAGCGATATGAACTTCTATTCGGCATTGCTCTATGTGACAACAGCCTCTATGGTTGTTGTGATTGGCTATGCCTATAGAGCCAATATTCGTAAGCTCTATATCATCGTTCTGCTATTTTTTGTCTCTGTGATGTTTCTGCCTACATCAGATATGGTATTTAACCACCTAAAGCCACATCAGCAGGATAGAATCCGTACTTTCCTCGGTCTTGTTGAGGATAGGGATTTGGAGTACAATGTAAACCAGTCAAAGATTGCTATCGGCTCAGGAGGACTTACGGGCAAGGGCTTTTTAGAGGGGTCGCAGATTAGGTATGGCTTTGTGCCAGAGAAACATACAGACTTTATCTTCTGCACCGTGGGCGAGGAGTTCGGCTTTATGGGTGCTTTGGTACTCTTTGCGGCTCAGTGCCTGCTCATCCTCAGACTTATGCGCATGGGAGATAGGCAACTTGAGACCTTCGGCAGGGTCTATTGCTACTGCGTGGCATCAATACTCTTCTTCCACTGCGTGATAAATATAGGTATGACAATGGGTGTTGTCCCTGTTATGGGAATCCCGCTGCCATTTATAAGCTATGGAGGCTCGTCGCTGCTTGGCTTTACAATACTGCTCTTTATAGCCATAGCACTTGATGCCTCCCCGATAAAGCGTACTTCGTCACTAAAAAAATGGTAAAGATATGAGAAAACTATTGCTAATTTTTACACTTTTTGCTTTTGCTTGCTCCACAGAGAGTGGTAAAGATAGTAAGCAGACCATGACACTGACCTTTGAGGATAGCTCTTTTGCTGCTGGAGATGGCGAGAGCAACGGAGTTGTTGACTCAAATTGGTGGGCTAAGTATATAGATGCCTCACAGTATGGCGGAGAGCTGCTCTATGGCGGTAATGGTTACTCTTGGTACGACAACGCTACAGCTCTAAGCTCTTCACTGCCAGACTATTGGCAGGATGGAACTTTCTTTGGCGGAGGTATTGCAATATCTAACTATGTAAGCAACCCAGCAGCTCCGACATACGAGGACCAGCTTACAATCGGCTCAAGACCTGTTTCGGGCGATAATTTTGCTGTCTGCTATGTTGCAACAGTAGAGTGCCCGCCATATATCGAGTTTAAGTATGGCGAGGGTGTAATTGAGAGCTTCTATGTAATCCCTACAGTCTATACAAACGAGGTTGTGCAGAACGGCAACGCCTTCAGCCCTGCAATGCCTCAGAACGGATATATCAGAATTGAGGCAACAGCCATTGACGCTACAGGGGCAGTTGTAGGCAAGAGTGAACACTACCTCTACGACGGCAAAAACTTCTCTGGTTGGAAAAAGTGGACCCTTTCTGAGCTTGGCATTATCAAACGCCTTGAGTTTCGTATGTATGAGGGCACAACTACAAACGGTGTTCGCACCGACTCTACAGCCGAATATCCAGCCTATCCAAGCTACTTTGGTATCGATGATATAGTTGTTACCAAATAGCGGTAGTATTTATCCCAAATATTACTATGATTAGGAGAACTGTGTTGTTTATCAGCCTGTTAGCCTTGATGTCCTGTGTTGATAGCAGGACATCATGCTCTTTGCTATATATGGCTGAGAGTCAGATGCAAGCCTCTCCTGCTGAGGCACTTAGTAGCATAAAAGCTGTTGAGCCATCCACACTTTACAGCCGCAAGAGTAGAGCTAAATACGCACTTTTGTACTCCCAAGCATTGGATAGAACGGGCGTTGATACTACAAGTGACAGCCTAATCTCTGTCGCGCTAAAGTATTATAAGCGTAGAGGAGCTACAGACGACAGAGCCAAAGCCTTTTACTACTCTGGCAGAGTCTATGAGAATATGGGCAACTGTGACTCTGCTATTATCCAATATACGGTTACTGACGAACTGCTTAGAAACTCAACTAACCTCCATCTTAAGGGTTTGACAGCAAACGCCTTAGGACGGATGTATGAGTCACAAAACTATGCAGAGATAGCCCTTGCCAAATACCTCTCTGCCGCCGAAACTTTCCTGCAAAATAACGACAAGAAGAACGCCCTACGGTCGTATATCCGAGCCCTTGATATGTGCTACATCCAGGGCGACTCTGAAATATACCAACAATATTTTAGTACAACACTCTCTCTTGCAGAAGAGCTAAGGGATACAATGAGGATATTGAGTTTGAATAAATCAAAAGCTGTTAATGTCATACATGTTGAAAGAGATTACAATGCAGCTTTAGAGATTTTGAATAATGCAGTTTGTAGGTATAATAATGGTCAATATCCTTGTCACTATTACTTCGATTTGGTAAGAATATTTGTCAATATAGGTCAATTAGATAGAGCATTAGAGTATATAGACAGAATTAGAAGTAATCCAAATATTTCTTCTCGCTTAAATCTTGAATTAGAATATTTGTTGAGCCAGATATATAGAGATAAGAATAATTTTGCCAAGGCATACAAACACAGTTGTAAAGCTCTAAGTATATGTGATTCACTCTACTTTGCCGAGAAAAACCATGTTATCCCAGAGTTGCAAGAGAGGTATAGAAATGATATACTTAGGCAGCATAATGAGTATTTGGAGCGAAGAGAGCAGTATCAACTGATAATTACAGTTGTCTCAATACTTTTATCGCTGTTTGTGGTGTTGTGGATAATAAATTGGCGAAAGAACTATATTCTTGAAAAGGAGAGGCAAATTTTGGAGTATAGAGAGATGATTTCACAGATGAAATCTGAGTATGAGAATATTCGTGGTTATAGAGAACAGCTACTCTCTGATGAGATGATTAGTCGCCATATTGAGTTTTTGAAACGGATTTTAGAGACCACGGCATATCATAAGGGTGATAAGGAGTCCTATGCTTCAAAGATGGAGAGCATACTTACAAAGTGTAGTACAGCTAAAGAGCTGAAGTGTGATAATGCAAATGAGATTCTAAGGATTATACAGGATTTGATAAATATTAAGCACCCTGGTATAATTGACTATTTGAGGGGCAAATATGCAAGTCTGTCAAATATGGAGTTGAGTCTGTTATGTATGATAGTCCTAAATATCTCAAAACCAGCTATATGTTTGGTTATGAATATCTCTTGCAAGACATACTATAACTATAGAAATATACTTAGGCACAGACTACGAATAAATAGCTACGATACAACAATAGAGCAACATTATAGGGATTTATGCGCCGAATTTGATGCAAAAAATAGGACGAAAAACTGTTAGGGTGATTAAATTTTGGCAAGTGGTTGATAATCAATAGCTTAATAAAGTCATTTGGGATATGCGAAAATAGGGAGATAAGAGATTTTCTCCCTAATTTTGCATCACTCATTTAACAATTAAACAAACTATTATGAAAAAACTACTTTTTGCCGTATTAGCTTTTGCTGTTGTAGTAGCTACACCAGCAGCGGCGCAGTCTCAATCTTCTACTCCAGAAGATAGTGAAGAAATTGTATTTACAGGAAGTAAGTCTTCTACATCTGACGACATTACCCGTTCTGTAGCAGGTGCTGACAATGTGTCAGCAGTGCTTTGCAGGGCATTGGGCACAATTGAGCTTACATTTGACGAGCCAGAGGGTTTGGCTACTGTTCAGATCTCTTCAATGGGTCAGTTAGTAAGCTCAACAACAGTGGATACATCTTGTCTTGTGAGCGTGGATGCACCTACACAGCAGGGTGTTTACACTATTACCGTTATTACAGAGTCTAACCAGTATACAGGTTATTTCGCTCTGTAATGCAACACACGCGCTGACCGTCGGGGGTCAAACCCCGATGGTCGGTTTTTAGTCTGTTTTGATGACTGATACTTTTTGGTCTGGACTTCAGACTATTGGGTATTAACTCAAAAGACTATCCCCACAACCCAATTTTAGTTTTTACACTTTTAGCCAGAGGTTAGTAATTGTGATTGTAACGCTCTGGCTATTTTTTGTTACTCCTTAAGGCTCTTTCTGAGCATTGCGGGAGTATATCCAAATAGCAGCCTAAAGCTCTTGATAAATTGCGAAACAGTTAGCTCAGGCGTGCATCTGTGGCAAACTTCAAGAATTGTAAAGTTGCTATTTGTAAGCATATTTTTGGCTTTTATAAGCTGCTCTTGCTCTAACTCTGTCTCTTTTTTAGTAAACATTTTACCATCCATAATAATTTCATTGATAATGTTAATAAATAGATGTATCGAAACTGATAATAATAGTTTCGATAGTCTGCTTTGAGAGAGTTTTTACAAAAGAATTACCCCAACTTTTTGATCTTGGCAGGACCCAACCCTGCACTACAAAAGTAATCAAAAAATCCTAAATTCGGCAATTTGGAGTAATATTTTTCGGTAATTTGGCATTTATTTGTTCGGTAAAATGGAATTATCTCAAATGCAGTATAGTTCGTTAGTTCTTAAATAATCTCAAAATAGATTCCAAAATAGGCTCTTAGCATGATGCTATTCTTGCATACTATCATTTTCGTAGCTAAAGATGTTGGAAAAATTTGGTTGTCGGTATTTTTACCGATAAATATTCACTTGTATATCAATAACTTTGCAGGCAAAGTTTCGGGTTATGAGTTACTACGATATGTTGATGGAGGATGTTCGCATGCACGAGGGGCTAAAGGCGTGTATGAATTGCGGTGTTTGTACTGCAATATGTCCTGCTGCCGAGTTTTATGACTACGACCCCCGTCAAATTGCAGAGACTGTGCAATCGCGTGATGATGAGCGTATTGAGGCACTGCTGCGCAGCGAGACAATATGGTACTGCGGACAGTGTATGTCTTGCCGTCCTCGCTGTCCAAGAGGTAATACACCAGGTTATATCATCCAGGCACTGAGATACTTGTCTCAGAAGTTGGGCTTTTTTGTGGAGAGCGAAAAGGGTCGTCAGCAGTTGGCTCTAAAGCGTACAATTGGCGAGAATATAATGCGCACAGGCTACTGTATAATTCCGCGAGCCATAGACCCCGACCTGCACCCAGAGCAGGGGAGCGTGTGGCGTTGGATTTATAATAACGATAAGGATATTTATCCACTTTTTACCTCTGCCTATCGCACTGAGGGGGCAGGTGCATTGCGCCGTATAGATGACACCTCGCTTGAACAGCTACACCGCATCTTTGAGCTGAGCGGTGGTAAGGCTTTCTTTGATACAATTGAGCAGCACTCTGAGCGCAAAGCCCGCCAGATGGGGTATGATGGTGCAAATAGAGAGTATATGCTCGATACCTTTACAAAAAATAGTTCTGAGCAATGAGAAGAAACAATTGGGAGGAGTACCAGAAAAGTATTGCCGACGACAGATACTACTACGCACGCAGTTGCATCCGCCAGAACTTTTTTCCTGGCAGTGAGAAGGCTTTTTTGAAGATTTTAAGTCAGGAGTTGGGCAAAGATATACTTGACGACCCACTGCATAGCTCCTGCACAGGCATAGGCTACCACTCGGATATTGTGCCGCTTGATACGATAATGGCTGTTGTGGCGCGTCAGTTTGCACTTATGAACGAGGCGGGATATGAGAATTTTGTCTCCTCCTGCATCACCTCGTTTGGTGTATATACGGAGATTCTTGCCACTTGGGAGGAGTTTCCGCACACTGAAGAGCGCGCAGCAGAGACTCTCTACAAAGCTACGGGCAAAACGCTTGTAAAGCCTAAAAACCTTGCCCACACCTCTGATGTTATCTTCCACTTCCGCAAGCAGATTGCACAGAAGATGACCCGCCCGCTGATAAATGTTCGCACAGGCGAGCCTCTGAGGGTTGTAGAGCATATCGGTTGCCACTATGCTAAGATTTTCCCTAAAAAGGGTATTGGTGGCTCGGAGTTTCCCTATGTGCTTGCAGGTATGATTGAGTCGTGGGGCGGAGAGGTTGTTGATTACCCTGAGCGTAGGCACTGCTGCGGTTTTGGCTTTAGAAACTACCTTGTTCAGGCAAATCGTGGTTACTCGGTTGCCAACTCGCAGAAGAAACTTGAGAGCATGGCTCCATATAGACCCGATTTTATTGTCTGCAACTGCCCTGGCTGCGCTATGTTCCTTGATAAGTGGCAATATACCATTGCCGAGATGGAGGGTACAACATACGGCGCAAATGGTTGTGGAATACCTGTGCTGACCTACGAAGAGATGGCGGGTCTTGTGCTTGGCTACGACCCGTGGGAGTTGGGAATGCAGATGCATCAAGTAAATGTTGAGCCGCTGCTTGATAAGATGGGGGTAGAGTACGACCCTGCAACAAAATATCTTGGCAAAAACGGAAAATATATTGGCAAGCCCGACAAGGCTGTGGTAAATGGAAACAGAGTGTCGAGCCTATATAAAATGAAGTCACTCTAATATGGGTAAAAAGGTTGTAATAATAGGTGGTGGTGTTGCTGGTTTGCAGACGGCACTGACTCTGAAAACACTTGGAGCCACACCGATAATAGTAGAGCAGAGTAGAGAACTTGGTGGCAAGGTCGCCTCGTGGCATCTGCTATTTCCATCTTTCACTCCAGCCTCTGATGTGGTTGGTCCAATGATAAAAGAGGTGCAGCAGAGCGGAATAGGCGTTAGATTGGGCTGCAAAGTGGTTGCCGTAGAGCCTAAAAGGGTAATACTTGCAAGTGGCGAGAGGATTGCCTGTGATGCAGTAGTGGTTTGTAGTGGAGCTACGCTGTTTGATGCGGCAATCAAAGAGGAGTATGGCTACGGCATATACGACAATGTCTTTACCTCGGCGGACATAGAGCGGATGATGAACTGTGGGGAGGTTAAGACCTCGACAGGCGAGGAGCCAGAGAGGATTGCTATCCTACACTGCGTAGGCTCGCGTGACGAGAAGGTCTGCCAACGCCACTGCTCAAAAGTCTGCTGCATAACAGGTGTAAAGCAGGCTATAGAGCTGAAAAAACGCTTCCCAAAGGCTGAAATTTTCAACTTCTATATGGATATGCGTATGTTTGGTCCAGGCTATGAGGAGCTGTACCATCGCGCACAGATAGAGTATAACATCCACTTTATCCGCGGTAGAATCTCTGAGGCAAGCCCTCTGCTCAACTCTAAGGTGCAGATTAAGGCTGAGGATACACTGACAGGAAGACCGCTGAGGATGTCTGTTGATATGCTTGTGCTTATGGTTGGCATGAGGGCAAACGACGACAACGCCTTTATAGCCTCTACATCGGGCTTGGAGGTGGCTGATAGCGGTTTTTTCAGACCGCGAGATATGTTTACAAATAGCGTGTTGAGCAGCGTAGATGGCATCTTTACCGCTGGAACGATTACCGCACCAAAGACTATTGGCGAGGCGATTACTGAAGGCACTGTGGCTGCTCATAGGGTTATTGATTATTTGACAAATGGCTTCTAATTTCGGATTTACAATATCAAAACCGAGGGTAATTGACATTGATGCCAATAACCTTGGCAAGAGTGACGAGATACTCGCTCAGATGCCTCAGTTGCAGGGGTGCATAGGTTGTGGCTCATGCACAGCAAGCTGCACGGCGGGCAATCTGACCACATTTAACTTTCGTAAGGTACATACCCTTGTGCGTAGGGGAGAGTACGCTGGTGCATACGAAGAGATGAACAAGTGTATGCTCTGTGGCAAGTGTCGTCTGCTCTGCCCAAGGGGAATAAATACTCGCGGTGTTGTGATGTTGATAAAACGCAAGTTGGGAGATTTTTAGTTGTAAAAGTATGTTCTATTCGCATTTTTGCATACCATTTATAGTTGGCGCGGTAGTAATGTTTATTACTGTCGCCTACCGCTATGTCTCATGGTTTGTAGAGCTGTCAACAGAGGATAAAAGAGCTGTTTTTAAGGGCATTCCAACTACTGCAACCCTAAAATCGGTCTGGGAGGTAATAAGAGAGTCACTACTGCATCTGTCTATCTTCCGCACCAATCCGTTGTTGGGTTATATGCACTGTAGCCTTGCCTTTGGCTGGTTTCTGCTTATTGCTGTGGGCTGGATTGAGACCACAGCCTACATGGGGGCAGAGTTTGTGCCTCTACAGGGTCATGTATTCTTTAGATACTTTGCCACAGGGTTAGATAACCATATCCCCGTTTTTGACCACATAATGGATGGTCTGCTTGCTGTTGTGCTGTCGGGCGTAGCACTTGCTTGGTTTAAGAGGTTGCGCTCAAAGGCGTTGGGTATGAAAAAGACCACAAAACACACCACAGGCGACCGTGTTGCCCTCTCTGCACTCTGGTTTATCTTTCCCGCACGCCTTGTAGCTGAATCGGTCACTGCCGCACTCTATGGCGGAGGTGGATTTTTAACAAGTAGCTGTGGCGAAGTGCTTGCTAATATCTTTAGCCATAGCGCGCTACAGAGTATTTATGAGCCTGTGTGGTGGTTTTACTCAACAATGCTCGGCTGTTTCTTTATTGCCATGCCGCACTCAAGGTATATGCACATCTTTACTGAGATTCCGCTTATTTTCCTAAGAAATTACCGTCTCAAGGTAAAGGATTGCATGGGTAGCTACGATAATTTCCAAGTTCAAGCCTGCTCCCGCTGCGGTATCTGCATAGACCCTTGTCAGTTGCAGAGCGAGCTGGGGCACAACAGCGTGCAGTCGGTCTATTACCTAAGAGATAGGAGGTTAAACAATCTTACCATAACCACTGCCACAGACTGCCTTATGTGTGGTAGGTGTGCCGATAAGTGCCCTGTAGGCATAGACCTCAACGCCCTTAGACTCAACTCCAGAGTCTCTATGCGAAACCTGCCTGGCGAGCGAAGATACGACTACTTCAAGGGTCTGGACCGCTCTGAGGGCAGTGGCAAGGTGGGCTACTTTGCTGGCTGTATGACCATGCTCACACCCCATACTCTGACTGCTATGCAGACAATATTCGACGCTGCGGGCGAGGATGTCTGGTGGGCAGATAGAGACGGAGGAGTGTGCTGTGGCAGACCGCTAAAACTCTCTGGCGAGACAGACTCGGCACGAAAAATGGTAGCCTACAACAAGTCTCTTTTTGAAAAACATGGCATAACAACCCTTGTAACCTCCTGCCCAATATGTCTGAGAGTATTTAAGGAGGACTACAACCTTGAAGGGATAGAGGTGTTGCACCACTCTGAGTATATTCTGCGCCTTATAAATCAGGGTAAGATAGCTGTTGAAAAATCTGATACTCAGACCTTTACATATCACGACCCTTGCGAACTTGGTAGAGGTAGTAAGATATATTCTCAGCCAAGAGAGGTAATTACAGCCTTAGGCACCCTTATTGAGCCGAAGCACCACCACAGCAACGCGCTGTGTTGTGGCTCCTCGCTTGCAAATACGGTAATAACCGACTCAGAGCAGCTCAAAATATCTGCCTCGCTGACCCGTGAACTTGAGGCAACAGGGGCAACAACTCTTGTAACCGCCTGCCCGCTCTGCAAAAAGGCACTTGGCAGAACAACAAGGCAGAGTATCAAGGACTTAAGCGAGATTGTGGCACATAATCTTATAAAACATACCTAAAAATGAAACAGATTGTAATTATTTTGGTCATCTGTGCAACTGCGCTTGTTGCACTGAAGTTTACAGCTCCAAAGGAGGAGCCAAAGAGTAGCGTTATTGAGGCTATACATGCTCGTCGTAGCATCCGTAACTACAAGGATGCTCCCGTTGAGCGCGAGAAACTGCTTGCAGTTGCCCGTGCGGGTATTGCCGCTCCAAATGCAATGAATCGTCAGGCATGGGCTGTCCGCATCGTAGATAGCAAAGAGTGGATTGACAGCTGCACAGAGGCATTTGTGCCAACAGTAAAAGGCACACCATTTGGCGACCACCTGCTTACAGATGGTTTCAAAAATATGTTCCGCAACGCCCCCGCTGTGATATTTGTGGCTGCCGAGCCAACAGCATACGCAGGTGTTGACTGCGGCATACTCGGTCAGAATATAATGCTCGCCGCATACGAGCTGGGGCTGGGAACTTGCTGCCTTGGTAGCCCTGTGGGATTTATGAACTCAAAAGTAGGCGAGAAATTCCTTAAGTCACTCAACCTGCCAGATGGCTATGCACTACAGTTCGCTATAGCTATCGGCTACCCAGACGAAACACCAGAGGTAAAACCCCGCGACGAGAGCAAAATCGCTTTTGTTGAGGTTGAGTAATTTTGCATAGTACCGTCCCTTTTCTGAAGAAAAGGGACCCAAAAGACTTTCGGCAAAACTGTGTTTTGCTAGTGGCAGTTGCGGATTTAGGATAGCCTACGGCTATTACGCTAAAAAATAGAGTCCTTTTCGCTTTCAAACAAGTTTGAGCGAAGGACTCTATTTTTCATCGTACCTTCTAAGGAGGCAAGGAAATGGTTTCCAACTTGTCTGCTTTGTTCTTTTAAGTTTCTTGCGACTCTTTTTCCTTGTAATTTGTCGTTACATAGTATTAAACTATGCGCCTAAAATTACAAGCAAAAATAGCCTGCAATAACTCTTAAAATAACTGCGCAAACAAATTGGAAGCCATTTCCCCTAAATCCGAAAATAGCTAAATTTAGTTTGTACTGTAAGCGCGCTCCCTAACCTCCTTAATCTCGCTAAACTCCTTAAATTCCCTACAAAAAAGTGCGCTGCTATTATATGCCATTAAGGGCGTAGCCCGTTGTTATTCACTGTTATTATCTGTTATCAAAGCCCCCCCTAATTTCCTCTAATTACCTCTAACAACCTCTAACTCCCTACTAAATGCGCGCTACTTTTCCGCCTCGCGCGCCAGATTAAAGTAGTCCCTGTCCGCGGAACGAGTAGAAACCCGCTGAAGAGATGATGATATGGTCGGCAAGGTTAATATCAAAGAGTGACAGTGCCGATTTTAGGCGTGAGGTCATATCTTGGTCTGCCTTGCTTGGTGTAGCGGCTCCAGAGGGGTGATTATGGGCGATGATAACCTGTGAGGCGAGCAGCTCAAGGGCGCGCTTAGTGATAAGACGGTTATCGACAACAGTGGCTTGTACTCCGCCCTGGCTCACTTTCATACGCTCAATAACCCTTGAAGAGGAGGTCATAAATATTACCCAGCACTCCTCGTGTTGTAGCCCCTCGAATATCGGGCGCAGTGCCTCAACAGCGTCGTTGCAATTTCTGATTTGTACAATATTATTGCTCTCATGTTTTGCCATCCTGCGACCAAGCTCGGCTGCGGCGGCAATCTTTGCAGCGCGGGCAATGCCAAGTCCGTCAACCATCCTAAGACGCGATATTGAGCTATGGCACAGCTCAGAGAGGGTGTGCCCTGATAGAATCTTCTCTGCAAGCTCCTCATTATCAAGGATGATAGATAGCAGCTCAGAGTCTGTCAGCGCAGCAGCACCATAGATTGTAATTCTATCGTTTAGGCTACTCATTGCTCTAAAATTTCAGCCACAACAAATGTGCTTCCGCCTATAAAAAGGGTGTCGTACTCGTTAAGCAGGCTCTTTGCATGATTGACAGCATTGTTTACCCCCTCAATGCACTCAAAGTCAAGGGATAGCCTCTCTGCCACGCTTGCAATACTCTCAAGGGTTGCGGCTCTGCGCTGTGTTGCCTGAGTGAATATATAGTGTGCGTTTTTAGGCATCAGACTAAGCATCTGCTCGAAGTTCTTATCCTCGCAAAAACCCATCACGCAGTATAACTTGCCATCTGTCACACTTGTCTCAAGCTGCTTTGCCACCCAAGCCATGCCGTGGGCGTTGTGTGCTGTGTCGCAGATTATATTTGGGCTGCTTGAGAGCCTCTCCCAGCGACCCCTAAAGGAGGTGGTGTTCAGTGTCTCCCTTACGCCCTCAACAAAGGCTCGGCGGCTGATTGATAGCGGAGTATTCTCATGCAGATAGTCCGCCGCAGCGCATACAGTGGCGATATTCTCGCGTTGATACTCGCCAAGTAGTGGCAGGCGAAGGGTATATTGCTGGTTGTCTCTTGTGCGAATCATATCAAAGACCTGCACGCTACCTTCATTCTGCTGACGAGTGCAGGTAAATGCCTCCTGAGCATAGATTACATTTGAGCGGCAGTCGGCTGCAATCTCCTCTATTACAAGATTATAGGCAGGATTCTTCTCGCCAAGGATTACAGGTATTGACTTCTTGATTATACCGCCCTTCTCGCGTGCAATTTTAGGTAGTGAGTCGCCAAGTAGTGCTGTATGCTCAAGACCTACATTTGTGATTATGCTCACGGCAGGAATTACAATATTTGTTGCATCGAGTCTGCCACCAAGACCTGTCTCAATAACGGCAACCTCGACATCGCTTTGTGCAAAGTAGTCAAAGGCAAGAACTGTTGTCATCTCAAAGAAAGAGAGCGAACACTCCTCCATATCTTTGCGGTACTTGCTGACAAAGTTGACAACTTTCTGCTTTGAAATCATCTCGCCACCAACTCTAATCCTCTCGCGGAAGTCTCTAAGGTGCGGAGAGGTGTAAAGTCCCACCTGATAACCCGCCTGCTGAAGCACCGAGGCGAGTATATTAGAGACCGACCCCTTGCCATTTGTACCTGCTACATGGATTACAAAGTAGCTACGCTGAGGATTGCCAATCTTGCGGCAGAACTCACTAACTCGCTCAAGCCCAGGCTTGTATGCTGATGCTCCCACCTGCTGAAAAGAGGGCAGGGTGTTAAATAGATAGTCGATTGTCTCTGTATAGTTCATAGTATTCTATTTAATCAAGGTAAAATCGTTTTTTAGACTGCACGGCAACTGTATATAGCAGGCAGAGCAGGGCTATGTATAGCGAAATTCTGCCTAAGTAGTCGCCATGGCGGCTGTAGAAGGTAAGAGAGTCGTTTGCCTTCAGAGTCTGGGTAATTACCCCCTTCTCCTCCCAGCCAAGGCTCTGCAAAACATCGCCACGCGAGTTTATAAAGCCAGATACTCCTGTGTTGGCACTGCGGGCAATATCTCTGCGATGCTCGATGGCTCTGAGGCGGCAATATGCAAATAGGTATCTGTGACCAGGGGTGTTGCCCCACCAGCCGTCGTTTGAGACTACGCTCAGAATTTGCGCGCCATTTCTTACATACTCGCCCATAAAGTTGCCATAAAGACCCTCATAGCAGATTGCAGGGGCTATCTTTATGTTGTTGTGTGTAAAAGGCTTTGCGGTAGTGCCAATGCCAAGCTGCCCTGCTGTGCCACCCAAATCAACCTCAAATATTCCGCCTGTACGAAACCACGCTGGCAGGGTCTCAACGCCGATTACAAGTTTGCCCTTGTGGTGTATAGGTATATTTGTCATATCATCGGTCATACCTATAGAGGAGTTGAAGATGTCGAAATATACCCCGTCGCGCGTTCTGCGGTTTGTGTCACTCTTACGATGGTTGCCGTATGGGACAATGCTCTCTACTCCAGCAATGACCATAGCCTCAGAGCGGTTGAGCTTAAGATGGGTAATAATGCTCTGTACAATGCGTGTTGCAGCAATAAATCGCTCATTAACCCTTGCTGCAAGCGATGTTTCAGGCATAAGGACAAACTGTGCAGAGTCCGGCACCTCTCTTAGCAAGTTCATAAGATTCTGCTGCTGAGCCTCGTTGCTGCCGTCAAACTTGCGGTAGCAGTCAACATTTGGCTGAATAGCCGACACGGTAACATCCTCTCTTAGACTGTATTTCTCACTATTTGGCGAGTTTGCAAAGTAGAGCACAAGCGAGAGAGTGACAGGCAGTACAAATGCCACTGTAAGTGCTGCACACTTGCCACTTGTGCGGTATGTTCTAAACTCAAAGGCGGTAATATTTACAACCAAAGCCCACAGTGTGCCACCCAAGACGCCAGTATATTCATACCACTGCACCGCCCAAGGTGTGTAGGCAAAGGCGTTGCCCAAAACAAGCCATGGGAACGACATCGCAGGAGCCTGAATATAGATATACTCGCAGCCAATCCATGCAGTTATAAGCAGAATATAGCTTACAGCCTTGCTCATGCGCTTAGAGACAATATGGTAGAGAGTTATAGGCACAAGATTCCACCAAGAGGAGACAATTGTTGCCGCTATAGTGCCTATCGGCGCAGCGTTCCATACCCACCACACCGTAGCTAAATTCCATAGCACAAAAGTAAGGGCAGCCCAGCCTGCAAATTTCATCGTATCACGCGCCGAGCCGCTATACTTGCTACTCAATATAAGCAGCGGCATAAGTGCTACTAACACCAACGCTCCACCACCACTGATTGCCCAACCTGCCGCAAACAAAACTGCCGACCAAACTACATGCCCCAGAGGGTGACTATTGCAAAAAATACTTTTTAGTTGTTTCATAGTGCAAATATAGCAAAAATTACGGTGGTTTAGTCTTGGTGCGCAGAAAATTAGCAGAATAGCAAAAGAATAACAGTGAATCACAACGAGCTTACGCCCTTAATGGCATACAATAACAGCGCGCGAATCCATATACCGCTATGCTATAAGGGCGTAGCCCGCTGTGCGGCAAAGAGTCGTACAGGTTCTACAGTATTCGTTTGGAGCGGCTTTGAGGAGTAAGTTGCATGGAAGCACAATCTACTCCGTCAATATTTATCAAGCCACGGTTTTGGATGCCAAGGGCAGCGGCTCCTGCTGTGGTTGCCCAATGCAGTCTCTCGAAGAGAGGCACTTCGGGCAGGGCTTTTATCTCCTCAAGCATTGTTAGCGAGTGGTTTGAGGCGAGTGAATCGGTGCCAAGGCAGATATTAAGTCTGTTTTTTCTCAGTAGTTCAACGCTCTGTGGCAGTGAGCCTGAGATATATTTGTTTGAGCGCGGACAAAGCACCCAATAGACGGGGGCTGTGAAGTGGCTCATAATGGTATCTATATCCTCTTGGGTTACAAAACAGTTGTGTACAAGCATTACGCTACGGGAGGCGGGCACTGTAGCCACAATTCGTGCAGCAGGGGAGGCGTGGTGGAGAAAATCGCACTCAAAGCCAACATTTTTGTACCACTCAGCAAGGCTACCATTACCTTTATATAATAGGTGTTCGCCCTCGGACTCTAAAAAGTGGATAGAGAGAGGGTCAGAGCCACTGTGGCACACTGTGTCAAAGTCTGCACTCTGGATAGAGTATGTTGAGTGTGGAGTAAGCGATGTATTTGGCTGAGTAGCAAGCTGTTTGCATAGCTCTATATTACTCTTCTTAAGTCCGAAAACCTCGGCAAATGAGTGGTAGTGGATATTGCTTGCAGCCTTTACTTCAAACGACGAGATGTCGTTTACAATATCGGCTACCGCATCAACGCCCTGTGTCCACATATCACTGTCGGCACTTTTTATAGTCTCAAGGCGTAACTCTTCTGAGAAGTTATCCCTTACCGCTGCCATAGCACCTGCAAAAGCCGCATATCCGCACCCCTCGTTTATCGCCCCTCTGAGATAGGATAGCTCTAAGTGGCAGTGAGAGTTGACAAATCCGCGACAGAGTATGCCCGAATAGAACTCTACGCCAGCCTGAAAGTCTAAATCTGCGCCATACTGCTCAATAGAGAGTATCTCTTTGGTTGTTGCATCTACTCTTAGTAACGGATTGCTATAAAAACCCTCATCAGTGAGTAGCAAGTGTGAGGCTATCTGCCGTATCTGGGAAGAAGACATCGTCAAAAATCTTTATATCAACATACTGCTTGAAGAGCGAGTCTATAGCCATTGTCTCGTCTGGAGTGTAGGTAATAACAAGGTCTGATATGGTAATATCGGGCTTGCGAATCTTGTGACGAGCATCTGATGGCTTGGCAAAGATGATAACAATCTTGCTGCCTGCCGTGTCAACAGGTATTGTTCGGCGGATAGACTCCCTCTCTCTTAGATTGTAGGAGTAGTTGTTCTTTGTGCTGCCAGAGTGGGTCTCAATGTGCAGTGAGCCGCGCAGGGTAAGCTGGTCAGCAGGGTTTATTTTGCGGTTTTTGCTGCGTTTTGGCTCCTCTTTTTTGTAGTTGTAGATATACCTTACAGAGTATGAGCCTGGCTGGATATTCTCGACAACATACTTGAGTTTTGTAGTATCGGCTATCTTTTTAATCTCAATAAGTGAGTCGGTAGCAACCGTGCGGCTGAAACGACGAACAGCCACATTGCGGATTGTGTCAAGCACAGTAACCTTTTTCTCATACTCTGTGGCAAGTGCAGTGAGCTGATTTTCTGCATTTTTTAGCACCGTACCAAGCTGCGCACTCTTTCGACGAGAGAAGTTACCGATTGTATATCTGAAATCCTCTGGGGTGTAACCATGGTGCTTGAGCATAGGCTCATAAATGGCTATAGAGTCTAACGGCATGTGTTTGATACCTAAGTAGGCATTTGTAAGATAGGCGTCGCGGAAAATCTCGGCAAGCGTGTCGTCTGGAATAGTCTGCCTGCGCGAACAGCCAACTGCAAGGCTGAGCAGTGCTATTAGTAGAAAAAAACTCCTTCTTATCATCGTTTTATCATTGTTCTTGCTGCAATATGCGATACACTCCACGCAATTGCAACAAAAGTTATAAATATCATTATAATGTCAACTGCCTGCAAGTCAACAGGATAGCTGTTCACAACAAATGCCGCATTGGGCATCTTAATTATGCCAAACCACTCTTGCAACAGCACAATAACAATACCCGTCACAAGCCCTGCAGCCCCGCCTATGCCGGAGATAAGCAGACCCTCGCGGATAAATATGCCGCGGATAAAGCTGCTGTCTGCTCCAAGCGATAGTAGTGTCTGCTGCTCGTCCCTCTTCTCGACAATAAGCATAATCACTGTGCCGATAATAGATAGTGAGGCGATTATAAGCACTAACAGTGCTACAAAGAATACTGCCCACTTCTCATACTTCATAATCTGGTAGAAGACGGCGTTTTTCTCGGCTCTGGTCTTTATTGTACACCCCTCAAAATCAAGCTCTTGCAGCCTGGCTTTGACAACTGCAATATCGTCAGAACAGCTTACTGCCACTTTTGATGCACAGCCCTCTCCGAAGAGCTTTTTTGCAGTCCTAAGTGGGACTATGGCTGAGCCTTTGAACTGCTGTGAAGAGCTTACTACGCCACCAATAGCCACCTTGCAACTGCTAATTCCGTGTACGGGTAGCAGTGAGCCAATATCTGCGCCCTTGAGCGAGTAGAGGGTCATATCTGTCAGAGCGGTGGTGTAAATGCCCAAAATCTGAGATACATCGTTGGTTATCAGGGCGTAGTCAATCTCGCCTAAGCTAAGCCTTCTATCCCCCTTAACCATACTCTTCTCAAGGGGCATAACATCAAAATAGCTATCTTCTACACCCCTGATACTGAGTGTTGTCTCGCGGTTTTTTGTGCGGGCAATAACCTCGCCCTCTGCAACAATGCTTGCCGCACGGACCCCCTTAGTGGTTAGTACCATCTCTTTAAGGCTCTGGGGCACTGCACCTGTGCATGTAATCTCTATATCGGCATCGCTATCTGCATACAGACTCTTGACAACACCCTCAAAACCGTTGAATACCGAGAGCAGGATAACCATCGCTGCCACGGGTATTGCAACAGAGACAAGACTCACTGTAGCAATAATATTTATCACAGAGTGAGACGAGCGTGATACAAGGTATCTGAGTGCAAAGAGCCACTTCATACCACTATTTTGATAGCAGATTGTCTATATTCTCAATATACTCAAGAGAGTCGTCAATAAAGAACTGCAACTCTGGGATAGATTTTACCTGGTTGCGCATACGGTTGCCAAGCGCACCTCTGATAGCCCTGTTCTGCTCCTCAAGAAGAGAGAGAACGCTCTGTGCCTTGTCAAAAGGGAAGACGCTGACATATATCTTAGCGTATGCAAGGTCAACCGAAACTCTTACTGTTGTAACAGTTACAAGTGTGCCTCTGAGTTGCAGAGAGAACTCTCGCTGGATAATCTCGGCGATATCTTTCTGAATCTGTTTTGAAATCTTCTGTTGTCTTGTAGTCTCCATTATAGTGCAAATTTTATTGTCTGTTTCTCTTTTTTATCTGGCTTGTAAAACCAAGCAGCAAAGCCATCTTTGTTAAATCGCCAACCGACTCTGAGACTTATTGTCAGATTGTCTAATGGCGAGCGCAGAGGGGTGTACCAAAACGGATTCTCTGCAGGGTACTGCTGCTGGTCAAGTTTGTTGTCGTAGTATTTGTTGCGGTTGCGCAGAATATCGGAGTAACCAAAGTCGTAACGGGCTCTGACACCTATCTCCAACTGCTTGATAAGTATATCAAAACCTCCACCGCCAGCAAGGCCAAAGCCAAAGCGGTTATCCCTCTCGCGCCTCATGTTGTACTTGCCGCTGACAACATCAAGACCCTGACCTGCAAGTGAGCCAAAGGTGTAAGGCTCACGATTCTCAAAACTCGAAGCAAAGTTGTAAGAGAAAGTCACTGCCGCCTCAAGATAGACCCTTAGGGTGTTCTTGAATAGGTAGAAGTGCGGCTGCCAGACTATTGGCATCATAAGCGTATTTACATTTCGGCGGTAATACTTATAGTCCTTCTTATCTTCGTATATAGAGGCGTATGGAGCGTATGAAAATCCGCGCTGCATCCAATCCAAATCAATTCCAAAGCCGCCTACAAAGCGTGGCAGAGAGTAGTATCTCCACGATACGCCCGCCTGCCAAGTGCCCCAGATTGGGCGGGTCTCCTGCGCTGGGTAGAGGCGCGAGGTTGCCATGCCGTAGCCCGTTGTTACAGCTACAACATGCTGCCCCTCAGCCTTAGAGGTGCAGAGCATAAGCAGCGCAAATAGTGTTACTGATATTTTTAACAATCTTTTCATAATCAATCTCTGTTAGAACAATCTGCCTGAAGAGCCTGAGCCGCCACCTGTCATACCTTTCAGTCCGCCCATCATGCCGCCTATGCCGCCCATGCCACTCATGCCGCCCATCATGCCACCTGAGTTGCCGTTCTGGTTGTGCTGATGCTCGGTCTGCTTCTTCTGCCACTCCTCATAGAGTTTCTTGAGACGAGATGCCTCTTTGTCATCAAGCATCTTTATAAGATTCTCCATGGTCATAGGCTTGAATACCTTGCTCATGTCAATTGTCAGCTCCACATCCCAATTTGCCTTTGTGGCGAAGATATCCTCGCCCTCCTCGCCGATATACATCTCGGCACGCTCTGGCTGTAGTCTATTTACAACATCGCCAGAGTCCCAGACTCCGTTGCCGTTTGTATCCTCAATAATTCGGATGCGAATCTCGCCCGGAGAGACATAGTTTATGCTGTAGTTGCCGCTCTGAACACCTGCAATCTCCTGCTGAGTCTTGCCAGAGGAGTCGGTCTGCTGGACGATATACTTTTTGCCCTCCTCGCCCTTGATGTTAAGCAGAATCTTTGCAAACTTCTCTGGGTCTAAGGTTGTAAATGTGGTTGAGGTAGAGTCGTTTTGATAACCCATAACATCTGTTATAGCACCCTTTGGAATATAGAAACGGTACTTTGTTGCACTCTCCCACTTAGCCTTTATAGAGTATCTGCCTATGTTGAGGGTGTCACGGATAAAACTCTTCGCAACCTCGGTTTCGGTCGGGTTTTTATCGTCGCCAGAGAGCTTATAGAGCTTTACGCCCACGCTGTCAAATGCTACGGCAGGGTAGTCTAAAGTGATATCAAAGCCCTTCTCAGGGTTGACCTCGCCAGAGGCTCCATTTTTGAGCTTGAACGGATTTGGTTTCTCCTTTGGCTTGTACTCCAAGCCCTGCTCCTCAGCCTTCTTACGCTCTTTCTCCTCCTTCTCTCGCTCTTTTTGCTCCTCTTTGGTCTCGATATACTTCCAGGCAACCTTTATCGGCTCTGTGGTCTTTACAAGTTGACGGATAGAGTCGTGGCGGTAGTATGTAATCTTACCCTTAATGGTATCTGGCAGCTGCTCTGCGGCGACATTGAGCCATAGATTTAGCGTATCTTTGCCCTTTGTGCGAGGGTCGTAGATAATTCTATCGGTAGGTATAGAGTCAAGCTCTAAAGAGTCAATCTGCGGATTTGCGGTGTTGAAATAGAGGGTTATCTGCTTCTGAGCAGGACGGGTAGCCTCTACAAGTCTCTGACCCTTGAACGCCTTGTCTGTAAACATGCGGAAGTAGAGTTGAGGCTCTGCCGAAGGATACCTGCGCAGCGAGTCAAACCATATTGAAAATGGCGGCATCTCAGCTGGGTTGTATGCCGAATCAACAATACCTACAAGGTCTGTACCTGGCTCATACATCTGGTTGTCGTTCTTGTCGCCAAATGCGTAGATGCGATACTTCACAGGCTTAAGATTCTGGGCGATAAAGATTCCGTTGTTCTGTGCGCGAGCAATTGCATCGGGCTTACGGTTGAATATCGTAGAGTCGTAATCTGGGGTATCTGGCAACGAGTCGGCAATAAAAAACCAGATAAATGTTCTACTTACAGAGTCTGCCTTGTATGAGTCTGCTGTATAGCCCGAACATATCATCGAATCAACCTTATCGCCTGTAGAGAATACATAGCGCATAGCGTTGAGTGGGTTGCCCTCATTGTTATCCCTCACTGCGCTACCAAGGTCAATGGCGTAGGTGGTATTCTCCTTAAGAGTATCGCGGATTGTGATTACAATGCCCTTGCCGCGAGTGGTTACAAGCGGGGTCTTCTTCATCGCTGGCGAGGTAAACAGCTCCTTATTCTGGTCTTTGAGCTGAACATACTCGTTAAACTCTATGTATATCTTCTTCTCTTTGAAGTTTGTTGCAAAGTTGCCAGGAGTGATGGCAGTAATAACAGGCGGCAGAGTATCTTTTGGACCTCCCTCTGGGCTCATAATGCTTGCGCAACGAGATAGGAAGGCACCCGTAAAGAGCAGTGCCACCGCAACTTTGAGTATCAATTGTGCATTTTTCATTGTCTGATCGTTGTTCTACTTGCTACTTTCAACCTCTTCATCACTCTGCTCTGGTACAGGTGGCTGTATGTGCCACACTCCGCCTTTTTTGTCACTACCCTCGGTGTAAGGGGATGTCTTCCAAGGGTGCAAAAGCAGAGTCATATATGTCTGAGGCAAATTTACTACATTAAGGTACTTAAACAGCGTTGCATACATCCTAACCTCAGGGCATACAACAACCACAAGTGCTGGCGACTGATTCAGTGCAAGCGAGGTGTAGTTGCCACTATCCTCTTCGCGTAGGTATGGAACACCCTCTACATCGGGAACAGTGATTTTGTTTACACCCGTAGAGTCTGTGACAATTCTATTTAACGCATCCTCATAGCTTGCCACCATCCACTTGTCTGTGCCTGTGTAACAGGCGTATGCAATAACCTCGGTGGCGGGCAAATCATCTCCGCCTGATTTAGCCTCTATAAGGGTCTTTACAATCAGTTCTGTGTCGGTTGTTGTCTTCTTAAAACAACCCAGAAACAGAGTAACTGACAGCACTATTGCTAAAAAGTATCTCATCTATCTCTCAATAATTTGTTTTACATAATCTCTTCCTTGACTGCTCTCTATGCCTAACACCTCACACATAGGGATAAGTGCAAAATCCCTCTCCATAAGCCTTGGGTGGGGCACTTGCAGGTGTGGTGTTACGGTTACTCTATCGCCATAGAGCAGTATGTCAAGGTCTATAACCCTTGAGGCGTAGTTTTCGCCCCTAAGCACCTTCTCTCTATACTCAGCTTCGCGGTTGCGACCCACACTAACCTCAATCTCAAGCAGCCTCTCAAGCACCTCTGTCGCACTAAGAGGGGTGGTAACAAGGTAGGCGCGGTTTGTAAAGGCTCTGTCGCACTCAAACCCCCACGGCTCGGTTGTGTGCCAAGCAGAGGCAGAGATAATTCTGCCAATACCCTCTGATATCAGCTTCTCTGCCCGCTCAATGGCAGACTTTGACTCTAATAGGTTGCCCCCTGCAAGGATTACGGTCTGTGTCATTTGAGCCTCTTTATAAATTTACTTGCGGCAAGTACAAAATGTGTAAATACAATTCGCGGATTGCCGTTCTGGTTAATCTGTCGCATTGCACTCTCAATCTGAGACAAAATCTGCTCTATGTTTTCGCTACCGATAAATGGAGCAAACTTCTTGCAAAACTCAGCCTCCTCGCCCCATAGGTAGCTCGCCTTCTCTGCCCCCGCATGTAGCATAAACGCCTCGCGTAGCAGGCGGCTAAAGTCGGTAAGCATGCCCCTCTGACGCTCGCGTGAGAGCTGCGAAATATCGTCTGCAAGATTCATCAGCTCAAGGTGCTTGTCGTTGTAGCTTAGGCGCATCAGCGAGCAGAAAGCCTCAAAGTTCTCCTTTGAAATCTCGTCGTCGCTCTGACCAAGCAGTCTCTTAAGCTCCAGCAAATCTCCGCAGGCAAGACGCGCAATGCTCTGGGCTTTTGTTGTGTCACTTTGGCTCTGGAGTGCTATAGGTAGCAAGTCATCGACAGTAAGGCGCGGCACGGCAACCTCTTGTGTGCGGGAGATGATGGTCTTTAGTAGCAAATCAGCCCTCTCGGTCACAAGTATAAATACCGTCTTATCCCACGGCTCCTCAAGGATTTTGAGAATACGGTTTGCCGCCTCCTCGTTCATAGTCTCAGGCAGCCAGATAATCATCGTCTTATAGTCGCTCTCAAAGCTCTTAAAGCTCAGACGGCGAATAATCTCCTCAGACTCTTTTGCCGATATTACACCCTTGAGTGTCTTGCCTAAGTTGAGCGTGTCAAACCACTGACGAGGCGAGAAGTAGCCACCTGTCTTGGTAAATACGCCTCGCCACAGCTCTATAAACTCGCGAGCGGTGCTTATCACAACCTCGCCGCTCTTTTTGCCCTGCTTATTTACAGGAAAGACAAAGTGTAGGTCGGGGTGGGCAAGCTCTGCAATCTGACGGCAAGAGGGGCATACGCCGCAGCTATCTCCATCGTGCCTATTTTTGCAGTGGATATACTGTGCATACGCCACAGCAAGCGGCAGAGTGCCTGCGCCACACGCTCCGGTGAAGAGTTGTGCATGGCTTATGCGACCGCTATCCACGCTGCGAACTAAATGCTCTTTGAGTTGCTGTTGTCCTATAATATCCGAGAATTTCATCGTCTTATCATCGCTTTAACAAGTGCTACAACATCTATCTTTTCGCGCCTAACAGCGTAGTAGAGATACCCTATAAGCAGAAGTGTGTTTACAGAGTATCGCACCACAACACCACACTCTGCCGCGCACTCAGAGACAAAGAATAGCACAAGTGCCACTGCAACATACTCTGTTATACGCTTAAAGTTGTATGGAGTAGGGTAGTGTATGCGGTTGAGCGTTATGCTTACGCCTACCATAACCACCTCGGCTATAAATCTGCTCCACGCTGCACCGTAATACCCCGCCTTTGGGATAAGCAGAAAACCTGCACCAATGCTTGCCACAAGACCTGAGAGTGTGACCCACAGCGCATAACCTGTCTTCTCCTCTCTCTTGTACCAGAAAGAGAGGTTGAGCCATACGCCACTAAGCACATTTGCGCCCAAGACAACAGGCAGTATAAATACACCCTCTCTAAAGTCGCTACCCACAATAAGAGCAAAAATATCTCTGTAGAGGGCTATGACAAGGAAGATTATCATCGAGGCGAGGATGTAATACTTCATCGCCGCAGCGTTTGAGAGCTTAAACTCCTCCTTCTTGAAGTTTGCAAGGAAAAATGGCTCGGCAGCAAGGCGGTACATCTGGGTAAAGAGTGTCATTACAACGGCAATCTTTGTTATCGCGCCATAGATTCCAAGCTGCGCCATTGCACCCTCTGGTACAAGATATTTTATCAGCTGACGGTCTATAAACTCGTTTGCTGTACCCGCTATTGAGGAGATAAGCAGTGGCAGTGAATATGCAAACATCGCCCCAAGCAGTGCAAAGTGGATCTTAGGCACAGCCTTGCCAGATAGGACAACTGCCACGGTTGTAATAGTGCTTGCTGCAAGATTTGCCACAAAAGCCCAACCTACGCCAAAATCACTCTCAAAGAGACCTATAGCCCAGAAACCGACCGCAAAGCCCACCTGCATAACAATATTGGCGAGCTTGAAAGAGACAAACTTCAGTGCCTCGCCCCTCTCCCTAAGCCTTGAGAAAGGGATGCAGCCTGCAACATCGAAAAATACTATCGCTGCAACAATTACCACATGCTCAGGATGCAAGGTGTAAGCCTCGCCCATAAGTTTAGAACACTCTGGCGCGAAAAGAGCCACCACGGCAAAGAATATAGCTGCCGCTAACGAGGTTATGCCCCACATTGTGGTAAAGATGTTCTGCTTCGCCTTCTCAACATCGCCACCCGCAGCCTCAGCTTTTGCTGTGAAGCGGAAAAAACCGCTCTCCATACCGAGTGTAAGCAGTACAAGGGCAAAAGGAATCAATGCATAGACATCGGTTATAATGCCGTAGGTCTCAACGCCAAATATGCGGGTATAGAAAGGTGTGAGCAGATAACTCAGAAATCTGCCCAATATGGTGCTTATGCCATATATCGCCGTCTGTTTTGCTAACTTTTCCAGCATACTCTTTGCTCCTATTACTCTGCAATCGCATGCGCGCATACGCACACACGCCTGCAATCTGCAAAGATACGACTTTTGTACTAAAGTACAAAGAGAATTTATTAAAAATCCCTCATGAACAAAATGCTCATGAGGGGATGCTTTGATTTGGCGCGGTTTATAACAGAAATAACAAAGAATAACAAGGGCTGCGCCCTTAATGGCATATAATATCAGCGCGCTCCTTAATCTCACTAACCTCTCTAACCTCCCTTTTGCAAAGCAGAAAGATAGCGTAGGCTCGATGCCTGCGCTATCTTTTCCGTTGCGCTCCCTATAGACCTTAGAGACTCTATCGACCCTAATGACTCTAAAAAAATTGCGCCTTTTATCTGCGCCTACACCTACTCCTCCTCGTCGAAATCCTCCTCGTCGAAGTACATCCCCTCCATAACAGCATCTATCTCGCGGCGTTCCTTTTTTGTCGGACGACCTGTGCCACGCTCACGGAAGACGAAGATTGTCTCGCGCGGGATATTGAGTTTGTCAAGTTCGCTCTGAGGCGTGATATTCTCGCAGTAGAGGGGTACATTTTTCGCAGGCTGGCGATTCTCAATAAGTGCCACAACCCTATACGAGTAGGTTACAAGGTTGCGCTTGACCTCAATCTTGTCGCCCACCTTAACCTCTCTTGACGGCTTTGCATACGCTCCACCTACCGTAACCTTATTGTTCCTAATTGCATCTGCGGCATCGCTACGAGTTTTGAAGATGCGAACTGCCCAGAGATATTTATCTAACCTAGCCATATTTTGTCTGTTTGAGCGGCTTTTGCCGCGTTATACTTGTCTCGAAAATGCTCACATAGCTCTCCTATGCTCCGCTTTTCGTGCCTTCGTAAGCCTTGCAAAATCTCACTTAAACAGACAAAATGGGGCTTATTGCTCAAAATGGTCGTTAAAAGTGAGTGTTTATTGTTAGTTCTCTGCAAACCACCTCCACAGTGGGGCAACATGCAGTGCCTGAGGCATCATATTGTTATCAAGCAGGTAGCGTACCTCTTCACGGCTGAGCAGATGTACAACAATATCCTCTGTTGCCTCTGTAACCTGCTCGGCAACCCTCTCTACGCCTGTGGCAAGAAAGGTATGTGAGAAGTTATTGTGGTTTGTCGGGTTGGGGCAGACGCTCATAAACTCTCTCCACTCTCCGCCGCCGTAGCCGCTCTCCTCAAGCAGCTCTCGGCGTGCGCTCTGCTCTGGGCTCTCGCCAGGATCACACACTCCAGCGACAAGTTCGTAGCTTGTTGTGCCAATGCCGTGGCGATATTGGCTTATCATAACAAACTTTTCATCTTTGGTTATGGCGATAACATTTACCCACTGCGGGAACTCAAATATATACCACTCAGGTACAACGGCTCCTGTGGGTAGCTTTACAGCCTCTTTACGAACTGTAAACCACGGTTTAGAGTCTAAATACTCGCTTGACAACACCTGCCAAGGGCGATGTTCTGGGTTTTCTATCATAGCTTATAATTCTTCGCTCTCCTCACTCTCCCCACTCATGGCAGCAATACCCTCTGGTGGTAGCAGTGTTCGGTCGTTTACCTGACGACTGATGCTCAGTATAATACCAAGTGCCGCAGCTGTGCATATCATCGAAGTTCCTCCATGGGAGATAAGTGGTAGATTTTGTCCCGTCTCAAAAAATAGGTGTGTTGAGACCAAAAAATGTAGTATTGCCTGCACTGTTACAAGCAGAGCCATACCTACGGCAAGCATCCCGCCAAATAGCCAACGACTGCGCCTGAAGATGCTCACTGCGCGGGCAAAAATCCATGTGTAGAGGATTATGAGCAGCATACCCATAATAACTCCATACTCCTCAACAAAGAAGGAGAAGATATAGTCGCTCTCAGGGTGTGTAATTTTGGCTCGCATAACACTCTGACCAGCACCTACGCCAAAGACTCCGCCGTCGTGTATGGCAATCATAGCCCTCTGAGCGTCAGAGAGTTGCCAGACTGGTGTTTTTTCGGCAGTGGAGGTCCAAGAGGAGAAGAAACTGCTTATTCTACTGCTTGCCGTATTGCCTCGACCGCCACCAGCAAGGGTGTATGCTCCAAAGAGTAGCAGAACGATGGCTATAAACTTCGCAATCTCAAGTTTTTTAGCCCTTGCGATAAACATCATCACAACGCCAATACCAAAGACAAGCAGAGCCGAGGAGTTGTGCGCCTTGACAATCACAGCCGCCGATAGAGCCACGGGCAACAGAATCTTTGCTACGCCATTTTTCCAGATATTTTTCTGTTTTGTACTCTTCCAAGTGCGCGGGTTTAGCGAGGGGATAAGCTGCTGTTTGTTTATGGTTTTCTGCGCCTGGTCGAGTAGTCTGGCAAGAAAGAGTATTGTTGCAACTTTCAGTAGCTCAGATGGTTGCACAGATAATCCAAATATATAATACCATCGCGCTACGCCATTTGCCTGCTTGCCAAAAAAATAGACACCCAGAGTGAGCAGTAGGCAGATAATATAGACCCACGGCGAGGCTTTGTAGAGCAGTTTTGCCCCCATCATATATGTTCCGAAGAGTGTAAAAATAGCAAGTGCCATAACAAAGAGGTGCTTTGTAAATATGGCATTTGTGCCTGTGCCCATATCGGCATATCCCATCTTTGCCACCGACGAATAGACCACCAGCGTTGATAGTATAAACAGCACTGTGATAATTACCCACAGCACCTTATCGCCGCGCAGGATATTGACCTTTGAGAGTATCGAAGGCACACTTTGGCTCTTGTCGCTCTGTTGCATACTACTTCTTCAGATTATCGTTTACCCAACTCTTAAATAGCTCGCCCCTCTGGCAGTAGTTCTTAAATAGGTCGAAACTCGCACAGGCTGGCGAGAGCAACACCGCATCGCCACTCTTTGCAGCAGCTACTGCCGCGCGCATGGCATCATCAAGTGTTGAGGTAGAGATAATATTTGGGATAATGCCTGCAAAATCGCGCTCTAACTTGCTGTTATCCAAACCCATGCAGACAAGTGTGTGCACCTTTTCGGCTGCAAACTCCTTAAGTGGAGCGTAGTCATTTCCCTTGTCTGTTCCACCTGCAATCCACACCACAGGGCGGGTCATGCTCTGGAGGGCGTACCATACAGAGTCAACATTTGTAGCCTTGGAGTCGTTGATATATACCACCCCATCAGCCTCTGCCACAGGCTCAAGGCGATGCTCAACGGGCGAGAAGTCGTAAATTGAGGCTGCAATCTGCTCTGGAGTAACACCAGCAGCCAGCGCAGCAAGTGCAGCCGCCATGGCGTCATAGGCGTTGTGCAGACCCTTTATTTGCATCTTATTTGTATCAATCTCAACGCTCCTTTTGCCCACCTTTGCAGTAAAGCTATCTCCGCACAAAAAGGCGTCGCCTGAACTACTTGCAACGGCACTGTGTGCCATAAATGGCAGCTGACGAGAGACAATATCGCGCTTGTCAATCTCTGCTGTAATTACCTTATCATCAGCCGAGTAGATAAAACAGTCGCGGCTCTTCTGGTTGCGGATAATACGCATCTTAGAGTCAATATAGTTCTGGAAAGAGTAGCCGTAGCGGTCTAAGTGGTCGGGTGTGATATTCATCAGCACAGCAATATTTGCCTTGAAGTCAAACATGCCGTCAAGCTGGAAACTACTCAGTTCAAGTACATACCAATCATACTTAGCCGTTGCTGCACTGTAGGCAAAAGATTCGCCTATATTGCCTCCCAAAGCCACATTGTAGCCCGCATCGCTAAGGATTTTGTATATCAGCGAGGTGGTTGTGGTTTTGCCGTTGCTACCTGTTATACAGATTGTCTTTGAGCCCTTGATATACTTAGCTGTAAACTCCATCTCAGAGATTACGGGAATACCCTTCTGGCGCGCCGCAACAACTATTGGCGCACTGTCTGGAATACCTGGCGACTTTATAATTGTGGTGGCAGAGAGAATCTTCTCTACAGTGTGACCGCCCTCTTCAAACTCTACATCCCACTGCTCTAATCGCTGACGGTATAGTTCAGAGATTTTGCCCATATCAGACAGGAAAACATCTTTGCCCGCCTTCTTTGCTAAAATAGCTGAGCCATAGCCACTTATGCCGCCTCCAAGAACAACAATTCTCTCCATACTATCTAATCTTAAGGGTTACAAGACTTATTACTGCAAGCATCATAGAGATAATTACAAAACGCATTGTAATCTTACTCTCATGGATGGACTTTTTCTGGAAATGGTGGTGAATAGGGGACATGAGGAATATCCTGCGACCCTCGCCATACTTTTTCTTTGTATATTTGAAGTATCGGGTCTGAATAATGACAGACAGAGCCTCTACGACAAATATACCGCACATTACAGGGAGCAACAGTTCCTTGCGAATACAGAGGGCAAAGACCGCTATAATACCACCTATGGCAAGCGAGCCTGTATCGCCCATAAAAATCTGCGCAGGGTAGGAGTTGTACCACAGAAAACCTATCAGCGCACCAATCAGTGTAAGGGCAAAGACTACAAGCTCTCCACTGTCGGGTATAAACATAATGTTGAGGTAGTCTGCATAGACAATATGACCCGAAAGGTAGGCAAGCACTCCAAGCACGGCGACAATAGGTATTGAGACACCCGTCAGCAGACCATCAATGCCATCTGTGAGGTTTGCTGCATTAGATACAGCTGTAACGATAAGTATCGCCATGATGATATAGAGCCCCCAAGCAAGAGTCTGGTTGCCACCTGTAAGCCAACTGTAGTCAAACTCGTTCTCCTTGAAAAATGGGATTGTGGTCTGGGTGGTTTTGTGGTTGGTATCCTCAACAATAACCTTCTCGGTGGTAATAATGCTGCTACCATTGTCTGCAACCTGCTCCTGCTTTACGGCAGTGGTTGTGTGGTCGCGCACAACAACCTGGCTTGAGAAGCACATAACAGTACCTACAATAATTCCAAGACCTACCTGACCGACAATCTTGAACTTGCCCTTAAGTCCCTCTTTGTTGTGGCGAAAGACCTTGATATAGTCGTCCAAAAAGCCGATAGCTCCGCACCAAACGGTAGATACAATCATCAGCTGAATATAGATGTTGTCAAGTCTGGCAAAGAGCAGTGTAGGGACAAGCACGGCAAGCAGAATAAGTATGCCTCCCATTGTCGGAGTGCCCTTTTTTGCCATCTGACCCTCAAGACCAAGGTCGCGTATCTCCTCGCCAATCTGCAACTTCTGCAACTTGCGGATAATCGGCAGACCGATGTATATAACCATCAGCAGTGCCACAATAAGTCCTACTCCAGCTCTGAAAGATATGTACTGAAACATACCTGAGCCTGGCAAATCATATACTCTGTCAAGATATTTGAAAAGTGAATAAAGCATACTCTAATTATCTGTTAAATGTTGAAAACCAATATATTACTCGCTTTTTGTCGTTAAATGGCAACTTCTCTGTGCCGATAATCTGATACTTCTCATGACCCTTGCCCGCAATAACAATAATATCCTCTGGTGCAGAGAGCATTACAGCAGTCTTTATGGCAGTGTCGCGGTCGGAAATTTTTATGTAGTTGTCTGTCACACTTACGCCCGCCTCCATCTCTGAGAGTATCTGTTCAGGATTCTCGCTGCGAGGGTTGTCAGATGTGAAGATTGCTCTGTCTGAGTATTTTACAGCTATAGCCGCCATCTCTGGTCGCTTGCTCTTATCCCTCTCGCCTCCGCAGCCGCAGATAACAGTCACACTCTTTGCTGCCGAATTTATCTCGGCAACGCTCTTAAGAATATTCTCAAGCGCGTCTGGCGTATGGGCGTAGTCTATAATTGCTACCGTGCCATCTGCTGCGTGTACCATATCAAAGCGACCATCAACAGGGTGCAACATAGAGAGTGTACGCAGCACCTCATCCTTCTCAAGCCCCAACTCTACAGCCGTAGCATATACAGTGAGCAGATTGTAGGCATTAAAACGACCCAAGAAGGTTACCCATAGGTCAGAGTTGTCTATTCTAAGTAGCATACCCTGAGGGGTTGACTCTAAAATCTTACAAGTGTAGTCTGCATTGCGGCGCAGCGAGAGCTTAAGAGGTGTGGCTGCGGTATTCTGCAACATAACCTCGCCATTGCGGTCGTCAATATTCACAATTGCAAAGCTGCCTTTCTGTAGGTTGTCAAAGAAGAGTTTTTTTGCGCGGATATACTCCACAAAGGTCTTGTGATAATCTAAGTGGTCGTGTGTGAGGTTTGTAAACAGCGCACCGTTGAACTCTATGCCGTATATTCTGTTCTGCACAATGGCGTGCGACGAACACTCCATAAAACAGTAGTCACAGCCACACTCTACCATCTGCTGTAGCATAGCGTTTAGGCGAATAGAGTCTGGAGTTGTGTGTGTTGACTCAATTGTTTGATTATCAATCTTATACACAACCGTAGAGATAAGCCCCGCCTTGTAACCCATAGCGCGAACAAGGTCGTAGAGCAGTGTTGCAATAGTTGTCTTGCCGTTTGTGCCTGTAACGCCTACAACCTTCAACTTGCGGCTCGGATTGCCATAGAAAGCGGCAGCAATTGTTGCCATAGCCTTCTCGGTATTGTCAGTGACAAGGTAGGTGCAACGCTCAGTGTCAACTACCTCTGGCAGATGATTGCAGACAACCATCTCTGCGCCCTTCTCTACGGCACTTGCGATATAGTTGTGTCCATCAACCGTTGTACCCTCAATTGCAAAGAAACAACTGCCCGTGCTTGCAGTGCGCGAGTCAAAGGTAAGGTGTGTAATATCTGTTGATAGAGAGCCTTGTACCTCTTTGTATTCAACCCTCTTTATTAGTCTATCTATTGTCATATCTCTCAAGTTTTATCTCTATTCTCTCTCCCTCTTTCAGCGGCTCTCCACCCTTTTTGCTCTGATAGACAACCTCTCCTGCGCCTGAGAACTTAACCTTAGCACCTCTGCTCTCAAGCAGGTATATGGCATCGCTTAAACCCATGCCGCAGACATCGGGGATAGTTTTTGTGTCGTTCTGTGTAGGTGTTATTGTTACACTATTAAGCCCTGTGTAGCTCTTGCCCCAACCTGTAGGGGAGTTGTAGGTGGTTGCCATGTTAAATCTGCCCGCAACCTTGGCAATATTTTCTATGCTACCACCCTTGATATCTGTTGGCAACTGCTTAGATTGGCTTGCAGCAAGCCTCTCTGCCCATAGCTCCTCGCGGTTATAGAGGAAGGTGGCAACACTCTTCTGTACAGGACCTGCCAGGTCGGCACCAAATACAGAGCCTACGCCCTTACGCTTATAGACGGCAGTGATAAAGGTGTAGCGCGGATTGTCTGCTGGCAGATATGTTACCATAGAGCCCAAGTGGAAGCCGTCGGCATACTTTGAGCCCTGAGCAATGGTCGCAGTACCTGTCTTTGCACCTACACGGAAAGGGGTCTTATCCTCGCCAAAGCTCTTTTTTGCCGTTCCCGCTATGGCAACCTCCTCAAGATACTCCCTGAGAAGTGCAAGGGTCTGAGCAGAGCAGATGCTATCCTCTACAACCTTTACAGGGTACTGAGCAACTGTCTTTTTGCCGCGACGAATAGCTGTTATAAGCCTTGGCGCAACCATTTTGCCGTTATTTGCAATGGCGTTATAGAGTGTAAGAGTTTGTAGCGGAGTAATTTCTAAACCATATCCGTAGGCGAGGTTACACAGCGTAGGACCATACCAATTTTCGCTCTTTGGCTTAGGCATGTGCGGAGCTTTAAGCGAAAACTCTGTCAGAGCTGTGTGGTGGTTAAGATGCAGACGGCACAGAGCCTGATAATAGTGCTGCTCCTTGCCCTGATAGTGGTCGTGAACTGCCTTGGCAAAATAGACATTTGCCGACTCTGCAAAGGCTTGCTTAAGGTCAATTCTGCCACCGCTCTTCTTGCCTATGGCGTGTGAGTCTTGGATGGTGTTGTACTTGCCAACCTTGACCTTTTTGCCCAGACCTGAGTGGTACTTCTTGTCTGGCGACATACCTGCATCATCAAGCAGAATCAGTGCCGTTGCAAGTTTGAGCGTAGAGCCAGGCTCAAGCGGAGTGCCGATGGCGTGATTAGGTCCCTCAACATACCCTCCTTCAGAGTTTCTTGAGAGGTTTACCATGGCAAGAATATCGCCCGTAGCACACTCCATGACAACCGTTGTACCCCATATTGCATTCTGTCGCTCTAAAACATCCCTTAGTGCGCGGTCGGCAATATCTTGAAGCTCCATATCGAGCGTTGTGACAACATCGGCTCCATTTATAGGCTCAACCTTGCGATGCTCCTTGTCCTCAAACTCGGCGTAGAAGTTCGGAGCCTTGTATTGGCGATACTCATAGCCATCTTTGCCCGCTAAAGAGTCGCGGTAGGCATACTCTATACCATACGGATTTTTGACATCCGTTCTGCCTATTGTACGCATAGCAAGGTTGCCGTGTGGATAGACTCTGGTGTCGTGAAACTCAGTAAGATAGACCCTACCCATATTCTCATTGAGAATCGGGTATTTGCGCAGCACCTCCCACTCGTTGCCATCCACATCCCTGAATAGCCTTGTGTAGGTGTGATGTCGCTCAATGGCATATTTTGGAACAAGAGAGTCACAATTTTCAATACCAAATAGCTCCTCAATAAAGCCTTTGGAGTAGTGAACAGTATCGTAGCCTATAAGGTGGCGAACTATTGCAGTGTCTCGTCCACGCTTCATGCGAGATTTGTACCACTTTGCGGGTTTTGTGCCAAAGTAGCTACTCAGCAGCTTGCTTAGAGAGTCTGACTGCTCATTAAATCTCTCGGTGTTGTCAAAACCTTGGCTTGCAAAGTCGAAAAATACGCCGCGCTGCAAAATAGAGGTGGCGAGTGGGGTGTTGTCGCGTGCAAGAATCTCTCCGCGGGTGGCATAGAGCGTGCGCTTTGAGATAAGCGAGCGGTGGACAGCCTCAGAGTTGACGGCTGTCTGACGGTCGAAGAACTGTATATATACAAGGCGCGCAAAGATAACACCCACAACTACAACAAGTACAATATGCACTACAAGTAGTCGTGAGAGAATCTCCTCTTGCCACTTTTTCTTCAGTTCGTCCATTACTCCTCTTCAATAATTGTTACAGGCTCTATTGTGTCATAAAGTTTAATACCCCTTGCCTCAAGCGCGTTTACAATAGCAGAGTGTGTTGTCGCCTTGACCCTCTGCTCCTGCATGCGTACAGCCTTTTCGTGCAGCAGCAGCACCTCACTCTCCAACTGATTGGCTTTAATCTGCTGGTGTAGAGAGGAGAAGAGTGTGATGATGCTTACCAAAAATAGCAGAGCCATATAGAAGAGGTAGTCATACCCCTTCGACATGGTTTGGTTGATGATTATCTCGCCCGTAAAGAGCGACTGAACAACCTCTTTGATGCTATTTAGACCCCTTTTGAGCTTGGATGGCACGCGGATAACCACCTCTGTTACATCCTGCTCAGGAGCCTCAGCCTCAACCTGCTCTATTCTATCTTCTGTGCTCATAATTTCTCTGCTGCCCTCATCTTTGCCGAGCGGGAGCGTGGATTTAACCTCTCCTCCTCAGCACTTGGCGTTACTGCTTTGCGAGTTATAACGCTCCATGGCGTAGTTACTCTGCCAAAAAAGTCCTTCTCGATTTTACCATCCGTATTACCGCTGCGGATAAAGTTTTTGACAATTCTATCCTCTAACGAGTGGTAGGATATAACAACAAGCCTACCCCCTGGTTTAAGCACCTTAAGACTCTGCTCTAAAGCCATCTTCAAAGCCTCCATCTCGCCATTGACCTCTATGCGAAGTGCCTGAAAGAGCTTTGTGAGGAACTTTGACTCATCCTTTTTAGGGGTGCAAGGTGCTACGGCAGCTACAAGCTCTGCTGTTGTTGTTATAGGTTTTACAGCCCTTGCACGAGCTATACAGGAGGCAATTTTCCAAGTTGTATCAAGCTCTCCATACTGCGAGAGGATTGTTGCAAGCTCCTCCTCTGTGCGGTTGTTGACCACATCGGCAGCCGTCTCGCCTCCACGCTGATTCATGCGCATATCAAGCGGAGCCGAGCCACGGAAAGAGAAACCGCGTGGCAGGGAGTCAAAGTGGTGCGAAGAGACGCCAAGGTCGGCAAGTATGCCATCCACCTTTGTAACACCTCTTAGGCGGAGGGCAGAGCGCAGAAAACGGAAGTTGCTCTCTACATAGTTAAATCTGCTATCCTCTGGGGCATTAGCCTTGGTGTCTGAGTCCTGGTCAAAGCTGTAGAGACGACCATTTTCGCCTAAAGACTCCAAGATACGGCGAGAGTGCCCACCGCCGCCAAAGGTAAGGTCGGCATAGACTCCGTCGCTCTTTATGTCAAGTAGCTCAATAGCCTCTTCGAGAAGCACAGGGGTATGGTAGCTGCTGTTCATTACTCTTTTACTCTTTGCGCAGAATTACTCGAACTGTCTGTTTGTCTATTTGCTTTACAATATTACGCTCTGAGAAGGTGTGAGTTGCAAGGAACTGCTCTGTGTGGTTGCGAATTGTAAGCAGCTCAACCTCGTTGTTTATCACAGTGTCAAAGCCCTCTGCCTGCAACGCCTCTGCCGCCTCCTCAAGTCGCCAGCTCTGCTCTGTGCAGAGGTTGAGTGCCACGGCTGAGTTGTGGATAAGGTTTGTCTTGATGCGGAAACGCTCCAAAATCGAAAAGACGATAGGGAACTTCTCCTCAAGGACAAACGACAGGTCGCGAGAACGCAGTGTAAGCAGGCTTTGATTCTTCTTCAGAATGATTATAGGCATCTTTACATCCTCTGCTGTGCCATCTATCCTTGTGCCTGAAGCCTCTTTGTTGCCGAAAGGACGAACATAGAGCGGAATAGACTTATTTTGCAGCGGCTTTATGGTCTTAGGGTGGATAATCTGGGCACCACTGTAGGCAAGCTCGATGGTATCTACATAGTTCAGCGCATCAATCTTCTTTGCATCTGGGAAGATTTTTGGGTCGGCATTAAGAATACCGTCAACATCTTTCCATACAGTCATTGACTCTGCATCAAGGATATGCGCCACAACGGCAGCCGAGTAGTCAGAGCCCTCTCTGCCGAGGGTTGTTGTGCTGCCATCTGCCGCAGAGCCGATAAAGCCCTGACCGACAAAAATACGCTCTGCCGAGCCTGCTACCTTACGGCGCAACAGCGGCTGTGACTCCTCAATAAGTACATTGGCATCCTTGTGGCGGAACTGAGTGACAAAGCAACGGCGCATATCAACCCAACGGTTTGCAACCCCTACAGAGTTTAGCCACTCTGAGATAATAGTTGTTGAGATAAGCTCTCCAAAGGCAACAGTGCGGTCGTAACGCTCTTCAGCACGCGAAGCATCGTATGGAACGGTTGTTACAAAGCGGCGTAGCTCGTCAATGAGCGAGTCAACAGAGCCAAGGGTGTGCGGCTCGCCAAAAAGGTCGTCAATAATACCCTGATGGTATGCGGCAATAGAGGTAATACCCTCTTCTGCTTTTGCAGCCTCGCCTGTGCGATATGCGTCAAATACCGCCTCAAGGGTATTTGTTGTCTTGCCCATTGCTGAGACGATGATAAATAGCTCATTCTCGCCCTCGATAATATGTTTCAGATTGCGTACTCCGTCGGCGTTCTTTACCGAGGCTCCTCCAAATTTATAAACCTTCATTATTTAACTATTTTACCGTTCTATATTTTGTGTTTGTATTCTCAAAGATAAATGCATATACATCTGCCGCCTCCTCAATTCGCTTTGAGGTTGGTTTGCCCGCTCCGTGACCTGCGTTGGTATCTATGCGGATAAGTACAGGGGAGCTACCTGCGTGGCTGTGCTGAAGTGTGGCTGCAAACTTAAACGAGTGCGCTGGCACAACGCGGTCGTCATGGTCGGCAGTGGTTACAAGCGTTGCAGGGTATGATACACCCTCTTTAAGGTTGTGCAGAGGCGAGTATTTGTAGATATACTCAAACTGCTCCTTATTATCCGAGCTGCCATACTCTACAACCCAGCCGTGACCGATTGTAAAGCGGTGGTAGCGCAGCATATCCATCACACCTACGGCAGGCAGTGCTACGGCGTACAAATCTGGACGCTGAGTCATACATGCACCTACAAGCAGTCCGCCATTTGAGCCACCTGCAATGGCAAGTTTCTCAGTTGAAGTGTAGCCCTGAGCAATAAGATACTCCGCTGCGGCGATAAAGTCGTCAAAGACATTTTGCTTATTTTCGAGCATGCCCCCTTTGTGCCACTTCTCGCCATACTCTGAGCCGCCTCTGAGGTTTACCACACAGTGTACACCACCCTGCTCCATAAACATAGCGGCAGAGGTGTTGAAAGCTGGGGTTAGGTTTATCTGGAAACCGCCGTAACCGTAGAGGTAACATGGGTTTTTGCCGTTCAGTTCAAGACCCTTTTTGTGCGAAACGAACATAGGCACCTGTGTTCCATCTTTACTTGTAAAGAAAATCTGCGAAGTCTGGTAGAGTGAGGCGTCAAACTTAATCTCCGATGCGTGGTAGAGGGTTGACTCTCCACTGTCAAGGTCGTAGTGGTAGATTGTGCCTGGTGTGGTGTAGTTTGTAACGGCGTAGTAGGTTGTTGTATCCTCCTTCTCGCCATCAAAGCCGCCCACTGTGCCTATTGCAGGCAGTGAGACCTCTCTTACAAGCTCGCCTGTGCGGGTGTATTGCAGCACCTTGCTCTGCGCGTCTATCAGATAGTGCGCAAAGAGGTATTTGCCTGCTGTACTTACCCCCTCAAGTAGGTTTTCTGTCTGAGGGATAAGGTCTTTGCACTCTCTTGTTACAAGGTTGACTGATACCAAACGATAGTTTGGCGCATCGTTGTTTGTCAAAATCAGCGCAGTGTCGTTGTAGCAGTCAAGGATATAGTAGTCGTAGTCAAAGCCCTCAAAAAGGGTCTTGAAACGCTTTTCACCCTTGCGCTTGTAGAGTATTTCCGAGCCAGAGGTGCCAGCCGAGCCTGTGATAAATACCCACTTGCCATCCTCACTCTCGCCACCACCGAAGTAGTGCAGAGGATTGTCTGGGTCGGCATATACAAGGGTATCCTCGCTCTGAGAGGTGCCAATGCGGTGGTAATAGACCTTCTGGTTTGTGTTCTGTGCCGAGTATAGAGCCTCGCCCTCTTTTGGAGCATCGTAAGCACTGTAGTAGAAACCCTTGCCGTCGGTAGTCCAATCAACACCTGAGAACTTTACCCACTTTATGTGGTCTTTGAGTAGGGTTTTGGTCTTTGTGTCCATCACGAAAATCTCTACCCAATCGCTGCCAGCTGAGGCGAGTGAGTAGGCAAACAGTGAGCCATCTTTTGTAAATGCGCCAGAGTGCAGAGCCACTGTTCCATCCTCAGAGAGGGTGTTAGGGTCAAAAAATACCTCCTCCTCAGTAGAGTCAAGGGTGCGCTTGCGGTAAAAGACGCTCTGATTCTGCAAGCCGCTGTTGCGAGAGATGTAGTACCACTCGCCACGCTTTGTAGGCGCGCTCTGAGTAGGGTAATTCCACAACTGCTCAAGGCGGGACTTGATTTTCTCGCGGGCAGGAAGTGAGGCAAGGTAGTCAAAGGTTACCTTGTTCTGCTCAGCCACCCATTGTGCGGTCTGCTCTGAATTATCATCCTCTAACCAACGGTACGGGTCAGGGACCTCTGTGCCGAAGTAGTTATCCACAACCTCTTCACGCAAAGTTGTAGGATATTTTATCTCTTTTGTTGTCATACGCTTAAGTAATCTGCCGCATCCATAACCTGCTCCATAACACAGAGCAATGATTAAAAATACCTTAATAATACTCTTGATAACTCTTACCATACCAATATGTAACTATTTTATCGCGCAAATATACAAAAACTCTTGGCAACACTCTAAATAACTGCCAACTTTTTTATACCTTTGTACAAAATTTCAAAGAGTATGAAAGATTTACAGAAAGTTATAGAGGCAGCGTGGGAGAATCGTGCGCTGCTTAATGAGGAGCCTACACGCGAGGCTATCCGCCGTGTGGTAGAGGCTGTGGATAAGGGCGAGCTGCGTTGCGCAGAGCCTATTGATTTGGAAAATAGCCTCTGGCAGGTTAATGAGTGGGTCAAGAAGGCTATTATCCTCTACTTCCCAATTCAGAAGATGAGGACAATGCGTGCTGGCGAGCTTGAGTGGTATGACAAGATGGAGCTTAAGCGCGATTTTCACAACTTGGGTGTAAGAGTTGTCCCTCACGGCATTGCTCGCTATGGTGCCTATATCGCTCCAGGTGCGGTTATGATGCCGTCGTATGTAAATATCGGTGCCTATGTTGATAGCGGAACTATGGTTGACACTTGGGCAACAGTAGGCTCATGCGCGCAGATTGGTAAAAATGTACACCTGAGCGGTGGCGTTGGTATTGGTGGCGTTCTTGAGCCTGTGCAGGCTGCTCCTGTTATTATTGAGGATAACTGTTTTATCGGCTCGCGTGCTATCGTGGTTGAGGGTGCACATATCTGTCGTGAGGCGGTTTTGGGCTCAAATGTGGTAATTACAGGCTCAACCCATATCATAGATGTAACAGGCAGTGAGCCAAAGACTTATAAGGGTTATGTTCCTGCTCGCTCAATCGTTATTCCGGGTACATATCCAAAGCAGTTCCCTGCTGGAACTTACAATGTCTCTTGCGCCCTTATCATAGGTCAGCGCAAGGAGTCAACAGACAAAAAGACAACCCTCAACGATGCACTGCGCGACTTTGGCATAAACTAAAGTGTAAGCAAAATAGACTATTATGAAACGCCTATTTCTACTCTTGACAGGACTGATATTTGGTTTTACAGTATCAGTCGGTCAGGTCGTGCCTGTATATCATAGTCAGAGGATTGAGAGTTCAGAAAGGTATCAGCGCGGCAATGCATTTCAGAGGGATTTGTTGCTCTATGTAGATATGCTTCTAACAACCCATCCGTGCTATGCCGATGCAAAGCGTCAGAACGCGCTCAAAAGGCGAGAGGAGGCTATGTATAGGCGGTGCAGCAAGATTGTAGATACTATAGAGTTTAAGGCACATTTGGCAACTTTAGCATCTCTGCTTAAAGATGGTCATACGGCTGTCTCCTATCTTAGCTCTTTTGATAGTGTCTTTCCAATAATGCTCTCTATAGGCGTTGATAGACCCGTTGTTGTAGATGTCTGCACGGCAGAGCATAAGGAGCTGTTAGGCAGAGAGATAGCAAAGATTAACGGCAAGCCTATTGCTCAAATTCTTAAGATGGCGCGAAAGATTGTAAGTGCTGATAATAGTGTAAACTTCAACAACTCTGTAAGGGAGTATTTGGTCTTTACTCAGTTCTGGTCGCTGTTAGGTATGAGCGACAAGAGTATGGAGCTGACCCTTGCAGGCGGAGAGAGGGTTACTGTTGCTGCAACAGACAGAGGTGCGCTGTTGAAAAACATGGTACATCTCCAAAAAGAGGGGCAGAGTAGGGTTACCTCTGCACGCGAAACACTCTTCGACTACACTATCTATGAGGATAAGAGCATCTGCTATCTTCAATTCAATCAATTTGCGGATAGATTGACAAACCCTAAAAGCCCACAGTTGGCGCGATTTGATGAGTTCGTCAGTCAGATGATGACACAGATTGCAGACAAGGGTATTCAGACGCTTGTCGTTGATTTACAGTACAATAGCGGAGGAAATAGCACTCTTGGCGATGTGTTGTTGTCGTGGCTATACCCTCATAGAGAGACTAAGAGATATGGCGTTGATATAAGAGTCTCAGAGTTGCTCTGCCACTTCTACCCTTACTACAAGAATTTTACTATTGATAATCAGCCTATTGCGATGGGCGAACTCTACGATATGTACCGTTTTGACCAGAGTAAGGCTTTCAAGGTTGATTACAATGCCCCGCAGGATAGCTCTCGCCATATATTCAACTATGATGACAAAAAGATTTTTAAGGGCAATGTAGTTTTTGTACAGGGTGAAGATTCGTTTAGTAGTGCAACAATGCTGCTCACTTTGGCGCGCGATAATGGTATAGGTACTATTGTTGGAGAGCCGTCAGGTGGTAAACCAAGTCACTATGGCGATGTACTCTATTGCAACCTGCCAAATACAAAGACTCTTGTAACGGTAAGTCATAAACACTTTGTAAGACCAAATAGGGCGTTGAACGACTTGCCTTGTGTAGTTCCCGATGTAACAATAGAGTTGAATAACCCTGATAGAGACCTTGTCTGGGATTGGATTGTTAAAAATTACGACAAGTCAAAACAATGATATACCACTTCTCTAAATTAACCTCTACAAACGACGAGGCGCGCGATACAAAGTATCAAGACGGAGATATTATCTGGGCTGACTTTCAGAGTTCTGGAAGGGGACAGCGCGGGCATACTTGGCAGAGTGCGGCAGGGGAGAATCTTACCTTTTCGGTTGTCCTTCAGCCAGATTTTTTGCCCGTCTCAAGGCAGTTTCTGCTCCTTGAGGCTGTAGCCCTTGCCCTTGCAGACTTCTTTAAGGAGCAGGGCGTGGAGAGTTTGGTCAAATGGACAAACGACATCTATGTAGGGGATAAAAAGGCTGTTGGTATTTTGATAGAACACTCGCTGTCAGGCTCTTCGCTTGCTCGAACTATTGTCGGTATAGGTATAAATGTCAATCAGACAGAGTTTTCGGCTGATATTCCAAATCCAGTCTCGCTGTCGCTGCTTACAGGCAAGAAGTATGACTTAGAGAGCCTGCTGCAATCCTTCCAAAAATCACTTCAGACTCGTTACGCACAACTTCGGGAGGGTAGCTGGGAGATTTTAGAGAGGGACTACAACGGTGCCCTTTATAGAAAAGATGCTCCACACCTATTTGCCTACCCCGATGGCACCCGTTTTGTTGGAACAATCAGGGGCGCAAAATCTACGGGCGACCTTATTGTAGAACACGAAAATGGGGAGATAAAAGAGTATCTTTTCAAAGAAATTGAGTTTGTTGTTGCAACAAATTGAAAAAAATGCTATATTTGTACGATAAAAGTGCAAATACCTAAAAAACTAATACAAATTATGGCTAATATTCCTGTAGAATTGAAGTATTCAGACGACCATGAGTGGTGTCGTGTTGAGGGCGAGTATGCCTATGTAGGCATTACCGATTTTGCTCAGAGCGAGCTGGGCGATATAGTATTTGTTGACATCCCAACTGAGGGCGAGACTCTTGCCGCAGGCGATGTTTTCGGTACTATTGAGGCTGTAAAGACTGTCTCTGATGCCTTTCTGCCTGTTTCAGGTGTTATCGAAGAGGTTAACCCTGCTATTGATGCAGACCCTGCTTTGGTAAACAGCGACCCATACGGCGAGGGCTGGATGGTAAAGGTTAAGCTCAGCGATGCTGCTGAGGTTGACTCTCTTCTTACTGCTGAGCAGTATGCAGCACTGATTGCGAAGTAATCTTTATCTTAAAAAATAAAAAAAATTATGTCAAAAGTTACAGTTATCGGCGCAGGTGCAGTAGGTGCAACTTGTGCAAATGTATTGGCTTGCCGCGGCGTTGCAAGCGAGGTTGTTCTTGTTGATATTAAGGACGGACTCTCTGAGGGTAAGATGTTGGATATGTTCCAGGCTGCTGCAACTCAGGGCTACAAGACTAAGTTGGTAGGTGTTACCGCTACTGATGCAGAGGGTTACAAGCCAACCGCAAACTCTGATGTTATCGTTGTTACCTCTGGTATTCCTCGTAAGCCAGGTATGACTCGTGAGGAGCTTATCGGCATCAACGCAGGTATCGTTAAGGGTGTTGTAGGTAACGCGCTCAAGTGGTCTCCAAAGGCTATCGTTGTTGTTATCTCTAACCCTATGGATACAATGACCTACCTTGCACTCAAGGCTACAGGTCTTAAGAAGAACCGTATTATCGGTATGGGTGGCGCACTCGACTCTTCTCGTTTCCGTTGCTACCTCTCTAAGGCTTCAGGCGTAGGTATTCAGGATATCGACGGTATGGTTATCGGCGGTCACGGCGATACTACTATGATTCCACTCCTCTCTAAGGCTTCTATTAAGGGCGTTCCTGCAACTCAGTTCCTTTCAAAGAAGAAGCTTGAGCAGGTTGCTGCTGATACTATGGTTGGTGGTGCTACCCTTACAGGTCTGCTCGGTACCTCTGCTTGGTATGCTCCAGGCTCTGCTGGTGCTTATGTTGTTGATGCTATTATCAACGACACTAAGGCTGTTATCCCTTGCTCAGTTCTTCTTGAGGGCGAGTATGGTCAGGATGACATCTGCCTTGGCGTACCTGTAGTTCTCGGTAAGAAGGGTGTTGAGAAGATTGTTAAGATTGACCTTACTAAGGAGGAGCAGGCTAAGTTCGAGGCTTCAGCTGACGCTGTTCGTAAGGTAAATGGTGCTCTTTACGAGATTGGCGCACTCTAATTTGTCGTGATAACGCGGATATTTACTTCCGCTAATAAAAATCCCATCAGTGGACTGTACTTTTTGTACTATCCACCGATGGGATTTTTTGCGCGCGTGGTTTAGTAGGGCCTTTAGAGTCAATAGTGTCTCTAGGGAGCGCGCAAAAGATAGCGGCTATTAGGGGTAGTTAGTGGAGATTAGAGGAAATTAGGGGCGCGCGCTTACAGTACAGGCTAAGTTTCGCTGTTATCGGATTTAGGAAATGCCTCCACAGGAGGTACGATAAAAGAATAGAGCCCTCACTCAAGCTCGCTTGAAAGTGAAAGGGCTCTATTCTTTTATCGTAATAGCCGTAGGCTATCCTAAATCCGCAACTGCCCAAAAACGAAGTTTTTGCTGAAAGTTTTTGGTGCAGCTTTTTTCAAAAAGCTGCGGTACTGTGTCGGTTTAGTGCTTATGTCCGTGGTTGTGGTTATGACCTGAGCAGTTGGTGCAGGTTGAAGAGTGGTGTTTTTTGTGGTGCTCGAACTCTTCTAGGGTCATGTGCTTTACCACTTTAACTTTAAGGTCTTTGAAAGATGGGATAAGACCCTCTGGGGTGTTTTTTGAAGCGTCGTAAGTTACCGATACGGTCTTTGTTGCCACATCGCACTTTACGCTACGCACGCCCTTGCCGTAGAAGTTGTCATAAATCTTCTTTGCGCAGCCCTCACAGTCAATATCTGTGACAAATACGGTTGTTACAATCTGCTTTGCAGCCTTTGCTGCCTTCTGTGCTGATGCAGTGCCTGCTACTGCGAGCATAGCCACTACGAGGATGATAATTTTTTTCATATTTTGTTTGTTTTTAGATTGTTAATACAAGTTAAAACGGACGCCAATATATATTTTTCTACCCATTAACGGTCCCCATACGCAGGCTGAGTTAAATGCTGTTGAGTATGGCGACTCATAGCCGAGGATAGGGTATTTCTGGCGATAGCCAGCTATATTCTCGCAGCCGAGGTATATATCCCAGCCCTTAATTCGGCGAGTGACCTGAGCAAAGAACATTGGATAGGCAGGGGAGAACTCGCTGTTTGCAAGGTCTCCTGTCTGTGTTGGGATTCTGCTCTTGCCGTTGTACTGTGCTGTAATATCAAATGTCCACTTGCGCATGCGGGTAGCGTACTGGATATTGAGCAGGGTCTTGAATCGGCTTACAAGAGGTCGCTCAACAAGTTGCTGGCTGCCGTCGGCGCGGGTGATTGTATATTTGCTGTCAGTATATCTGAAAGTTGCAAAAATGTCGAGTCTCTCGGCAGGTGCCCAACTGAGGTCTGCCTGATAGGTGTTTGTGTATGACTTGCCGTCGGTGGTGTAGATGTAGATATTATCTGCATCTCTCTCCTGGTCAACAATTACGCTGTGGTAGAGTTGAGTTCTGAAGTAGTCGAGGCTTATAGTCATATCCTGATACTCAACAGTTGAAAAGGTCTGCGCAAAAGAGCCTCCTGCGGTCAGAGCCTTCTCCATACGGTCAAAATCTCTGTTAAATGGTGTGTCAAATACCACTCTGCGACCTGTTGCAAGGATACCTATATTGTCCGTAATAATATCTGTTGGGCGATAACCCATACCAGCAGAGCCGCGCAGTACAGTTGTAGGTGTTATGTTCCACTTAATGTGTCCGCGAGGGGTAAAGAGGTGCTTGCGGAAGTAGATGTTGTAGTCATATCGCGCACCTGCCACTACTGAGAACTTGTCTTTGATGCTGTATGTATATTCGGCATAGGCACCAACCTCGCTCTCGTTGCGGTCAAAATTCTGTAACACCTTGCTGTTGTCGCTGCTGCCCCACACTCCGTCACGACCCCAAGTGCGGTCTGTCAGTGCCTCATCAACCCAACGGCTTGAGAGGTTAATTCCTGTGGCAAGTGACGAGTTGTAGGTAAAGTAGTGGGTGTAGAGGATGTTTGCTGTAGCCATGTGCTGATTGCCTAAGTAGCCCTTGTCAGCACCAAAGAAGGCATCCTCTCTGAAGAAGTCGTAGTCGGCAACAAAGGCTATATTTGAGCGCATCTCGCTGTTCTCCTCTTTGTCGAAAACGGCTGCACCTATAGGCTTTCCGAGCTTGAAGTATGCATTTGCCTCCTGGTTGGCAACAACAGAGCCATAGACGCCCTCGTCGCGCCACCAATCGTGCCAATCCTTGCCATCTTTGCTCTCTTTTAGCGACTCCTTGAAGCCCATCTGTCCACCTACACGGTGGTCGTTTACATACTTTGCACCCCAGCGAACCTGCGCGCCATTTTTGCTCTGATACAGCCAACGGTTTGCAAAATTAAACTGACGAGCAAATGGCAAATCACGGTAGCCGTCGCTGTTGTGGTCGTAGCTCTTTGTGTCAGTTGATGCGTGGGCTAAGATGATGGTAGTCAGACGCTTATCCTTTGTTACAGGCAGGGCTGTTGAGAGGTTTAACTCAGGCTTAAGCTCGGCATCGAAGTAGAGGTTTATAAATAGACGCTCCTCGTCAGTTGGCTTACGATGCTCAAGGTTAATCTGTCCTGTGACAGCCTCGTGACCCGCTGTAACCGACGCAATACCCTTTGAAACCTGAATAGAGTTGAGCCACATACCTGGGGTGTAACCAAGACCGTAAGGTGCGCTCAGCCCGCGCATTATGGCTCTGTTCTCGTCAAGAATCTGGGTGTATGTACCCGCCAAGCCGAGCATCTTAATCTGTCGTGCGCCAGAGATTGCATCGCTGTAACCCACTGTTACTGAAGCTGAGTTCTCAAAGCTCTCGGCAAGGTTGCAACACGCCATCTTACACAGACCTGCAAAGGAGATATTCTCGTTTTTAAGTATTCCCTCATGAGAGATGTAGTTGCCCCTCAGATTGCCCTCAACAACAACGCTCTCAAGAGCAACACCCTCAGAGAGGCGAAATACCACCTCAGAGGTCGATTTGTCAATGGCTATAGTGTCATTTGCGTAGCCCAAAAATGAGCCTACGAGTTTGTTGTAATCCTTTACGCGGTGGATTTTGAAGTTTCCATCTACATCAGCTGCCTCGCCCACATTGGTCTCAGCCCAATATACCGATGCGCCAGGTAGGGCGTTGCCCGCAATATCAAGCACGCGACCTGTAATATCCTGCGCAAAAGATGTTGCCACACTTGCTGCGGCAAAAAGTGTTAAAAGTGATTTTGTTATCTTCATGGTTGTAAATTATTGACATAAACATACACTAATGGCAAAGTGCCAATCTATATTTATGCAATAACAGGAGGGGCTCGAAGAGCCTTTGTAGAGACAAAATCGGATTGGGGAAGTGGGATTTTCCTGCGGTCAAGGTGCTTTATTGTTTGCCCTGTAGTAAGCACAGGCTCTACCTGAAGCAGAGTTGGCAGAATAGCACACACAGCAGGTGCCAAAGTCGGTAAAAAAGTCTCTTCGTGGTTATAGAGGTCAATCTCGGTAGAGTGGTCGTGGTGGCAGTCGCACCCTGTTTGCGCCTTGATGCCCTCGCCAGCCTCAGCTGAGCAACTGTGGCAGTGGTCGCAGCAGTGGTGGGCAGCGTAGTGTGCGCTACGGGTGCAGTGGCAGAGGATAACAGAGAGCATAGCACCACAGCTCGACATAACATATATGCCGAAAAGGAGGGCTGCTATTACTCTGCTAAGTTTCATGCCTTAAACCCTAATTACTCAACCAAATTGCACTCTTTGAGCTTCTCAATCCAGGCTGCGGCATCTTTCGCGGCAACGCTCTGCTCAACATCGTAGTTCTCAGTCAAAATTGCCACAACATCCTCAGCCTCAAACTCCCTCTGCTGCAAAGTGTTCCAGAGCAGAAGTGAGGTCTCGTTAAGCGCAATTACGCGGGTCATATCCGCGCCCAGGCGACCTTGCATGATTACTACATGCTCGCCTGCAATCTCTCTAACTTTGTATCCTTCACGAAATTTCATGCTGCAAAGATACAAAAAATACGATTGTTAATAAAATTTCGGACTAAATTTTCTAAAAAACCGTAAAAAATTCTATCTTTGCACGGATATAATTAACATGGGATATTATGCTGTCTGTTTTATTTTACATTTATGTTCTGGTGGAGGTTACATTTTTCTTTGTACTCTCTGTTATTGCCTTGATTGTCTGCTACCCATTTGATAAGCCAAGAAAGGTTGTGCATGAGTTGTCAAGGGCTATATGTTACTGCTTCTGGTATGTTCCGCTTACTTGGAAGAGACAAATTAAGGGTTTGGAGAATATTGACAAGAACAAGAGCTATGTTATTGCCATCAACCACAACCACATGGCAGATATTTTAGCCCTCTACTTTCTGCCGCTCAACTTCCGTTGGGTCTCAAAGAGAGAGGTCTTTAGAATCCCATTTATCGGTCCGCTGCTCTCAATCCACGGCGATATTGCAATCGACCGCAGCAAGGGCGCAGAGTCAATGAAAATGGTTATTGAGGATGGTAAGATGTGGATTTCAAGGGGCGTATCAATTGCAATGTTCCCAGAGGGTACTCGCTCAAAGAGTGGCGAGATTGCAAGATTTAAGCAGGGTGCATTTGCCCTTGCCAAGGAGGCTCAAGTTGAGATTCTGCCCGTTGTTATGCACGGAACACGCAATGTGCTTAAGAAGAACGGCATGATGAATTGGCGCAATCGTCTCTCAATTAGCGTATTGCCTTCAATACCGGTGGAGGATGTGGTCTCACTCTCTACTGCTGAACTTATGGAGCGCACAAGAGAGGCTATGTGCGAAGAGTATGAAAAGATAAGAAAATAGTATATAATGGCAGAATTGCAGAAGAAAAATAGTTATGGCGACGATGCCATACAACAGCTTTCGCCCAGAGAGCATGTGCGCCGTCGTACAAGTATGTATGTGGGAACTCCTGGAGATGGCTCTGAGAGGGATGACGCCCTCTATGTGCTTGTCAAGGAGGTTGTGGATAACGGCATTGACGAGTTTATTATGGGTTATGGCAAGAGCATTGAGATAACCCTTGAGAATAAAAAGGTCACTGTGCGCGACTACGGTCGCGGTATTCCGCTCAACTCTCTTGACAGCGTAGTGTCGCAGATAAACACAGGCGCAAAGTATAGCCAGGGCGAGGATGCAGCATTTGATAAGACCGTAGGTCTTAACGGTGTGGGTGTAAAGGCGGTAAACTACCTCTCCACAGAGTTTATTGTCCGCTCTGTAAGAGATGGCGAGGCGCGAGAGGTGCGCTTCTGTCAGGGACTTATGCAGGATGATAGGCGTGAGAGTGGAGTGAAAGAGAAGAACGGTACTTTTGTCTCCTTTATTCCCGACCCTGAGATTTTCCCTAACTACGAGTTTAATATCGAGTACATTGAGCAGATGGTGCATAACTATGCCTACCTCAATGTGGGGCTTACAATCATCTTCAACGGCGTATCTTACAGCTCAAAGAACGGACTGCTTGACCTTATAAACGAGAATATGGAGAATCAGACCATGCTCTACCCTCCAATTCATCTGTCAAGCAAAAATATAGAGATTGCCATGACCCACTCCACAGGCTATGGCGAGACCTACTACACCTTTGCCAATAGCCAGAACACTTGGCAGGGCGGAACACATCAGGCAGCCTTCCGCGAGATGGTTGTAAAGGTGTTAAAGGACTTCTACCACAAAGATTACGACCCGTCAGATATCCGCACCTCTATCGTGGCAGCGGTATCTGTGCGTGTGTCTAATGCTATATTTGAGAATCAGGTAAAGTCGAAACTCGGCTCAAAAGATGCGGCAGATGGTATCTCTATGCGTCAGTTTATAGGCGAGTTCCTTGCCACAGAGCTTGATAACTACCTGCACCGCAATCCAGAGGTTGCTCAGACAATCCAGCGCAAGATTGTCGAGAGTGAGAAGGAGCGCAAAGCCATGGCTGGCGTGCAGAAGAAGAGCCGCGAGGCAAATAAACGCCTGCTGCTCAACAATAAAAACCTGCGTGACTGCAAAATCCACCGTGGGGATAAGAGTGAACTTGCTCAGAATACGATGATTTTTATCACTGAGGGAGACTCTGCATCGGGCTCAATTACAAAGTCAAGAAATGCACAGACTCAGGCTGTATTCTCACTAAGAGGAAAGCCTCTCAATACATACGGACTAAAGAAGGCGCAGGCGTATGTCAACGACGAGTTTAAGTTCCTACACAACGCCCTGAATATTGACGAGGATGTAGAGAATTTGAGATACGAGAAGGTAGTAATTGCAACCGATGCCGATGTTGACGGTATGCATATTCGTATGCTGCTGCTGACTTTCTTCCTTCAGTATTTCCCAGACCTTATCCGCAACGGTCACCTCTTTATTATGCAAACCCCGCTCTTCCGCGTGCGTAACAAGAAGGATACATACTACTGTTACACCGACCAGGAGCGTTTAGATGCAATAGAGAAGTGCGGTGCTAAGGCTGAGATTACTCGATTCAAAGGTCTTGGAGAGATTTCGCCAGATGAGTTCGCAGGCTTTATCGGCGAGAGTATTCGCCTGGACCGTGTAAGACTTACCAAAGATGACCCCGTAAGCGACCTATTAACCTTCTACATGGGTAAAAACACCTTCGACCGTCAGCGATTTATTGTTGATAATCTTAGGGTTGAGGAGGATTTAATAGAGGCGCACTTACAAATAGGGGAATAGCGATTTTAAGCGGTGTTTACTGCGTTATACTCACTAAAAAACTGCTCATTTACCTTTAGTAAACTCCGCGTTTTTTAGTTTCGCAAGCCTTGTAAACCCGCGCTTAAAATCACTATTCCGTAAAAAATAGAGCCGAAAGGCTCTACTGATAAAAAGAGTATGGCAGAAGATAGAGATATGATTGATGAAGTACCTGTTGAGGAGAACATCTCATCGGGTAAGTACGACCGACTGATGGCAGAGCAGAGTGTGAGCCGTCTGACGGGTATGTTTAAGAATTGGTTTTTGGACTACGCCTCCTATGTTATTCTGGAGCGTGCAGTGCCGCATATTGACGATGGACTAAAGCCTGTGCAGCGTCGCATACTTCATGCGATGAAGGTTGTAGATGATGGCAGGTACAACAAGGTGGCAAATGTTGTCGGTCAGACTATGCAGTACCACCCACACGGCGACCAGAGTATCGGTGCAGCACTTGTACAGCTTGGTCAGAAGGAGCTTCTGATTGACTGTCAGGGTAACTGGGGAAATATCCTTACAGGCGACCGTGCGGCGGCACCTCGTTATATCGAGGCGCGCCTCTCTAAGTTTGCCCTTGAGGTTGTCTTTAACCGCAAGACCACCGAGTGGATGATGTCCTACGATGGTCGTAAAGAGGAGCCTGTGGCTCTGCCTGTGAAGTTCCCGCTGCTGCTGGCGCAGGGTACTGAGGGTATTGCCGTGGGTCTTGCATCGAAGATTCTGCCACACAACTTCAACGAGCTTATTGCTGGTGCAATAGCCCACCTTAAAGGCGAAGAGTTCTGTCTCTATCCAGACTTTCCTACGGGTGGTATGATAGATGTTTCGCGCTACAACGATGGACTTCGTGGTGGTGCGGTAAAGGTTAGGGCTAAAATTTCGAAGATTGACAAGAGTACCCTTGTTATATCCGAAATTCCATACTCCACAACCACCGAGACCCTCAAAGAGTCTATCATAAAGGCTCAGGAGAGGGGTAAAATCAAGATTAAGGGCTTTGATGACAATACAGCGCGCAATGCCGAGATTGTTGTTCATGTAGCCTCTGGCGAGTCGTGCGATAAGACCATTGATGCACTCTACGCCTTTACGCTCTGCGAGATTTCAATCTCTCCAAATGCCTGCGTAATCAAAGACGAGCATCCAGAGTTTATGGGTGTGAGCGATATTCTCAGATACTCAACCGAACATACCAAGGATTTGCTCAGACAGGAGCTTGAGATTCGTCTTGGCGAACTTAATGACCAGTGGCACAAGGTTTCGCTTGAGAGAATCTTTATTGAGAACAAGGTCTATTCAGTTTTGGAGGGCAAAAAGTCGCCAGAAGAGGCGTATGCAGCTGTGGCAGCGGCTTTGGAGCCATTTGCAAAGTTGCTCAGACGAGAGATTGACAATGATGATATAGAACATCTTGTTGGTCTGCCGTTCATCCGCATCTCACGCTTCAATATGGAGAAGGCGGATAACGAGATTAAGAGGATAGACGCTGAGATAAAGCAGGTAAAGCATGACCTTGCCCACCTTGTTGAATATACAATAGCATACTTTGAGCATATTGGCGAGAAGTATGGCAAGGGGCGCGAGCGACTCACAGAGATTAGAAGTTTTGATATTATCGACTCTACAAAGGTTGCTGTGTCAAACTCTAAACTCTATGTTGACCGAGCAGAGGGCTTCTTCGGTATTGGTAAGAGTATGAAGGATGCAGAGTATGTCTGCGACTGCTCAGATATTGACGATGTGATTGTTGTACTTAAGGATGGTCGCTATATAATCAAGAAGGTTGCCGATAAGAGCTTCTTTGACAAGAATATATATTATATAGGTATATTCAAGCGTAACGACGAGCGCACAATTTACAATGTTCTCTACCGTGACGGTGGCAAGACAGGTCCTATACTAATGAAACGCTGCGCCATCAAGGGTATTACCCGCGATAAGGAGTATAACCTTACCAAAGGCACACCAAAGAGCGAGATTATCTACATGTCTGTCAACCCTAACGGCGAGGCGGAGGTGCTGAAGGTCTATTTCAAGCCACGCCCACGCCTGAAGAAGGTTATTGTAGATTTGGACTTCTCGGCACTTGCCATCAAGGGTCGTCAGAGCCAGGGAAATCTCTTCTCACGCTATCCAATCCACAAGATTGTACTCAAAGAGAAGGGTACTTCGACCCTCAGTGCGCAGAATATCTGGTGGGATGAGGATATCCGCCGCCTCAATGCAGAGGGCAGAGGTCAGCTGCTTGGTAGTTTCAAGGGCGAGGATAAGATTGTGGTTTGGACTGCAAAGCACCAATACTATATCACAGGCTTTGATACCTCTCAGCACTTCCCAGAGGATACTGTAACGGTTGAAAAGTATGTTTCATCAAGGGTTTATAACCTCTGTTATTTCGACCGCGAGCAGCAATACTACTACATGAAGCGTTTCCAGCTCGATATGACAGACCGTCTGCTGCCGTTCCTTGAGGATGAGGGTAGTGCAGAATTTGTTGCAATCTGTTCGCGCAATGGGGCAACACTCCGCATAACATACAAGGGGAATAATGCAACTCGCCCTGCTGACGAGATTTTGGTTGACGAGTTTGTAGGCATTAAGAGTCGTAAGGCAAAGGGAAAGAGGCTTACGACATACGATGTTGATACTCTGACCTTTATAGAGCCAGAGGAGCCGATGCTTGAAGAGCCTATGCCAGAGGATGCCCAGATAGAAGCGGATACTGTAGAAGATGCTCAGGCTGAGGAGGTTGAGACTCTGACCCCTGTTATGATGTCGGAGGACGAGGAGTATCAGACCGAGCAACTAAACCTGTTCTAAAAGAGGTAAAATGAGACTATACCTTATCGGATATATGGGGTGCGGAAAAAGCACTATAGGGCGAAAAATCTCTCGCTTTGCCTCGCTGAGCTTTGTAGATACCGACTCTTGCGTTGAGAGGGCAGAGGGCGCGACTATTGCCGATATAATGACCTATCATGGGGAGGAGTATTTTCGTCAGGCAGAGCATAAGGCACTGCTTGATACGGTAGAGCAGGATAATATTGTTGTCTCAACGGGTGGTGGACTGCCTATGTGGGGGGATAATATGGAGATAATAAAGGGTAGCGGACTTTCGGTCTATCTGAGACGCACACCGTCAAATATTATCTCTCGTCTCTCGCCATACGGCAGGCAGAAACGCCCTAAATTTAGGGGTCTGAACGACCAGGAGCTGCTTGAATTTATGACAAAACACATGGCTGAGCGCGAAACAGTCTATGCACAAGCCGATATGGTTATAGATTGCGATACAATGAGCGATAGCCAGATAATAGACTTAGTATTAGGAGAACTTAAAACTATACAGAGATGAAAAAATTATTGTTAATGGTTGTGGCTGCGGCTGTTGCCCTTTCGGCTTCGGCGCAGATGAAAATTTCAGGAACACTGAGGGATAGCGACGGCAAAGGTATTGCAGGCGTTACTGTCAGTGACGGTTTTACATGTGTTACCACAGATGCTAAGGGTCGTTATAAGATGACAACCTCTTCAGATGCGGTGCATGTATTCTACTCTATCCCTTCGGCATATAAGGTAAATGTGAAGGATGGACACCCTGATTTCTATCAGACTTTAGATAGTAAGGTCAAAAAGTATGACTTTACCCTTACTGCAAACCCTACTGAGGAGAAGGCTTTTAGGCTGATTATGATTTCAGACCCGCAGGCTCAGTGTGAGTTTCATGTAAAGCGTTTTGAGAGGGAGACAGTGCCTGATATCAGAGCCTATGTTGACTCTCAGTCGCTGCCTTGCTATGGCGTGACACTTGGCGATATTGTCTATACTGAGGGTCCTCATAAGACCAACTACCTTATGGAGCCTATGCGCCGCGCAATGGGTTATGATAACAGCCATCTGCTTATCTTTCAGACCATTGGTAACCACGACTTTAACGACCACCCTGTAAAGCTCGATAAGGGCACAAGTACCTATAATCTTGCCTACCAGCGTGCTTTTGAAAAGGTCTTTGGTCCTGTAAACTACTCTTGGAATCGTGGCGATGTGCATATTGTCTCAATGAAGGACTATATTGCCGATGATAACCCAAATAAGTTCCGCTACCATAAGGAGTATGGCAACCCATGCTTTACAGACGAGCAGCTTGAGTGGCTTCGTCAGGACCTTGCAGCAGTGCCAAAGGATAAGATGGTTATCCTCTGCCTCCATATTGGTCTTTATAACCGCATGAAGAAAAATGTAGATGCAGTGCGCGACCTTATTGCACAGTTTAAGGAGGCGCATATCATGATTGGTCACACCCACTTTATGAATCACTCTATAAACGAGGACGGAGTCTTTGAGCATGTTCACGGAGCGGCAAGTGGAGCCTTCTGGTGGTCTTGCTTTAATGGCGATGGCGCACCTAATGGCTATGCAATCTATGATGTTGATGGCGCACATATTAAGAATTGGTGGTACAAGGGCACAGGTCACGATATTTCGTACCAGATTCGCATGTACAGAGGCGATGCAGAGTTTGGTGGCGAGTTTGAGAAATTCCGCTACCCATATACTCACGATACAGTGCTTGCCAATGTGTTCAATGCAGACCCAGCTTGGAAAGTCTATCTCTATGAGGATGGCTGCCTTACAGGCGAGATGGAGAGACTGCCTATTACAAGAGATAGCGTGCCAGAGGTCAATTCAAGCCGCGATTGGTATGCTGTAGGCTACCATATTGGCGTTATTGGTCGTAGCTACGGCAAGGTTACAGATTGCCAGAGCAAGTGGAACGGTGGCGGCAGAAAGGGCTACCTTACACAGTGCAACCACATGTACCGCCTCAAACTCAAAAATCCAGATGCAAAACAGATAAAGGTTGTGGCTCACGACACAAACGGCAATGTCTATGAGCAGACCCGCTTTACAGAGAGCTTTGACTACTCAGAGACTGAGTTGACAAATCGCCTGCACCTGATTGAGCGTACAAAGTTGGATAAAGAGTATTAGACAGCATAGTTTACTATAGAATATGCCTATGGATAATCGCCCTATAGCACTCTTTGATAGTGGTATGGGAGGGCTTAGTGTCTGGCAGCAGATTAGCCGCACACTTACCTCCGAGTCGCTGATATTTTTTGGCGACGGGGTGCGTTGTCCATACGGCTCAAGGAGCAAGGAGGAGGTTTTGCAGTTTACCGTTGAGGCGGTAGAGAGGCTTATTGCTGAGGGGAGCAAACTTATTGTTATAGCCTGCAATACGGCAACAGCTGTGGCGATAGACTATCTTAGGGAACACTACCCAGATATCCCCTTTGTAGGTCTTGAGCCAGCTGTAAAACCCGCTGCACTATCTACCCGCACAGGAACTGTTGCGGTGCTTGCAACTAAAAGGTCGCTTGAGGGGGAACTGTTCCTAAAGACCTCGGCAAAGTATGCCGACAAGGTAAATATTATCAAGGCTGTTGGTAGTGGCTTTGTAGAGATTGTAGAAGAGGGCAGAGAGGGTAGTGCCGAGGCAGATGTTGCAGTCAGAGAGGTTGTTGAGCCGCTGATTGCCGCTGGAGCAGACCGTATTGTGCTTGGATGTACCCACTACCCGTTTCTAAGGGCAAATATTGAGCGGGTAATAGGGGATAGAGATGTAAAGGTAGTAGATTCTGGCGAGGCAGTGTCTCGTCGCGTAGAGCAACTGCTTGACTACTACAACCTTCGCGCAGCGGAGGATAATATACCGATATACAAATTTCTCACATTGGCAGATAGTGAGTATTTGGAGAGATTAGAAAGGAGAGCTTATGGATATTGAAGTAAAAAGGAAGCCCAAAAAGACAACGACAAAGCATGTTATTGAGCAGGAGCAGAACTCCCCGCGTACAGTGCGCTGGGCTACGGGTATGGTGCTGCTTGCGTTGGGTGCTTATCTGACGATTGTTGTCTTTTCACACTTTTTGAATTGGCAGAGTGATTTGTCTGGCGATAGTTCGTCGGGCGCATTTGGCGTTGTAGTCTCTTCGCTGCTTGTAGGTCAGAGCTTTGGACTATTTGGTATTCTGCTGCCTATTATGCTTATGGTGTTAGGCATAAAGATTATCTGCCGCTCCCTGAAGATTGTTGATAGAACACTTATCTCGCTCGGTATTATAACAATCCTTGGCTCACTGAGCCTTGGTGCAGCCTTTGGTACACATGGCGATATGTTTAATAGCGGCTGGGGCGGAGCTTTTGGAATTGAGATTTCAAATCTGCTCAAAGGCTATATTGGCACTCCAGGTGTGGTAATACTGCTTATTTTGTGCTGGATTTTTACGGGCGTATTTATCAATAGCCGTGTTATAGAGCTTGTAAATGGCATAGGTAGCGGCATTGCAGATAGAAGCAAAGATGTTGTAGATAAGGTTACAAAGCATCGTCCACACACGCCAGCTCCAGAGCCAGAGAGCGTTGCTGAGCCAACAGAGCCTCAAACAGAGAGTGTCTCCGAGCCAGAGCAGGAGCAGGTAGAGAGTGAAACAGAGCCTGAGCAGAGTGAACAGAGCGAGGAGGAGCAGACCTCTGAGGTTGTCTTTATCCCAGAAGAGGAGCAGACAGAGGAGTCTCAAGAGTCTGAGCCAGAGCAGCCAAAAGAGGATGTTTTAGTTGTTGAGGTTGAGGTGCCAGAGGGGGATAAAGAGCTGACAGATAAGCAGGCAGAGAGCATCCCGTTCAATCCTGACCGCACAAAGGGGTATCACTTCCCGCCGCTTGACCTGCTTGAGGAGCGCGAGGGTGTCTCTGAGGTTAGTGACGAGGAGATTGAGGAGAATACCCGCTATATCCGTGAGATTCTTGCCGACTTTAAGGTCTCTATTGTTGATATTAAGGCAACCACAGGTCCGACAGTTACCCTCTACGAGGTTGTTCAGGAGCGTGGTGTCAAGGTTGCCAAGATTGAGGGTCTATCAAAGGAGATTGCTCAGTCACTTAAGGCGAGCAGTGTCCGTGTAGCACCTATCCCAGAGCGCGGAACAATCGGTATTGAGGTGCCAAACCGTAAACCGGCTATTGTCTCTATGCGTTCAGCTCTGAGGACAGAGCGTTTTGTCGATTTTAAGGCAGAGTTGCCTGTTGTAGTTGGTCGAAATATCCAGAACGAGTGCATTGTCTTTGACCTTGCCAAGATGCCGCACCTACTTGTTGCAGGTGCTACGGGTACGGGTAAGTCTGTGGGACTTAATGTGATACTTACTTCGCTGCTCTACCGCAAAGACCCTTCGCAGCTAAAACTTGTGCTTATAGACCCTAAGCAGGTTGAGTTCTCGCTCTATGAGGGTCTTTCACGCCACTTCCTTGCCCGCATGGAGAGCGAGGAGGAGAATATTGTAATTGATGCTCAGAAGGCGGTATATACCCTCTACTCGCTCTGTGCAGAGATGGAGGAGCGACTCAAGAAGTGCCGCCTTGTAGGTACTAGAAATATTGCAGAGTATAACGAGCTTGTCAGAAAGTGTAAGATTGAGTCACGCGAGCTTATGCCATATATCGTTGTAGTTATTGACGAGTATGCCGACCTTGTTACCCAGTCTAAACTTGTTGAGCAGCCTGTTATGCGCCTTGCTCAGAAGGCTCGTGCTGCGGGTATCCACCTTATCCTTGCCACTCAGCGACCATCTGTGGATATTCTTACAGGTCGAATTAAGACCAACTTCCCTGCTCGAATAGCCTTCAGGGTCTCTTCTCGCGTCGATTCGCAGACTATCATCGACCAGCCAGGTGCAAACTCGCTTATCGGACGAGGCGACATGCTCTTCTCTGAGCCTTGCGCTCTTACCCGTGTGCAGTGCGCCTTTGTTGACACTCCAGAGGTTAAGAACATTGTAGATTATATCGCCTCACAGCCTTCGCCAACAGGTATGCCTTATACCCTGCCAGACTATGAGGAGAGCGGTGGCGCATCCTCTTCAGCAGGTGCATCCGCAAGCCAGGATAGCGGTTTAGGTAGCGAGAGCGGTGGTGCTGTAAGGTACGATGCACTCTTTGCCGAGATTGCCCGCGATGCAGTTAGTGGCGGCGATAACTTCTCAACATCATATATCCAGCGAACATACGAGGTGGGCTTTGTGCGCGCAGGTCGAATAATGCTTCAGCTTGAGAGGGCAGGCATTGTCGGTCCGCAGGTGGCTGGTGCAAAGTCAAGAGATGTTAAGATTTTCGATTTGCCAACCCTGGAGGCAAAACTACAAGAACTTGGAGTAGAGTAGAGAGTATGGTAAGACGAATCTTTACCTTATTTATAATAATAGGGGCTTGCATAGCAAATCTGAGTGCAAAGTCGCTGCTTGGTACTCTTGTCAGTAACCTGACAGGTATGGGTAGCCACTCATCTGAGTTTGTCGTTGTTATGAGTGAACAGAGCGAGCAGTTTTCGTTTAAGGGTAGCTATATTACCGATGGCAAGAGTGTGTATATAACAATGGCAGATGTTGTGATATACGCGGCAGAGGGTGTCAAGTATGAGGTAAATAGCCAGAGTAAAGAGATTGTTGTTGATAGTGCAGCCTCGCTCGAAAACGACCTATTCTCAAATCCAGCCTCTTTTCTATCCAACCTATCCACTGAGTACAATACCCTTGATACCGATGTTGAGGGTGTAAAGGCAGTGTTATTAACTCCAAAAGATCTCACTAAAACTGCACAAATAACAGTTCTTGCTAACAATAGTGGCACCCTGCCCGAAACAATTGTTATGGAGGAGGGGACAACAGTGCTTAAGGTCAATTTCGAGTTTAAGCCAACCTCTAACCCTGTTCCCCGCTTTAGTAGGGATAAATACCCCGATTTTGAGCTGCTCGATCTAAGATAATTACCGTTGAAGAAGAAAATTTGCCAAAAAAGGATAATAAATTTGGCAGTTTCGTAAAAAAGTGCTATCTTAGTTGTGCGAAATAAACATTAACAGAAATAAAACTAAAAATTCAAGACTATGATTATCACATTTAATGAATTGCGCCGCATTAAGGATCGCCTTCCAAGCGGTAGCTCCCAGCGTATTGCAGATGAACTCGGTATTGATGTTGAGTCAGTTCGTAACTACTTCGGTGGTAAGCACTTTGACGCAAAGACTGGCGTGGGTGTTCACTTCGAGCAGGGTCCGGACGGTGGCGTGGTTACGCTGGATGATACTGCTATTCTTGATGCAGCAATGCGTATTCTGAATGAGCAAAAATAGTATTACTATCAACTGTTGTAGAGCCTTATGCTGCATAGTATGAGGCTCTTTTTATCAGAAAACCTAAAACAAAACAGATATGAAAAGATTATTTTTAATTGTTGCCGTTTTGGCACTCTGCTGTAGCAATGCTTTTGCTCAGAAAAATCTTGAGTGGACTGATGCTCAGAAACTCAACCATGTCGGTAAGATGTGTAAAACCACAAACCCTTATAACCGCGTTGAGGTAAACAACTATCCAGAGCTTAACAAGACCGAGGCTAACCTTCTTAAGACCTGCGCAGGTCAGGCTATCCTCTTTGAGACCGACGCAAAGGAGATTTGGGTAAAGGCTAAGTATGGCTACCGCAGCCACAACCGCGCTATGCCTGCAACTGCTGGCTCTGGCTTTAACCTCTTTATTGAGCATCAGGGCGAGTGGAAATGGGCTGCCTCTGTTGTAAATGGCGAGGGTCACGATAAAGATGGCAATGCAAAGATTGAGGCTCCACTGCGTGTTATCAGAAATATGGACGGCTCAACTCATCGCTGCATCCTCTACCTGCCACTCTTTGCAGAGCTTACATATCTTGAGGTAGGTGTGCCACAGGGCGCAACAATTAAGGCTATGGATAATCCGTTCCGCCACAATATCGCAATCTTCGGCTCTTCATTTACCCATGGCTCAGGCGCAACCTGCGCAGGTATGACCTACCCTGCATTCTTGCAGCGTCAGACAGGTCTCAACCTCAATAGCTTCGGTATGAGCGGCAATAGCAAGCTCCAGAGAGTTATGGGCGAGATTCTTGGTGGTACAAAGGCTGATGCTTATATTTGCGATGCCTTCTCAAACCCATCTATACAGCAGATTGGCGAGCGTATCCGTCCTTTCCTTAACGAGATTCGCAAGCAGAATCCAAAGGCTCCTGTAATCTTTCTGCGCACTATCTACCGCGACGGCAGACTCTTCGATACCGCAGCTGAGAAGAAAGAGGCAGAGCGTATGGTCTATGTTGACAACCTTATGAAAGAGATTTGCGCAGAGTATTCTGATGTCTATTTCATCGACACCCCAGACCAGACAGGTACCGATATGCTTACCTCTGCCGACGGCGTTCACCCATGCTCTTGGGGCTATAAGCGTTGGGCAGACACTATCCAACCTAAGGTGGTGGAGATTCTCGCAACATACGGTATCAAGTAATTTTTCATTTTATGCGGTATTTCCTGCCGCTAACCCAAAAAAACAGCAAAGGGTGGTACTTTTTAGTACAACCCTTCGCTGTTTTTTTTGTGCCGAGCGTGGTAAATCCTCGCCTAAAATGAAAAATTCGGAAGGTGCTGTGATTTAGCGGAATAGTTAGTGGTTATTAGTGGTTGTTAGAGGATATTAGTGTTCCGCGCCCTTCTTACTGATTGCCGCCACGCAAAGAGTCGCGCTTCCCATCTTGTCGTTTTTCTGCCAAAATGTCATATTTTCTGTCGTGCCACTGCCAATTATGCTCTGGCACGCTCTTTTTTGGCAGAAGATTAGCTTTGGCAAGGCGTTTGCTCAACTATATGCCAAACACAAAAACGAAAATATTAACAAATAAATAAAAAGATTAAAACTATGGGAAAGATTATTGGTATTGACTTGGGAACAACCAACTCTTGTGTTGCTGTAATGGAGGGCTCTGAGCCTGTTGTTATCCCTAACTCTGAGGGTCATCGTACAACCCCTTCTGTTGTTGCATTTACTGATGGTGGCGAGCGTAAGGTGGGCGACCCTGCAAAGCGTCAGGCTATTACAAACCCTAAGCGTACAGTCTTCTCTATCAAGCGTTTCATGGGCGAGACTTACGATGCGGTAGCTGCTGATATTGCACGCTCTCCATACTCAATTGTTCGCGGAGCAAACAACACTCCACGCGTAGAGATTGACTCTCGTCAATATACTCCACAGGAGATTTCGGCTATCACTCTTCAGAAGATGAAGAAAACTGCTGAGGACTATCTTGGGCAGGAGGTTACAGAGGCTGTTATTACCGTTCCTGCATACTTCTCAGACTCTCAGCGTCAGGCTACTAAGGAGGCTGGCGAGATTGCAGGTCTGAAGGTGCGCCGTATCATTAACGAGCCTACTGCTGCTGCTCTTGCTTACGGTATGGATAAGAAGAATAAGGATATGAAGATTGCCGTTTATGACCTTGGTGGTGGTACTTTCGATATCTCTATTCTTGAGCTTGGTGATGGCGTATTTGAGGTTAAGTCAACAAATGGCGATACTCACCTTGGCGGTGATGACTTTGACCATGTACTTATTGACTTTATGGCAGAGTCTTTCCGCAGCGAGCATGGTGTTGACCTTCGTCAGGACCCAATGGCTCTTCAGCGTCTTAAGGAGGCTGCTGAGAAGGCTAAAATCGAGCTTTCATCTTCTCAGTCAACAGAGATTAACCTCCCTTACATCATGCCAATCAACGGCATCCCTCAGCACCTTGTAATGACTCTTACTCGTGCTAAGTTCGAGCAGCTCTGCGACCACCTTGTACAGAAGACCATCGAGCCATGCCGTATCGCTCTGCGTGATGCTGGTCTCTCTGCTTCACAGATTGACGAGGTTATCCTTGTTGGTGGCTCTACCCGTATCCCTGCAATCCAGAAGATTGTTGAGGAGTTCTTCGGCAAGACCCCTAATAAGAGCGTAAACCCTGACGAGGTTGTTGCTATCGGTGCATCTATCCAGGGTGGTGTGCTTACAGGCGAGGTTAAGGATGTGCTTCTGCTCGATGTTACCCCACTTTCACTGGGTATTGAGACCCTCGGTGGTGTGTTTACAAAGCTGATTGAGGCTAACACAACAATCCCAACCCGCAAGAGCGAGGTATTCTCAACAGCTGCTGATAATCAGCCATCTGTAGAGATCAATGTCTGCCAGGGCGAGCGTCCACTTGCACGCGACAATAAGAGCATCGGTCGCTTCCATCTTGACGGCATCCCAGCAGCTCCACGCGGAGTGCCACAGATTGAGGTAACTTTCGATATAGACGCAAACGGTATCCTCAATGTATCTGCTAAAGATAAGGGTACAGGCAAGGAGCAGAAGATTCGTATTGAGGCTTCAAGTGGTCTTACCGATCAGGAGATTCAGCGCATGCGCGACGAGGCTAAGGCTAATGAGGAGAAGGATAAGATTGAGAAAGAGCGTATTGAGAAGATTAACGCTGCCGATGCAAATATCTTTACCTCTGAGAAAAACCTCAAGGAGTATGGCGACAAGTTGCCAGCTGATAAAAAGGCTGCAATTGAGACGGCTCTTGGCAAACTCAAGGAGGCTCACAAGAATAGCGATATTGCTGCTATTGACGCCGCAATTGCCGAGCTGAATAACGCATGGCAGGCAGCATCTCAGGATATCTACGCTGCTCAGCAGGCTCAGCAGGGCGCACAGCAGGCAAATCCAAATCCTAATGCCTCACAGAATACTCAGCAGCAGGGTGCAGCTCAGCAGCCAGAGGATGTAGAGTTTGAGGAGGTAAAGTAATTTTAGCGTGATAGTGTGCCACCTACGGCACATCCCTTAAATCCCATCAGCAGCTGTACCTTTTAGGTACTATCTGCCGATGGGATTTTTCACGATGCACCGTATCTGACACACTCTGACGCTAAAATTGGGGCGGTGCTTTAATTTTGGTGCGCGCTTTTTTAAGGTCATTAGAGACTCTATTGACTCTACAGACTCTAAAATTTTGCGCTATCTTTTTTGCTCCAATTTTGCTTTTTTAGGCTATATATTGCATAAAAGTAAGAAAAGTGTTACTTTTGTTGGGTGTAATTGGGTTTATGATTGTCTTTATGGTGTAAAAGAGAATAAAAGCAAAGTTTTTAGTAGAATAAAAGTTAAAAAAAGAAAACAAAATGAAAAAAGTTGTAACGATTATTGGTTCGGGTATGATGGGCTCTGCCCTTGCCTTTCCTGCTGCGGAGAATGGACACGAAGTTCGTTTGGTAGGTACTCCGCTTGACCGCGACATTATCGATGCTTGCATCAAGACAAACCGTCACCTTAAGTTTGACAGAGACTTCCCAGAGGGTATCAAGTATTACCAGATTGAGGATTGGAAAAGTGCTGTTGAGGGTTGCGACTTTGTTATCGGTGGTGTTTCGTCATTTGGTGTGGATTGGTTCTTGGATGAGATTTTGACAAATCTCGACCCTAAGACTCCCGTCCTCTCAGTTACAAAGGGTCTTATCAATCTTGAGGATGGCACTCTTATCAGCTACCCTGACTATTGGCAGCGCGAGCTGAGCAAGCGCGGCATTGAGCGCGAGATTTGCGCTATCGGTGGTCCTTGTACCTCTTACGAACTTGTTTTCCACGACCAGACTGAGGTTGCCTTCTGCGGTAAGGATTCTGAGGTGCTCAAGATGATGCGCCAGACCCTGACAACATCTTACTACCATATCTCACTTACAAACGATGTTATCGGTCTTGAGAGTGCTGTGGCTCTTAAGAACGCATATGCCCTTGGTGTGGCACTTACTATCGGTCTTGTAAACCGTAACTTGGGTGCTGATGCAGGTCTGCACTACAACTCTCAGGCAGCAGCTTTCTATCAGGCTGTTAAGGAGATGCGCCGACTGCTCGCTATCCAGGGCGCAGATTTCGATTGCGAGAATATCGGTATCGGCGACCTCTATGTAACCGTTTATGGTGGTCGTACCCGCAAAATCGGTATCCTGCTCGGCGAGGGTAAGAGCTACCAGGAGGCTATGGAGATTCTTGCAGGTGTAACCCTTGAGTCACTCGTCGTTGCACGCCGCGTTGCAAAGGCTATCTACCGCAAGGCAGAACTCGGTCAGGTTGACCTTAAGGACTTCCCAATGCTCGTCCATGTTGAGAATATCCTTGAGAAGGGCGCAGACGCAGAACACCCTTGGGAGAGCTATACTTTCGACAATACAAAATAGTCCACTCCGCAGTACCGCAGCTTTTTGAAAAAAGCTGCACCAAAAACTTTCAGCAAAACTGCGTTTTGCTTGTGGCTGATACGGATTTAGGATAGCCTGCGGCTATTACAATAAAAGAATAGAGCCATTTCACTTTCAAGCGAGCTTGAGTGAGGGCTCTATTCTTTTATCGTACCAACTCCGTTGGTAGTCCCTAAATCCGAAAACAGCTAAACTAAGTTTGTACCGTTAGCGCGCAGACCCTAGTGTCACTAGAGACTCTTGAGACCCTAATAACCCTACTAAACTGCGCGTTGTTATTCTCTGCTATTAGTGCACAAATAGTAAAAATAACTCTTTTCTTTTGTAAAACCACTCTTTTTATTATATCTTTGTTAGGGTATTCTGCCTTTCGCGTGTTATATTATAAAATAATAGAGGTAGAAGGTGCCTAAAACAGAGGAAATTACTAAAATAAGGACATACCTAAAACTATAACAAATTATGAACAAGAAAATTTTAAGTGTAGGGGCTTATACAGCTCCGATGGTACGCGAGTGCCGCTGCCGTATTGAGGCAGGTTTTGCCGTGTCTGAGGGCTCAGGCTTTGATGATCTCGATTTCAACTTGCGAGACGAGGAGTAATTAACCAACAAACAACAGAGAGATTATGAAGAGAATTTTTATGATTATGACAGCTGTTGCCATGTTGGCAAGCTGCTCGAAGGATGTTACAACCGACCTTGAACTCGGTGTAAATGACCAGAATGGAGTTGTTGCAAGCAAGGGTGTGACTCTTGTAGCTACTCTTGACGATGTTACTCGTGTAACAATTACAGGCGATACTACTGACAAGTGCAGTAAAATGAATTGGGAGGTAGGCGATGAGGTTGTTCTTGCTGTTGATGGCAAGCTCTACACCTATGTTGCCTCTACTGCAGGTCGTACAACAGAGTTTGCTCCAAAGGATGCAGACAATGCTTTTGTTCCAACCGACCTTAGCAAGCCTGTTGCTGCTTTCTATAATGTTAGTAGCGTAGATGCTGCAAATCTTACCGCTGTATTTGGTGTTGCAGAGGAGCAGGTTGCAGGTGAACTTTCAAATAAGATGCCGCTCTATGCTTACACATCAACAACTGTTGTTGAGAACAATCAGCTTGTGATGATTATGAAACCGCTTGCTTCTGTTATCGAGCTTGAGCTTGGTGCTTCAAAGGCATGGAATGTTGATGCAGTATCTGTAGGTCGTTCTGGCTACCAGAAGGGTACTTATGCTTGGGCTACAGGTGCAGTTGTAAATGCTGCTACAGGTGCTATCAGCCTTGAGACTGCTGAGGTGGGCGACGAGGTTAAGGTATCTTTGGGTGCGCTTAAGGATGTTGCTGCTACTTGCAATGTTCAGGCTGTGGTTATGGGTGTTACTCGTGAGGTTACAGTAACAGAGACTGTAACAAACGAGGACCAGACTACCACTGAGGTAACTAAGACCGAGCTTTACGCTCCACTCTACCACGGTAAGGCAGTTGTTAAGCTCTACAAGAACGGTGCAGAGAATGCTCGTCGTACAATCTGGGCAGATTACGCTCCAGGTGCTACTGCTGTTGACGAGCACAAGCATATCTATCAGCCTATTAAGGATGTACTGAGCTGCAAGGTCGCAGACGGTATCTCAACTGCTGAGCAGTTTAAGGCTTTTGCAGACGCTGTGAATAACACTATTGAGCGTTATCCTGCTGGTGCTGAGTTCTCTAACGAGGATGGTGTTGTAGTTCTGAAGAACTCTATTGACCTATCTGCATACACAAACTGGATGGCAATTGGTTGCAGCAATGACGCTGCACAGACTATCAAGCCTCAGTTTGTGGGTATCTTTGATGGTGGTAACAATGTTATCTCTGGTCTTACTATCAACCATAATGCAAACGACTATGTTCTTACTTCTCTGCCAACTGTAAACGAGGATGGCGAGGAGGTCTCTCAGGTGCATAACAGCGCAGCTCTGTTTGGTGTTCTTGCAAACGGTGGTGTTATTAAGAATCTGAAGGTTGAGGGTACTATTGTTGAGAATATGACCTATCCTACAGGCGCATGGTCTTACGCTGCAGGTGTTGTTGCTCAGGTTAGCGGCGGTACTGTTGAGAACTGTACAAGTGAGGTGCTTATCACTGCTGGCGAGCTTTCAAATGCTAAGTGCCGCGTAGGTGGTGTTGTAGCTCGCGCTTATGCTACAACTGCTGATATTACAATTAAGAACTGTAAGAATCAGGGCGATATTAACCTCTCATACCCAACAGCAATTGACCAGCAAAGCATCGTAGGTGGTGTTATCGGTTACTTGGCTGATGGTTCTGAGGGTTGCACTCCAAATGTTGAGGATTGTAGCAACGAGGCTGCTATCACTCTCTTCAACTCTGGTACTAACTCAAATGTTGGTGGTGTGTTTGGTTACATCAACCGTAGCTCTGAGGAGGCTGGTGTGCTTAAGAATTGCTCAAATACAGGCGATGTAACAGGTGGCTCAATAGGTATTGAGAACTCTAAGGCATTTACATTTAGCGTAGGTGGTGTTGCAGGTCGTCAGAACTTCCATACACTCTACAACTGCGTTAACGAGGGTGCTATCTCTCTTGCAGAGACCTCTACAAGCCTTATGACTGTAAATGTTGCAGGTATTGTAGGTTTGGTAAACGCTGGCGAGAACAATGTTGCATATATTGAGAAGTGTACAAACAAGGGTCCTGTAACTGTTAAGGGCGTGAATACTATCGCAAGCGGTCTTTGCGCAGGTGGTGTTGTTGGTTACGCTCAGTTCCGTTGTAAGTTTACAGAGTGTAATAATCAGGGCGATGTATATGTAGATGCAGGCTCTTCAAGCACTCAGGTATTCTCTGGCGCATTTGCAGGTAAGGTTGGTGCATCAGGCTCTGGTTATGACAAGGGTATCTGGTTTGACAAGTGCGTAAACGATGGTAGCATTAAGCTCTACGGCTCAACAACTCACACAGGTTGGTCTTATGGCGGTGGTATTGCTGGTGCGCTCTATGGCGGTACAAATGTTAATGCTGACGGCACTTATGGTATTCATCTTACAGGCTGTAAGAACAATGGCGTTGTTAGCATCCTTGGCGGTGCTAAGTTCCGCGCAGGTGGTGTTGCAGGTCTTTGCAACAGCTCTGCAATCTATGACTCTGAGAATGCAGGTGTTGTAGCAATGGAGCGTTCTTGCCAGGTTGCTGAGTATATGGGTGGTATTGCAGGTCAGCTTGAGGGTGGTTACTACTCTGTAATCTCTGGCTGTACAAACTCTGGTACTGTATGTTCTCTCTACAAGACTGCAAGAGAGCTTAATGAGACTACATCAAATGTTTATCTGCTCCTTGGTGGTATTATCGGTAACGGTGGCGATGCAAAATCTGTTATTGATAACTGTACTAACACAGGTAAACTGCTTGCTGCTCACGATGGTACTCTTGAGTATGACGAAGCTAAGACAAACTGGGTTGTAAATCAGGATACAACTGTTGAGTATCGTGCTGCTATCGCAGGTTACCCTAATAAGGCGCTGCCTATTAAGAACTGTAAGATTGGTGGCTCTGTAGGCGTTGTTAAGGGTGGCGATGGTGCTGATAAGTATGAAGCATCTGTTGAGCACAAGCTCAATAACACCGCAGGCGATACCTACTATTGGGAGCGTTGGATTGATGGTTATAGCTCTAACCCTCCTATCTCTGACTGTTCTTTTGTAGAGTAGGTTGTTTGTATAATTTATAAGTTTGCAGGGGCAGAAGTCCCTGCAAACTTTTTATATATGGTAGCATTTTGAAAATTGGAATTTTATACCTATCTTTGCGTGCTTTTGTGTATAGTAACGAAAGAAATACAATAATAACTTAATAAATTTAACTCAAATGCAAAGTAAAGGTTTTGTAAAATTGATTGCAATTCTGCTTGCAATTGCGTGCGTTTATCAGCTTACCTTCTCGCTCAAGACTCGTAGCGTAGAGAAGGCAGCTGTAGAGTATGCGGCAGCGTTCCCTGCAGAGGAGCAGGTTGCAATGGAGCAGTATTACCTTGACTCTATCCAGAACAAGGTAGTGTACAACATCGGTATTGCACAGTTTACCTACAAACAGTGCAAGGAGAAAGAGATTAACTTGGGTCTTGACCTTAAGGGTGGTATGAATGTCATGCTTGAGATTCAGGTTGAGGATGTAGTTAAGTCACTTGCGGGCGATAGCAAGAACGATCCTGCGTTTATCGCAGCTATCGAGAAGGCTGGCGTTGCTCTTAATGAGGGTACAGGCGACTATATCGGCACCTTCGCAGAGGCTTACTCAGAGGCTACCAATGGCGGTAAGCTGGTTGATATCTTCCTTAGCCCAGATCGCAAGGATATCAAGCCAGGTATGAGCGATGCTGAGGTTGTAAAGATTCTTCGTCAGGAGACTGACGATGCTATCTCTGCATCTTTCAACATCATCCGCAGCCGTATCGACCACTTCGGCGTTATGCAGCCAAATATCCAGCGTCTGCCAAATTCAAACCGTATCTTGGTTGAGCTTCCAGGTATCAAGGAGCCGGAGCGTGTTCGTAAGCTCCTTCAGGGTACTGCATCTCTTGAGTTCTGGACAACATACAACGGTGCAGACCTTCTTCAGTCACTGCTCGCAGCAGATCAGGCTGTAAGAAAGCTCCAGGCTGAAAATGTTGTAGAGACAGAGGCTGTAGAGGAGACAACTGCTGAGGAGGCTTCAGCAAGCCGTTTCTCTCGTGAGCAGAATCCACTTCTCGCACTCCTTAGCCCAGACTACGCTGGCGGTGCTGTTATCGGTGCAGCTGTTGCAGCAGATGTTGCAACAATCAACAAGTACCTCGCTCTTCCAGAGGTACGCGACTGCTTCCCAGCAGATGTAGCCTTCAAGTGGGCTATCAAGGGCGATCCAATGGCTGACGGTCGTATGTTCCTCTATGCAATCAAGGTTGAGCGCGCTGATGGCAAGGCTCCACTTGATGGTAGCGTAATCTCTGACGCTCGTGCAACCTACTCACAGAACGGTGCAGATGCTGAGGTATCTATGTCAATGAACTCAAACGGTATTACCGAGTGGGCACAGCTCACTGCTGACAATATTGGCAAGTGCGTAGCTATCGTTCTTGATGGTTATGTATATTCAGCTCCTGTTGTTCGTCAGAAGATTGAGGGTGGTAACTCTTCTATCTCTGGTAACTTCACAATCCAGGAGGCTCAGGACCTTGCAAATGTTCTTAAGTCAGGTAAAGTTCCAGCTCCAGCACGCATCATCCAAGATACTGTTGTAGGTCCTTCACTTGGTCAGGAGTCTATCAACTCTGGTCTGATGTCGTTTGTTATCGCCTTTATCTTGGTGCTTCTCTACATGGGTCTGTTCTACAAGACCGCAGGTTGGATGGCATCTGTAGCCCTTATTACCAATGTGTTCCTGCTTATGGGAGTGCTTGTATCATTTGGTGCAGTTCTTACCCTGCCAGGTATCGCAGGTATCGTGCTTACAATGGGTATGGCGGTTGACTCCAATGTGATTATCTTCGAGCGTATCAAGGAGGAGCTTCGCGCAGGTAAGGGTCTGTCTGCTGCGCTTAAGGATGGTTTCTCTAATGCTTATTCAGCAATTATCGACGGTAACCTTACAACCATTATCACAGGTGTTGTTCTCTATATCTTCGGTAACGGTCCTGTACAGGGCTTCGCAACAACCCTTATCATCGGTATCATCACTTCACTCTTCTGCGCAATCTTCGTAACTCGTCTTCTCCTTGAGTGGATTATCGCAAAGAAGGGTACAGTGTCATTCTCTCGCAGTTGGTCAGAGAATTGGCTTGTAAACTTCAAGTTCGACTTTATCGGCAAGCGTAAGGTATCTTACATCGCTTCTGGTCTTGTAGTTCTTGTATCTGTTGTATCTCTGTTTGTTCAGGGTATGAACATGGGTGTTGAGTTTACAGGTGGTCGTACATTTGTTGTTCGCTTTGACAAGGCAGTAACCGCAGAGCAGGTGCGTGCTCAGCTCTCTGAGGCATTTGCTGATGTTGAGGATGCTGCAAACGCATCTTTCGAGGTTAAGCAGTACGGCGAGCAGAATCAGATGCGTATCGTAACTCAGTATAAGCACGACGATACCTCTGAGGCTACTACAGAGGAGGTTGAGATTATGATTTACAATGCTCTTAAGCCGCTCTATAGCTACGATATCTCACTTGACGCCTTCAAGAATACTCAGGAGGATATCAACGGTATCATTTCAGCCGATAAGATTGGTCCTGCTGTGGCTAAGGATATGACAACAGGTGCATTCTTCGCTGTATTCTTCTCTCTGATTGCAATCGGTCTCTATATCGCGTTCCGATTCAAGAAGTGGCAGTGGGCTACAGGTGCAACAATCGGTCTTGCACACGACGCATTTATCGTTATCGGTCTGTTCTCTATCTGCTATAAGTTTATGCCATTTAGCCTTGAGGTTGACCAGGCATTTATCGCAGCAATCCTGACCATTATCGGTTACTCAATCAACGATACCGTGGTTGTATTCGACCGTATCCGTGAGTACAATGTCCTCTATCCAAAGCGCAACGCTCGTGAGAATCTGAACAACGCGCTTTGCTCAACATTGTCTCGTACACTCAATACATCAGGTACAACCCTTGTAACCCTGCTTGCAATCTTCGTATTCGGCGGTACAACAATCCGCGGATTCGTATTCGCACTGCTTATGGGTGTTATCATCGGTACTTACTCTACACTCTTTATCGCAACTCCGCTTGCATACGACCTCTTGCCAGCAAAGGATAAGAAATAGTAGATGGTTATATAGTGAATCGAGGCTGACCAAAAAGCAATTTTGGTCAGCCTCTTTTTTATTGATAGAAACAAAGCCTTTGAATTTTGTAAAAGTTATAGTAACTTTACAAGAAAATAGGTGGTAATATGGAGAGTAATAGAGTTATTATAGAACAAGAGTATAAAGAGTGGCTGAAAGAGATTAAGAGATATATTCGTAGTCAACAGATTAAAGCGGCAGTTAAAGTTAATACTGAATTACTAAGGGTCTATTGGCATTTAGGAGAGAATATTTCGGCTCATAAGGCTGATGCTCAGTGGGGTAGCGGTTTTTACGATTCACTAAGTAGAGACTTGAGAGCAGAATTTCCTAATATGAAAGGCTTTTCTGTTACTAATCTTAAATATTGCAAACGCTTCTATGAGCTTTACAATCAGTCAGATATAATTCGTCAACAACTTGTTGACCAATTAGAGTCACCGATATTCTCTATTCCTTGGGGACATCATACTGAGATTATAGCAAAATGTAAATCAGTGGATGATGCATTGTTTTATGTCTATAAGACAATAGAGAATGGTTGGAGCAGGGCGGTATTGCTAAATTTCCTTGAAGCGAAACTGCATCAAGTAGAGGGAAAAGCAATAACAAACTTCAACACTCTTTTACCCTCTCCTATAAGTGATTTAGCACAACAGACTCTAAAAGACCCCTATAATTTTGATTTCTTGACAATTAGGCAAGATTACAACGAGCGTGAACTGCAAGAGGCTTTGACAACAAATATTACTAAGTTTTTGTTAGAGTTAGGAAATGGCTTTGCTTATGTTGGTCAACAGTATCGTCTGCAAGTGGGCGAGCAGGAGTTCTTTGCAGATTTGCTATTTTATCACTTAAAGTTGCGTTGCTATGTGGTTGTTGAACTAAAAGTGGAGCGTTTCAAACCAGAGCATATTGGTCAGTTGGGATTCTATATCACTGCTGTTGATAGAGATATAAAGAGTGAAGTGGATAATCCTACAATTGGATTACTTATTTGTAAGACCAAAGACAGCCTTGTAGCAGAGTATGCGTTAGGCTCAACAACTCTGCCGATAGGTATATCAGAATACGAACTGCGGCGAGCGATGCCTGATAATTTCAAAGGCAGTCTGCCAACAATCGAAGAGATAGAAGCAAATCTTGGGGAATAGATGCCAATTGCTCAATATCTCAAATAAAATTCACTATTTATTTGCAATTTATTAAACTTTGTTTTTCTTTTGTAAAAGAAATGGTGAATTTTATTATGAGAACGGAGCGATTTAGGTTTAGCAATGGTGTCAAGGTAACAACTGTTCTTGTGAGTTGTGTGCTGATTTATGCGGCGATTGATGTTTGGCAGTCAAGTGTGACAGGAGCTGTGATGCTCTATGCGATATTAGTTCCACTTTTGGTCTGGATGCTGTTTAATATACCGCTTAAACTGACAGTTGACAGTAGCAGCATTGTTGTCCATCATCCTATTGGGAAGACAACGATTCTTAGGTCTGAAATAGTGGAGCTTAGACCTATAGTCAAATTAGAGATTAGTAGCTCGGTGCGCCTCTTTGGCAGTGGCGGATATTTTGGGTGGTACGGGCTCTTCTCGCACTGCAATATCGGTCGTTACAAGATGTTTAGCGGGGATAGAGAGAATTTATATCTTATACGCACAAAGAAAGTACAATATATAATAAGTAGTAAAATCGAACTATGAGTACAACGAAAAAACGATTTCCGACAACTTGCCCATCGTGTGGTGGTGCGCTAAAAGTTGTAGGGCTTAACTGCAAAGAGTGCCAGACAGAGATTAAGGGGGAGTATGATATACCTCCTATACTAAAGTTGACCCCCGAAGAGCAACAGTTTGTCACAGCCTTTATCAAGTGCAGTGGCTCATTAAAGCAGATGGCGGCAGATATGGGTCTTAGTTACCCGACTGTGCGCAATATCCTTGACTCGATAATTGAAAACCTACAAAAACTTGAGAACAATGAGACGAATATTTAACCCCTTCATCTATGTTGCAGGCGGTAAAGCCCTTGCAATAGGTGTTACAGCCATTGTGGCATCGTCATTGATGCTCTACAGCGGTGGTATGATTCAGGACAGCTTTATACACTTCGGCTTTGCAAAGGTATCGCTGCTGCAAACCCTTGCTGTGCAGGCTCTCTATTGGCTTATGCCAGCTGTCGCGCTCTACCTCTGCGGACTAATGATGACAAAGTCCAAAATTCGTATGATTGACATCCTCGGCACCACAGCCTTTGCGCAGATTATCCTACTGCTGATGATTGCCCCAATGTTGCTCCCTGTGGTCCAAAATGCCACAGTAGAGCTGCTTTCTTCACTACAGAGCGGCAATACTGCGCAGCCAGATGGTATGATAATTTTAGTTGCATCCAGCTTCTGGTCAACCCTCTGCCTAATCCTCTACTACATCTGGAACTACAACGCCTTCTCTGTCAGCTGTAATGTGAAGGGTGCAAAGGCTATTACTATGTTTGTCCTTGTGCAGCTTGTTGTAACGCTTGTAAGCAACCTAATTTAACACAGTTGAGCCTATATCGTTGGAGCGACCAAAAATTTTTGGTCGCTCCAACTGTCTATTTGCCATCTATCCTCCTAAAAGTCCAAACAAAGCGAAAAGTGGCTCTTTATGGCAGATGTTTTTAGCCATACCTTTGCACCGTGAAAATAATAGATAGTAAATAATAGTATGGCAAAGAGTATTAAGAAAGGAGCCGTTAAGGCGTATGTAGGCATTGAAAATGCCGTTGTAGGTGGTTATAAGGCTGTTGAGACTCGCACAGTTGAGAGTTACAAAGCCGTTGAGGATGCCTTTGTTGGCGCATACAAAGCCATCGAAACCAAAGCCGTAAACTTCGGCAAAAGTTTGGTGGAGGAATATGACCGTCAGAAAAAATAATGTATTTTGTCGTGATAGTGGCACATTTCCTGCCGCTAACAAAAATTGGTCCGCAATGGAAAATACATTTTAGTATGTCCCATCGCGGACCATTTTGCCGAGCGTTGTAAATGCACCACTCTGACGACAAAGGTAGGTGTTTTGATTTGGGTGCGCGGTTATAATAACAGATAATAGCAACGGGCTACGCCCTTAATGGCATACACAATGCGCGCAATTTTTAGGGGATTTAGAGGATATTAGGGGAAATTAGGGGTAATTAGAGTGGCGCGCTAACGGAACAGACTAAGTTTTGCTGTACTCGGATTTATGGAATACCTCCATAGGAGGTACGATGAAAAATAGAGTCCTTCGCTCAAACTTGTTTGAAAGCGAAAAGGACTCTATTTTTTAGCGTAATAGCCACAGGCTATCCTAAATCCGCATCAGCCACAAGAGAAACGAAGTTTCTCCGAAAGTCTTTTGGCAGGAGTGGTTTCAATCTTTCTTGCAAAGTTATTTGTGAGGTGTTTTTAGATGGTTTTTGTGCAAGGTATGCAGGCTAATAGCAAGTGCTATTCGGCAAATATCTTGTGCAACAAAGGCTAAAAACAACCACAAAGAACGAAGTAGGAAAGGTTGAAACAACTCCTTTACTTTTCTTCAGAAAAGGGACGGTACTGTATGTACACTTACACCAGTCCGCTGAAGCCCATAAATGCCATAGCGAGCAGGGCGGCGGTTATAAGGGCGATAGGCACACCTTCAAAAGCCTTTGGTACGCCGTCGAACTCAAGACGCTCGCGCATACCGGCGAACAGTACAAGTGCTACGGCAAAGCCGAGGGCTGTTGAGGTGCTGTAGATTAGACCTTCAAGCAGTCCGTACTCTTTCTGCACCATCAGCAGTGCCACACCAAGCACGGCGCAGTTTGTTGTGATAAGTGGCAGGAAGATACCCAGAGCCTGATAGAGTGCAGGTGATACCTTTTTAAGGACAATCTCCACCATCTGCACAAGAGCTGCGATAACGAGGATAAAGACGATTGTCTGCATAAACTCGATACCGAGTGGCGCAAGGATATACTCCTGGATAAGCCACACCACAACAGACGAGAGTGCCATTACAAAGGTTACAGCAGCACCCATACCCATTGAGGTCTCAACCTTGCTTGATACGCCAAGGAAAGGGCAGATACCTAAGAACTGTGCGAGGACAACATTGTTGACAAATATCGCACCTATGATTATAGCAAAATACTCCATAACTACTTCTTCAGATACTTGTTAAACAATACCATAAGGAATCCATAGACAAGGAAACCTCCAGGGGCGAGGACAAATACAAGTGGCATATAGTCTGCAATGCCGAGGCTAAGACCAAACACCGAGCCGCTACCTAAAATCTCGCGTACGCAGCCGATAGTGGTCAGAGAGAGGGTAAAGCCAAGACCGATACCCACACCGTCAAGAGCCGAGTCAAGAACACCGTTCTTAGATGCAAAAGCCTCTGCTCTACCAAGGATAATACAGTTTACCACGATAAGTGGGATAAAGACACCAAGTGCTGAATAGAGCGAAGGGACAAACGCCTGCATAAGCATATCGACAACGGTCACAAATGATGCGATAACCACGATAAATGCAGGGATGCGCACCTTGTCAGGTATCAGATTCTTAATCATTGCAATAAACATATTCGAGAGGATAAGCACCGCCATAGTGGCAACACCCATACCAAGTCCGTTTATCGCGCTTGTTGTAGTACCCAGAGTTGGGCAGGTACCCAAAACCAACACAAAAGTTGGATTCTCCTTGATAATTCCCTTCAGAATAAGGGATAGCTTATTGTTACTCATTGTATCCTCCTTTCTCTGTCTGTTTTGATGCTCCAGAGGCAACATCTCCAGCCTGGCTCTGCGCACCGCTTGCCACCTTGAAAGCCTCGTATGCTACAGCAACAGCCTCAGCGTATGCTCTTGAAGAGATTGTAGCAGCTGTAAGGGCGTCAATATCGCCGCCATCCTTTTTGACAGTCATGTTAATCTCAGATGCTTTCTTATCCTTGAAAGATGTGAGCAGCGGGTTGCCCTCGTCTGCCATCTTTGTACCCAAACCTGGAGTCTCTTTCTGCTCCAGAACATTGATATTCAGGATTTTGCCCTCTGTATCAAAGCCGACCATCAGGCGAACTGCTCCACCAAATCCGTTTTTAGAGATACTCTCAACAGCATAGCCTACAGCCTTGCCAGCTACAGTTGCAGTGTGTACAACAATTGGCATAGCAGAAACCTCAATAGTCTGAGAAGAGGTTGCCTCATACTCAGGTAGTACCTGCTTGAGGGCATCGTTTACAGCGGCAGCCTTAGCCTGCTCAATAGGCTCTTTGGTAATCATATAGACACCACCCACGGCAGCCGACGAAATGAGGGTAATGGTAAAGAGTACCACAACCATATTTTTCAATGAACTCTCCATACTGCCCTCCTATTTTGCGCCGAAACGCTTTGGTTTAACATACTTATTGATAAGTGGCACAACGCTGTTCATAATCAGAATAGCGAAAGACATACCCTCTGGATATGCACCCCACAGACGGATACACATTGTAATTGCACCAATGCCGATACCGTAAATAATCATACCCTTCTTTGCCATAGGGGATGTTACATAGTCGGTAGCCATAAATACAGCACCCAGAATAGCACCACCAGCAAGCAGATGGAAAGCAGGGAAGAGGATATGCATCTCTGGCTGCTCAAATCTTACGCCTGCAACGATTGTTGCAAAGAGTGCCATGGTTGCCAAGATAGCTATAGGGATGTGCCAAGTAATCACGCGACGAAAGAGCAGATACACAAAGCCAAGGAGCAGAGCCAAAGCCGAAATCTCGCCAAATGAGCCGCCCATAACGCCTGTAAACATACCTGCAACATCAAAGTCGGCATAAGAGAGAAGCCCCGCCTTAGCAGCACCCAGAGGTGTTGCACCTGAATAGGCATCTACAAAACCATCGAGTGATGGGGTAGGGAAAGAGGTCATCTGCACAGGGTAGGCGATAAGCAGGAATACTCGCGCTGCAAGTGCAGGGTTAAAGAGATTCTTGCCAAGACCACCAAACGGCATCTTTGCCACGCCGATAGCAACTACTGCACCTACAACCACAATCCAGAGCGGAATATTTGCAGGCAAGTTCATTGCAAGCAGCAGACCTGTAACCACAGCCGAGAGGTTACAAACAGTTACAGGACCCTTTACAAGGTACTTCTGTACCAAAAACTCAAGCAGAACGCAGCTGGCAATACTTACGGCTGTAACTGCAAGCACGCTCCAACCAAAAACTCTCACAGAGACCAGCAGTGCAGGTAGTAGCGCGATAATCACATCCCCCATAAGGCGGGTTGTTGAGTAGTCGCTATGCACATGAGGCGCAGGAGAGACAAAAAATCTGTTACTCATATCTTCTGTTATTATTTTTTCATGTTCCTTGCACGGATAATACCCATCACAGTCTGCTTGCCAAGGCGAACATAGTCAAGCAGCGGAATATTTGCTGGGCAGGTAAACTGACAGCAACCGCACTCAATACATATTGTAATATCGTTAGTCTCCATAGCCTCCCAAGCCTGCTTGCGAGCCTGTCTTGAGAGCAGATATGGCTCAAGACCCATAGGGCAAGCCTCTACACACTTAGCACACTTGATACATGCGCTCTCAACACCACGCTGAGCATCCTGACCAACCATAACGGTAATACCAGAGCAGCCTTTCATTACAGGCATTGCGATATTGCTCAGCGCGCGACCCATCATAGGTCCGCCGTTGATAACCTTTATATCGCCATCTGCAATAGCTCCACATTTTGCAAGCAGAGCCTCTACAGGTGTGCCAAAACGGGTCAAAAGATTCTTTGAACTCTCTACCTTTGAGCCTGTAACAGTCACAACACGCTCAATAAGTGGCTTGTTCTTCTGCACAGCCTCATATACTGCAACAGTTGTTGAGGCATTGCATACAACAGCACCAACATCAATAGGCAGTGCTGGTGGCGCAGGAACTTGACGAGAGGTTACTGCGGCAATAAGCTGCTTCTCGCCACCCTGTGGGTACTGAGTCTTAAGCATCTGTACCTTAATATCGGTTGCGCTGCCAAGCAGAGTCTGCAAGTGCTTTACTGCGTCTGGTTTGTTTGCCTCAATGCCGATTACCGCAGTGGTAACACCGATAGCGCGCATCAGAATACGAGTACCTGCAATCAGCTCCTCGCCTCTCTCAAGCATTGTGCGGTAGTCAGATGTAAGATAAGGCTCGCACTCTACGCCGTTGATAATAAGTATCTCAGCCTTCTTGCCCTCTGGGATAGATAGCTTTACATGGGTTGGGAAGGTTGCACCACCCATACCTACAATACCAGCCTCTTTTATCTTCTCAATAATCTGCTTTGGCTCAAGGTTGCACTCTTTAACAAGGGTTGTAGAGCGGTCAATTGCCTGGTCCCACTCGTCGCCTTCGCGCTTGATTGTAATCATTGTCTGGCGGATACCCTGACCGTTAGGCTGCAAGTCAACAGCGGTAACAGTTCCAGAAATTGGGGCGTGGATATTTGCCGACATAAAACCTGTAGCCTCGGCTATCTTCTGACCAACAACAACCTTATCGCCCTTCTTGACAATAGCTGTTGCAGGTGCGCCTATATGCTGAGAGAGTGGAATATTGACTACATCGGGCAGCTCCATAGCCTCTATTTTGCTGCCTTTGCTCCACTGTTTGTTGTCTGACGGATGAACTCCGCCTATAGGAAATGTCTTTGCCATACTACTTCTCCTCCTTTACTTCTTCTTTCTTTACAAGCGGAGCAAGACCAATCATACGGATAGCTCCTGTAGGACACTCTGCCACACACTTGCGACACAGACGGCACTTTGTGCTGTCAATAAATGCAAGGTTGTTCTCAACGGTAATTGCACCAAACTCGCACACCTTTTCGCACTTGCGGCAGCCAATACAGCCCGCCTTGCAAGCCTTCATAGTCACTGCACCCTTATCTTTAGAGACGCAAGAGACATAAATTGCGCGATTCTTAGGCCAGCGTTTGCGCAGCTCGATAATACCCTTTGGACAAGCCTTAACACAAGCTCCACAAGCGGTACATTTGTCTGCGTCAACCTCTGCCAGACCTGTCTCAGGGTTGATGTGTATTGCATCGAAAGCACACGCTACAACGCAATCTCCATAACCCAAGCAGCCGTAGGCACAGCCTGTCTCGCCTGCATAGAGCGATGAGGCAATAGCACACGAAGAGGCTCCGCTATAGACATTTGTCTTAGCCCTCTTTTCGCAGCTGCCACCACAGCGAACTGTTGCTGTCTGAGGCTCCTTTTTAGGTGCAGTCTTGCCAAGATAGTCGGCAATTTTGCCCATACACTCGTCGCCACCTACCGAACAGTAGAGTGCCGAAATATCGTCACTCTCCACAAGGGCAGTGGCAAGTCCGCGGCAGCCAGGGAAACCACAGCCTCCGCAATTTGCACCCGGAAGCATCTTCTCAGTCTCGTCGATGCGCGGGTCTTCCTCTACCTTAAACTTCTGCGCAACGAAGTAGAGGACAACAGCCGATACAACGCCGATGATGCAGAGTGTAAGGATTGTGTAAATTAAAGTAGTCATTACATTTATTATTTTTCTATAGTTTTTTCTGTAGTTCTTTTCTATAGTTTTTCTATCGAAAAGCTGACCTTTCGAGCCATCTTGTCCCTAAATAACCACAACACCCCGTAGTAGAGTGCCACGGCTGCAAGTGAGAGCAGAGCCGATAACCCCTCGCCTAACCCACATGTTACCATTGCCGCCAATGCTCCAACAAGTACCACAGCAGGCAGAGCGTAGCACAGTAGCACAGCCATAAGCCCTAAACTTGTCTTTGCTGAGACAATAACACTCTCTCCGACGCTGTAGCTCTGAAAGTCAGGAGTGTAAACAAGGATGTTTAGGGTATTGCTCTGCACGCCGAGTGAGCACGCCGACTTTGAGGCACAGCCGCCACAAGCCTCGCTGCTCTCTACAGCTACGGTAACAGTGCCTCGAAAGGCAGAGAGTACAACTCCTTGATGTCTGATTTTAGTCTCCATACTTGTTGATTAGCGGCATCAGACGCTCATGACCGAAGGCACAAGCTGAGAGACGAAGCACAGGAGGGAACTGATAGCGTTTCTTCTCGTTCTTCATAATCATTGCATGGATGGTCTCAACAACTTCAGAGTCGAAACCAGCGTTGATAATCTCCTCGCGGTGCTGCCCCTGCTCAATCATACGCATCAAAATAGCATCTACAACCTCGTATGGTGGCAGATAGTCGCTATCTTTCTGATTTGGACGAAGCTCAGATGATGGCTCTTTGGTAAGTATGTTCTCTGGGATTACATTGTCAAACTTGCGGTTGATATATCGTGCAAGGTCGTACATCTCGGTCTTGTAGAGGTCGCCTGTAACGCTGAAAGCACCCGCTGTATCGCCATAGAGAGTACAGAAACCAAGCGCGTTCTCACTCTTGTTTGAAGAGTTGAGCAGAATATAGCCTGTCTTGTTTTGCAGTGCCATAAGCATTACGGTACGGATACGAGCCTGAATATTCTCCTCGGTAGAGTCGAAGTCACGACCACCAATAACAGGCTTAAGAGTGCCGACAAATGAGTTATAGACCTCGGTTATAGGCAGCACACTGTACTCTATGCCTAAATTCTTTGCCAGCTCAGTTGCATCCTCTACTGAGTGGTCAGAAGAGAACTGTGACGGCATAAGCAGTCCGCGAACATTCTCCTTGCCAAGAGCAGCTGTTGCAATACATGCCACAATAGAGGAGTCAATACCTCCAGACATACCCACACACGCCTTTGTATAGCCGTTTTTGTGGAAATAGTCCCTCAGACCTAATACTGCCGCGCGGTAGTTAAACGGCGTGCGGTCGTGGCTGTAGAGTGCATCTGGTAGCACACATGACTCATGCTCTACGGCGGTGTCGTAAATTGCAAAATCCTCTGCAAAGTCCTTCATCATCAGCGTCAGGTTGCCCTTGCTGTCCATAACGCCAGATGTGCCGTCATAGACAATCTCGCCTGAGCCACCAACCTGATTTACAAAGACCACATTTTTCGACTGTATGTATGCCACATCGTGAATAGTTGAGTAGCGGCGCGACAGAACACCCTTGCCGTATCTGCGGGCGTTGATGTTGATTATAGTCTTAATGCTGCGCGGGAAACTCTTCTCCTTGCGGAAGTCGTCGCCAACAATTATGGCAACCTTCTCGCCTGCAATATTTACAACTTCAAGACCTGTGCCTGGGCTAAGAAAACCCATCTCGCGGCGCGCTGTGATGTGTTTTTTGGTTACGCAGTGGCTGATTTTGCCATTTTGCATCACTACAGCAGCACTCAGTGTGCCGTCAATCGAAAGAATTGGAGAGCCTACAATGGCAGTGATAGAGTGGCAGTGTGAAGCAATATCCTCAAGCGCATCCTCGCACAACTCAAGGAAAGTTGTCTTGCGAAGAAGATCAAAAGCGGGCGTTCCACTTACAGCCTGCTCTGCAAAAAGTACCACATCAGCACCCTTCTCTTTGGCGCGCTCCACGGCATCAATAATCTTTTTCGTATTGCCGCTAATGTCGCCTATTGTGTAGTTCAATTGGGTAAGAGCTATCTTCATACCTTATTTTAATATAAATCTGCGCAAAGATAGGTATAACTATTGTAAATATCAAACATTTTGTCGTGAAAACAGCACAACTACTTCCGCTAACAAAAATTTCAGCAATGAGCAGTACCTTCAGTACAGCCCATCGCTGGAATTTTTGCCGAGCGTTGTATTTGCACTGTTTTGACGACAAAATAGGTGCATTGATTTGGCGGGGGTGCTTTGATTTTGGCGCGCGCGGTTGGATAGCAGAAAATAACAAAGAATAGCATCGGGCTACGCCCTTAATAGCACATAATAGCAGCGCGCGTAAAACCCGATATCCTGTATCGCTTGGTTATTAAGGGTCGAAGACCCGCTGCTATTAAATGTTATTCTGTGCTATTCAGCGTCATTTGTCATTTCTTTTGCGCACCCTCCAAAATCAAAAATTTTGATTTTTGGAGGGATTATCATAACTTTGTCGTATGAACAGCAGTTTGGAGTTAAAAGAGCAGGTGGCTCTATTGCCATCACTGCCTGGATGTTATCTGTTTTCGGACAAGAACGGCGTTGTGATATATGTCGGCAAGGCGAAGAGTCTTAAGCGTAGGGTTAGCTCCTACTTTGTCGATAGCAGAGAACATTCGGCTAAGGTGCGGGCGATGGTGCGTCAGGCAGTATCGCTTAAGCATATTGTTGTGGATAGTGAGTCTGATGCTCTGCTGCTCGAAAACTCGCTTATCAAGTCGCTCAAGCCGCGATATAATATTCTGCTTAAGGACGATAAAACCTACCCGTGGATAGCCCTTACACCGCCACCTTTTGAGCGAGTCTTTTCTACTCGTCGTATGGTAAAAGATGGCTCGCGCCACTTCGGTCCTTATGCTTCGATTTCGACCCAAAAAGCGATGTTAGAGTTTATTAGAGAGGTCATTCCGCTGCGCACCTGCCGTCTAAATCTCTCCCAGGAACAGATAGATAAAGGCAAATATTCGCCCTGCCTGCAATACCATATCGGAAACTGTAAAGCACCCTGCTGTGGCAGACAATCTCAAGCTGAATATGACCGTCTTGTGGAGATGACCGTCTCTGTTCTAAAAGGGGACTTGCGCAATGTTAAGAGCTATCTTGAAAAGGAGATGAATAGCGCGGCAGCCGAGCTGAGATTTGAGGCTGCGCAGAGGTTTAAGGCTCGCCTTGAGGCTCTTGAGAAGTATCGTTCAAAGTCGGTTATTGTCAGCGCAAAAATTGGCTCTGTAGATGTCTTTTCGCTCTATACTGAGGGCGAGGAGGCTTTCTGTAACTTCCTCAGAGTTAAGGATGGCTCGGTTGTGTCGGTGCAGACGGTGGCTCTTACTACGGGCATAGAGTCGGATAATAGTCAGGTGCTTACCATCGGCATACAACACATTGTGGAGAATATTGCAGGTCAGTTGCAGACGGAGGTTATAGTGCCGTTTCTGCCAGAGGAGGAGCTATTTCCTAATATCCGCTTTACCGTACCTCAGAGGGGCGAGAAGAGAGAGCTTCTTGACTTCTCGCTGCGCACAGCAAAACTCTATCGTGCCGAACTACTTAAGAATCTGGAGATTAAGAGCCCTGAAAAACATACAGAGCGGGTTATGGAGGCTATGCAGCGCGAACTGAGGCTTGATCGCCAGCCCCGCCATATAGAGTGCTTCGATAACTCAAATCTGCAAGGCACGCATCCTGTAGCCTCGTGTGTTGTGTTTCGCAACGGCAAACCATCCAAAAAGGAGTACCGACACTTTAATATCAAAACCGTTGTCGGTGCTGATGACTTTGCCTCTATGCGCGAGATTATAACACGCCGCTATACCCGCCTTGTTGAGGAGGGGGTAGAGTTGCCAGATTTGATAATCGTCGATGGCGGTAAAGGTCAGCTATCAAGTGCCTATGCGGTGCTTTGTTCTCTTGGTCTGGAGAGTAAAATCCCTATCGTCGGTCTTGCTAAGAGGTTGGAGGAGGTCTATTATCCAAATGACCCAATGCCGTACTACCTCTCCCGCACAGGCGAGCCACTGAAGGTGGTCTGCCACATCAGAGACGAGGCGCATAGATTTGGTATAACATTTCATCGTAATAAACGCAGTGGAGCCCTTGTGCACAGCTCTTTAGAGAAGATTGAGGGCGTAGGTCAGAAGAGTATAGAGGTACTCTATCGTCACTTCAAAACCCTCTCGAAGATAAAGAGTGCAACTGTGGAAGAACTTGCCAAAGTAGTAGGCGAGAGTAGGGCAGTTAGGATTAAGAACTACTTTGATTTAGGCGCGCGGTTTAATAACAAAGATGACAAAGAATAACAGCGGGCTTACGCCCTTAATGGCATAGAATAACAGCGCGCAATTAGTAGGGTTGTTAGAGTTAGTAGTGTTTTTAGGGTTGATTAGCGTTGCGCGCTATTGTACCGTTCCATAATGCCCTTAAAAACTTTAATAACCTTAATAACTATCTAATAATCTGCGCTTTACCGCTTAGTCATTAAGGGGCTTTAGTCCCGCTGTCATTAAATGTTATTCTATGCTATTCAGTGTTATCTGTTTGCGCTTTTCATAACCGACTAACAACGCAAAAAAAAATAGTGCGCATACCTTGATTTATAGCAAAAAATGTCTGTTTTTCTTGCATAATTAGTCGGGATTTAGTAAATTTGTGTTAAATTATACACATGTGCTTATGAAAAAACTATTTTACATCTTAGTTTTGCTATCGTTTGTCGGTTGTATGGATGAGGATATTGACCTTGATAATGTTCAGGGAAACATCGGTATCAACACTGACAACTTGGTTATTCCATTGGGTAGCCTCAAAGAGAAGAGTTTGGGCGATATGCTTGGCTCTATTGAGGGTCTTGAAGAGGACTCTGCGACGGGCGAATACTCAATCTCTTATCTTGGGGATAATCAGAAGTTTACAATCGGTGGTGTGAGTGGTAAATTTACCCTTCCGCAGTCTAAATACTCTGTTGAGGTAGATTATCCTAACTTCTCCCTTGAGTCAAGCGGCTATGTGATTGACGAGTTGTTCGATATAAATGCTAAATTCTCTGGCGTAGAGTTGGCACCTCTTCAGAGTGTCTATATTCCGTCTGGAATTGTTGTAGCAGGTCAGCAGGACGGCAAGGTGGGTCACTCGTTGGAAGTTGCTGTGCCTGACTATGTTAAGAGCATTGACCGCGTATATGTTAAGCATGATGACAGCCTGCCAGGTGCGCCAATCTCTGTAGATTTTGACCTTGGCTCTATTGGCGATGTCAATGGTGGCGGTAGTGTGACTGTTGAGCTTGTTGTTCCAGAGGGTTTTGAACTCTATGGCGAGGATATGAAGCCTGTTTCAGGCAACACCTTCCGTGTAGAGAATAAGGCTTTTGCTGCGGGCGAGCATAAGGTTTCATTTGTGGCATATATCGGCAGCATTACCAACTGCCCATCGGCTCAGGGTGGCAAACTTACCCTTCCAGGCGAGTTGGAGTACCATGTATCTTACACTCTTACCTCTGCTGGAGGCAATGTGACCTATACTGCAACCCCAACTCTTAGGGTAAAGGCTGCTTTGGAGTGCGAGGATGCGGAGGTTACTCTTGGCTCAATGGATTTGACTCCGAAAGATAACACTTTTGAGAACGAGATTGTAATTGGTGGCATGCCAGAGCAGGTTAAGAGCGTTAGTGGCATAGACCTTGTCTCTTCACAGATTACATTTACCGTTCAGGGTCTTGATTGGTGGAGTGACGAGGCTGTGGCAGCTGGTGCAATGGATGATATTTGGATTGATGTTGTACTACCAAAGATATTCGTTCTCTCGTCTGACAATAAGAACTTCAATAGCTCTACAAATACCTACCATGCTACACTTGCAGAGCTTGGTAAGGGTCTGGTGCTCAATGTTGACAGAATTGACCTTGGTGGCGACTTTGTCCCAAATAGCAATGGCGAGATTAGCACCACTCTGGCTGTCACTCTTCGTGCAGGTCTGAAGGAGGGCGCAAAGATTAGACTTAAGTATCTGCGTCATGAGGGCGGCGTTGAGGTTCGTGCGGGCTACGATGAGACCGAGGTAAATCTCGCCTCTGTGACAGGTAAGGTGGGTTTTGAGCATAACGAGTCTCTTAATGTAAGTTTGAGTGGTTTTGATGCTGATAAGATTAACATTGACGGTCTTGGAATTAGTCCAATAATCGACTTCTCGATAAACAATCCATTTACTCTGCCTCTCTATGTCTCTGCAAAACTTGTCCCTGTAAGAGACGGTGTTGCAGATACCGCCGCAGCGGTTGCTATAGAGAAGTTTGAGCTTGCTGCTGCGACGGCTACTGTAAGCAACTCAAGCGTTGTAGTGACCCCAACAAAAACCTCTGTCCGCATCGCTAAGGGTGCTAAGGATGACTCAGCAAATGGTGTTAAGGGCATTGATTGCGACCTTGAGAGTGTGTTTAACGGCAAACTGCCAGAGAACCTTAGTATTGACTTGGCTATTGCAACAGATGTAGATAAGAAGTCAACTCTCTATGTATTAGAGGAGTATGAGACTCAGTACGGCTACTCATTTGCTCTGCCTCTCTCATTTGGTAGCGCGCTGAATCTTAGCTATTCAGATACTGCAACAGGTCTTAATTCTACCTTTGGAGAGCTTGATTTAGGGGTCTATACAGACGGTGAGGTCTTTATCCTTGCAGAGGTTAAGAACTCAACTCCGCTAAATCTTACACTTGACACTCAGCTACTTGACACAGAGGGTAAGGTGGCTAAGTTACAGATTACTCCAGAGGATGGCAAGGCTGTAATCAGCGGCTCAGCGGATGGTGTAACGCCTGTAGTTAGCACTGTTAAACTCAAGGTTACATCAGAGAATAATAAAAACATCCTTGATGGCTTGTCAGATGTAGATGCGCTTAAGTTCTCACTCAAGGCAACAAGCGCAGCAGACGGTGTGGCACTATGTAGCAAGCAGACTCTCTCTGTATCGTTCAAGTTACAGCTGAACGGAAATATCAATTTTGACATTAACGAGTTATAACGGATAAGATTATGAAAAAGATAGTTCTTATATTTGCCTCAATGCTTGTAGCCCTCTCGGCTTCGGCTCAGTTGCGCACAGCATATTTTATGGATGGCTCCTACTTTAGAACAGATATGAATCCAGCACTTATCCCTACTCGTGGATATGTGGCTCTGCCTGCAATTAGCGGTACGGGCGTGACTGTTGGCAGTAACTTCCTCTCTGTAGATAACTTCTTCTATAACAGAGACGGCGAGACAGTTATTGCCCTTGATAGCCGCGTTTCGGAGTCGGAGTTTTTGGGAAAACTGCCAGAAATAAACAAATTTGGTATCAATGCAGATGTTAATATCCTCGGTATAGGCTTTGTCTCTAAGGGTATCTTCTGGAACTTCGGCGTTAAGGCTCGCGTAAACGGAGATTTGTCAATTGATAAGGATGTGTTCCGCATGCTTAAGCAACTAGGAAATAATACCTACGATGCCTCACACACATCTGTCGATGTGTCTGCCTTTACAGAGATTTATCTGGGCACCTGCCTCTCTGTTACCGATTGGCTTAGAATCGGTGCCAGACTGAAGGGTCTTATTGGTGTGGCAAACTTGAGCATGAGTGAGACAAAAACCTCTGCCGTTGTCTCTTCTGACGAGGTTGCTGGTATGGTGCGTAGCAACCTGCGCCTAAATGGTGTTATGGTCAATCCAAACTACCCTGTAGGCTCTAACATAGTTATTGAAGATTTGATGGATTGGTCTCTTGTTGGTCAGAATATCAAGAGCGGCGGTTTTGGCGTAGATTTGGGTGCTGAGGCTCGCCTATTCAAGGAGAAACTGCGTGTTTCGGCTGCTATAACCGATTTGGGCTTTATTAAGTGGTCTGGCAAAACTAAGGCTATGGCAGAGCATCACTCATACTTCAACTATCGCGGTGTGGACTTCGATAGTGGCGAGACCGATATTGACTCTGGCTCTTCAACACTCTCAGCTCCAAGTGACGGCGAGGGTTATACCCAGCGACTCAACTGTGTTCTGAATCTGGGCGCAGAGTATAACTTGCTCAATAATCATATCGCTGTGGGTCTGCTCTCGCATACAGAGTTCCGTGCTACACATACTATCTCGGAACTTACCGCCTCTGTAAACTTCCGCCTCGGTAGCAGCTTTACTACCACAGTTAGCCACACCTTCTGCGGCAGAAATCGCGCAGGAATATATGGTTTTGCCCTTAATGCGCATCCTGCAGGCTTTAACTTCTTTGTTGGTATGGACTATATCGACTCCAAATATGTTAAGGTTGCAGGCAAATTCCCTGTTCCAAAATTTGCAAAATCTCTAAATTTCTACTTTGGTCTTGGATTTAATTTGGGGAAGACTTCAATGAAATCCCTAATCAACTAAGATTTTGTTGTGAAAAGGCAGCATTTGCTGCGTTGCACTTCGATAACCGAGCTGCTCACATACCTTTTAGTATGCTGCGCGCTCGGTTTCTTGTGCGCCTGGCAACTACTACCTTTTGACAACAAAATTGAGGTGGTGCTCTGATTTGGCTGAGGGGTACTTTAATCTTGGCGCGCAGTTTTTAGAGGATTTAGGGAGATTAGCGAGGTTAGTGAGGTTAAGGAGCGCGCGCTAAAGTTCAAGGGGCTCGATGCCCCACAGAACTTTTTTGTTCCGCTCCCTAAATTCCTTAAAATTCCCTAATCTCCTTAAATTCCATATAATTTTTCGCGCTTTCCCTTACTGACTGACGGCGCAAAAAGTGGCGCGCATTTTTGTATGGAGTTTAAGGAGGTTAGTGAATTTAGTGAGATTAGCGAGCGCGCTAACAGAACAGGCTAAGTTTTGCTGTCCTCGGATTTAGGGATTACCATCGAAGATGGTACGATGGAAAATAGAGCCCTTCGCTCAAACTTGTTTGAAAGCGAAAAGGGCTCTATTTTTTAGCGTAATAGCCATAGGCTATCCTAAATCCGCATCAGCCATTAGCAAAACGGAGTTTTGCCGAAAGTCTTTTGGGTCACTTTTCTTCAGAAAAGGTACGGTACTGTGTTGCGACTAACGACTATTGTACTGCAGCGTATTCAGCTTTAAGGCTGTCGATTAGCTCTTTGACGCTCAGGATTTTGTCGCATCTCCAGGCGTTTGAGCCGCAGAAGGCGTAGCCGTGGCTCATGCGACCCTTATATGCGTTGTATAGGGCGAGCATGATGCAGTATGGGCTATGTGTTACATCGCAGGTTTTGATGCAGTTGAAAGGGCAGTTTTGAGGCTTTGTAAGACCCTCTTTGACCTTTCTGAGGAAGTCGTTGTTTACTGCGCGACCAGGCATGCCGACAGGGCTCTGGATAATGGTTACATCCTCCTCTTTGGCGTTGATATACGACTGCTTGAACTCAAGCGATGCATCGCACTCCTCTGTTACAACAAAGCGTGTACCCATCTGCACAGCATCAGCTCCGAGGCTGAGGATTGTGTGAATATCTTTGCCACTAAAGACTCCGCCACCAGCAATAACAGGAATTGTGCAGTTGTGCTCAGTGGCAAAACGCTTTACCTCCTCAACAACCTGTGGAACGATAGCTTCAAGAGAGTAGTTCTCGTCAAAAATCTGGTCATGCTTGTAACCAAGGTGTCCGCCAGCCTTAGGTCCCTCTACGACAATTGCATCTGGGATGTATTTGTACTCCGAAAACCATTTTGTCATAAGCAGGCGTGCTGCACGAGCCGAAGAGACAATCGGTGCAAGTTTTGTCTTAGCACCCTCTGTGAGGAACGATGGCAGGTTGAGTGGCAGACCTGCTCCGGCAAAGATAATATCAGCCTTCTCCTCAATGGCGGTCTTTACCAAATCTGCAAAGTTCGATAGGGCAACCATTATATTGATACCGATAATACCCTTTGTAGCCTTGCGAGCCTTTGCAATCTCCTGGCGCAAACCGTATATGCACGCCTCGTTGTAATCCTTTGAATACTCGTTGTAAATCACTCCTAAACCGGCTGAAGAGATAACTCCAACTCCCCCTTGTTCAGCAACTGCTGACGCCAATCCCGCAAGCGATATTCCAACACCCATGCCGCCTTGCACGATGGGCGTCTCTGCTATAAGATCTCCAATTTTCAGTGGTTTCATGATTAGTTAATTTGTGTTTGACGAGCGCAAATGTAGCATATTTTTCCGAAAGATGGCAAACTTTTTCTGGGGATTTTTTGACACTGTTTTTGCGCAATATTGTTATTCGATAAAGATTTTTTGTTGAAAAACGATAATATAGTGTGTAAATATTTATGAGTTATATAGAATAATTATGATTTATCTATTGTGGGGAAGGTAAGCCTATATTAAGGGTACAATAGGCTGTAATAATCGGGACTTTGAAATAAATTTTATCAAAAAGTTTGGTAGATATAAAAAATTGCATTATCTTTGCAGTCGCAAACGATGAAACATCGCTTTATAGCAAGTAACGATACATCGCGGGATGGAGCAGTTGGTAGCTCGTCGGGCTCATAACCCGAAGGTCGTGTGGTTCGAGTCCCACTCCCGCTACTAAAAGACCGTAATCATTCTGTAAATCAGATGATTGCGGTCTTTC
>CAZIPR010000003.1:0-91479 GCA_964541245.1 uncultured Alistipes sp.
ACACAACAAAAACAAGGCTGACTAAAAATGTTGTTTTTAGTCAGCCTCTTTTTTGCGCATTTAGCAGGGTCTTTAGAGCCTCTAGAGTCTTTAGCGACACTAAGGTCTGCGCGCATTAAAGCCGATACCCTGTAAAACAGTATAAACTTAGTTTCGCTGTTTTCGGATTTAGGGAACACCATCGAAGATGGTACAAATAAAATAGTCCTCACGGTCGAGCTTGCTCGAAACCGATGATGGACTATTTTATTTGTAATAGCTGCAAGCTATCCTAAATCCGCAACGAAATAGAGAAACGAAGTTTCTCCGAAAGTCTTTTGGGTCACTTTTCTTCAGAAAAGGGACGGTACTATGCTACTCGGCGAAGTATTTTGCGCGGTATGTGGCGGGGGAGACGCCCATGATGCGGGAGAAGTATTTGCCGAAAAAGGATTGTGATGGGAAGTTAAGGTTATAAGCAATCTCTTTTATTGTTCTGTTTGTTGAGGTCAGCTGTGTTACTGCGTCGAGGGTCACATACTTCTCTATCCACTCTGTGGCACTTTTGCCGCTTGACTGTTTTACAACCTTTGAGACATGTTTTGCGGTCAGCCCCAACTTCTCGGCGTAGTAGTCCAACTCCCTATGCTCGCGGTAGCTCTTCTCCACTAACGACAGGAACTGTGATGTAATCTCATCCTGGCGGCTCTTCTCTGTGCTCTCTGTCTGGTGCATAAAGTAGCCTAAGGAGAGGAAAAACGCCCTTGTAAGGAGTGTTAATACCTCAAGACGGTTGGGGTTACTCTCTACGGGGATAAGGTTGCGACACATTGTAAGATACCCCTCAAATGCCTGCGCCGCGCGACCCACAAGGGGCGTATGCGGATTGTGAGCAATAATGTTCCTGAGATTAAAGGTGTTGCCGATGCCGAGATTCTCTGTAAACTGCTCTGTCATAATGATATATGCAGCCTCAAAGTCGTCACTCAACTCCACAAGCTCAGTAATCTGCCCTGGCAGAACGATAAAAAAGCTACCACTCCTTATATCAAAAGTTCTGGTGCTTACTCTACCCTTGCCCGACCCCTGCTTACAATATAGCGCAACCACAAGCGGATTGCGATAAGGATGGTTTGGCAGCACAGCAAACGACGGATTGTCAATAACGGCAAAGTCGTCGTTCAGACAACATATAGCCTGATTACCACCTGCATCAACAAATCTATTCAAAAGCTCCGAAAGTATCATAATACCCTATTTTTACCACAAAAGTAGGACTTTTTACACCTTTTGTCAATATTTATGCGCCAAATAGTCCAACTAAAACGAATAATAGCGCGCAATTAGCAGGGAGACTAAGGAGCGCGCGTTTAATAGCAGAGAATAACAGTGAATAACAAGGGCTACGCCCTTAATGGCATATAATGACAGCGCGCAAACTCTGATACCCTGTACCGCTCCCTAATCTCGCTAATCTCCCTTAAATTCCCTAAACACCCTTCTGCGAAGCAGAAATCCAGCGTAGGCTCGATGCCTACGCTGGATTTTAGTGCGCTATCCCGACAGCACTCAGCTACCAAAAAGCTGCGGTACTCAGGTATCAGCCTTTATAGCTTTTACACCACTCGGAGATGCCGCAGGTGTGGCATTTTGGGTTTCGGGCGGTGCAGACATATCTGCCGTGCAGGATAAGCCAATGGTGGGCTATTGGCAGGAGGTGTGAGGGGATATTTTTCTCAAGTTGCAGCTCTGTTTGGCGGGGGTTTTTAGCATCTTTTGTAAGACCTATGCGTGCAGAGACTCTAAAGACATGAGTATCTACGGGCATAACCTCTTTACCCCAGATAACTGCGCCCACGACATTTGCTGTTTTGCGACCCACGCCTTTCAGGGTCATCAGTTGGTCTATATCGCTTGGCACCTGACCTGCGAACTGTTCGCAGAGCTGTCGAGCCATGGCGGCGATATTTTTAGCCTTATTATTTGGGTAGGATATAGAGCGGATATAGGGGAATATATCCTCAGCCGTAGCTGCTGCAAAGGCTTGTGCATCGGGGAATGCCTCAAAGAGTGCTGGGGTTGTCATATTTACCCGTTTATCGGTACACTGAGCCGACAAAATCACAGCCACAAGTAGCTGAAAGGGGTTTTCATACTTCAGTTCGCTCTCTGCCACGGGCATATTCTTTGAAAACCACTCTATTATTCCATTATATCTCTGTTTTGTTGTCATATCCACATCCTGTAAAAAATCTTCTTTACAAATAGCCCGTATGGGGCAATGTTTGCTAATAGCGACGGGGTGCGGCGACACTCTTGCAACCAGCGAGATATAAACTCTTTTACCGAGCCGTGGTAGGAGAGGGTCCATAGGGCTACATTTTGCCTGCGCTTAAGCAGGAACTTCTGTAACTTTGAGCCATTGTAGTGAGCATCAAACCAGACCATTATATCTGCAAGTGAGTCACAAAACGCTAAGCGACTCTTGTAGTTACTGCTGTGGCTGACACTTGTATCTAAGATGCGGTGCACAGCTGTTACCCTATCTATTGCCACAATCCGCTTTTTGGCAGCAAACCATAGCCACATAGGAAGGTCGTCGGTCTTCCAATCCTTTGAGAGCGGGTCAACCTCACTATAATACTGCTCTACACCCTCACGGAGTGCCATAACTGTACAATTCTCGGCAGTGTTAAGGTGGAGCATATCATCTAAGGTTGTATGCAGCTCCGCAGCGGGGTAAATCTCCGATTTTGTGCTACTGCGCCTCTCTGAGCGGGTGTAGCACATATCAAAGCCACCGCTCTGAAGGGCATCAACCTGAAGTTGTAACTTCTCTGGATCTGAAAAGTAGTCATCCCCATCACACACCGCCACATACTTACCACGCGCTGCGGCAAAGGTGCGACAGTAGTTGCTCCGCATGCCGATATTTGTTTGCGATGCTATAACCCTTACCTTGTCTGGATAGCGGGCTGCAAAGTCGTTGCAGATGGCAAGTGTTGTATCGGTGCTGCAATCCTCGCCAATAACAACCTCGAAGTCAAAGTTGGTGCGTTGACTTACAGCACTCTCAATAGCCTGAGCTATGTAGGGTGCATGGTTGTATGTTGTGATTACTACCGATACAAGGGGTGTCATAACTTTGTCAGTTTCGCAAGTTTTGCCAGGAGAATCTTCTGCCCAAACTCCTCAAAAGAGATAACAAGTTTGTGGTCTGTAGCAAGAGCCTCTATTGTGGTAATTGTACCTATGCCAAATTTTGGATGGCTTACTCTCTCGCCAACACTATACTGCGATGGCAGGCTATTCTCTACCTTTGCCGCTCCGCTCTCTATGCGACGCAGACGCTCAGTGTTGTATGTAGGCTGTGGAGCAGGTTTTGGAGGTTGCTGACTTTTCTCGCGGCTCTCTTTCTGCTGCTGATAGCGCACATCGTACCTGCGACGCAGTAGATCAATAGCACTCTGACCCTCCTCCTCGGTGTTAAGCTCTCTGTTGCGGCGTGTGGCGCGCAAATCAAAGTCGCTCTGGATGTACTTAGTGTCTATCTCTGTAAGAAAACGGCTTGGCGTTGAGAAGTTCATCTGTCCCCAGCGGAAACGCATATCGGCACAGGTCAAGGTAGCGAGCTTTTTGGCTCTGGTAAGGGCAACATAGAATAGTCGTCGCTCCTCCTCAATGCCATCAGCCCCCTCCATAGCCATCATTGATGGAAATAGATTCTCCTCGCAGCCGACAATATAGACATAGTTGTACTCCAGACCCTTTGCCGAGTGAACGGTCATAAGTGTAACCTTGTTGTTGCTCTCAGGGTCTTCATTGTCCATATCGGTCATCAGCATTACATTTCCGAGCCACTCCTCAACGGTCGGACGGTCAAACTCCTCGCGCTCGCCATTTCTAATCTCAGCATCGGTACGCTCTTCATACTCTCGCATGGTATTAAGCAGCTCCTCAATGTTATCTATCGCCGAGGTCGCCTCTGGAGTATTCAGCGTGCGGTAAGATGTAAGCAGACCTGAACGAGTTGCTGTATCCATACCAAAGTCGTAGATGGTTTTTACCTCCCTTTCAAGCGAGAGGGTGCGAATAAGCGATACAAAGTCTGTCACTTTGCGCACAATAGCCTTCTCGACACTATCTTGAGCCGTCTGAGCCACAAGAGTATCAACAGCCTCCCACATAGAGCTGCCCTTTGATTTGGCAATACCCTCAATCCTCTCAACCGTCGTTGCTCCAATGCCACGGGCTGGGGTGTTTATCACACGCTTGAACGCCTCGTCGTCTTTTGGGTTGATAATCAGACGAATATAGCCAAGCAGGTCCTTAATCTCCTTATGCTCATAGAAGGAGTTACCCTTGTAAATCTTGTAAGGTATTCCCTTGCGACGCAGTGAGTCCTCAAGGACCAGAGATTGGTTATTTGTGCGGTATAGTATTGCCACATCTGCCCAGGTGTCGCCACCCTCACGCACGCGGTCTCTAAGGTCTGTGACAACAGTCTCTGCCTCCTCTCTATCTGTATAAGCCTTGAAGATTCGTATCTTTTCGCCTTTCTCCCCCTCAGAGAAGCAACGCTTCTTCATGCGACGGCTGTTGTGGTCAATTACAGAGTTTGCCGCATCGACAATGGTCTGCGTAGAGCGGTAGTTCTGCTCCAACTTAAAGACCTGTGCATCAGGATAATCCCTCTGGAAAGAGAGAATATTCTCAATCTTTGCCCCGCGGAAAGAGTAGATACTCTGCGCATCATCGCCCACAACACACACCTTTGAGTGGTGCTGCGAGAGTCGGCGGATAATTAGGTATTGGGCATAGTTTGTATCTTGATACTCGTCAACAAGGATATACTGAAACAGCTGCTGATACTTTGCAAGTGTTGCCTGAGAGTCTCTGAGCAGGATATTGGTTTGCAACAGCAAATCGTCAAAATCCATGGCATTATTCTGCTTGCAGCGACGACAGTATTCGATGTATATATTTGAAAACTCAGGAATCTGCTTGCTGCGGTCGTCGCCCGTAAGGGCTGCATTGGCAGCGTATGCTCCTGGGGTTATAAGGCTGTTTTTTGCAGTCGAAATGCGGGAGTGGATAGCATTCGGCTTGTACTTCTCATCGTCAAGTCCGCGCTCCTTGATAATGGTCTTTATAAGGTTGCGCGAGTCGGTTGTTTCGTATATTGTAAACTCCTTTGCAAAACCTATCTGTTCGGCATTTTCGCGCAATATACGGGCAAAGATAGAGTGAAAAGTACCCATCTGTATCCTACGCGAGGCACTGCCAACCATAGTCTCAATACGCTCACGCATCTCATTTGCCGCCTTCTTTGTAAAGGTCAGGGCAAGGATATTGTCGGGGCTTACCCCCTGCTCAAGCATATAGGCTATACGCGAAGTGAGCACGCGAGTCTTGCCCGACCCTGCACCAGCAATAATCAGTGAGGGTGTATTATAGTTTATCACCGCCTCTCTTTGGGCGGGATTAAGTCCTTCAAGAATCTTACTCATAATAAGGTATGTTCTACAAATTTACCTTCTAAACTCAGAACAGGTTATAGCTGTGGCAATTGCTACATTAAGCGACTCACTGCCACACCTATCTGCTGGATATGGTGGGATGTAGAGGCGGTGCGAAACACTCTTCTCACACTCTGGGCTAATTCCTTGACCCTCGTTGCCCATAACAATCACACCACAAGAGCCCTTTTTGCTGCTGTAGATACTCTCTCCATCCAGAAAAGTCCCGTAAATATCCACCCCCGCAGCCTTAGCCCTCTCAAGCCACTGTGGCAGGTTGGTATAGTGGACTCTTACGCGAATTATAGCCCCCATTGTGGCTTGAATAACCTTTGGGTTAAAGCAGTCTGCGCTATCTTCGGAGCATACAATATCACTTACTCCAAACCAATCTGCAAGGCGGATAATTGTGCCTAAGTTGCCTGGATTCTGCACGCGGTCGAGTGCCAAGACGAGCGATTTTGATGGGTCTGCAAGTGCTAAATCGTACTTCGGAGACTCTACAACGGCAAGCGAGTTGCTGGAGGTTTTGAGCTGTGAAATTCGCTCCATCTCCTTTTGTGAAACAACCTCACATCCGCTCCACAGAGCCTCTGTGGCGTATATTTTGCGTACCTTTAGGTGTGAGGCGGCAATCTCCGAGATAAGTTTCTCCCCCTCGGCAATAAAAGCCCCACTCTCTACCCTGCCACGCTTGTCAGCAAGAGATTTTATGCTCTGTATTTCAGCCTTTGTAATCATAGTGTGTAGGTCTGCGATTCTGTTGCAAGTTCTGTGTTTGGAAATATAGCTTGAGCCTCCTCAAGCAGCACCTCTGGCGACTTATAGCGCGACGAGAAGTGCCCGATAATCAGTGCCTTAGCCTCTGCAGCAAGGGCAATATTTGCAGCATCTGCGGCAGTTGAGTGACCACGCAATTTTGCCTCCTTGCTCTGGTCAGAAGTGTATGTAGCCTCGTGGTAGAGCAGCGTTACACCCTTGACCCTGCGCGCAGCAATTGCCGAGCGCGAGGTATCAGATAGGTAGGCATAACTCTTTGGCTCAAAGGGCAGATAGGTAAGCTCGCTGTTCTTTATAACCGTGCCGTCCTCAAGAGTTATATCCTCGCCCCGCTTTGCCGCCACAATCTGGGCTATAGAGAGCGAGTATTTTGCAATCTTAAACTTATCCACATTAAGCTCTGGCTGCTTCTCCTTAAAGTGGTAGCCCGCACATGGCACACGGTGTCTTAATGGCACGCTCCACACCTCAAGAGTCCTATTCTCAAAGACTATCTTGTGCTTTGTAGTATCCACCTCAACCCACTCAACTTGATATGGCAGCTGAGGGTCAAAATATTTCAGGTGGTACTCCAAAATCTCCCCAAAGGGGCGCGGAGCAAAGACCTTTAGAGGTGTCTGCCTGCCACAAAGTCCTAAAGTTGAGAGCATTGGGAAGAGCCCAAAGATGTGGTCTCCGTGTAGATGCGAGATAAATACCGCCCTGAGTTTGAGCGGATTTATCCCACAACGAAACATCTGCTGCTGCACACCCTCTCCAGCATCGACAAGGTAGTATTGCTCGTTGACATTTACTATCTGTGCCGAAGGGTGGCTTGTTACTGTCGGCTTTGCCGAGGCGCGACCAAGAACAGTAACCTTTATCATTATTTGCCTGACTTCAAGAATCTCTCTGCATCAAGGGCAGCAATACAACCTGAGCCAGCAGCTACAATAGCCTGACGGTAGTGTGGGTCACAAACATCGCCCGCAGCAAAGATACCCTCACAAGAGGTCTTTGAAGTGCCTGCAACAGTTACGATATAACCCTGCTCGTCAAGGGCAAGTTTGCCTGCAACAAGCTCAGTATTTGGGTGGTGACCAATTGCAAGGAAGAAACCAGAGATAGCAATCTCATACTCCTCGCCATCGTTCTTGCGCAGACGAACACCTGTCACACCATCCTCATCGCCCAAAACCTCTGCTGTGTTATGCTCAAAAAGCACCTTGATATTTGGGGTGTTGAACACACGCTCCTGCATAGCCTCTGAAGCACGCAAAAATGGCTTGCGAACAATCAGATATACCTGACGACAGAGCGATGCAAGATAGGTAGCCTCCTCACAAGCGGTATCTCCACCACCTACAACGGCTACATCCTGCTTGCGATAGAAAAATCCGTCACAAGTAGCACAAGCACTTACGCCCATGCCCTTAAACTTCTGCTCTGATGGCAGACCCAAATACTTTGCCGATGCGCCTGTGGCAATGATAACACTCTGAGCCTCAATAACATCACCATTGTCAACAGTTACCACAAAAGGTCGCTTTGAGGTGTCAATATTTGCAACAATGCCTGTTCTTACATCTGTTCCAAAACGCTTTGCCTGCTCTCTGAGGTCGTTCATCATAGCCGTTCCTGTGATACCATTTGGGTAGCCAGGGAAGTTCTCAATCTCTGTTGTTGTTGTAAGCTGACCACCTGGCTCAATACCCTCATAAAGCACAGGACTCAGCGCAGCACGAGCCGCATAAATCGCAGCAGTAAATCCCGCAGGACCACTACCAATAATAAGACACTTTACACTCTCCATAGTATTTTGTTTTTTGTTGTAATCAATAATCTCACAAAAATAATAGTTTTTTCTTAGACACCAAAACGATATTGTCTTGTATTTTATTGAGATATTACATATCTTTGTAACAAAGATTGTCTAACCCTTAAAAACCTGTAAAAATGAGCATTAAAAAGTTGGATAAGACCTTGGATGTCTGCTTATGGATTCTATTTGGCGTCCTTTTAGTTGTGGCGTTCTTGTGGTGCAGATCAATCAAAGCCCCTGAGTTTGAGGTTGTTGAATCAACAATCAAAGTGCCTTATGTTTACTCTTCAGAGGATGGAGAGAAGTACGACTCCTTCTATGTTGCAGCATGGAAGCACGAGAGATTTTCGAGCCCACAGGTGGCTGTTTATGACCCTCGTAATGGCAGCAATGCAACCATAAAGGCTCAATATGTTGAGGAGTATAGGAGCAAGATGCCTGATAGCAAGTATCCTTTCTACACAAGATGGACCATTGCTATTTTCGCTGTATTGGCAGTTATTGCAGCACTTTTTGCATATTGGGTAGGTGGACTTTTTAGAGATTTTATACTATATAATAGGCTCAAATCTCAGCCTGTATTTACCGATTGTGCATACTTCCTCTATGAAGATAGAGTAGCCTTCAGGCGCAAGGTCAAGAGCCTTATTAGTTACAATATAGGCAAATATATTGACAATAAGTCGGGTGAGTTAACTAAAAAATACCGTACCGACTTTGCGCAGTTGTTAATACATATTCTCAAAAATGTGCAGGCAAATAACGACACTGATGTCAGATACTATCTTCAGTACAAAAATAAGACAACTGACCAAATTACACATCTCCGAGAGTTGCGTGAGTATTGGGAAGGCAAAATAGGAAAGCATGAACATGCAGAGAGTAATGTACAATATATCAACAATCTCTTCAAGAGAGATTATCTTCCAATAACCCTTGCCGTTTCAGAGAGCGATATTGTGAATGCAGTAAATAGTCAACTTAATAAGTTGTTTACAAATATTCTTGGCGGAGAGGTGTTGCGCTTTTTCGGTGCGGAGGCTACATACGCTAAGATGAGAAAATTGCCAAATACACTGTTTATTGATATCATAGCATCAAACCACCATACCAGTTTTTCTGTCAGCGGTGTATCTAAATATGAAGGCAAGAGTTTCCCTGGTATAAATGTCGAGTTTAGGATTTACCACTTTGTAAACGACACAATGAAGGTGCTTTGGGATAAGAATTTGGTACCTACATGCACTTATAGTGCATCAGAGGATATGTTCTCATCCTCAGGTCTCTATGAGTCAATGATTATTGAGACAATCAAAACATTTGAAGATAAACATGGGAAATAATGAGAAGATTTGTTATATACCTAACACTCACTATTCTGCTACCCTTGTGCGCTAATGCACAAGGGTATGTCGAGTACAAAGAGGATATTACCAATGTAGTATTACAACTCCCTGAGCAGGCTGTTATTACTCGCCAAGAGGGTTTCCAAAAGGCTAAGATAGAGCTTGAAAAAACCACAATCTTCATCTCGTCTATGAAAAATGAGAAAGGAAAGCAGTACTCTTGGGACGAAGTGAACAACTTTGACAACAAAAATAGATACGGCAAGCTACTACACTATGAGCGCGCCACAGGCGAAATTGATGGCTGGGTTAGATACTACGCCGACAAAACCAAGCGAGGCACACCTTTTACTACCTGCGTGGTACTTGTCCGAGGCAAGGATTATGCTTTCTACATGGTTGAGTCGGCATATAACGAGGCAGAGCTGTCAATACCTAAGATTCTACAGAGCGCATCATTCCCAAAAGCCACTCTAAAGAAGAACTATGTTGGTAAATACAGAAACTACATCCCTTTATTGTATATGTTCCTTCCGCTAATCCTCTTCCATATATTGAAAAAACTCTCTCAAAAAACATACTTAATCGTGGCTATACTAACACTAATAGGTTTCCTTGTATTAGACCTGTGTATTGTACACACAAGTTGGGGAGATTTGGCTGTTTATATGATTATCAGTATATTTGCATGGTGGTTAACTTACGACTGCAAATCATGGAGTGACGCCTTTCATAAACTATCAAAAATCATAAACAACTAAGAAAAACTGAAAGCTGAAAGGTATTATTAGCTAACAGAGCAAAAAGTGACGCGCAATTTTTTAGTCTTTAGCGTCTCTATAGACATTAGAGACACTAGGGTCTGCGCGCAAAGGATAGCGGCTGTTAGAGGAAATTAGAGGTAATTAGTGTTGCGCGCTAACAGTACAAACTAAGTTTCGCTGTACTCGGATTTAGGGGGAAATGGCTTCCAATTTGTTTGCGCAGTTATTTTAAGAGTTATTGCAGGCTATTTTTGCTTGTAATTTTAGGCGCATAGTTTAATACTATGTAACGACAAATTACAAGGAAAAAGAGTCGCAAGAAACTTAAAAGAACAAAGCAGACAAGTTGGAAACCATTTCCTTGCCATCGAAGATGGTACAAATAAAATAGTCCTCACGGTCGAGCTTGCTCGAAACCGATGATGGACTATTTTATTTGTAATAGCTGCAAGCTATCCTAAATCCGCGTCAGCCACTAGCAAAACGCAGTTTTGCCGAAAGTCTTTTGGGTCACTTTTCTTCAGAAAAGGGACGGTACTGCGTAGCTCAATTACAGTCTTTTCGGTGTTATGCCTGTATGTTTTTTGAAGAACTGCACGAAGGCGGAGGGGCTTGAGAAGTTGAGGGTATCGGCTATTTGTTGCACGGTAAGGTTTGTTGTGCGCAGCAGCATTTTAGCTTCGATAAGCACGGCATCGTGAATCCAGTCCAATATAGGTCTGCCTGTAGCTCGTTTTATTGCTGTTGAGAGGTATTTAGGGGTCAGGTTTAGTTTGTCGGCGTAGAATTTTACTGTGCGGTACTGTTTATAGTATGTGGCGAGCAATCTAAAGAATCTATCGGAGAGGCTCTCTGCCTTGATATCGTTTACCTCTATGCTAAAGACCTTTTCGTACTCTGCAACAATTTCGAGTATAAGTGCATAGAATATAGAGTTTATAATCTCCTCTTTGTACTTGCTCTCGTCTAAACTCTCTTTGTATAGAAATCTGTAATAACTCATAAGGTCCTCAAATTTATCATCTGAGACCTTTATTACAGATAGGTAGCGCGAGTAGCTGAATATATTGGTATCAATCGGCGAGGGCATATTGAGTATATGGTCTATTGTAACGGCAATTATGCTATTCTGCTCCGATACAACCGAGTTGAGACCTATAACATGATTCTCTGGCAGGACAATAACATTGTTTGGATGCAGTTTGTACACCTTGCCGTCCACCATAATTGAGCCGTTGTCGCTTTTGCATAGGACAATGGCTATTCCGTTGCGAATTAGTATCTCGTTGTACCCTCCAGAGAAGAGTGTCTGCTTTAGGTCTATCAAAAAGCCATTTTCGCCTCTCTCCTTGATTTTTTCAGCAATATCTATTTCGTACATAGTGCAAAAAGCGAACTTTTATAAATTTATTCGCCTACAAATGTAATGAATTTCTTGTATATAGGCAGTAATTTTGCACCTATAAACGAAAATTAAACAGAGATGACACAAAAATTTTATCAAACAAGCGTAGAGGAGCTTGCTCGTTTATGCTCAACCGATTTGGAAAAGGGACTGACTGCTGAGGCTGTTGATAGGCTGCATGCAGAGCATGGCTACAACGAGTTTGCCAAGAAGAAGCACACCTCGCTGTGGCAGAAGTTTATTTCGCAGTTCAAGAGTTTTATGATAATTGTACTGCTGCTTGCTGCCGTGGTCTCTGGCGTTACGGGCTACCTAAATGGCGAGGGTATAACAGATGCTCTACTGATACTCGGAATCCTTGTTGTAAATGCTATAATAGGCGTTTTTCAGGAGGCAAAGGCAGAGAACGCCTTGGATGCCTTAGAGAGGCTCTCTGCGCCACATTGTAAGGTTATACGAGGTGGCGAGCATGCCATTATTGAGTCACGCGAGCTTGTTGTGGGCGATGTTGTAGAGATTGAGACAGGAGATAGCGTGCCTGCCGATTTGCGCCTTATAGAGTGCAACAACCTACAGATTCAAGAGGCAGCACTGACGGGCGAATCGCTCCCTGTAGAGAAGAGTACCGAGGCTATAAAAGAGGATGTTGGGCTGGGCGATAGAGTCAACATGGCATTTAGCTCCTGCTCTGTGACCTATGGACGAGGTCGAGGCGTTGTTGTGGCTACGGGAGAGCAGACCGAGGTTGGTAAAATTGCTGCCATGATTCAGTCTGTGCCAGATATGCGTACACCTATGCAGATAAGATTAGACAAACTCGGCAAAGTGCTGGCTATCATCAGTTTAGTGGTTTGTGTTGTGATATTTGTCATCGGTTTATGCTATGGTCGAGGCTTGATGGATATGTTTATGACCGCCGTCAGTCTTGCTGTGGCTGCAATACCAGAGGGACTGCCAGCCGTCTCAACAGTTGTCTTGGCTTTGGGCGTGCAACGCCTTGCTAAGCAGAACGCTATTGTGCGTAACCTGCCCTCTGTAGAGACTCTTGGTAGCACAACTGTCATCTGCTCAGACAAGACAGGTACGCTGACACAGAATAAGATGACCGTTGTAGAGCATCACTCAACCGCTTTTGAGAAGATGCTGCTTGTTGAAAGCCTCTGCAACGACACCTCTCGCGGCGAGTCGGGCGAGATGTATGGCGACCCTACAGAGACCGCTCTAATTGAGTTTTCAGAGCGCAACAACTGCTTGCAGAAGCAGGCTACTACTCGCTATCCGAGAGTTTCGGAGATTCCATTTGACTCAGAGCGTAAGTTGATGACCACAATACACCGCATGGATAGCAACCACCTCTTTGTGGCTACCAAAGGTGGCTTTGATGAACTGTTGAGACGATGCAGCCATATTGTTGATAGCAAGGGCAATGTAGTAGCACTTACAGCGCAAGATGTAGAGCATTTGGCAGGCATCAATACTCAGATGGCGGGCAAAGCTCTCAGAGTGCTATGCATGGCATATTCGACCCTCGAAGTGGAGCAGAACATAAGCGAAGAGCAGCTTGAGCAGATAACCGAGCATGCAGAGAGTAACCTTGTCTTTGCGGGCATGGTCGGCATGATAGACCCTCCTCGTGAGGAGGTGCGCCTTGCTGTGGAGCGTTGCAAAACAGCTGGTATTAAGCCTGTTATGATTACAGGCGACCACAAAATCACCGCTTCAGCAATTGCTCAGAGTCTCGGCATTATGAACGCCTCAGACAGGGTGCTTACAGGCAGCGATGTTGAAGCAATGAGCGATGCTGAACTGCGCGATATTGCAAACAGCGTATCAGTCTTTGCCCGCGTTGCACCAGAGCATAAGGTACGAATTGTAAAGGCTTACCAGAGCCTTGGAAATGTGGTTGCAATGACAGGCGATGGAGTAAATGATGCCCCAGCACTGAAACTTGCAAATATCGGTGTGGCAATGGGTATAACAGGCACCGATGTCTCTAAAGAGGCTGCCGATATGGTACTTGCAGATGATAATTTTGCAACTATTGTACAGTCGGTGCGCGAGGGACGAAGAATCTTTGACAATCTGATGAAATCTATACAGTTTATGATTTCGACCAACTTGGGAGAGATAACTCTGATTTTAGTCGCTGTACTCTGTAACTTCGATATGCCACTGCTGCCTATCCAGCTGCTCTTTATCAACCTTGTGGGCGACAGTCTGCCATCACTTGCCCTGAGTGTTGACCACGCAGCCAAAGATGTGATGAATAGAAAACCTATTCCGCCAACCCAGGGGATATTTACAAGGCGATTTACCGAGAGAGTTACCCTTCAGGCACTGATTATCGGCATAGCAACCTTTGTGGCATATCTGATAGGTCTTAAGGAGTCAATAGATACCGCCCGCACTATGACCTTCGCTGTAATGATTTTCTCACAGTTTACCATCATCTTCAGTATCCGTAGTGGCGACAAATACTTCACAGACCGCCTCTTTACCAACCGCTATCTGTGGATGACAATAGTGCTTGTGCTTGTCCTGACACTTGCTGTTATGCTCGTTCCAAGCCTGCAAAACCTCTTCCATCTAACAACCCTCTCACAGCAGCAGTGGCTAATCGTCTCTGGTTTCTCTGTAGGCACACTCCTCCTCAGCGAACTGCTGAAGAGAAAGAAGTAAGAGTGCGGAAAGTGGAAAAGCAGCGCGCGCAATTTAGTAGGGTCAATAGTGTCTCTAAGGTCTCTAGTGACACTAAGGTCTGCGCGCAAAATAAAACAAAAGTTCTTCGTGGGACCCAATGCCCCGAAGAACTTTAATTGTTCCGCTCCCTAAATTCTCTAAAAATCCCTATTCTCCCTAAACACCCTTCTAAATTTTGCGCTATCCCTTACTGACTGTGGTACTGCGTTAGCCCTCTACGGTCTTAGACCGCTGCCACCTTGGAGGGTAATGGTTTCGCCTGTGATATAGGCGGCATCGTCTGAGGCAAGGAAGACGCAGACTTTGCCTATATCGTATTTAGGGTCGGCGAAGTGTCCCAGAGGGATGCCTTGTATTGTCTTTTGGTAGAGCTCTGGGTAGTTCTCTTTCCATGCTTGTAGGCTTTCGGTCATAGCAAGTGGGCAGATGATATTCACGCGCACGCCATCTGGTCCCCACTCGGCTGCTGCCACGCGAGACATACCGCGGATACCCTCTTTAGCTGCTGCGTAGGATGACTGTCCCAGTTTACCAAACAGACCTGCTCCAGAGGCGAAGTTGATAACCGAGCCTTTGCTTGCCTTCAGATATGGGAAGCACTCGCGCATATAGAAAAATGCGGCGTAGAGTCCAGAGTATATTGCAAGGTCAAAATCCTCTTTTGTATGGTCAACAAGCGGCGTGCCCGACTTGGATACCTGAGCGTTGTTTACCAGCGTGTTAATCTTTCCAAAACGCTCAATAGTCTTTGCCACCACCTCTTTTATCGCCGCCTCATTTGCGCCATCTGCGACAATAGGCAACACCTCCACGCCATACTCAGCCTCTAACTTCAGCTTTGCATCTAAAAGCCTTGACTCAGTTCGTCCTGTAATCACAAGATTTGAGCCCTCTTCAGCAAATGCCTCTGCAAGACCAAATCCGATACCCTTACCACCTCCTGTGATAAGAGTAACATTTCCCTCAAGTCTTTTCATACTTTAATGATGTTTATCCAACAGCAAAGATAATCAAAAATTTCTCTCTTTTACACTTATTATGCGTTGATTTCTGCTGCCGCGGAAAGGGAGCGTTAGGTCGCGTTCTGCCTCTATGTACCTGCCATCAACAATAACATCACACAACTCCACAAGCCGTCTGCGCTGTGGGTGCTGTAGCAACTGCTCGAACTGATAGCCCGTGTAGCACCAGATTGTAAAGTTTGTACGCTCTTTTATCATCTGTGCCAATGTGATAAGCCCCTCTGGGTGGAGCATTGGGTCTCCGCCTGTAAAGGTGATATTCATATCGGCATCAACAATCTGTTCAAAAAGCTCTTCAACCGACACCTCCTCGCCACCCATGCTATCCCACGATTGCGGGTTATGGCACCCTGGGCAGCAGTGCTGACACCCCGCAACATATATTGAGGTGCGAAGACCAACGCCATCAACTGTTGTGCCAAACTTAATATCGAGTACACGGATACTATTTGTGGATAACTCTGTCATTTAGCTCTGCAAGTTTAGCCTTGTTCCAACGCTCTGTGGTGCCGACCAAGTAGCCTGTTATGCGCTGGAGTTTGTCTATATTGTCGCTACCACACTTAGGGCATACCTCTAAGTTCTGCTGTGCATCTTCGTAGCCACAGTTCATACAACGGTTACGATTGTGGTTTACAGAGCAGTAGCCTATGTTGTGCTTATCCATCAAATCGACTATATCCATTATCGCCTGCGGATTGTGTGTTGCATCGCCGTCAATCTCAATATAGAAGATGTGACCTCCGCGGGTAAGGTCGTGGTATGGAGCCTCAACCTCAGCCTTGTGTTTTGGCGAACATTTGTAATATACAGGGACATGGTTTGAGTTGGTGTAGTAAATCTTATCTGTAATACCTGCAATCTCGCCAAACTTTTTGCGGTCTATGCGCGTAAAACGCCCCGACAGACCCTCAGCAGGAGTTGCAAGTACGCTAAAATTGTGCTGATACCTCTCTGAGAACTCATTTGCGCGGTCTCGCATATAAGTAACAATTCTCAGACCCAACTTTTGCGCCTCAGCGCACTCTCCATGGTGCTTTCCTGTAAGCGCGATAAGGCACTCAGCAAGACCTATAAAACCAATGCCGAGCGTGCCCTGATTTATTACCCTCTCTACCGTATCGCTTGGCTTAAGTTCCTGACAACCAACCCAGAGTGAGGACATAAGCAGCGGGAATTGCTTTGCAAGGGCTGTCTTTTGGAAGTTGTATCGGTCACAAAGTTGTTTTGCTGTAATCTCTAACAGTTCATCCAACTTGGCAAAGAACTTCTCTATGCGGAGCGACTTATCCTCAACATCCATACACTCAATAGCCAGACGCACAATGTTTATGGTCGAGAAGGAGAGGTTTCCGCGGGCTATAGAGGTCTTTTCGCCAAAACGGTTCTCAAACACTCGCGTTCTACAACCCATTGTTGCAACCTCATATTGATAGCGTTTAGGGTCTGTCTCTGTCCACTTTTCGTGAACATTAAAGGTTGCATCAAGGTTTACAAAATTAGGGAAGAAACGGCGAGCAGCCACCTTGCAGGCAAACTGATAGAGGTCAAAGTTTCTATCCTCTGGCAGGTAGCTCACGCCACGCTTCTTTTTCCATATCTGGATAGGGAAAATAGCCGTTGAGCCGCCACCAACACCCTCGTATGTAGATTTTAGCAACTCGCGGATAACACAGCGACCCTCGGCAGAGGTGTCTGTACCATAGTTTATAGAGGAGAAGACAACCTGATTTCCTCCGCGAGAGTGGATGGTGTTCATATTGTGGATAAATGCCTCCATAGATTGATGAACACGGTTGACCGTGCGGTTTATCGCATGCTGCTTAAACCTCTCATCGCCCTGCAAAAAGTCTAAATCGCGTGGCAAATAGTCCTCAATATCAGCATCGTAGAGGTGTTTTAGAGTAATGCCTGTAAGGTTTTCAATGGTCTTAACCTCCTCTATATAGCTACGACGAACATAGGGTGCAAGGTAGAAGTCAAAGGCTGGTATTGCCTGACCTCCGTGCATCTCGTTCTGCACAGTCTCCATTGAGATACATGCCATAATAGAGGCTGTCTCAATGCGCTTTGTTGGACGACTCTCGCCGTGACCAGCTTGGAAGCCATACTCAAGGATTTTATCAAGCGGGTGCTGAATACAGGTCAGAGATTTGGTTGGGTAGTAGTCCTTATCGTGGATATGCAGATAGTTGTTTCTTACAGCCCACAGAGTCTGCTCCGAGAGCAAGTAGTCATCCACAAAGGGCTTTGTGGTCTCCGAGGCAAATTTCATCATCATACCCGCAGGGGTGTCGGCGTTCATATTTGCATTTTCGCGGGTTACATCGTTAGATTTTGCCTCAACAATCTCAAGGAACATCTCACGAGTCTTTGCCTTGCGGGCTATGCTGCGCCTATTACGGTATGCTATGTAGCTCTTTGCCACCTCCTTGCGAGGCGATGCCATAAGCTCCATCTCAACCATATCCTGAATCTCCTCTACCGAAGATTGCTCACTACCGCGAAACTCTATGCGGTCAACAATTTTATAAACGAGAACTTCATCCTCTCCCGCCTCTGTGGTAAGCATCGCTTTGCGAATAGCCGCAGCGATTTTCTCGCGGTTAAATCCCACGATACGACCATCTCTCTTTACAACTGTCTGTATCATATTATATTAGTATTAAATTACAACACCTCTTGGCTTGCGAGAAAAGTGCAGACGAAATTCTACTTTTGCAGAGTTTGTCTTTAATGCTCTATCTCCCGAAAGCATCTAAAAACAGAAAAAGGCAGGTCTTCTGACTTATTTCGTCTGCGCGGTCTTCCCACAAAAGCAGTGACCGTATAGATTGCACAGAACTATAGAAAATTACAGCTACGGGTATAGTCTCGGACTCTCACCGATGTTCCCTTTTCATCCCACAGTAGAGACTACTGCTATGGACACCTTAATCTTTTGCAAGATTAGCAAAAATAATCGTAACTACAAAATGAAAATGCAAAAACTTTTGTATTTACCCCTTGGTCTCTTTTGGTTTTGTTGTTGAAATTGGTTAATTTTGTGGAAAGAACACTTAGCAACATGAAAAAACTACTACTTTTTACACTCTTAATACCTGTTTGCACTCTTGCCTCTGCGCAGTTTTATACCACCCAGAATAGGTCAAACGCTATTCGCCTGTTCAACAAAAATGTAGCGCGCACAGAGATTATCCTGCCCAAGGTTGACGGTTACACTCTCTATAAGGCAGATTTTCACACCCATACAATCTACTCCGATGGCGATGTAACACCAAGGGAGCGAGTTCGAGAGGCGTGGTATGATGGTTTGGATATTATAGCTATTACCGACCACCTTGAGATTCGTACATACGAGAAGTTTATGCTCAAAGCTCTTGCTCCGTACAGCAAAGATGGCGAGGGCTTCAAATATGCCCATGCAGGCATTGCAAACAAGAGCGACAAGGGCGCACCTGTGCTTGCAAATCTCAATGCTGCATACGACGAGGCTATCTACTACACTCGCCGCGAGAATCTGCCAATAATGGTTGTCCGCGGCACAGAGATATGGCGCAACCCAGAGACAATAGGCGAGTATAACGCACTGTTCCTGAGCGATATAAACGCCATTTGCCACGCCGACCTCTTTGAGTCTTTCCGTAGGGTCAAGGAGCAGGGCGGACTTATTATGCACAACCACCCTGGCTGGTCTCGCACCACAGCAGAGATTGCCCAAGGCGAGCAGCAGAGGGCTTATGATGAGGGATGGGTTGACGGTGTGGAGATTATCAACAGCACCTCACTCTACCCGACAGTTGCCCGCAGATGTATTGAGAAGGGGTTGTTTATGGCAGCCAATACCGATGCACACAGACCAACAGCTCAGGTGTGGGGCGGGACAAACGAGTTTTTCAGAACAATGACCTTTGTCATGGCTAAAAAGTGTGACGAAAAGTCTATAAAAGAGGCTCTTAAAGAGCGTCGTACAATATGCTATAGCGGTAATCACCTTGTTGGCGAAGAGAGATATTTGGCAGCATTTATAGACGCAGCTATTCTCTGCAAAATTGTTGCTCAGAACGACAAACAGCGTACATATAGCCTGACAAACACCTGCTCTGTGCCATTTATGCTGAAACATAGAAACAACAGCTACCGCCTGCTTCCATTTAAGAGCCTGCAATTTAGCTTCAGCAAAGACACCAAAAGCCCAACCTTTGTTGTAGAGAACATGTGGCACATCGATGAACAACACCCTACAGTCACAATCTCCGTGGATAGAAACTAACGCAGCAGAACAGAGGGGGCTTACACTTTTTCAAGGGAAACAACAGAAATATATCGGATTCTTTATCGGCAAGTTCAGAAATAATAGAGCTTCCGATAAAGAATCGGGCATTTGATGCAATATCCCCCGCAAATTTGGGAGGTTGAGTTGTTCTTATAAAACTGTCTAATTAGAACTCAATAAACTAAAATCAATATCAGGGACAATAATCTCAGTAAGCTTATCTTTAATGAGGAATCCCATATAAAGCGGGATTGTAAGTGTTTTTTCATTGCGCCCTACATTATATTGCCCAAGTTTGATTGCACTGTTAATGTGATAAACTTTTGGGTTGTTAAAAACGGTTTTCAAGCTCTTTGCTTTGCCTGATTTTGCCTTGACCTCAAGTACAACACACTCTGCACCATATCGCACAAGGAAATCCAATTCAAGACCACTATCCTTCTGGAAGTAGTACAGCTGTTGCCCTGACTTACAAAGAAAATCTGCCATAAGATTTTCAAATATAGCACCTTTGTATCCCAGAAGATTGCCTTTTAGGATATCAGCCTGGGTGCCATAATCAAGCATCGCCACAAGAAGTCCGATATCTGTAGTGTACAACTTAAAGCAATCCTTAATAGCATTACCCTCAAGTGGTAGTTCTGTAATATGCGTATTATAACACTTTTTTGCTATTCCTGCATCTTCAAGCCACTGAAGGCTTCCTATATACTGCGAGGAGCGTCCTCCTTTTCGCACCACTGAATACTGGAATTTCTTATTTTCCTTCGCTAATTGCTTTGGGATTGACTCGAAGCATTCACGGATGCGAGGTTTGTCTGCATCATCAGCATACTTAACCATATCCTCTTCGTATTCAGCAATAAGGTTGCGCTGCACTTTGTAAGTGAGTTCGATATTTTTGGTTTCAAGAAATGTATTCACAACCTCTGGCATACCTCCAACTATGACATATCTGTACAATAACTCCATCATTACTTTGTGAATCCCATCAGGAACTACCGTCTCATTTTCAAAGCACGCCTTTACCGAATCAATAACATTGTTGTTGATTCCATTTGCCCACAAAAACTCCTCAAAATCAAGTGGGTGCATTTCGACCACAGTCTCATATCCAACAGGTATAGAATCCTGTCCCTCTACTGCTTTTGTATCGCTTCTACCGTACCCCTTCACACCCAATAGAGAGCCTGTTGCAATAACATCAAAACGCCCATCTATTTGAAACGACTTTAAGGCTGTTCTTGCCTCCCTACACTCCTGAATTTCATCAAGGATGATACAGGTCTTTCCACTGATAAAACGACTACCAGGAATTAAAGCAGATAGGTTGAGGATTATGGTATCAATATCTAAATTGCCAGTAAACGCAGACCTTTTACCTGGCTCAATAATGAAATTTATATACACCACACTCTCATAATTCTCCTTTGCAAATTTCTGGACAATGTATGTCTTTCCACATTGGCGAATACCTTTGATTACAAGCGGTTTCTTTGATTTAGAGTTTTTCCACTCTGTCAAAACAGACTCTATTTTCCTTTTAAGCATCGTTTTTATTATTTATTCGAAGGCAAATTTACACTTTTTTAAGCGAATATATAAGGGTTGTTTACACTTTTTCAAGGGAATAATCACACAAAGTCAACACTTTTTCCATCGAATAATCCAAATTTCGTGACATTTTTTCAACGAAACAAATCATCTATCGTTATAGACTTCTGTACTATCCCGCTATGTTTTCCTTGCGCAACGCCAAATGTTGTAATCATGGTAAGATGAACTGTCTGTCTTTTAAGCAGGCTACCTTTTAGGGACTCTATTCGTCTGCGCAGATTTAGTTCCTCATCTTTGCTAATTGAATACTCCGCACCTGAGAATTTCATCTCACATAGATTTACGATATTATCATCTCTCTGTATAATCATATCAATCTGTGCTCCCTCTCTCTGGTCATTACCTTTAACACTCCAAGCAGATGTAGTAGATCTTACACCAGCAACTTCAAGGGCTCTCTTGATTTGCGGAATATGCAACCAGCAAACCTCTTCAAATGCAACTCCTTTCCACGCATTCATAATGTCGGCTGTGGCATTGTCTGTCATAAAGTTGGCATCGTGCTGAGCGGTATCCACATACTTAATCCAATATAAGCAAAGACTATCTACAAGTTTATATCGTATCTGTTTTTGGGACTCACCATAGGGATTGTAACTAATAATAAAGTCGCTTTCAATCAGTGCCTTCAAGGTGTTACTCAACCCTCCTCCTTGTGCTATTCCTGTGGCAGAACATATTTCATCTCTTGTATATCCAGAGTGTCTTGATGCCAAGTGGCGAACAATTTTCTTACAGTCGTTGGCATTGGTAAAAATAGCATTGAAGAGACGATCAAACTCGTCTTTAAGTTTTGGACGACTACCATAGAGTATCTTATCCACATTGCGCGCAAAGCTCAACCCTCTCTCAAAGTAACTAAGGTAATAAGGAATACCACCAAAAACCATATAAGACTGCACGATGTCATAACGACTTAGTTCTATCTTCTCGTTTTCAAAGTATTCTTCACACTCTCTTAGTGTAAAAGGATATAATTTTATCTCGGCAGTAATGCGACCATATAATCCACCTTTATTTCTTAAGAAGTTACCATGTATCCACGAAGTAGCACTACCGCAGACAATCAACATAATGTTGTCTCGCCCATTGCACCAACCGTTCCAGAAGTTTTCAAATGCAGACAAGAAACCAGAACGAGGCGTATCCATCCATGGCAATTCATCAATGAAGATTACCATGCGCTTACCTTTGTCGAGTTTTAACAATAATTGTTGTAACTGGAAAAATGCCTCCATCCAACTTTTTGGCTGCTTGTATCCCTCCAATCCATGACTTAATAAAGTGTAGTAGAAGCTCTCCAATTGAGTTTTTAGGCGGCTCTTATCGTCTTCTTGTTCAATTGGGGATACTCCCGTATGTTGAAATATTATACGATCTTTGAACAATTGTTTGATTAAATAGGTTTTTCCAACACGCCTACGACCATAAACCACAACAAACTCTGCTCTGTCGCTACTGTAAAGTTTATCGAGTCGCTCAATCTCTGATTTTCTACCAATTATCTTACTCATGCTACATTATATTTTGCCACAAATGTAATAAAAATATTTGTTACGGCAAAATAACCTACACTATATTCCGCCGAAAGTCGTATAAAATATGCCGTATCGGCAACTTTTGATATGATTTTTGAACAGGGTGGGGGGGGGTGTTGGCAGACTCTACAGATTGTTCTGTTTGCTGCGAGGCACAAAAAAACCATATAAATATGCGCTAAAATTACATAATTTAGTACATAACATACTCAAAACACCCATTTATATTATAAAAATCACTATATTTGTGCAGGATAGGTACGATTTTTATAGTAGAAGTCGTTATAAGTATAGACCTATGGATAAAAAGAGTTGTATTATGAAGAGATTATTTTTTGTTTTTACAATAGCGTCGGTGTTTTTTGCCAGCTGTACGGCTTTTAAGAGTGCATCGTTAGGCGATGACCTCTACTCGGCACACGACAGAGTAGAGATTGCAAAGCGTCAGAAGGCTATCGCCGAGGCTGCGCGCATTGAGGCGGAGGCTAACCAGGCGGCATGGGAGGCAAAGCTCGCTGAGGCGCGCGCGCTTGCTGCCGAGAAGGATTTTCACGGCACAAAGACCATCTATCAGAGTGACACAGCAAACCCCTACCAGAGTGTGCTTGCTGATGACTACCAGAGTGCATACGCAAGGCGTCTGTATGGATTTAATTCGCCATCTTATCGTATGCCATCAAGCTACTATACATATCGTTACAGCGACGATTATCAATACGCATCTGCCTATGACCCAGCGTTTTACAATGTAATGGTATCGGGCGACCAGGTGTGGGTAGAGCCTAAGTACATAACCTCGATGTTTGGTAGTTGGGGTGCTGCTGTTGCCTCGCCGTCGTATGGCTGGTATTATGGTTGGAGACGACCTTACCTCTCTTGGTGGTATGGTTACCCACACTATTCATGGTATGATTGGGGCATGGGTTATGACCCATATTGGGGCTGGAACTACGGCTATTGGTGGAGCGGCTATCCATACTATCCTGGATTTATCCCGCCACACCATCATCACCGTCCGCCACATTTTGACGACAGGTATCATCGTCCAACAATTGCTGTCAGACCAAACTCCTCACGCCCTGGTGGCAGGCCTGCCTACAATACAGGTAGCGGAAACCACAACGCTCCGCAGGGCATAAGCAGCGGCAGAGGTCAATATCGTGGCAGTGGAACAGTTACAGGCAGCGGTCAGTACCGCGGAAACAGTAGCGGCAGGTCAAACTCGTTACAGTATAGAGACACCCGTAGCTCATACAACCAACGCAATGATAACAACTCCTTCCGCGAGTCAAATTCTGGCTCAAGAGGCTACTCAGGTGGATACTCTGGCGGTGGAAACTTCTCTGGCGGCAGCCACGGTGGCGGTCAGGGCAGAAGATAGAGTGATGTGGTATAAAAAGTGTAGTGCAAACAGTTATGAAAAAAGGTATAGCAATATTTTGTTCAGCCCTGATGATATTTTGCTCAGCAAAAGCGCAGGGTTTTGATTCGGGCGGTCTTATAATAGACCCAAGTACAATAACCGCCTTTGATATGTTTAACACAGGTCAGGCTCAGTTTAACTTCGGCACAGCACGCTCGGCAGCCATGGCGGGGGCAATGACCTCTCTTGGCGGCGATGCCTCGGTGATGAGTATCAACCCTGCTGGATTGGGTATGTATCGCAGCAACGAGATTTCAATAACACCGATGATATCGTTTAGCAAAACGGCAACAAATGCGGCTGCCTTTGAGGGTAACAAGAAGAGCCGTTTTACTATTGGTAGTCTCGGTCTTGTTGCTAAGCTCAGAGAGTCCTCAACAGGCGTTACGGCTGTAAATATGGGTCTTGCATATACCCGTTTAGCAGATTACAACTATAAATACTCCTTCGCCTCTGCTGGTAACGCCGGCGCAGTATCTATTGCCGACATCTTTGCAGGGCAGCTTGCGGCAAGCGGCATGACCTCCTCACAGCTCAAAGAGAACTACGACAGTGGCGGTTACTTCCGCTGGGACACCATAGACCCAACATATTGGGGCGCGGTTTTAGGCTACAAGACAGGTCTTGTGGGCGACGGTGGCGGAGCTTGGCAGAGAGATATGGTTGGCGGCGCAGCTGCCGTAGATGGCTACACAACAGTTGAGAGCAGAGGCTCTGCTGGCGAGTGGGCATGGTCGTTAGGTATAAACTTCAACAGCAAGTTCTACCTTGGAGCCTCGTTAGGTGTTGTTCAGATAAGCCGCGAGAGGGAGGTATATTATGGCGAGAGCTACAGCTACACCTCTGAGCCTGCCCTAAACTACCGCATGGACTACTTCAACTACGACCAGGTATCAAAGATGAAAGGTAGCGGAATAAACTTTAAGATTGGTGCTATATATCGCCCAATAGAGAGCCTGCGTATAGGCGTGGCATTCCACACCCCAACACTATACAATGTTACATATCAGTATGCAGGAGGTATGACCTCACAAGTTAAGGCTATAAATAATGTTGATGAGTACAAAACAGACTCGCAGGGGTATATAAACCCTCCTTTCTCAGAGAGGACAATGACCCTTATTGACGATGGAGAGTATAGCTGGAAATATACAACACCAGCACGACTGCTCGTAGGTCTGTCATATACCATAGCAAAGCAACTTGTACTCTCGGTTGACTACCAGAGAGATTGGTATAACGGTATGAGAATAAAGGGCTCGCCATACGGCAAAAACCTCTATACAGACTATATAAAGGATACCTTTAAGGGGTCAAATACCATCCGTGCAGGCGTGGAGTGGCGAGTAATACCTCAAGTTGCACTGCGCGCAGGCTACGGTCTGTGGAGCGGCGCACTAAATAGCAAGGATGCCATCTATTCATCCCCTGTCATAAATAGAACAGAGTACGCCGCAGCAGGCGTGGGTGTGGCTCTGTCACAAAATATATCACTCGATGTGACATACCAGTATTGCAAAAATAATATGAGCCCGTATAAAACCTTCTACGGCTATAACTCTACCGTGGACTACGCCTCACAAACCTTTGCAACAAATATCACCCGCCATAGCGCAATGCTTACCCTCGGTCTGCATTTTTAGGCGACACAGAACTGCCCGCTTTTTCGAGAAAAAGCTAAGAAGTGGTTTCAACCTCTCTTACTGCGTTCTTTGTGGCGATTTTTAGTTCTTGCCGCACAAACTATTTGCCTAATAGTTGGGACTATTAGTCTGCATAGTTCGCGCAGCAACCTCCTAAAAATCCCTCACAAATAACTTTGCAAGAGAGATTGAAACCACTTCAGCGTGCAAAAAGCTTTCGGCAAAACTGCGCCTTGCTTGTGGCTAATGCGGATTTAGGATAGCCTGCGGCTATTACAAATAAAATAGTCCATCATCGGTTTCGAGCAAGCTCGACCGCTGAGGACTATTTTATTTGTACCATCTTCGATGGTAGTCCCTAAATCCGAAAACAGCTAAACTAAGTTTGTACCGTTAGCGCGCTCACTATTCTCCCTAATCTCGTTAACCGACGACAATCCGAGAGCAGATTCAAGCTCGCTTGAACTATGCCGAGGTGCGAAGGAGGGAGGGTCGGCGTAGCCGAGCCAATCTCCTTAAACACTAAATGCGCGCTGCTATTGTATGCCATTAAGGGCGTAAGCCCGCTGCTATTCTCTGTTATTCTCTGCCATTAAACCGCGCGCCCCAATCAAAGCACCGCATTTTAGCGTCAGAGTGCGCCAGATACGGTGCATCGTGAAAAATTCCATCGGCAGATAGTACCTAAAAGGTACAGCTGCTGATGGAATTTAAGGGATGTGCCGTAGGTGGCGTACTATCACGCTAAAATTACAGTGCTGCTGACACATCATCATAATACCTTTTTGTGACAGGTATTGGTGTTGTTGCGTGGTCAAGTTCGGCGATGATTACACCCTCTTTATCTTTGCGGAGGGCTTTGATATGCTCTCTGTTGATATAATATGAGCGGTGGCAGCGCAGCAGACCATGTTCATTGCATAGGCTCTCGATAGATTTCATGGTTGTACGCAGCAGATAGCTCTTGATATTATCTCCCTCAAGGTAGTTGATATTGACATAATTCTCTTCGGCGGCGATATATAGCACCGAAGAGGATAGTACCACTAATTTTAGGCTTTTACGCTCGTCGTAGAATTTGATTTTACTCTCACTGCTCTCTGTCTGGGTATGGCTTGAGCGGTACTGAGAGACCAAAAAGAAGGCGAGGCTTATTATTACATAGGGGTAGATTAGTACCGTATAAATCCACGCACAAGCTCTGGCGACAACGATAAAGTATGCATCTGTACACCTATCCATCAGCCAAACATAGAGCGCAACAAAGAATACAGCCACTGTCATCTCAAGTATGCACCAGAAGAAGTAGGTAATCCAATCAATCCTATTCCTTATCAGGCAAAATAGAGCGCGCAAGATTGACACAGAGCCAAAGATAACGCAGCTGATAAGGGTAACATTTACACCAAAAGAGAAGCGACCGAGTGAGAAATCTGAATAGACATCAAAAGGTCGGTATATCAGCATAAAAGCAAAGAAGAAGAGCGGCAGAGCCACTATATGGATAAGTTGTGAGGTCTTCTTGCGAAAAATGGTCGGTAATTCAAACATAATTGCTCACTATTAAAGGTGTGACGAATAGACAAAAGTAGTAATTTTATCCCAAAATTCGGAGTTTAATCCCAAAAATAGTATAAAAATCACATTTTTAGACACATTGTCACGCTCCTTTCGCTACTAAGGAGTCTCTCTGTAATTTTGCAGTCAGAAATCCCCAAAAAAGTAAGACTATGAAAAATATTACAGCCTTTGGCGACTCTATTATGCGCGGCATTGTATTAGCGGAGAGGAGCCAAAACTCTCCTCGATATACAATTCTTGAAAACAGTTTCTCTACTCGTTGTAGTGAGGAGCTGGGTGTAAAAATCAACAACTACGCCCGCTTTGGAAACACCACAAACCACGGCTTAAGAGAGCTTATGCGCAGAAGCGACGATATTGCAGCCTCCGACTTTGTGATTCTCGAATTTGGCGGCAACGACTGCGACCATCTCTGGAGCGAAATATCTATAAACCCCAACGGAGAACACCACCCTATAATACTGCTCGATGACTTTGTTAGGCAATATGCAGAGATGGTGGACTATGTGAGAAGTCAGAACTCAAAACCCGTCTTGCTCTCACTGCCGCCGATTATCCCTGACCTGTATTTTGATACTATAACTAAAAATATGGACTCTGCCGCGCAAAATAATGTTCTCAAATGGCTTGGCGGTAGCGTTGAACCAATATCCCGCTGGCACGAGATGTATAACCTGCAACTCTTCAAAATGGCTGCCAATAAAGATGTGCCTATTATAGATATCTCCTCAGCCTTCCTTATGAGACGCAACTGCTGCGACCTCTTCTGCCAAGATGGCATCCACCCAAACGAACAAGGACACCAACTCATAGCCCAAACCATCTGCCACGCCGCAAAACCTTTCTTACCATAGATTGCCTGTACCGCAGCTTTTTGAAAAAAGCTACACCAACCGACGCTACTCGTGAGAGCAGAGGCTGCTTGCAGACTATGCCGAACTGCGAGGAGGAAAAGACATCGAAGATGGCTTAAAAACTTTCGGCAAAACTGCGTTTTGCTTTATAGGGTATCGGCTTTAATGCGCATTGTCATTGTATGCCATTAAGGGCGTAAGCCCGCTGCTATTCTTTGTCATTTCTGCTATTAAACGCGCGCAGACTCTATAGACTCTAATGACACTATTGACTCTAATGACCCTACTAAATAGCGCGCGCGCTACTCATCCCCCTCTTCGAGGAAGAACATAGCCTCTACGGGTTTGTCGAAGAGTTTGGCGATGCGCAGGGCAAGCACCGTAGAGGGGACAAAGCGTCCGCTCTCGATGGCATTTACCGTCTGGCGAGAGACGCCAATGGCATCGGCAAGCTGTTGTTGAGTCATGCGCTGCTCGGCGCGAGCTACACGGATATTATTCTTCATCGTCTCCCTCCCTATTTAACCGCCACATTTTGTATTTGAAAGTAATAAGAAAAGTAAGCGGAAGAATAAACATGTGATATATCAAGAACTCGTAGAAGTTGTTGCCATATAGACACAGCACTGCCACAATAAGTAAAGCTGTAGAGATATAAAGGGCAAGAAGCAGAGAATCGAGGCGCACAGCTGAAATCATCTCGTCCTCATGCTTCTCTTTGGAGCAGGTCGCAAAAATAAGACCTACCAACAGCCCTATTATGGTTATATTATTTAGGATTCTTGACTCTATCTCCAAGTGATTTCCTGTTGCAGAGAAAAATCTGCCAAAGTGTATCTCCTCAACACCTGTAAACATGATAAATAGACCCAAAAGGGTAAAAGGCACAAGGATTATTAAACCAATTTTAGAGAAAATGTGTGGAAGAAGAAAGCCTCTTTTTTTCATTGGATTTCCGATTTGTGATGTTTGACAACTCATTTGTTGAGACAAAACTACAAAAAATTTCTTAATAAACAAACACCCTTTTTACGAAAGCGAGGCGTGCCGCACAACCAAACTACTCACCTTTTTATATTGCACACTCACACACTTTTTTGCTTTGAAAAGAGTACCCCGAAAGTGTGAACGGATATACTCTCAATCATTTGTCGCTTACACGCCCCCGCGTCCGCATCAAGAGTCTGTCAAACATTTGTGATTGAATCACACCACAAATGTAAAGCATATTTTACATTTTAGCAAGAAAACACGACATTTTTTTGAAAAAAATTTCTCTCAAGACAAATCGCGGTAACCACACACACGATTTAATAGCAGAGAATAACAGTGAATAGCAACGGGCTACGCCCTTAATGGCATATAATAACAGCGCGCAATTTAGTATGGGATTTAGAGGTTGTTAGAGGAAATTTGTGGTAATTAGAGTTGCGCGCTAACGGAACAGACGAAGTTTCGCTGTTTTAGGATTTAGGGGAAATGGAGTTGGTACGATGAAAAATAGAGTCCTTCGCTCAAACTTGTTTGAAAGCGAAAAGGACTCTATTTTTTAGCGTAATAGCTGCAAGCTCTCCTTTATCTAACAGGGGTGTATCGTCTTATTGTTACTGGGTATTCCAATTCAATACTATCTCCCTTGTGGCTGATTCTAACAATAACATCTCGTTTTATAGATGCTACGGAGAAGCGTGCTGGGATGTTAAATGCAATTCGCACTTCAGAATTTCCGCCTAACGACTTGTTCCATGACTTAGTAGCTCCAGCGCATTCCAAAGATACAGATAACCCATCAATCCTCTCATTAGACTTATTTACAAGTTTTACTTCTGTATAGGCTCGCCCATCCTCGTTGGCTTGTAGATTTTTGTACACTAAATCCACCTCTAAGTCTTCTCTCAAAGACAGTGTATCTACAGGAGCAACCACTTTTTCTACAACAATTTTTCGAGGTTTCTCAATAAACACTATCGAATCTGTCCCTGTTTCAAATTTTGACGCACGCATTAAGGAGTCTAATGTTAAAATACCTTCTTTATACGACATCTTTGTTGCAGAGGACTTATGGGTTAAATTAAGATATGTTGCAGATGAAGACAACACCCTCTTTACAACAGCATATAAAGCGCGATTCTCTTGATATTGCTTAATACCATCATCTGTAACAATAATACACTCTCCTTTATATACAGAGGAGCGAAACAACGCTTTTGACTTTTTGTCTGCCAGCACATAACGCTCTACTCCTCTTTTGTCTATATGTTTCCAACCTCCATTTTTGAGATACACGGCTGCATAACCATCAACAAAAGGGGCTACATCATCAAACATTGTAGGAGATTTCTTTCCCAATGACAAAATGCCTTTTATTTTAGACTTGATGCGCAAAGGAGCTCCGTCTTCTGTGATAAATCCATATTTCGTATCACCAACAACAATATAACCATCATATATATACCTATATGCAGGATGTATTTTATATTGCGTTTCAAAAGTTTTGGTCACACCCAAAGAATCTACAACACCATATAAAACATCATCTTTTGTAAGTAGTGCTTTTCCATTTTTGAATAGAATATCTTGGTATTCGATAGAGACAACGACATTGTCGTTTCTATCTATAACACCATAATATTCTCCACTTTTGACTTTATACAAACCGTTTCCAATATCAGTTTTACTATCATATCCAAATCCTTGCGCATGACACAAATTCAAAGATAGTGCAATTGAAATAGCAGATAACCAAAATCTCTTCATAACATTTCAACTATTTAAGTAAATTCCAAGCTTTTAATGTTTTAACATCTTTTTTAATGGCATTTTTGTAGATGTCAGCAGTTGCATCTTCTTGATTATCAACTCTTTTTACAAACATCTTATATAAGTGTTAAGGCATTGTGATACTGCTTTCGGGTGTTACCGAGGGGATTTTTTATAATTGCAAGAAGGAAATCTGTATTTGATGAAGAGTATCGATCTACTATTTTCCCCATACAATCTTCCCAGTGAATTGACAACAATTGCCCTGTCTTTTTTCGTCTGTATGTAAGTATATCATCCTTCAAATTCTTTTTCTGTAAGTATGCCATATCCACAAATGCCATCCCCCGCGTATAGAAGCTGAATAGAAACATATCACGAGCAAAACTTTTGGATGGAGAATAGCTCAAATCCAACTCTTTCAATTTACGAACAAATCTTAACGAAATAGCTCTCTTTACCGTCTTCTCCGATGATGTAAACACCCTCTTAAATGGATTTTTATTCTCTACATAGCCTTCTTCTACAGCGTTATTATACGCCGCACGCAAGCGTTTCATATAGAAAGATATTGTATTGGGAGCCAACTCTCTTGCCCTCAAATAGTATTCATAAGAGATGAGCATTTCTGAATCAATATCATCAAAATATACATCCTCCCCCTCTCTAAATCTTCTAAAACTATTCAGTGTTGCTTGGTATGTTTCACTTGTTCGGTACTGTCCGTGCCTCCATAGTTTACCAATCATCTTCTCCATGTAAGAGAATAGTGTTATTTCGGATGATTGTTTCTGAAATTCATATACAATTTTATCAACAGAAAATGGTGTACCAGATTGGGTTAATCTCCTTACAATACACTTAAAACACCTCTTATTATACTCTATTTGTTTTTGTACACATCGCAAATAACTGAAGCGAGGGGAGTTATCATCCTTAATTATAACATCTTCCAGCTCCGCATCCCACTCTCCCTGAGTAATTCGAAAGGATGTTGCAATCTGCCTAACTTTCCGCATATAAATCACTTGGTAGTATAAACACCCCTCTTTTCCTTCAATTGTTGAAGGTCTGAACTTTAATTTTATAGACACCATAATACTCTCTTTTATTTTTTGTTTTACAATATGAGCCTTCTCTCAATTGCTTAAGAAGTGGTTAAACAGCCATGGAATATACAAAATGGGGGTTGTTTATCAGAAATCTGTATCTGCTAAGTTTTGGTAAACATAAAGAGGCTGACTAAAAATTGCTTTTTTAGTCAGCCTCTTTGTGTTTGCAGATTCCGTAAGCCGAGTTCTGTTTTAGTTCATCATTTATCTACGACAGCAGTCACCTGCAGCCTCTAGCGGTTTACCCCTCGACATCGGGCGAGCAACCCTTAATTGTCGATATACATAACCTTGCAACCCACAAGGCGTACTGCCGAGAGACATCACTGCCCTCGCGGTGGGCTCTTACCCCACCTTTTCACCCTTACCCTTTCGGGCGGTTATTCTCTGTTACGCTACTATACCCTTACGAGCATCAAGCCGTTAACTTGTGTGGTGCTCTATGTTGCTCGGACTTTCCTCCCCTCTTACGAGCAGCGATGAACCGAATCTGCACCGCAAAGGTAACACTCTCTTATCAAAATAGCAAATAGACCTTGTGCTACTATTATTTGGTTGAAACGATATATAACCTCTCAAGCACTTTGTCATCACACTTTTTGTAGTGTCTGTGTTCGTTATCTTTTTCTGTGCGGAAACGGCGATAGTTTTTTATATACTCTTTTACTCCGCCTCGTGTTGACAGTATGGAGTATATCTCCTCACGACTGATAATTCCCTCGTCGTTATAGCTCAAGACAATATGTGACGCATTTGCATTTGCAACAAGCTCTTTTAGTGCATTGTAAGCCTCCTTTTTGGAGCAATATCTCGATTTTTTGTCCTTATACTCTCGAAGCCCACTTTTGCCAATAAGAGGTTGCTTATCCCACACAGATAGTGTCTCCAGAAGATGGAAATTTGGTGCATATTGTCTGGTATTATATGGTGGGTCAAGGTAGAGTATATCTCCTGAAATGCTTTGTATCAAAGAGTTTGCATCTTGTTGATACACAATGTTTTCTTGGTTGTTATTAAATATATTTGGGACCTTTAGGCAAATAGGTTTCAGAGCCATTGATCGCCATATTTTCAGATAGGCACCATAAGTTCCAGCGATGTTTGCCACAAAATCGGCTGCATCTACAAGAGAATAGACCAAAATTGCGTACTCATCTTTAGAGAGAAGACCGCTATCTTTCCACTCCTCAATCAGCTCTCTGATGGCATCTATTCTTCTTGCGTTTTGGTCTGAAAAGTATTGTCTGCCCGCTCTGCCACCAGGTGCGAAATTGTCGAAAATATACCCCTCTTTTGTGAGATTTGGATTGTTTAGTATTGATAAGACCTCCTCTATTCCCCCTTTTGCAACCCGCTCAAATGTAGGCATTGTGTTGATGGAGATAAGTACATACTGAGCCCAGTATGAGTAGGTCATAATATCATTTGATATAACCCTCATACCACGCTCTTTATAGAAGCGACCCACCGAGCCTGTACCTCCGAAAATATCTATAAATGTACCCTTAGCAACAATACCCTCTTTTGCCAAAGATTCATCTATAAAATCGAGTAGTCGCGTCTTATTTCCTATATACTTCATTGTCCAAACTCTCTATTGAGTTGTTGTCTTATCTTTGTGTCTAAATCTGGAGAATATACCAACTTAAAGCAGGTCTTATCCCCTCTATCATAGACTATTATAACAACAAAATTCTCACTATTTGCAATATTTGAAAAGTGACCTAAACTGATAGCCCCCTCAACCATTTCCACCTCTCTTTGTGCGTAGTAGTCGGGGTCTTTATCAGCAACAGTGGCAAGGTTATAGATAAAGGTGTCAAACATTGTACACGGCTTACCATACATATCACACACCAATACACTCATAGCCCTCATTGCTCCCTGTATTTTAGGGTCTCTTATTATGTCAAAATAGTTATTCTTCCCCTCTGCAAGCATAAACAACCCAGAAGTTGTCTGCAAAACAAGGTCTATCTTTGAGCTATTTCTCTCTATTTTATGCTGCATCACCTCTCCAGAGTCTCTATGTACCACCATTTGCTGCCAAGAGGAGTGGTGGGTGTGGATAAAGTTTAGCAACCAATCTGAAGAGATTGTTGTAAGATTTAGAAAGGTTGAAACAACAGCACACTCCTCGCTCTTTGACTGTGGCACAGTGCTAAGTAGAGTTTGGGGGATAAAATCGCTACAAAAACAACTCTTCTCAAAGTTTGTGATAACAGTAGAGTTGTTAAGTATCAGAATATCCACATAGTGGCTTATAGCCTTGTATAGTTTTGTTCCCTTTTTTGTTGAAAAATCAAATTCTTTAGGGGTGTCAACAATAGTATAACCTATAACAGGGCGGCTCTTGCTTCCTCGAACATTGTAACCAAACAGCTCTCCGAAAGCTGCAATCTCTCCACTCTCTGGGTCGGCAGAGAAAACTGGCGATTTTTTATTATATTTATGGATTCTCAGCGGCATAACAACAACCTCTGAGAAAGTATCGGTGTCTATAATACTCCCAATCTCTTTACTATTCTCTGGAAATATATTTGTAAGATACTCTTTACACCTCTCAGCTGATGCTATACCCACCTTTGCCTGACCAGATATATAACTTTTTGCCGCGCAACCCTTCTCTTTAAGATACAACAATAAGTCCTTGATATACTGTTTGTTATTATATCCGCTCCACTTTGTAAAACTATCGTCTGACAGGTTATCAAACGGATACTTACTAAAGAGCTGCTTTGGGGATATACTGCCATGAAGATAATCTACAACATCTGCCGCAAATTGCTCTGGAGTGTCAATTATCGCACTATATACAACACTGTTTATAACAGGAAAATCTACTTTCAATCTCGGTTGTTTACCCAAACCGTTTCTGCCAAACTTACACTCTGATAAGTAGCTACACATGTGCAGCAAAAACATCTTTTCAAGTGTTTGCTGCTTTGATTTTGCAACATCATTGTTTAGTGCATCGCATACAATAGTAGCTTTTATATAGTCACAGAGTAGTTGTGTTGAGTCTTCACGCCCTCTATCTCTTGTCTCAGCACCCTCAAAATTATTCTCAAAGTAGGCTACAAAAGATGGTGTTTTATAACGGACTGTGTATAAAATCTGATTATACACCTGTAGCGAGTTCGGCTCTCGAATAGCATCTCTCGACTCATCCCTGCCAGAATAGAAGGTTTGATATATAAAGGGTATGCCAAACCTTGCTGCGCCAAGTTTCCTACCCTCTCTCTGCCACTGAGAGTTACCCACAGAGGCTGTCTCTGTATTCTCACCCGCCAGAACGACGCGCTTATTCTCTATAGAATAGAAGATATAGTCGGTAAGGTCTATAAAATCAATAATATCGCCAACACCCTGAGGTAGAGACCATCTACTAAAAGTGCCGCAAATTTTAATTGCAAAAAGGCTATGACTATCAGTGTGCTTAAAGATGTAAATAGGCTGGTCAATAGGCTCATACACCACATAGAGTAGCGAGAGGATGTTATCACTCTGCGAGAGCATATTCAGCAGAGTAATACCCTCAAGGCAATTATCGCCATACAAAAGGTATTCATGAATACAACCTGTTTCGCATAGCCTTTTGTACTCCTCTTGAGAGATAATACACTCTGTGGAAATAAGTTTATTTACCAGACAATCTCTCATTTGCGCGCCTCTTTCCTAAAAACTAATATGTGCTGATGAATTACAGATGGGATATAGGCAAATGGATAGCCATATATATGCAACATCTTTGAGTCATCATGCCAGATAATATCACTCTTGAGCAGAAAACCATCTATCTCTGAGATAGCCTTTGCCAACTCGCCTGAAAGCAGATGATACTCTTGACCACGGTACATATCGCCGATAAAAACAGCCATATACCCCTTATCTTTCAGCGTAGGATATGCATTTGTAAATATCTCTTTCATCTCAGCGAGCCACTCCTCTTTTGTCTGCAAATCGGCATTATTGAATTTTGAGAGTTTTGACTCTCTCTGTGCCGCAGCAGAACGGGTCTTTGTGACTTTATCCATAATCCAATATGGAACATCTGTAAGAATAAAGTCAACACTCTGAGGCTCAATCTCTTTCAATCTATCATTGGCATTGCCTACAAGAGTTGTAAAACACTCTAAACCCTCAAGGCGACACACCTCTCTATATATATCAACCCATCGCTGATTAAGCTCTATTCCTAAACCTTTTCTGTTACACAAAGCCGCGCCAAGCAGTGTACCACCCACACCCATAAGTGGGTCCAAAACAGTCTGACCCTCCTTGGTAAAGGTCTTTATAATATCCGCACAGAGCTGTGGCGGCTTCTGACCACCATGCTCAGAGCGTAATCTGTGCTGCATATTTGACGGGTAAATCTTGTTTATTACCGTCTTTGTTGAGAATTGCCACTCTGCTCCAGTCAAGTTGTTTAACTTGTTGCGAGGGTCCACCTTTGGCTTACTTGCCACCTTATCTGTACTTTTTCGTGCCAAAATCATTTATCGTTTCTACAAAAGTAGTCATTTTTTTGAACAAACCACATAATTGAGCGACAAAGTTGGTAATATTACCCTACAAACACAGCAAAACCAATCCTTGGAGGGATTGGTTGTATGCTGTTGTCCAAAGATGTTACTCTTTAGTTGTACTTGAAAGTTGCCTCGTCTGATACAGTCAACTTCTTGCGTCCCTTTGCACGACGCGCTGCCAATACCTTGCGACCATTAGCAGTTGCCATTCTCGCACGGAAACCATGCTTGTTGATTCTCTTGCGACGAGATGGCTGGTAAGTTCTCTTCATTGCCATAATTGTATCGTTTTTATTGTTTTTGTTCTAACTTTCAGCGCATAATACGCCCTTGCGAGGTGCAAAGGTACAACTAAATTTCAAAAGAACAAACATTTTTTCATTTTTTTAGTTTCTACACCCCAAAACCAGCCAAAAATCCAGCTTAAAAAATGGCAAAATAGCGCGCGATTTAGGGAGAGCGCGCGCAAAAGTTCAAGGGATTCGATGTCCCGCAGAACTTTTATTATTGCGCTTGGCTATTAAGGGTCTTCAGACCCGCTGCTATTAAATGCTATTGAGTGCTATTCAGTGTCATCTGTTTGCGTTAATCCCTTACCGACTAACAGCGCACAAAGCTGGGGTACTTAGGTGCCTGCTTTGTGTCACTTTATTAAAAAGTAAAGCAAGTTGCCTTTATTTTCCATAATATTTATTATCTTTGCATTATGAATCTGGATTTAGTTAAAATAGAGGCTTTCAAAGAGTTATTTGCAGAGCCTAAGAAGGTTGTTATTCTTTCGCACACAAACCCTGACGGAGATGCTATAGGCTCCTCTCTTGCGCTTGCTGAGGTATTAAAGAGTTTTGGGCATACGGTAAATTGTGTGTTACCAAACCGTTTTCCGTACTATTTGAAGTGGATGCCGCTCAGCGACTCGCTTATCATACACTCGATTGACAAAATCGGTCTTACTCAGAGTGTTATAGAGGCTGCCGATGTGGTTATTTGTGCAGATATGAGTTCACTCTCTCGTCTTGAGGGTTTGTATGAGATTATCCTTGCAAACACCACTGCCAAGCGTGTGCTTATAGACCACCACCTCAGTCCTTCTGACGAATTTGACCTTGTTTTCTCTTTCCCAGAGTCATCAAGCACCGCATATCTTGTTCACGAAATCCTCAAAACTGCATACGGCACAGAGGTTTTCAATAAAGATATTGCCACACTGCTCTATGTTGGTATGATTACCGACACAGGTAACTTTGCCTTTTCAACCCTCAACTCAGACCTCTTCCGCGCTGTGGCAGACCTCTGTGAGACGGGTATTGATATACCTACGATATACAACAATGTCTATAACTCCTTTACCGAGGGTAGGGCGAGACTCTTTGGTTATGTTATCAACCGCAAGATGAAGACTATCCTCAACGGCAAGGTGGCATACATGTCGCTCACTGAGGATGAGATGCGCAAATTCTGGTTTCAGCAGGGCGACAGCGAGGGTTTTGTAAACTATCCACTATCTATAAAAAAGGTAAAAATGTCGGCTATGTTCTCTGAGCAGCAGGGTGGATTTATCCGCGTATCTCTCCGCTCACACGGCAAGGTTGATGTAAACACCTTTGCTCGCAGATATTTCAACGGTGGCGGTCATCACAATGCTGCTGGTGGCAAATCTTTTATGAATATGGAACAGACCATAGCCCACTATATAGCCTCTGTGGAGGAGTATCATAAAGAGGGGTTGGTATAAAGAGACGATATTATGTTCAAGACCTATCTCAGACTGCTTAATTTTGCAAGTCCGATAAGCAAATATGCAGTGCCGTACTTCTTCACAGCAGCACTGCATGCACTTTTTAACACAGCCACATACGCGCTGATTATCCCTATTCTGAACACCATGTTCGACAAGGGTTTTGCCTTTGTTCCCACATATCAGATGCCAGAAGTAGCCTTCAACAACGAGGCTCTGACTCAGTGGCTGAGCTACCTCTACACAACACTTTTTGGCACAGAGTTTACAATGACAAAGATTTTGGCTCTGCTTGGCGGTGTGGTGGTCTCAGCAAATCTACTCTCAAACCTCTTCCGCTACCTTAGTGCCTATACTGTTGAGTGTATGCGCACCACTTCCCTACAGAGGATGAGAAACATGATGTTTGACAATATTGTCGATATGCATGTCGGCTACTTCTCTGAGCAGAGAAAGGGCGATATTATATCTCGCATTACCTCAGATGTTATGGCAGTGCAATTTTGCATCACAAACACCCTTCAGGTTGCCTTCCGTGAGCCTTTCCTGATTATCGGCTACCTTGTGCTGATGCTCAATGTCTCATGGGAGTTGGCACTCTTTGCCGTATTCTTCCTGCCTGTGGTTGGTCTGCTTATAGGTGGTATTGTAAAGCGTCTGCGCCACCCTGCAAGCCGTGTGCAGGAGCAGCTTGGAGATATGGTCAGCGTGCTTGATGAGTCTCTTTCAGGTATCAAGATTATCAAAACCTACACTGCAACAGAGTATATCCGCACAAAGTTCCACCAAATCAACGCCGAGCTATCTCGTCTGATGCTCTGGATGGCTCGTCGTCAGCAGCTCGCCTCTCCTATGAGTGAGTTTTTGGGTATCGCTGCTGTGGCTGTAGTGCTTGTTTTTGGAGGTTCACTTGTTACCAAGGGGTCACTCAGTGCAGCAGGTTTTATAGCCTTCATCGCTGCCTTCTCGCAGATTACACGCCCTGTTCGCGCCTTTATTGACCAATTTGCGAACATTAACCAGGGTGTTGCTGCGGGCGAGCGCATCTTTGAGATTATTGATGCCAAGAGCGATATTACTGATAGCAGCGATGCTGTTGAATTTAAGGGTCTAAAGGATAAGATTGAGTTCAAAAACATCTCCTTCTCTTACGACCAGAGCCGCGAGATTCTCCACAACATCAGCTTTACAATCAGCAAAGGCGAGACTGTTGCTCTTGTGGGTGCTTCGGGTGGTGGAAAATCGACCCTCAGTGAGCTTATGCCTCGTTTTTACGACCCAGATAAGGGCGAGATACTTATTGATGGCACACCAATAAAATCCTTTGCACAAGACTCCCTGCGCAGCCGCATAAGCCTTGTTTCGCAGGAGACTGTCCTCTTCAACGACACCATTGAGAGCAATATTGCCCTCGGTAAGACAGGTGCAACCCACGCCGAGATTGTCGAGGCGGCAAAGGTGGCAAATGCGCACGACTTTATCGTCGGCACAACCGATGGATACAATACAAACATTGGCGACCGCGGCGCAAAACTATCTGGTGGTCAGCGTCAGCGACTCAGTATCGCCCGCGCAGTGCTTAAAAACCCAGAGTTTCTGATTCTTGACGAGGCGACATCAGCCCTTGACACAGAGAGTGAAAAACTTGTGCAGCAGGCACTTACCCGCATGCTAAAGGGTCGTACATCGGTAATTATAGCCCATCGCCTCAGCACCATACAGCATGCCGATAAGATTATCGTCATTGACGAGGGAAATATTGCCGAGCAGGGCACTCATGACGAGCTTATCGCCAGCGGTGGCATATACGCAAAACTAATAGCTATGCAAAGCCTTAAATAGTGGAAAGATGGATATAGCACAAGCACGAAGAAAAGAGAATATTGCAGAGTATATCCTCTACCTATGGCAGATTGAGGACCTTCTGAGGGCTCTACAGTTTAGCCCAGAGGCTATATACTCACAACTTATAGCACCCCGCAACCTAACAGAGGAGCAGAAAAATATCCACCTGCTGTGGTATATGGATATTGTAAACCTGCTGCGCGAAGAGGGCAAGGAGAGTAGCGGACACCTAAACCATACCCTCCACCTTATAGCAGACCTGCACAACCTCCACCTGCAACTGATGGAGCTGCCCACAGGTGCGCAATATAGAGCCGTAGCCTCACGCCTTGCACCCCACCTGCCAACACTAAGAACACTGCTCGGTAAAGAAAACATTAGCGACACAGAGCTGTGCTTTAGAGCCCTGTACGCCTCTATGCTCTATAGAATAAAAGGTAGCGGAAATAGCGCAATAACCGATACCCTTGAGTATATCTCCCCCGTAATCGGCACCCTAACCGCTATATACCATAAAGTAGAACGCGGCGAGATTGACCTGTTTAAGGAGTAGCTATGCATAGTACCGTCCCTTTTCTGAAGAAAAGTGACCCAAAAGACTTTCGGAGAAACTTCGTTTCTCTTGTGGCTGATGCGGATTTAGGATAGCCTGCGGCTATTACGCTAAAAAAATAGAGCCCTTTTCACTTTCAAACAAGTTTGAGCGAGAGGCTCTATTTTTCATCGCACCAACTCCGTTGGTACTCCCTAAATCCGAAAACAGCTCAACTAAGTTTGTACTGTTAGCGCGCTCGCTAATCTCCCTAATTCTCGTTAACCTCCTTAAATCCCCTACTAAATGCGCGCCACTTTCTACACCGCAGTTGGTCGAGAATTGGCACAAAAAAAGCGCGCCATTAACAGCGCGCTACAGGGTTTAAGCACTCTCTGAGTAGTGTGTCAATGTAGATTAGCTCACTTTCGCCGCAGGCTACATTGTCCAAGAAGAGTTGCTCATCGTCTGTAAAGGTGTCGAATTTTATCATAGGCTTGTTTGTTGAGTGTGCATTTATAGAACCTACCTTAATAACGCACAAGCCTATCTTTTTATTGTTAGCACAATGCCAAATTTTTATCTTTCATCATCTTTCGCATATTTATCAGCGCATAACGCATGCGACCAAGCGCGGTGTTTATACTCACACCTGTCTGCTCTGCAATCTCCTTGAAAGAGAGGTCAGAGTAGTATCTGAGCATAACAACCTGCCTCTGCTCCTCTGGAAGCAGCTCTACAAGAGAACGAATCTCCTCGGCAGTCTGGTCGCTAATAATGCTCTCCTCAACACTTCGGTCTGCATACTTTATAGTTCCCAGAACATTGTATCCTGCACTTGATTCACTAACGCTGGAGGAGCTTTTCTGGGCTCTAAAGTAGTCAAGAGCGCGGTTGTGCGCAATACGAAGCACCCATGAGAGGAACTTGCCGTTATCTGTATAACGACCCTCATCTATTACCTTGACAACCTTTATAAAGGTCTCTTGTGTAATATCGTCAGCAACATCACTATCCTTGACCATAGCTCGAACATAGTCACGGACACGACGGTTGTGTTTCTCTATCAGAGTGGAAATTGCACTCTTATCGCCCTCAAGATATAGTTTAAGCAACTCTCTGTCGCTTACAATCTGAGTATTCATATTCTTCTCCTTTTTTAATAGTGTTCAGAGTAGAATTTTTCTATAGGCAATAAGTGTTTTATGAGTTAATAACTATTTTTTCTACTGCAAATATAACAACCTTTTTTCAAACCACCAAACTCCCAAAAAAGAGTTGCCTTTGCAAAATCGCACAAAAGTGTGCAATTTTCGTGCCGAAAAGCACTCCCAGAGCTGTTTTTACAAAGTTTTCACCCACTCCTCCCATGGGGCGAATCGACCATAACCGGCGGTGAAATAACACAATAATTTGAGTGCGCACACTTTTCGCACCGTTAGTCAGTAAGGGAAGCGCAAACAGATGACACTCAATAGCACTGAATAGCATTTAATAACAGCGGGACAAAGTCCCTTAATAGTTAAGCGGTACAGGGTATCGGGTTTTACGCGCATTGCTATTGTGTGCCATCAAGGGCGTAAGCCCGCTGTTATTCTTTGTTATTTCTGTTATTAGAATGCGCTCGCTTATTTCCTTCGTCTCCCTAAACACCCTTCTACAAAGCAGAAATCCAGCATAGGGGATGCCTACGCTGGATTTTGCGTTTTTTCAAAAAACTGCGGTACTGCGGAGCTATACACTCTACTTTCTGCGTAGGTAGTTGCCGATTGTAAAGGTTGTTGAGTCGCTTTGTTCTGGGGTTTGGACAACGACATTATTTTGACCGCTTAGGACGAGTGAGTCGGTAAAGAATATACCCTCGGTAAGGTTATTGAGTTTGATTGTATCGCCGTTGATTGTAAGGGTTGGTATGCCGTTAGAGCTATAGACCTTTATAACCTGGCTATTTTTTGCCCTCACTTCGCGGTTTTTGCTAACGATATGCAGAGTTGGACTCTGTTTATTCCAAAGGGTTTTATAGAGGTAGAAGGCATCTCTCTTCTGGTTATGGTCAAATGCTATCATACCTGAGTTTATAACGCCTCCGCTATAGCGCACTGCGCCTAAGTCGAACATACTATTGACCCACACGCCCCAGAACAGCTCTTTATCCACGCGGGTAATATAACCCTCATGGAACGCAGTCTGCCAGCTATCTGACACCCTCTGTGGGAATGAGTAGCTGCCGTGGCTATTTCCATAGCGGGCTTTGGCTCTGCTCTCGCCATAACAAACAGCCTGCGCCAGATGGCTCCAATTGCTCTTCAGCGCGCTCTGCCACATCTCCAAATCCTCAAAAACGCCATTTTCCCAGCCAAGATTCTGTTGCCAAACAATAAGGTCTGTAATAAAGTTTATATCGCCATCTTGGTTGCTGCATGCCACTGTAGGACGAGATGGGTCAAGAGTTTTTGCAAGCGAGTTTAGCTCTCTGACATAGTTGAGCAGCTTTGCCGAGCGACCTTTGAGTAGCGAAAATACACCCCACATTGCCACTGATGGGTGGTTGATATTTTGGTAAACAATCTCTTTGAGTTGCTCCTTGCCGTTGCTCTCAAACTCCTCTGAAGAGTAGTAAGCAATGTCGCTCAGAAACTCCGACTGTACAAGTGGAGAGTCTATCCACACAAGCACACCGTTTTTGTCACACATCTCATAAAAGCCCTGTGCGTGTGGTCCCGAAACTGAACGCACAGCGTTTGCTCCCATCTCACAGATGTTGTCAAAAATAGCACCATAGTCGCTCTCTGTAAGGGCATTGCCAACAACACCCTTGTCATGGTAGAGGTTTACGCCTTGGATAGCAACACGCTTACCGTTGAGGGCGATATGCTTCTCTGGTGTAATCTCAAGCCTGCGGAAACCTGTGTCAACGCTGACTGTATCATTTCCCACAACAACATCCACACGATAGAGTGCTGGATGGTGTGCAGACCACAGCTCTGGGTTGTCAACAATAAACGGTATAGAGAGTAGTTTGCCGTCTATTTTTGCCTTAACACTCTTTGTGTCAGCAACATATCCATCTGGCGAAACCACATCAAGGGTCACATTGCACAGCGCATCTTTCTTGCCGAGTAGCGCAACCTGAACATTACCCTCAACGCTCTCTGTTGTAACCTTTGTTGGATGAATTAAAACACCATCTGTACCGTAGTAGAGTGGAGAAATGGTTGTCTTCTCGGTTACAATCAGCTCTACATCACGATAGATGCCTCCATAGAGGTTTTCGACTGTAGAGGTCGGCAGAACATCGCTACGGTGGGCATTGCTTACCTCAACAAGCAGGGTGTTGTCAGAGTTGTAGTGTACCGCATCTGTAATCTCCATTGTAAAGGCAGTTCTTCCGCCATGGTGTGAGCCGATAAGGTCTCCATTTACAAAGACCTGAGCCACACTCATCACACCGCCAAAGTGCAAAAAGAGCCTCTTGCCCTGCCAATCTTGAGGAACAAAGAGTGTTCGGCGGTAGTTTGCTGTGGTTTGACGCAGTGAGCCGCCCTCAGACATAGCATCGGTGTTCCATGTGTGAGGCAGGCGAATATGACGGGCGTTGTCACTCGAATTTTCATCCTTGAAGAAGAATCTCCAAGAGTTGTTGAGTGTATAAACCTCTCTTGCCGATAGGTCAAAAAGGGTAAATGTAACAGCCAGAATAACAAGCAAATATCGTCTCATAATAGTTCTAATTTGCTACAAAGATAGGAAATTGTCGAAAAAAACACTAACTTCGTGGTGTTAAATCGTTATATTATGAACATTTTTGACATTATAACCATTATTACTATCGTGGTTGCGCTCTTTTTAGGGTGGAAAAACGGCTTTGTCTCTCAGCTCTTCTCTATAGCTGGTGTTGTTGGTGGATTGGTGCTTGCTCTGCTCTATGGCGAGCAGGTTGGAGGGTTTTTGAAACTCGACCCAAGTTATGCCAAAATAGTCGGTTTTATTATAACCTTTATCGTGGTGGCAATACTTACAGCCCTTGCCTCAAGGATGCTCTCGACAATCCTCTCGGCAATAGGTTTGGGCGGTGTTAACACGCTACTCGGTATAGCCGTCTCAATACTTAAGTACCTACTTGTGCTAAGTGTTGTTTTTGTGCTATTTGAAGAGCTTAACAACAAGGTAGAGCTTGTCAACAAGCGACATATAGAGAACTCTATCAGCTTCAAACCCGTCTCAGCCCTCTCAAAGGGTGCCGTTGAGTGGTTTGACAAACTAAGCAAAAATGTGGACTAATGGTAAAAGAGGGTCTTGTAGTTCGTGCCACTGGTAGCTGGTATGAGGTTTTGTGCGACACTGAGAGGATAAAGTGCCGCATAAGGGGCAAGTTGCGCCTAAAGGGTGTGCGCTCGACAAATCCTGTTGTTGTGGGAGATATTGTGCGCTGTCAGAGCGAAAATAGTGAGGAGTGGGTAATTTTCGACATTGTCCCACGCCGCAACTACATTATTCGCCGAGCCTCAAACCTCTCAAAAGAGTCGCATATTATCGCAGCTAATATAGACCAGGCGATGATTGTTGTAACCCTTAAAGAGCCTGTTACCGCCCTTGAGTTTGTAGATAGGTTTCTTGTAACCTGCGAGGCTTACAAGGTGCCCGCTATAATACTCCTTGCCAAAATTGACCTTATGGAGAGCAGTGAAGAGGTTGATATTTTCCACTCTATATACAACAGTGCTGGCTACCAGGTGCTTGATATATCCGCCACAGAGGGTATTGGTGTAGGGGCTGTCAAAGAGCTGCTCAAAGGCAAGGTAACTCTTATCTCTGGCAATTCGGGCGTTGGAAAATCTACGCTTGTGGGTGCAATAGACCCCACTTTAGATATTCGCACGGGCGAGATTTCAGAGTCTTTCCACAAGGGCAAACACACCACCACCTTCTCCACAATCTATCCACTTGAAGAGGGTGGGTATATTATCGACACCCCAGGAATCAAGGGTTTTGGACTAATTGATATTGAGGATAAGGAGCTGTGGCACTACTTCCCTGAGATGATTGCCTCTGCGGGCGAGTGCCGTTTCTACAACTGCACACATACCCACGAGCCTGGTTGTGCAGTATGTGAGGCGGTAAAAGATGGCAAGATAGCCTATACTCGCTATGAGAGCTACCTAAAAATACTTGATGAAGATGACAAATACAGAAAATAGCTTAACCATTGAGCAGTGCATACAGCAGACTGCTTTTCTCTCAGAGTTTGTCCTTCCAGAGCGTTTTGCGACACTCAAAAGGACGGTTGAGAGTAGAACAGACTACATGACCCTGCTTGCCGAAAATATGTTTCATCCACAGAATGCCAGCGCACTTGTGCGCCACTGCGAGGCTTTTGGCGTGCAGAATCTTCACACCGTGGAGACACTTTGCTCCTTTAGACCAAATGTAAACATTGTTCGTGGCACAGATAAGTGGATAGATATTGTCCGCCACAACTCGACCGTTGAGGCTATAAAACACCTCAAGAGTAGCGGTTACCGCATTGTGGCAACCACTCCGCACCGCCAGAGCTGTACTCCAGAGAGTTTTGATGTCACAAAGGGTAAGTTTGCCATCGTTTTGGGTACAGAAAAGACTGGTATCTCGGATGCAGTCTTTGCTGAGGCTGACGAGTTCTTGAAGATTCCTATGTGTGGCATGGTTGAGAGTCTAAATGTCTCAGCTTGTGCTGCGATAATTGTATATATGCTATCCGAGAGGATTCGCCACGAGGTTAAAGATTGGCAGCTAAGTGAAGAGCAGCAGATAAGGACTCTACACCGCTGGATGAAAGAGAGTTTGGCAGACTCTGAAAGATTGTTAAAAAGAGGAGGTTTTTTATGAGAAATTTAACACAAGAAGAGGTTTCAACACTATGTAGTGCAGGCTGTAGAGCCGAGAATTGGCAGAGTGTCTTTGTTGACGACAACTTTGACGCTACGACTATAAACAACTGCCGTTTTGAAGGGCGTGTAGAGATTGAGGGCGGGGTAACTCTTGCTGACTCAACAATTGCTAACTACCACATTTGCGGTGGTGCAAAGGTTATCTCCACAACCCGCCTTGAGTGCCGCAAGCTCTCCTCTTTTGGCAACGGTGTTATGGTTGCAACAGTCAACGACTGCGAGGGCAGAGCGGTTGCTATTCACAACAACCTAACGGCTCAGGAGGCGTATATATCGGCTATGTACCGCCACCGTCAAGATGTTGTCAACACCCTTACAAACAACGCCAAAGAGTATGCTGTCACTGTTAGCTCTACAATGGGTGTTGTGGGTAAAAATGCGACTATTATAGGAGCAAAATTTATCCGCGAGACCGCTATTGGCGAGGGTGTTACAGTTGATGGCGCATCGCTTATCGAAAACGCAACACTGCTTGAGGGTGTAAAGGTTGGTGTTGATGTTAAGGCTGTTGATTTTATCGCTGCACAGAGGGCAAGGATAGATATGGGGGCAATTGTTGAGAGCTGTTTTGTTGGCGAGGATGTTATCCTCTCAAATGGCTTTACAGCTGTAGGCTCTCTCTTCTTTGCAGGCTCGCACTTAGAAAATGGCGAGGCAAGTTCACTCTTTGCAGGACCTTATACCGTCTCACACCACAAGGCTTCGCTGCTTATTGCAGGCGTATTCTCGTTTTTCAATGCAGGCAGTGGTACAAACCAGAGCAACCACCTATTCAAGTGTGGCGCGGTGCATCAATCAGTGCATCGCAGAGGTTGTAAGTTTGCCAGCAACGGATATGTTATGTCCCCAGCTGCCGAGGGCGAGTTCTCGCTTATCTTAGGTAGGCACTCCAAGCACCACGACACAAGCCTTATGCCGTTTAGTTATCTTATAGAGAACAACGGTGTAACAACCCTGCTGCCTGGCTTTGGTCTGCGCAGCTACGGCACAGTGAGAGATATTGAGAAGTGGCAGCAGAGAGATAAAAGGGTCTATCGCAGAGATATTATCAGCTATGACGAGTACAACCCACTGCTTGCAGGTAAGGCTATAAAGGCTGTTGAAATTCTTAGCTCCCTAAAAGAGCAAAACCCTGATGCTGAGCAGTATCACTATAACAACACCGTTATAAAGAGTCGCATGGCTACACGCGGCATTTCGCTCTATAACCAATATATCACAGCCTCAATAGGTGCAATGCTTGCAAAGGGCAGCGGAAGTGCTGAAAAAGCTGGTAAATGGGTCGATTTGTCAGGTCAGTATATTGATAAAGCCTACCTTGAGAGTGTTCTTGACAACCTTACAACCACAGAGGGGCTAAATGCTGCTCTTAAGGCTTTTGAGGCAGACTATACAAACGCTGCACACGCCTGGGCAGTAGCCGCCTTGGCTGATAAGCTCGGCAGAAAACCTACAGAAGAGGATATTGCAAAGGCTATCGCCGCAGCAGAGAGTGCCCACGCCACAATGCGCCAAATTACAGACGCAGATAAAGAGTCTGACTGCTCAATGGCTATGGCTGTCGGCTACGGCACCGACGCCGACACTGAAGAGGATATTCTCGCCGACTTCAAAGCCGTAAGAGGGCTGTGATAATACGGTGCAATAATTTTTGCGCTGTCAGTCAGTTGGGAAAGGCGCAAAAAAATCCAGCATAGGCATCGCCTACGCTGGATTTCTGCTTCGCAGAAGGGAGCTTGGGGAGGTTAATGAGATTAACGAAATTAGCGAGCCCGCTAAAGTTCAAGGGATTCGATATCCCGCAGAACTTTTTTGTTCCGCTCCCTAAGTTCCTTAAAAATCCCTAATCTCCTTAAATTCTCTAAATCTTTTTGCCGTGCTATAACAACAAAATTACAGTGTTGCGAGGAAACTGCTCACATTTCTCTCAATACGAGCTGCAACATCCTCACACTCCTCTTTTACAAACTTTTCGCCTGTGATATTCTCATACAGCTCTATATAACGCTCGGTAATAGAGGAAACAATCTCTGGAGTCATCTCTGGTACGCTCTGACCTTCCTGACCCTGAAAACCGTTTGCCATAAGCCACTCTCTAACAAACTCTTTTGAGAGCTGCTTCTGCTTCTGACCTGCTGCAAGACGCTCAGCGTAGCCATCGGCATAGAAGTAGCGAGAAGAGTCTGGAGTGTGAATCTCGTCCATAAGGTAGATTACGCCGTTCTTCTTTCCAAACTCATACTTTGTATCAACAAGGATAAGACCCATCTTAGCTGCAATCTCTGTTCCGCGGGCAAAAATAGCGCGTGTGTAAGCCTCAAGAGCCTCATAATCCTCACGGCTAACAATACCGCGAGCGATAATCTCCTCTTTAGAGATATCCTCGTCGTGACCCTCATCTGCCTTGGTTGTTGGGGTGATAATTGGCTCTGGGAACTTCTGATTCTCAACCATACCCTCTGGCATCTCTACACCACAGATTGTACGCTTACCAGCCTTATACTCTCTCCAAGCGTGACCTGACAGATAGCCACGGATTACCATCTCAACCTTAAATGGCTCGCACTTGTGACCTACTGTTACCATTGGGTCTGGAACAGCAATCTTCCAGTTTGGAAGGATATCTGCTGTAGCATCAAGAAACTTTGCTGCAATCTGGTTAAGCACCTGACCCTTGAAAGGGATACCCTTTGGTAGCACCACATCAAAAGCCGAGATACGGTCTGAAACAACCATTACAAGGTAGTCTCCATCAATGCTATAGACATCACGAACTTTACCAACATAATGGTTGTTCTTTCCCTTGAAGTTAAAATTTGTCTTTACAATAGCCTCCATATTGTTCTATTATCTTAATTTATGTGATATTAACGACATAAACTCCTCTCGTGTTCTGTGGTCTGAGAGGAAAATACCTGTAAAAGCGGATGTTGTGGTTGCAGAGTCCTGTTTCTCAACGCCTCTCATCTGCATACATGTATGCGACGCCTCGATTACAACAGCAACACCAAGCGGATTAAGTGCCTCCTGTATTGAGTCACGAATCTGGACAGTAAGCCTCTCCTGCACCTGAAGCCTGCGAGCAAAACACTCTACCACGCGGGCAATTTTAGACAGACCTGTAATCTTTCCATTTGGAATATAGGCAACATGCGCCTTGCCAATAAATGGCAGCATGTGATGCTCACAGACAGAGAAAATCTCAATATCTTTGACAAGCACCATCTGACGATACTCCTCATTAAACATCGCCGAGCGGATAATCTCAATAGGGTCTTCATTATACCCCTTTGTGAGGAACGACCACGCCTTTGCAACACGCATAGGGGTCTTTACAAGCCCCTCGCGCTCTGGATTTTCGCCAAGCAGGCGCAGCACCTCAGAGTAGTGATAAGCAAGCTTTTCTAAGGTTTTGTCGTCAAATTTGTCCTCTCTTTTATAATTTTCCATCCTTCAAAAAGTTTACAAGTTTAGCCACGGCACGCCCTCTATGGGAGATTGAGTTCTTCTTTTCTGCCGACATCTGCGCAAAGGTAATAATTTCTCCCGAAGGTACAAAAAGTGGGTCATAACCAAAACCCTCGCTGCCTGACTCCTCCTCTGCAATACTACCCTCAACAATACCCTCAAAAAGGTACTCTTTTCCATCCAAAATAAGGGCTATAACTGTACGAAAACGGGCTTTTCTATTACTTACACCCTCAAGATTTTTGAGCAGCAGACGATTATTTGCAGCAAAATCATGACCATCAGTAGCATAGCGCGCCGAGTGCACCCCTGGAGCCCCTCCAAGAGCCTCAACTTCAAGCCCTGTATCGTCTGCAAAGCAGTCTGCGCCAATCTTTTCGTAGATATAGCGAGCCTTTTGCAGAGCATTTCCCTCAAGGGTTGGTGCGGTCTCTGGAATATCCTCTGTAATACCACACTCCTTAAGTGTCAAAAGTCTAAAACTATCACCCAAAATAGCTTGTACCTCGCTCAATTTATGGGCATTATTTGTTGCAAAAATTATCCTTTTCATCCTCTATAAACCCTCTACAAACTCTTTTTCTGAATCTTTTATAACAACTGTTACAGACCTACTTTTACCACTAATATTGTCTTTGTACTCTATTTTAACCTTACCTGAAAGATAAGAGCGCAAATCTGGCGATACACTAATCGGAGAGATAGCATCTGTATTAAAACTCAACAGGTAACTATTATCTTCATCTTTTATCTCTCCCCTGCAATTGAAGAGAATCTCTATACTACTCTTCTCTTTCAGCAAACTATAACCAACAGTGGCGACAATATCTCTATAATTTTGATAACCTTCCTCGGAGATTTTATGTACATATACATTATTTTCGCCCATAACTCCATTTACTGCTGCCAGAGTGTGGTCGCTGACATTTAGGTAGTTGTTATATACTAAACTCCACTTTCCTGCCTCAGAGAGCTTTTTGCCATCTGTCTTAACAATATACTCCTCTATCTTTTGACTCTCTCTAAACCGCGCAAAAGAGACATTATTAGCATCAACTATTATCTCTAAATCATCAAACCATAGATTTTTAACAATATTTTGAGACTCCTGGTCGCCATAAAGTATAACATCTGCACAGATAAAATATTTTGCGTACATATTTACTTGGTAGATATTATTACTAACCTCTGCCCACAAAATCCTATTTACACTATTTGGTTGAGGCTCTGAGCCATCCTCCAACTTACAAGATGTAAGAGCTACAAGAGCTGTAAGTGCTAAAATTATATACTTCCTCATAACTTTTTCCTCCCCTATTTATTCTTTTTGCCTGCGTTAAAGTGGTAGCCAATACCTACTCTGCCCCAACCACCAAAACCAGCACCGAGTTCTACAAAACCAAAGAGTTTCTTTCCAAAAGAGCAACCGAAAAGTGTCAAATCGCCCCATGGAATAACTTCGTACTCATTAAAACACACACCTAATGATACAGCAGAGTAGAGCTGCACCTTCTCACGATAGAGATATACAAATCTTACTGTTGGCATTACACCACCAGCGTAACTATTGAGGTTTTCAACCTTTTTACCTGTATCATTATCAAACCTACTCCTTGTTATAGCACCAAAATAGAGTGTTCCACCATACTGAAACCAACGACGAGTGTGGTAAGTATAACTCAGTGAGAACATACCTGTATAGTATTCTGGAGATAAGTGTGTTGAGGCTTGTAAAACATTTTCTCTTAAATTTTTTGGACCAACCAATTCGCAGCAATCACAACCCCATGAGTCCAACAAGAGTGATTGTGTAAATGACAATGAGCCCAAACCAACTCTTAAGTCGTGCTTTTTCTCAAAATTAGGCAATGTCTTGGAGACGGTTATTGTGTTGTCTGCATTATAGGTAACTGTTTTATTCTTCGCTGTGGCTGTAAAGACTATCAATACTGCCACAAGTAGTAAATTTAATCTCTTCATAACCTAACATTTTTAGAGAGTTAATAATTTAACAGTCAGTTATTTGGTTGCTTAAACTCCTCCTTTCTACTCGACCTGAATTATAAACTGTTGGTGTTTTATTTAGCAATCTCAAGCAGCTCTACATTGTAGTCTGCAAGAGTTTTGTCAATAACAGCCTTAACAACGGCATCAATCTCTGAGCCTTCGGTGTAATCTGCTGGACAGACATGGTTTACACGGTTGTCGCGTATAAGTGTATTCATCTCGGCACGCTTTGCCTTATCTTTTGGATTATAGACGGCAATAGAGTGACCTCCAAAGTTCTTTACAAGGCGCATACATGGAATATCTGTTGTTCCGTCGCCCACATAAATCATGCGTGAGAAAGGTACAGGGCGGGATTTCTCCTCCATATATTTATTTACCTGTTTAGTGTCAAAAACAGACTCTACACCCTTGTTGATTTTGAAGATAAATTGGGTCTTATTCGTGTAATTTACCGCCACCGCTGGCCAGTAGGCAATGCCGTCAACATTATAGAGGAACGAGCAGGCGTAAATCTTCTGGAAACGGTCTGCGATGGTCGTTCCCTCGATAATCTCCTTTAGACCAGAGGAGTTGATATAGTGCAGAATCTTTATACCACGCTCTGCACCGTAGTTGTTGATTCTATCAAACCACTCCTCAACACCTGGGTAGAGTTTCACAGCACGCCCCGACTCCTGAAAAGCCTCACGACGCAAGGAGATACCCTTTGCCTGAGCCTCACGAATCATCAGTGCCATATAGGTCAAAATCTGGTCTGCATCCTGCTCCTCAGCAAGATTATTAGCCTCACTCCAAAACTCCTTATTACTCTTTCCAACAGCGGGAATAAAGTTATACTCCTGCATATTTCCAGCTGCAAGAGTGCCGTCAAAATCGTAAATTAAGGCTACTGTATATTTATAATTGTCTCTTTCCATAGAGCAAAGTTAGTAATTTTCACTATTTTTGCATATTGATATATTAAATTTTTCACAATGGATTTCAAAAAAGTTATAGAGACTCGTCGCTCAGTGCGCCGTTTCTCCCCGACTGCTGTATCGAGAGAAGTTTTGCTTGATATTGTAAATCAGGCACTTACAGCACCTTCTTCACGAAATATGCGAACTACAAGGTTTATTATCGTAGATGATAAGCCAACACTCGAAAAACTTTCAGAGATGAGAGATTATGGCTCATCTTTTATGAAAGATGCTCCCGCAGCCATTATTGTAGCCGCCGATACAACCAAGACAGACCTTTGGAGAGAGAACTGCGCAATATCAGCTACCATGCTACAGCTTGCCGCTGTAGATGCAGGTCTTGCAAGCTGCTGGGTACATGTTTTAGACCGCCCACGCCTCAAAGATGAGCCAGAGGGAGCTAAAGCCGAAGAGTATGTACGAGAGTTTATCAACCTGCCAGAGGATTGGTCTATCGAGTGCGCCATTGCCCTCGGCTACTCCGACTATACTCCAAAACCACTGCCAGACCACGACGACAGTAGTTCTGTAATCTGGCATACTAAGGAGTAGCGGTTTATATCTGCGCCTCTTTTTGAACTGTTAGTCGGTAAGGGAGAGCGCAAAAAAATATAAGGAATTTAAGGAGATTAAAGAATTTAGGGGACTTAGGGAGCGGAACAAAAAAGTTCTGCGGGATATCGAATCCCTTGAACTTTAGGCGCGCTCCTTAACCTCACTAAACTCCCTAAATCCTCTAAAAACGCGCGCCTAAATTACAGCACCGCCCAATTTTAGCGTCAGAGTGGGGGATTTACAACGCTCGGCAAAAATGCCGACGATGGGCTGTACTGAAGGTACTGCTCATTGTCGGCAATTTTTGTTAGCGGAAGTAAATGCCCCGCTATCACGCTAAAATACTGATATCATATTAAGTATAGACCTTTCAGCCGCTTTCCTTGTTTGTTCATCGAGAAGAATCTCTGGGGATTCGTTTTCGAGAGTGGAGAGGATGTTTTCGAGGGTTACCATCTTCATATAGCGGCACTCGTTGCAGCCGCAGGTTGAGTCGATTGGAGGAGCGGGGATAAAACTCTTTTCAGGGTATTTACGGCGCATTTCAGCAAGGATTCCAGCCTCGGTAACAACTATAAACTCACTCGCCTCACTCTTGCCGCAATACTCCAAAATACCCGCTGTAGAGCCTACATAGTCGGCTACAGCAGCCACGACGGCTTTACACTCTGGATGAACTACAACCTTTGCCTGCGGGTACTCCTTTTTAAGTTCAAGAATCTTCTCCAAAGAGAACTCTTCGTGAACATGGCAAGCACCATCCCAGAGTACCATATTATCTCTACCTGTCAGTTTTTTGATATATCCACCCAAATTTCTATCCGGAGCGAAGATTATAGGCTGGTCAGCAGGGATACTCTCAACAACCTGCAAGGCGTTAGAAGAGGTGCAGCAGATATCTGTAAGAGCCTTTACACCCACGGTTGTATTTACATAGGAGACAACTGTGTGATTTGGATATTTTGCCTTAAAAGCTGCAAACTCCTTAGCATCGCACGACTCAGCAAGGGAGCAGCCAGCCTCTGGATTTGGAATAAGCACCTTTTTATCTGGCGAGAGTACCTTTGCAGTCTCTGCCATAAAGTGAACACCAGCAAAGAGGATTATCTTTGCATCAATCTCTTTAGCCTTAACAGATAGCGCGAGAGAATCGCCCAAAAAGTCAGCCACAGCCTGAACTTCAGGGGTGGTGTAGTAGTGGGCAAGAATCACAGCATCTTTTTCCTTTTTAAGTTGCGCAATACGAGCAGCAAGCGCAGCAGAGTTTTCAACCATTTTTTTAATATTATTCAATTTTTTAATTATAAATAAATATATAAAAATATATACTAAACAATAACAATAAAGGCTGTTGAAAGTGTTGGTAACTTTTTCTTAAAATTTGGTTTGTTACTATCTTTTTACAACTTCTTTTTTGAAGCGTGCTAAGTTGTTGAAGAGTAGCGAGTAATAAAAGTTTTCAACAGTTGTTAATAGTTGTTTTTAACAAATAAACACTCTTTTTTATCAACATTTACCTCTGCAAAAAATGTGAGAAAATGATGAAAAATTTTCAAAACTTTTAACTCTTCAACAAAACCGAGCTCGAATAAAAAGTTATCAACTTTTCTCTACACAAAGTTAACAGGTTTTTGTCAACTTATCAACAACTTTTTGAGCAGTCTCCCTATAATATATCTCTACCTCGGAGTCTGACAAAAAGGCTGGTGTACCATTGTCGCTACCCTCCATAATTGACTGAATTACAGGTATTTGACCTAATAAATCAACACCAACACTCTCTGCATATCTCTTTGCTCCACCCTGTCCAAAGATATAGTATTTGTTGTTTGGTAACTCCTTTGGTGTAAACCATGCCATATTCTCTACAACACCAAGTACAGGTATGTTAACATTTGGGTTTCTAAACATCTCAACACCCCTAACAACATCAGCCACAGCAACTTGCTGAGGAGTAGAGACAATAACCGCACCATCAATAGTAAGTTCAGAAATTATTGACAAATGTATATCCCCTGTGCCTGGAGGAAGGTCAATAAGCAGAAAGTCCAACTCTCCCCATGCTGTCTGGTGTATAAGCTGCCTTAGTGCGCTGTTTGCCATAGTGCCTCTCCAGAGCAGAGCATCGGTTGGGCGGATAAACATTGCTATAGAAATAATTTTGATATTTCCTACCTGGGCAGGCATAATATAGTCATTGCCGTCAACCTGCACAGCATCAGGAAGATACTCCTCTACACCGAACATTTTTGCCTGTGAAGGACCGTAAATATCGGCATCCAAAACACCCACTCTATAGCCTAAAGCAGCAAGCGCAGTGGCGAGATTTGATGTAACTGTTGATTTTCCAACACCACCCTTACCAGATGCTACAGCAATAACCTTAGAGATATTTGAAGTGGTTGAATTGCTATGCATCTTCTCTATCTGTTCCTTTCTTTTAGCTGCGCTATTATCAACCTCTTTGATAAAGACTACAATATTGGCATCTTTATACCTCTCTTTAAGCGACTCTTCTACCCTATTTTTAATCTTTACAGCAAAAGGGTCACGGCTTTTGCGGAAACGCAAGCCAATAGTTATCTTCTCTTCAGAAGCAGAAATACTATCCACAAAACCACCATCTACAAGATTTTCGCCCGTCTCTGGGTGGGAAACTGTGGCAAGAATAGCTCTAATATCTCTTTCCATCTCTTTTTAATATCGTTTATAACGACAAAGATATGAAAAAAAGTAGTAACTTTGTCGCTAAAATAAAAATAGGTATATTATGGCTAAAGAATTTAAGAGATATTTGGTCACTTCGGCACTACCTTATGCCAATGGACCGGTACATATCGGACACCTTGCAGGAGTCTATATTCCGTCGGATATATACACTCGTTATCTTCGTCTGCGTGGCAGAGAGGTTATCCATGTCTGCGGTAGCGACGAGCACGGTGTGCCAATTACAATTAAAGCAAAGAAAGAGGGTATCACCCCGCAGCAGGTTGTTGACCGCTATCATCAGATTATCAAGAACTCTTTTGAGGGCTTGGGAATATCTTTTGATATCTATTCGCGTACATCCTCTGATATGCACACAGTTACAGCTTCAGACTTTTTCCGTAAACTCTACGATGAGGGTAAGTTTGTAGAGCAGACTTCTGAGCAGTATTACGACCAGGAGGCTAAGATGTTCCTTGCTGACCGTTATATTATGGGTACCTGCCCAAAATGCGGCAACGAAAAGGCTTATGGCGACCAGTGTGAGTCTTGCGGCTCTACACTCTCTCCAGATGAGCTTATTGAGCCACACTCAACTCTCTCAGGCTCAGTGCCTGTTAAAAAGTCAACAACTCACTGGTATCTGCCTCTAAATGAGTATGAGCAGATGCTCCGCGAGTGGATTTTGGAGGGTCATAAAGAGTGGAAAACAAATGTCTATGGTCAGTGCAAGAGCTGGCTTGATGGTGGACTACAGCCTCGCGCAGTGAGCCGCGACCTTGATTGGGGAATCAAAGTTCCTGTTGAGGGAGCTGAGGGTAAAGTTCTCTATGTTTGGTTTGATGCTCCAATTGGCTATATATCTGCTACTAAGGAACTTACGCCAGATTGGGAGAAGTATTGGAAGAGCGAAGATACAAAACTTGTACACTTTATTGGTAAAGATAATATCGTCTTCCACTGCATCGTTTTCCCATCTATGCTTAAGGCTCATGGAGAGTATATTCTGCCTGAAAATGTGCCTTCAAATGAGTTCTTAAATCTTGAGGGTGACAAAATCTCTACTTCAAGAAATTGGGCTGTTTGGTTGCATGAGTATCTTGAGGAGATGCCAGGCAAGGAGGATGTTCTGAGATATGTTCTCTGTGCAAACGCTCCTGAGACTAAAGATAACGACTTTACTTGGAAAGACTATCAGGCTCGCAACAACAACGAACTTGTAGCAGTCCTTGGTAACTTTGTAAATCGTGCCCTTGTGCTTACACAGAAGTATTATGGAGGTGTTGTTCCTGCTTGTGGAGAGATGACAGAGTACGATAAGCAGACAATTGCAGAGCTATCTACAATCAAAACACAGCTTGAGAATAATATCGAGAACTACCGCTTCCGTGAGGCTTTGAAAGATGCTATGAACTTTGCACGAATTGGTAATAAATACCTTGCAGATAGCGAGCCTTGGAAGGTGGTAAAGACTGATACTGAGCGAGTTAAGACAATTTTGAATATTGCTTTGCAGATTACAGCAAATATTGCAACAGCAATAGAGCCGTTTATGCCTTTCTCTGCTGCTAAGATTTTAAGCATGCTCGCCGTTGATAAGTTCTCTTGGGAGTCTCTCGGCTCTATGGAGCTTATAGCTGCAGGACATACTATCGGTACTCCTACCCTACTCTTTGAGAAGATTGAGGACGAGACAATCCAGCGTCAGCTTGATAAACTTGCAGCTACAAAGGCTGCCAATGCTGCTGCTGAGGTTAAAGCTGAGCCACAGAAAGAGGAATGCAGTTTTGATGATTTCCAGAAGATGGATATCCGCGTCTCTACCATCCTTGCTGCTGAGAAGGTTGCAAAGACTAAGAAACTCCTTAAACTTTCCGTTGATACAGGTATTGACCAGCGCACAATTGTCTCAGGTATTGCCGAGCATTTTACTCCAGAGGAGCTTGTTGGTCAGCAGGTGCTTGTTCTTGTAAACCTTGCACCGCGAGAACTGAAAGGCATACTCTCTCAGGGTATGATTCTTATGGCAGAGGATGCAACAGGTGCTTTACGCCTTGTACAGCCTTCTGAGGCGGTAAAAGCGGGTTCTATGGTTGGTTAATGTTCCCCGTGGAACACTAAAAATTGAAGAGATGGAACTAAATTGGGATGAGTTAGGATTTGATTTCAACTCTACCGGAGGCGAGAATGTTCGCTGTTACTTTAAGGATGGCGTCTGGGGCGAGGATTTTTACACAACAGACGAGTATATCCCTGTACACATGTCCTCAGCCTGTCTAAACTATGGTCTTCAGGCTTTTGAGGGAATAAAAGCGTTTCGTGGTGTGGATGGAAAGGTTAGACTTTTTCGTCCACACGCTCACGCTCGAAGGATGGCGGCAGGTGCGAAAAAATTATGTCTGCCAATGGTCTCTGAAGAGAAATTTGTGAATACTTGTGTAGATATTGTGCGCAGAAACCTCGATTTTTTACCTCCATACCACTCTCGCGCAGCACTCTATGTTCGTCCTGTACTCTTTGGAACAAAGCCATGTTTAACTGTTAGAGCCTATAACGAGGCTGGTTTTTGCGTCTTTGCAACACCTGCAGGTCCCTATTTTAAGGAGGGAATACACCCAATAAACGCCATTATAAACCGCAATCAAGACCGCTCTGCCCCACTCGGAACAGGCGATGTTAAGGTTGGTGGTAACTATGCCTCAAGTATGTTATCATGCCAAGAGGCACACGATTTGGGTTATAAAGCTGTGCTTTATACTGAGTGTATCGAGCATAGATATATCGAAGAGTGTGGTGCAGCAAACTTTATCGCTATAAAAGATAAAAAGTATATTACCCCAAAATCGCCATCAATACTACCATCAATAACAAACGCCTCATTGATGCAACTCGCTGAGGATAAGGGTTTTACAGTAGAACAACGCCCTGTAGATATTGCCGAGTTGAAAACATTTGACGAGTGTGGAGCTTGTGGTACAGGTGCAATTATAACCCCTCTCGGAAATGTCTTTGACCCACAAACCGGCGAGACAATTCATTTCGGCGATGATGTTGGTCCTGTACTTCTCGACCTCTACCACAGCCTGCAAGATATCCAATACGGCAGAGCTGAGGACAAACACGGGTGGTGTGTGTTGGTAGAATAGTCAATGTTCCCCGTGGAACAATTTGTCGTGATAACGCGGATACCTACTTCCGCTAACAAAAAATCCCAGCAGTGGCTGTACAATTCTGTACTATCCACCGCTGGGTTTTTTGCCGAGCGTTGTATCTACCGCGTTCTGACGACAAATTGGGAGGTGATTTAATTTTTGCGCGCGGTTTAATAGCAGAAAATAACAAAGAATAGCAGCGGGCTGCGCCCTTAATGGCATACAATAGCAACGCGCAAGAAATCCGATACCCCGTACCGCTTAACTATTAAGGGACTTTAGTCCCGCTGCCATTAAATGTTATTCAGTGCTATTCTGTGTTATCTATTTGCGCAGCCCGCTTATCCAAAAATCATCGTCCGAACTTCATCAGCAGTACATTTATATCTGCTGGAGATACGCCAGGGATTCGGGATGCCTGACCGATTGTTGCGGGTTGTATTCTCATAAGTTTTTGGCGGGCTTCGATTGTAAGGGACTGCATTGCAGAAAAATCGAATCCTTTTGGGATTGATATATTCTCCAAACGGTGCAGTTTTTCGGCAACGCCACGCTCTCTTTCTATATATCCGCTATATTTTATCTCAATCTCAGCCTCTTCTATGATATCAGGTGTGATACCATTTTTCTCTACAAATTTACGCAGCTTTGGGAGCACTGTAATAAGATTTTGCAGTGTTATTTCGTTTCTAAGTGCGAAATCAAACACCTTTCTGCCCTGTGTTGCTGGTGGTAAACCGAGCGAAATTAGATAGTCCTGAATTTCGGATATTTTGACACTCTGTTCGTGAGTGAAACAAATAAGCGATTTTAAGAGCGATTTTTTTTCGACGAATTTTTCGTACCTACTCTTTGAAATAAGCCCCAATTTGTAACCGAGTGGGGTTAATCTCATGTCGGCATTATCTTGTCTGAGCAGTATTCGGTATTCGGCTCGCGAGGTAAACATACGATATGGCTCATCGACACCCTTTGTTACAAGGTCGTCAATCAGCACACCAATATATGCCTCGTCGCGCTTAAGGACTACAGCCTCCTCGCCACGGACACGGCGGGCGGCGTTTATTCCTGCTATAAGACCTTGCGCGGCAGCCTCTTCATAGCCTGTTGTGCCGTTCACTTGACCTGCAAAGTACAGATTATCAACCACTTTGCTCTCTAATGAGTGCCAAAGTTGTGTTGGTGGGAAGTAGTCATACTCAATGGCGTAGCCAGGGCGGTAGATATGCACATCCTCAAGACCAACAATCTTGTGCAGCGCATCAAGTTGCACGCCGTATGGCAGCGACGAAGAGAAGCCGTTTAGATAGTATTCATTTGTCGTAACTCCCTCAGGCTCAAGGAATAACTGATGTTGCTCCTTGTCTGCAAAGGTGCGTAATTTGTCCTCTATGCTTGGGCAGTAGCGCGGACCTATGCCCTTAATTGTACCGTTGAAAAGTGGCGACTCTTCAAAGCCAGACTTAAGTATGTCGTGTACCTCTTTGGAGGTATAGACAAGGAAACAAGGCAGCTGCTCTTTTACAGGCTCTGTCTCATCTGAGAAAGAGAATTTTGATGGGTTTTCGTCTCCATATTGGGGCTCTATAGCCTCGAAGTTTATAGTTCTGGCATCAAGGCGTGCAGGTGTTCCTGTCTTCATGCGACCCACCTCAATACCGACCTTTTGTAGCGATTCGGTTATGCCAAACGATGCAGCGTCCCCTGCCCTACCGCCTGTTGCGCTCTGTCGTCCGCAGTGCATAAGCCCCGAAAGGAAAGTTCCTGCGGTCAGAATCACTGTTGTTGCCTCAAAAACCACCCCCATTTGCGTTTTTAAGCCCGTTACGCGGGGTTTTTCTTCTGTGGTATCAAAGAGTATCTCTACCACAGAATCTTGCCAAATATAGAGGTTTTTTGTGTTTTCAAGGCAGTGTCGCCACTCAGCTGAGAAACGACTCTTGTCACATTGCGCTCTGGGAGACCACATCGCCGCCCCTTTGGAGCGGTTTAACATCCTAAATTGAATAGTTGTAAGGTCGGTAATAACACCTGTAAGACCGCCTAAGGCGTCAATTTCGCGGACAATCTGACCCTTTGCCACACCTCCTATTGCGGGGTTGCAAGACATAGAGGCAAACTTTGTCATATCCATAGTCAGCAGCAGGGTCTTTGCCCCTGTTCTTGCTGCTGCACTCGCCGCCTCACAGCCAGCATGCCCTCCGCCGACAACAATTACATCATACCTCATCACTACCCTACTTTTTTGTGGAACAACGCCAAATATTTATCCTCTTTTGCATGCATTTCAGCCTCTGTTTCGGGGGTCTTGTCGCCCTGCCCGCAGAGGTGGAGAACGCCATGCACAACAACCCTTAACATCTCTTCGGTAGCAGATGTTTTGTATATTCTGGCATTGTCTGCAACTGTCTGATAATCAATATAAATATCGCCTGCTATAACCCCATTTTCAAGCTCTGAATAGTCGAAGGTTATAATGTCGGTAAAATAGTCATGCCCGACAAACTCGATATTCATCTTTCTATGATAGTCTGAGGGGCAGAAGATATAGTTTATCACCCCTACTTTGTATCCGCCCTCCTGCTGGGCAACATCTCTGAGCCACTCTCTTATGGCGCGTTTGTTGCGCAGGCGGTAGTTACACTCTTCGCAGTAGTAGTTAATATCCATTTACTTGAACAGATTAGATGCCTTCATTACAGTCTTTGCGCTTGGTGCGTGTATTGCAAAGAGAATCTTGTACTCAACCTCCATTGTAGATGGGTTTACCATTGAGGCAATGGTGCCTATCTTCTGGTTTCGAGCAACTGTTTCGCCCTGCTTTACAGCCACCGCAGAGAGGTTTGCGTAAGATGAAATATACTCTCCGTGTGCAATATAGACATCGTATTTATTATTGATTTTGTTGCGCGAAATCTTCATTACCTTACCCTCGAAGATACTGTTTACTGAAGCCCCCTTGCTGCCCACAATCTCAGCTGTATTGGCGTTGTAGCGCACAACTTTTCCCGCTGTGACAGGTATTCTTAGACCCGTTGTTGAGAGCGAGAACTTACCACCTGTGGTGTTACCCTTAGAGAGCTTTCTAAGCTCAGAAATGGCTGCATTTAGGCGTTTTTCGTGTTCTGCCATAGATGCTTGCACCCTCTGCTCTTTTTTAGACATCTGGCGAATTGTTGCCTTGGCAAGGTCTCTCTCTTCGCGCATCTTAGCCCTCTGCTTGTCGAGCTTTTTCTTTGCGGCACCAACCTCTTCACGCTTTGAGGCGAGCTTCTCGCGCTCCCGCCTTACATCTTCGCGGGCAACGGTAAGCCTCTCCATCTGGCTGTGCCTGAAGAGTGTCGCGCTGCGCAGAGATGCTATTCGGCGCGCGGTCTCAAGGGTTGATTGTGCTGAGAAAATATAGGCTAACGAGTTGGTATTCCGATAGTTGCGATAAGCCTCTACGGTCAGCTGCCTACAGTTGTTTTCAAGTTCAGAGAGGGTTGTTGACAACTCCCCTACCCTCTTTTCTGCTGTCGCAATTTCGCGGTTTAACTCTTTGATTTGGCGGTCACGGGCATTGATAAGCGCGTTTCGCTTCTCTATCTGGCGCGCAAGCGAGTTTACCAACTTCTGCTTTGAAGCCTTACCCGCTTTAAGTGTTGCAAGCTCCTTCTCCTCCTTGGCAATACTTGCCTCAAGACGGTCAATCTCCTTACGCAGCGCACCCTCGTTGCTCTGCGCATTAAGCAGACAACAGTAAGATACACATAGCACTATTGTAAGAAGGAGTCTTTTCATCTATTCTGCGGTTTTTTGCTGCTCGGTTTTCGCCTTTTGGGTAGCTATACGACGCTCTATTTCGGCGGCATCAGCACCCCTTTCAAGGGCTTTGCGCCAATATATTTGTGCCATAAAACTGTTTCCAAGGGCATCCAAAATATCTCCATAGTGCATCGCAAGCTCACTTGAGTTGTCTTTGTCAAAACTCATTGCAAGCTGCATAGCTTTTTTAGCCTCCTCATACTCCCCTAACTTGTAATATACCCAGGCAAGCGTGTCAAGGTATGTAGGGTTGTTTTTTGAGAGTTCTGTTGCCCTTTTTGCCATTGTAAGGGCATTATTAAGGTTTTTGCCTGTAACGCTCAGATGGTAGGCGTAATTGTTCAGAACAAGGGCATTGTCGTAGTTATAGAAGAGAGCTTTGTTGTAGGCGGCATACGACTTTTTAATCGCGTTCAGAGCATAGTATTGGTCGCCAATGCTGCCCCAAAGAGAGCTGCGAGAGATAGAGTCTGTAGCATACTTAAGTGCCGTTTTCAGCGTCTCAATAGCTCCATAATTGTCACTATCTCTCATCTGCAACCAAGCCTTCATGCTCCAGAAATCAGAGACCTCTGGGTGGTGTTTTGTGGCTATGTTGACATACTTTTTCAGCGAATCGGTGCGCTCAAGATAGTTCTCAATCTCCAAAATACGACCAAGGTCCTGCTTTGTTGGAATAGAGTCTGTAGTAGCCCGCTTTTTGAATATGTGCAGTGCCTCTTCGCTCCTATTTGCTGCAATAAGATGCGTTGCGTAGGTGTCGGTAATCTGACTATCCTCTGGATAGAGTTCGTAGAGGCGGGCGATAATGGTCTCTGCAAGCAGAAAATAGTTTTTGTAGAAGTCCAACTTAGAGGTTATGCTGTTCATAATCCTCTTTTTTGTATCAAGTGGCACATCCTCAATATCTACAACACTGCGCCAAGCAAGCAACATCTCGCCATGGCGACTACGAGAGTCAAGATATGCCGCATACTCAAACCAGATAGCTGGATTTTTGCGGTCCATCTTTATCGCCTTGCTGAAGGTCTGATTTGCCAAAGAGTCTATGCGTAAATCGGCATAGAGGTTGGCAAGCATAACAAGGTTTTCAGCGTTGTAAGGAGCCTCGTCAACCATCCTCTGAGCCTCAGAAATAGCCTTTTCTGCCTCTCCACTATCTAAGTAGAGTTGTAACTTCATGCGGCTGAAAAAGTCGATTTTTCCAAGCCTAACCTCCGCCGAATCGAGCACGGCAAGACTCTTTTTTGGCTCCTTTGAGAAGCTATAGAGTGCCGCCAAGACCCTGAAATGGTCTGGGTCGTCGCTATCTTTTATCAGGCGAGTATAGACCTGCTTTGCCCTGCTGTACTGGTTTGCTCTAAGACTCTTTTCACCCACCATAGAGAGGTAGTGAAAGTTTGTCGTATCCTCTGCAAGAGCCTTCTCGGCTGCCACCCATGCCGCTACAGGGTTGCGCTCCAAGCGTGCCAAAAGGTGGTTTGCTGGCGCGTAGAGCGAGTCAATGGCAAGAGCCTGCTTTGTGAGCCTAAGTGCCTCAACGCTGTCGCTCGAAATGACGAGCTTTTTCAGTGCGTCGGTATAGATTGTAAGGGTCTTATTATCCTGCGCACTACCCCTGTGTGGAACAAAAATCCCACACAAAAGCACTGCAACACACAGGTATAAACCCCACTTTTTCATAGAATATTGTTCTATAGTACACTGTCAAATTGGTGGAGGAAGCGAACATCGTTCTCAAAGTAGAGACGAAGGTCTTTAACACCAAACTTAAGCATTGCAATACGCTCAACTCCCATACCAAACGCAAAACCAGAATACTCTTTAGGGTCTATTCCGTTGGCTGTAAGCACATTAGGGTCAACCATGCCGCAACCCAAAATCTCCAACCAACCTGTACCCTTGCAGACAGGACAACCCTTGCCACCGCAGAGGTTACAAGAGACATCCACCTCTGCCGAAGGCTCGGTAAATGGGAAGTATGATGGGCGCATACGAATCTGTGTATTCTCGCCAAAGAGCTCCTTTGCAAAGTAGAGCAGAGACTGCTTCAGGTCGGCAAATGAGACATTTTTGTCAATATAAAGACCCTCAATCTGGTGGAAGATACAGTGTGCGCGGTAAGATATTGCCTCGTTACGGAATACTCTACCTGGGCAGATTACGCGAATTGGCGGCTTCTGACGCTCCATGGTGCGTACCTGGATTGAAGAGGTGTGGGTGCGCAGCAGTATATCATTCTGGCTTGGCTCTGAACTCTCCTTCTCAATGAAGAAGGTGTCCTGCATATCGCGTGCAGGGTGCTCTGGAGGGAAGTTGAGAGCAGAGAAGACATGAAAGTCGTTCTCAATCTCTGGTCCATCAGCAACAGTGTAACCAAGACGAGCAAAAATCTCAATAATCTCGTTCTTAACAAGCGAGATAGGGTGGCGAGAGCCAAGCTGCTCAGCACTACCTGGGCGGCTCATATCGTCAATTGTTACATCGTCAGTAGCTTTTGATGCCGCAGCCTCACGCAGAGCCTCAATCTTTGCAAGAATTGCCTGCTTGAGGGCGTTAATCTTCTGACCATACTCACGCTTTAGCTCTGGAGCAACACTCTTAAACTCCTCCATCAAGGCTGTAAGTTCGCCCTTTTTGCCAATCATTTTGACACGGAAGTTCTCAATTTCGGCAGCGTTGTCAGTATTGAATTGTTCAACTTTGCCTAATAAATCGTTAATTTTGGTATTCATATATCGAAATTGTTTTTTATTTGCTCAAAAATTTATACCTTTACACTCAGTAAAGTGTAGTTAATGGGCAAAATTACAAAAAAATACTGAAATGTTGCGCAAATGTCTAATATTTATAGTCAGTCTGCTCTTTCCGCTGATAGTTTTGGCGGATGGGGTAGGGCTTGTCCTTAGTGGCGGCGGAGCAAAGGGACTATACCATATAGGCGTTTTGCAGGCATTAGAGGAGAATAATGTTGCCATAGACTATGTTGCAGGTACATCCATGGGCTCGATTATCGCAGGTCTCTATGCGGCAGGCTACACCCCTGAGCAGATGCGTGTATTGGCTGAGTCGGGCGATTTGCAGCGTTGGGTTTCGGGAAAAATAGAGGATAAACACCACCGCTACTACCGTGAGGAGGATAATCCGCCATCGCTTATTACTCTGAGATTTGATATTGAGCGCGACACGGTCAAGACCCACAAGAAGAGAAAGCAGCCGGATTATACTCCAAAAGAGTCCTCGTTTATGCAGTTGCCTGCCGATATCATCTCCTCGGCACAGATTGATTTGGCTCTTTCGGAGATTTTCCGCCCTGCAACAGTTGTGTGTGATGGCGACTTTAGCAAGCTGATGGTGCCATTTTTCTGCGTGGCTGCCGATATGAACACCCGTAAACCAATCGTCTTTAAGAGTGGCGATTTGGGCGAGTCTATCCGCGCTTCAATGTCTATTCCGTTTGTCTTTAAGCCGCTGAAAAAGAGCGATATGCTGCTCTATGACGGAGGTGTGTTCAATAACTTCCCTTGGCAGTATATGATTGAGTTTTACGACCCAACTCATATTATCGGCGTAAAGTGTACTTCAGGGAATAGGGTTGTTACGGAGGATAGTAGCGTTGTTGACCAGGCAATGATGTTTATCATGACCCACACCGACTATAATATGCCGCAAGAGGGCAATATCTTCCTTGATAGGGCAGTGGATGCGGGTATGCTTGAGTTTGATAAGGCAACACAGATTATCGAGCAGGGCTATAGTGACACAATAGAGCGCATGGACGAGATTCTAAAGACCATCCCCGCGCGCCGTAGTGCAGAGGAGCTTGAAAGCCGCCGCCTAAAGTTTAATATCGCCAAGCCAAATATGACCCTTGCGCGCCCTAAAATCTCTGGTATCTCGCCTGCACAGGAGAGGTATGTTAGGGCTGTTATGTTGGCTCGCAAGAAGGATAACGACTCCCTTAAGACCTTTGCCGATTTCCGCTCCGGAATCTACGATATGCTTGCTCAAAACGACTTTGAGATGGAGTACCCTCGCTTTGAGTACGATGCAGAGAAGAAACTCTTTGTGCCATATCTGCAACTGCACCAGCATCCATCGCTGAGCAGTATCATCGGTGGCTCACTCTCATCAACAGCCTACAACCAGTTGCGACTCAGGGTAAAATATGAGCATATCGGTCGCGTGGGAATCTCTGCGGGGGCAAACCTCTATTTGGGTCCAATATACAACTCAGGAAAGATTGGTGGTAGAATATTTATCTCGCCACGCCGCCCTATATTCTTCGATGCAAACTATATCTTCTCTGTCAGAAATACCCTCTATGGCAACTATGGCAACCTTACAAAGGTTGATAATACCCTCAGAAAGAAGCATAGAGAGCACTTCGGCTCAATCTCGGCAGGTGTCTCAACAAGCAATAACTCACTGTTGCAGGCAACTATAAATGCGGGACAAAACTACTATCTCTTCGAGGGGGATAAGCACCCAACTCGATTTTCCTTCTTCTCTACACAGTTGCAGTTCCGCCGTAGCACCCTTGATACCCCAATATCCCCTGTCAAAGGTAGCCGACTCTCTGTGTCGGGCATCTATGTTAATGGCGTTGATAAGTGGGTTGACGAGTTTGAATTTGGTCTGACAAACCGCTTCTCGGAGCAGAGAAAGTGGCTCGGAGCAAAGGTTTCATGGCTGCAATATCTCCCATTTAGCGAATCTTCGTGGTTTTCACTCGGCTATAATGTTGAGGGTGTATATACAAACCACCCACTCTTTGAGGACCAGAGGGTAACCTGTGTGTCACTGCCTCAATTCGCCCCAACAACCCACTCGCAGATGATGTATATGCCAGATTACCACTCCTCAAGATATGTCGCAGCAGGTCTTATGCCAACATTTAGGCTCCATGGCGACTTGTATCTGCGCCCTTCCTTCTATGCCATGTACCGCCGTGCCGAGGCTGGCGTTGCTGATAATTGGCAGTATATCTCTGATATATCCATAACCTACCGCAGTATCGCAGGTCCAATAAGCCTCTCCTTGGCGAAGTATGGTATTAAAAATACCAACAACTTCTACCTATACTTCCAATTCGGGTATTTGTTATTTGCCCCTAAAGGCACCTACTACTAATTTGTCGTGATAGCGGGGTATTTCCTGCCGCTAACCCAAAAAATCAGCAATGGGCGGTACATTTTAGTACAGCCCATCGCTGTTTTTTGTGCCGAGCGTGGTAAATCCCCCACTCTGACGACAAATTATGGTGATGGTTTGATTAGGCGGAGGGGTTAGAGGATATTAGAGGCAATTAGGGGAGGCGCGCTAAAGTTCAAGGGGTTCGATGCCCCGCAGAACTTTTGTGTTCCGCTCCCTAAGTTCCTTAATTTCACTAATCTCCTTAATCTCACTAAAATCTTTTGCGCTATTCCGATAGCACTCAGCTCCTAAAAAGCTGCGGTACTCTGTTACGGCACGGGGTCGTAGCCGCTACCGCCCCAGGGGTGGCAACGGGCGATTCGTTTAAGGGTTAGGTAGCCGCCTTTTAGCAGACCATGTTTTTTGAGTGCTTCGATGGCGTACTGTGAGCAGGTTGGGGTAAAGCGGCAGGCAGCTGGTGTGAGTGGTGATATGCAGAGCTGATAAAACCTAACAAGGGCTATAAATGGCAGTGTAAAGAGCCTCCTAAAGGCTTTCAGCGATAGCTTGAAGGACTTTTTTGACTCCATTTTCGATTGTCTTATAGTCGTGAACGGTTTTTGATGAATAGACAATAGCCACCTCAAGCAGGCGCGGGTTTGCACTCTGGGTAACTATCTCTTTATTAAGACGATACGCCTCTTTCATGCGTCGTCTAAGGGTGTTGCGCTTATTGGCTCTTTTGTGGAATTTTTTAGGGGTAGAGAATAGTAGGGTAGTGCTACTATTCTCTGCCTGCTCGGTGTAGAACATATACCTAAAGGGGTAGATAAATCCGGCATGACCCTCTGTAAAGAGTCTGCGGATAGCACCGTAAGAGTGCAATCTTTCCGACTTAGGTAAGTTGTTCATTGCGGGGTTATTTTCTGCGGGCGCGACTCTTTTTGGCGAGCTTGGTCTGCTGAGTTCTCAAAAACGCCTCGTTCTGCTCGTTCTCGGAGAACTCTACAGTATCAACCTGCTTGCCAGCAAGGATGTCGGCGATATAGTTATCAACAGCCTTTGCGAGTGATGGTACACCTGGCGCGGGAGCCGAAGCCTTTACAGGCAGTTTATTCTCTGTTGCAAGGCGGAGAGTACCCTCGCCAAAGGTGCTGATTACAGGCATATCTGCCGCATCGAGCTTCTCGCAGATAGCCTTTACATCCCAAGGAGAGTAGAGCAGCAACATATCATACCCCTTAAGCTCCTCGGCTGCAATATCGCTTGCCACGGTGCGTGCAAGGATGATAGGGGTGTGGTTGATATTCAGACGAATTAGAGCCTCTGGAATCTCCGGCTTGTGTGGCTCGCTGAGTGTGAGGAGCATCTTCTCGTCCTTATGCTTAATAATCTGCTCAATAAGACCTGTAAATGAGCCGTCAGCAAAAGAGATTTTACGCTTACGATAGACGATATACTTCTGAAGATAGAGTGCAATAGCCTCTGTTGAACAGATGTATCTCATTGACTCAGGGATATTAACCCTTGTCTCCTCGCAAATCTTGAAGAAACTGTCAATAGTTGTACGCGAGGTAAAGATTATTGCTGTATGGGCAAGAATCTCCACTCTCTGCGAGCGGAACTCTTTTGAAGTGATACCCTTAACCTCGATAAGAGGACGATAGTCCACCTCAAGCTCATACTTATTTGCCAACTCAAAAAAGGGCGATTTTTCAATAATCGCAGGTTTAGGCTGCGACACCAAAATTCGTTTTATCTCTGCCATAATTTACTTTCTTTCACTCCTACAGACCCCTTTAGCGCAGGATTGGCGCAAGGATTAGAGAGGTCGGGAAGATTTCCAGGGCGCAAAGATACAAAATCCAATGCAAAATTGAAATTTTTTGTGAAACAAAGAACAAAAAAGTCTCTTTAACAAAGATAATTAGCCAAATTAGACCACAAAAAATCATGCCCCAGAAACCGACAGTTGCTGGTGTATGTGAGCTGAGAAGAAACATCAGCCCAAAGGGGATAATAACCACAAAAGCCACCGCCATATAGAGCAGTTTTGTGCTGAGTAACTCATTGCCCCTTTTTCTGTGTTCACATACCGCTGCGGCAAGTTGTATTGTTCCACATTGGAAGAGTAGGGTAAGACTTAGCGCGACAGCTACAACCCCACCCACAACCCAAAAGACACTTTTAGGCTCAATACCTGCAAGACTCTCTGGATACCACACACCGCACACCCTTATAGCTGAGAGTGAGAGTAGTATCACACCTAAGATAATCATCACAACCTCTATATTATTCTGCTCGGCAGGGTTGATGTGGCTCTTCTCGCGGTTAGGCATCCTTATACCCAAAGCCGTTACGATAAAGTAGCGCAGAAACTCCCAATATCTGACAATAAAGAATATATAGACAATACCTATAATGGTAGCCGTCGCTTGAAAGGGTATGCCAAAGAGTTCGGAGTTGAAAAACTGCGAAGTTTGGCTCTGCTCAGCTAAAACAGATGCCGCCCCAAAAGCCTCAGTAGGGGAGATATTATGTTGCAAAACACCAAGTGGCATACCTAAACACAACGATTAAGGGTTATACGAATTGTTGTTCCTTTGCCGATTACAGACTCTGTGACGGCAATTTTTCCTTTGTGGTACTCCTCAACAATGCGGCGTGAGAGCGACAGTCCTAAACCCCAGCCGCGAGTTTTGGTGGTAAATCCAGGCTGAAAAATCTTCTTCCAGTTAGACTTTGCAATACCCTTGCCTGTGTCGGTAACATCAATTGTCACAAGGCTCTCGGTTGAGGCAATTCTGACATTTATTGAGCCGTGCCCCTGAAGCGCATCGAGTGAATTTTTTAGCAGATTTTCAACCACCCACTCAAAAAGTGCGCTGTTTAGCATTGCATATACACCCTCGCTTACAAAACCGTTGTAGTCAAGGGTTACATTTCGAGGAATACGCTTTCTGAAGTACATCACGCACCCACCCACAACCTCATTGATATTTGCCCGCTCAAGAGGGGTGTCAGAGCCGATTTTTGAGAATCGGTCAACAATTTTTCTAAGGTGGGCAAGGTCTTTCTCCATCTCCTCTACCGCCATACGGTCAACATCCTGCTCTTTAAGGTACTCAATCCATCCAAGCAGCGATGATGTTGGTGTGCCTAATTGGTGCGCCGTCTCTTTGGCAAGACCTATCCAGACTCTGTTTTGCTCATCTTGCTTCGAGGAGCGGAAGGCTACAAAAATAAGCACCACAAAGGCTGCGATTACAACCATCTGAACGATAGGGAAGAAGTAGAGCATCACAAGGGTTGAGCTGCGCCCATAGAATATAATATGGTTATGCTCTGTGGTCCACCAAAAGCGCACAACAATAGGGGTGTTGTGGCTTGCCATTGCATCTAAAGTGGTGTGCAGTCGCTCTGTATCCTCAATAATCTTTTCGGGGATAAGGTGGTAGGAGACAACCCTTAGATTTTCATCTGTAATAATAAAAGGTATATTGTTGCGGTTGTTGATAATCGACGAGACAAGCGGGTCGCTCATGTAGTCGCCCATAGCCTCACGGTTGACCCTCTCCATTGCCGCTGCCCATAGCTCTACATCGTGCCTCTCTTTGATACTCAGGGTCTCAGCCATACGGTATGTGATGATAAGGGACACGCATACAATCAGCGCACCCAACACAAGCAGAATAGTTCTGCCACTCTTCGTAAGACCTTTGCGGACCCTCTTTAACATAGCTTTACTTCTTTGCAGTATCCTGCTCTCTGAGTATCTTTGCCATACCCTCGCTGTCAGACAACATCTCTATTGCCGCCTTGACGCCATTGTCATAACCAAGCGAGTTCTCTGTTCTACCCGCTGCGTAGGCGTATCTGAGGGCAATATCGGCATTTATTGTCTGCATAATCTCCTTTTTGTAGGTTACAAGGTTGCTCATCTTGTCATCTTGCAGCTGGTTCTCAATCTGACACATTGCTTGAGCAATATCGCTGTCGTTGTAACGCTCCTTCTCAAGAGACTTTCTAAGCTGTTCCACAGCCCTGCGAGACTCTGATTTATAGAAAACATTTCTGCCCTTGACAATCTCTGTAAAGTCGTTGTAGTCGCTATCGGTTATGCTAAATGTTGCAGGGTCAATCACAGCCTCTGGGTGGCGACGGTAGTAGTCATCGCCAAAATCCTCAATAATACCCATAAGGTAGAGGGTGACAGCAAACGAGCTGATATATTGTGGCTCAACGCGCTTGTCTGGCATAATTCCGCCACCATCATAGACCTTACGACCCGCTGCGGTCTTAAACTCTGTAATCAGAGAGTCTGGCACATTTTCGGCTCTACCATCGTCTGAGTAGCGCACAGCCTGTATGCAGCGACCTGACGGGATGTAGTATTTGGCAGTGGTAATCTTTGCAAAGTTGCCATACCCAAGAGGTATTGTAGATTGTACAAGTCCCTTACCGAAGCTACGACTGCCAAGAAGCACCGCACGGTCAAGGTCTTGCAGCGCACCAGAGACAATCTCTGCTGCAGAGGCACTATTTTCGCTAATCAGCACAGCAAGAGGTGTGTTTGGCAGCAGTGGCTCAAACTCGGTCTTGAAAACTTTGCTCTCGCCCTTGCCGCGACCCCTCATTTCAACAACCTGTGTGCCCTTTGGAACAAAGAGCGACAACACCTTTACAGCACTCTGTAACACTCCGCCACCATTTGTGCGGTAGTCAAGAATAAGAGCCTTGAGGCTATCCTGCTGCTGCAATTTCTCTATTGCAGAGCGCATCTCAACATAGCAATCTTCAGTGAAATCAGAGTGGAGAATATAACCCACACCATCTGCCACATAGCCTGTATAGCCGATGCTCGGAATAGCAATCCTCTCTCGGCGAATCTTTTTTGTGTTGCGCTTGCCATCAACAACACTCTCAATGGTCACTTTTACGGTTGTGTTCGGCTCGCCACGAAGTAGTGAGCTGACAGAGTCGGTTGTCATGCCAATAGCATTTTTGCCATCAATCTCAACAATTCTGTCGCCAATCTTTAGCCCTGCAAGGTCTGCTGGAGAGCCCTTGTATGGCTCGGCGATGCGTACAGTGTTGCTGTCTTGACGAATTAGCGCGCCTATACCGCCATATTTACCTGTTGTAAGCCTGCGAAACTCCTTCATATCCTTCTCAGATAGGTAGTTGCAGTATGGGTCAAGGTTGCGCATAATCCCCTCAGCACCGTGGCGCATGATTTTATCTGCATCCACGCTGTCAACATAGTCTGTCGAGACTACTCGCATAAGATTTACAAGTGTCTCCATATTGCGACCCAGCCCAAAGTCGTTCTTTGTGGCAAAGATTGTTGTTGCTACAACTGTAGCGAGTGCCAAAATGGTAAAGATACTCTTCTTACTCATTACTAACCCTTCTTTTGTTTGTAATATAACCCTCAAGGCGGATGGCCGCTCTGACAACTGTGCGACGATGACCAGAGATTGTGATTTTATCCCCACAACCCACAACGGTAACCTCATCCTCTAAGAGTAGAGTTATACGCTGCAAACCTGTTGCACGGAAGAGCATGCTGCCATTGTTCTCACTCTCAAGCCTTAAACCCGACAACTCCATGGCTGCCAAAATCTGCTCTCTGTTTTGGGTAATATCCCCCTCAATGCTGCGAGTCACAAAGCCAAATAGTGGATATGTTGCTGACAGTACCACAACGGTAGCCGCCATAGCCCAGCCGTTCCATGCCGAGAAGTATATCTTTACCATCTCCCACATAGTCACAGGCAGACTCTCGTATGTTATCTTCAGCCAAATTAGTGCCACCAATAGAACGCAGAGTGTTACAAAATATTTCAAACTGCGAAGCAAATATCGTTTCATAGTAGTATTGTTTTAGAAGCCAATGTTGGCGTTTTTATCTCTTTTTTAACAATGCAATTAAAGCGAATTTAGATTTTCCACGCAGTGAGTGGAAAATCTTAAAAAGAGTAAATTAACCCACTTTTGCCTTTATAATAACTTGTTTCATAACTCCTCAGAAATATGCTCTACCGCATCGGCTACGCGGTGCATCAGCCATGCTGGGGTTGAGGTTGCGCCACAGACACCAACGCTCTCTGCGCCCTCAAACCACTCTGGCAAAATCTCGCCCTCCTCCTCAATGTTGTAGCAGCGGCTGTTCTCCTGGCGGCAAATCTCAAATAGCACCTTGCCGTTGCTGCTCTTACGCCCGCAGACAAAGAGTATCACATCAAACGAGCGGGCAAAGCTCCTCAGATGCTCCTCACGCGAAGATACACGGCGACAGATTGTGTCATCAACAGTCAGCATGCTGCTGTCCGAGAGTCGGCTGCGCATAACCTGACAAAGCTCGTTAAATAGTGCCACAGATTGAGTTGTCTGCGAGAGGAAGTATATCGGAGCGTTGAAGTTTATCTGCTCCAAATCCTCACAACACTCTACAACAACAGCATCTTCGTTAACCTGCCCCGTAAGTCCAACAACCTCGGCATGACCACGCTTGCCAAGTATTACAACCGTACCACCGCAGCTCTTCATTGTGTCATACGCACGCTTAACCCTCTTTTGCAGTGCTGCAACAACGGGACAAGTGGCATCAATAACAGTCAGATTGCGGCTCTGGGCAAGGGTGTATGTTGTAGGCGGCTCTCCATGTGCGCGGATAAGCACTCTGCAATCCTCAAGGTTGTGTAAGTCGCTGTGTGTTATGGTTTTAAGACCCAAAGCCTCAAGGCGTTGCACCTCCATACGGTTGTGGACAATATCGCCCAAAGAATAGACAGTGCCACCCTGCTCAAGGGCGCGCTCTGCCTCTGATATAGCGCGGACAACACCGGCACAGAAGCCCGATTTATCATCTATAGTAACCCTCATTTTAGAGAATCTTGCACCCTTAAAAACTCGTTATCAAACCACTCCATCTGCTGCTCAACGGTCATGTAGCTATTGTCAAGCACTACAGCATCCTCTGCCTGGCGCAGTGGGGAGATGGCGCGATTCATATCGGCATGGTCGCGGGAGATAACATTTTCGAGAATCTCCTCAAAGCACACCTTGTCGCCCTTGGCTGTAAGCTCGTCATACCTGCGCTGTGCGCGGACTGTAGCATCGGCGGTCATAAAAATCTTCAACTCTGCATCTGGAAAGACAACAGTACCAATATCCCTGCCATCCATCACAACACCGCGAGAGGCACCCATCTGCTTCTGTATAGCAACAAGTTTCTCACGCACCTGGCGGATAGAGCTTACCGCGCTGACAAAGTTACTGACCTCAATAGTTCTGATTTTACCCTCTACAATATCGCCATTGACATATATATCACTCGCACCGCGCAGAGGGTTGAATCTGAAGGATATTGAGATATTATCCAAAAGCCTAACAATCTCATCCTCGTTTACAATGCCGCTGCGAATTGCTCCATGCTCAAGGGCGTAGAGGGTCACAGAGCGGTACATTGCACCTGTGTCGATAAAAATATAGCCCAAACGGGCTGCGATAGCTTTTGCAAAGGTACTCTTGCCGCATGACGAGAAACCATCTATGGCAATAACTATCTTCTTCTTGTTAGTGTAGCACTCCATTTGTTGTCTGAGTAAAAGTTGATAGGATTGTGTAGATGCCAAGCAGACCTACAATAATTCCTGCAATGTGATTTATTGTTAATAGGTGGCGCGGACGGAAACGACGGCGGAAGAGACTAATTACAGAGGTTAGACCTATCCACCAAGTACATGCACCACATAAAAATCCTAAGATTATAAGCATGCTGGTTATAAGCGAAGCCATATCTTGGCTCTCAGAGGCTGTGCCTACGCCAAACATGGCAAAAAAGGCGAGGATGTATGGTATTACAACCACAAAGTTGGCAATGGTAAAACCAAACATTGAGGCAAAATCTTTCCAAAGAGTGGTGTTGCCAGCCCTGTTGCGCCTAATCTGTGGCACAGGATTCTGAAAAAAGATATAAACACCCACAATTACGACAAAAACTCCGCCGATAATGCTCAGTATGCTGCTGTACTTCTCAATCTGAGCCTGCATCATAGCAAAGAAAAAGTAGGCAATTATCGCCATAAGTGTATCGGCACAAGCCACACCTAAACCCGAAATAATGCCTGCCCTGGTGGTCTTGCTCAGCGTGCGCTGAATACACAACACCGCCACAGGACCCACTGTGATAGAAGCCGCCAAACCAACAGCAAAACCTCGCAGCAATATTTCAATTATAGAAATAAGCATAATCTTAGGCAAAGATACAACATTGCAAATCAAAAACCAAATTTTTTACTCTGCGCACAAATTAGGGGACAGAACAAACTGCTTTTTGTGCTGTCGGTCGGTAAAGGGGAAGCGCAAAAAAGATAGCGCAGGCATCGAACCTACGCTATCTTTCTGCTTTGCAGAAGTGAGATTAAGGAGTTTAATGAGATTAGGGAAGATAAGGAGCGGTATATTCAAAGTTCTGCGGGATATCGAATCCCTTGAACTTTTGCCCGTTGCTATTCTCTATTATTAGGTTGCGCGACTGTGAAATAGCCGCGCAACCTATAAAGTATCTACAGTAGCATTGAATTATCTCTTATCCATAATACCGAACTCCTCCCACTTCTCTGGGGGATAGTTGCACTTGATAAGAGTACGATAGTGCATAGCAGCCTCTTTAACCTCTGCAAGTTTGTCGTTTGCCTGCTGCAACTTCTCTGATGTTAGTTGGCGAAGAGAGTCAACCTCTCGGCTCATCTCAATAGCAAGCTCTGCATCAGCTGTGATTTTGTCAAGCACATCCTCTCTTACGCCGAGATGGGCAACTTGGTCAAGATGTTTTTTAATACCTGCTGCCATGGTCAATGCTTTCTGAGCATTGGTTTCAAAAGTTTTAGACATATTGTTAATTTTATGGTTGAACAAGAACCTTCTATATGCCTGTAGCATAATGGGTTCAGAGCAAAAATAGTGATTTTTTTCGCAAGTTGTGACCTATAAAAATCAAAAAAAATTACTCCGGCTGCCGACTAATTGCGCGTACTTTTTACACCGTTAGTTGGTGGGGGAATAGCGCGCAGAAATGACAGTGAATAGCAGTTAATGACAGCGGGTCTAACGACCCTTAATAACCAAGCGCAACAGTCACTTTGCAGGGTATCAGTTTTTGCGCGCAGACCCTATTGTCTCTAAAAACTCTAATAACCCTATAAAAATCGTGCGCTGTCTTATATGTCATAAGGGCGCAAGCCCGTTGCTATTCTTTGCTATTCTCTGTTATTACTCCGCGCTCTTCCAATGTTAATTTTTCGTTAACTCTAACCGTGCTGTGGCTCAGGATAGCAAAATAGAACTATCTTTGTTGTTAAAAATTACTAATTCTTAAAATATATGACAGGAATTTACATTGCAGTAGTGGTCGTTTTGGCTATACTTGCTGTTTCGGGGCTCTATGTTGGAGTTACCAACGATGCTGTCAACTTCCTAAACTCCGCAATCGGCTCTAAGGCTGCCAAGATGCGCACAATTTTGATTGTTGCCTCTATTGGTATTATTATTGGTGCGATGACCTCAAGCGGCATGATGGAGGTTGCGCGAAGTGGTATGTTTAACCCTTCGCTATTCACTTTCAAAGAGGTTATGTTGCTCTATGTTGGTGTGATGATTGCCAATGTTGTGTTGCTCGACCTCTACAACTCGCTCGGTCTGCCAACTTCGACAACCGTTTCGCTGATATTCTGCCTCTTAGGCTCGGCTGTAGCGGTTTCGCTCTACAAAATCACAACTGACGAGGCTGTAACATTTGCTATGCTGGGCGAGTATATCAACACATCGCGTGCTATGGGTATTGTCTCGGCAATCTTGCTCTCAGTGGTCTTGGCGTTTGTTTGTGGAACGATTATCATGTACATCTCGCGCCTGATTTTCTCTTTCCGCTATGTGAAGATGCTCAAAAGGGTAGGTGCTATCTGGTGCGGTGCTTCACTGACCTCAATTGTATATTTTGCCCTCTTTAAGGGTCTGAAGAATATCTTGAGTGATAGCGCATTTATCGGCTGGGTTAACGACCATATTGTTATATCTCTGCTTATCTGCTGGGCGGTATGTTCGTTGATTCTCTTCTTCTTGCAGCTCTTCAAGATTAACATCCTCAGAATCAATATCCTTGCAGGTACTTTTGCCCTTGCTCTTGCATTTGCAGGTAACGACCTTGTAAACTTTATCGGTGTGCCTATCGCAGGTTTTGATGCCTTTGCTGAGGCTAAGACCGCAACAGGCATGAACGAGGGTCTGCTTATGACCTCCCTTGCAAAACCTGAGCAGGCAAACTTTCTCTATATCCTTGCTGCGGGTATTATCATGGTTATAACCCTTTGGACTTCAAGCAAGTCTATGCATGTTTCAGAGACAGAGCTCTCACTCTCTGCCCAGGGCGACGATGTTCAGCCACAACACTCCTCTTCTCTCTTCTCAAGAACACTCGTGCGCGGTACTATAAATATGGTACACTTCTTCGACCGCATAACCCCAGAGAGAGCAAAGGTCGCTATCGGCAAGCGTTTTGAGTGGGCTGATATAGAGCACAGCGGTGCGCCATACGACATGATTCGTGCCACTGTAAACCTCACAACTGCCTCTCTGCTTATCGCACTTGCAACCTCGCTTAAGTTGCCACTCTCAACAACTTATGTATGCTTTATGGTGGCTATGGGTTCATCCCTTGCAGACCGTGCATGGGGTCGTGAGAGTGCGGTATATCGTATCACAGGTGTTATGACTGTTATCATGGGCTGGTTTGTAACCGCTATCGGTGGTTTTATCATCGCCCTTGTTGTCAGCGCACTGCTTATGTGGGGCGGCTGGATTGCATTTGGTCTGCTGACCGTGCTTTGTATCTATATGCTTATCCACAGCAACTTCAAGAGTGCTAAAAAGAGCGAGGAGAAGGATGATAAACTTCATACCGTTGTCCTCTCATCTGGCAACGAAGATGTCTCAGAGAGCGTTATGTCACTCGTTGATGGCACAATTACCCAGTCAACACGCATCTACAATCGTACACTTATAGCCCTGATGAAAGAGAATCGTAGAGCCCTCAAAGAGCTTATGATTGAGGCATCGGGCAACTACAACCATATCCACAACCTCAAATACTCTATCGCCTCTACTCTGCGCCGTACATACGATAGCGACCTTAACTTGTCACTATACTATGTACAGGTGGTTGACTACCTTAATGAGATGACAAAATCTCTGGTACACATCACCCGCCCAGCATTCGAGCATATCGACAACAACCATGAGGGTCTGAGCCGTACACAGACAGAGGATTTGCTCAATGTAAATAGCGATGTGGATATTATCTACCAGCGAATACTCTATATGCTCACAAGTGGCGACTATAGCGATATTGACCAGGTACTTGATATGCGCGATGCACTCTTTACCCAAATCGCAGACCTCACAAAGACTGAGCTTATTAGAATCCATGAGGGTAAGTCAAACTCAAAATCGGGTATGCTCTACCTCAATATCCTCGCCGAGACCAAGACTATGGTGCTTCAGTCTCGCAACCTGCTTAAATCACAGCGTTACTATATGGAGCAGGAGGGGCGTCCTATGCGCCGTCCTACCGCCCGCATGTAATTTGTCGTGATAGCGGCACATTTACTTCCGCTAACAAAAATGCCGACGATGGGCTGTACTGAAGGTACTGCTCATTGTCGGCATTTTTTGCCGAGCGTTGGCTCGCCAAAGGCGACCCTTCACCGCTCCGCCTCGGCAATTCAAACAGGTTTGATTGCGCTCGGCTTAATCGCGGCGTTGTAAATGCGCCACTCTGACTCTAAAATTGGGGCGGTGCTTTGATTTGGGCGCGCAGTTTTTAGAGGATTTAGGGAGTTTAGCGAGGTTAGTGAGGTTAAGGAGCGCGCGCTAAAGTTCAAAGGGACCCGATGCCCCGCAGAACTTTTCTGTTCCGCTCCCTAAGTTCCTTAAAATTCCTTAACCTCCTTAAATCCCCTATAATTTTTGCGCTAATCCCTTACCGACTAATAGCGCAAAAAGTTGCGCGCTCCTTAATCTCCTTAGCCTCACTAACCTCCCTTCTGCGAAGCAAAAATCCAGCGTAGGCTCGACCTACGCTGGATTTTTCGCGCTTTTCTTTGCAGACTGACGGCAATGTCAGTCACACAGCTAATCCTCAAAGCCTATCAGTTTGCCAGAGAGGGAAAATTCGAGTTCGATGCCGTTTGAGAGTTTTACCTCGTAGCTTCTGCTATCGCGCTCGATTTTCAGGTAGTGGGCTTGAGGGTAGTTTTTTGTGATGTACGAGACGATTGTCTGTGGGAGAATTTTTGGCGAGACGCCAATTCGTTTGTTTGAGACGCTTGTCCAGCGACCTGAGCCGTCAAAATCTATCTTTGTACCATCCTCAAGGCGCAGCTCGTAGTCTGTGTCGAGCATCTCTTTGTCAACTGTTGCATACATTACAGGAACTTTTGCAAAATGTTGTGCCACAAACTGTTGTGCGCTTTTAGGCATCTTGCTCAGCTCTGTTGGTCGCTCGTCAGCTTTTGCTACAAAAGCTACTGTGAGCAGAATCGAAAAAATTGCTAAAATTCGTTTCATCTTCTTGTTGTTTTTTTTGTTAGTTTTCTGTAATATCACAACGCAAATATAATACAAAATATTATACCGCGCAACATTTTTTGTATATTTTTACATATTTTCTTGAAAAAATTGCGAAAACCGTGCAAAAATTTGTAATTTTGTGGAGAATAGCGACTATAAACATTTACAAAACATATCTAAAATTAAAAAACATGGAATTACCTTTTGCAGAATCTTGGCGAATCAAAATGGTTGAGCCAATCCGTAAGAGTACACGCGAGGAGCGTGAGCAGTGGATGAAAGATGCACACTACAACCTCTTCCAGTTGCGTGCAGATCAGGTCTATATTGACTGTTTGACCGACTCTGGTACAGGTGCAATGTCTGACCGTCAGTGGGCAGCAATGATGTTGGGTGATGAGAGCTATGCAGGCTCAAGTTCTTTCTTCCACCTCAAAGAGACTATTAACCGCATCACAGGCTTTGAGTATGTTATCCCTACACACCAGGGTCGTGCTGCTGAGAATGTACTCTTCAGCCATCTTGTAAAGGCTGGCGATGTTGTTCCTGGCAACTCTCACTTTGACACCACAAAGGGTCATATTGAGTCTCGCAAGGCTGTTGCTTTGGACTGCACAATCGACGAGGCTAAGGATACTCAGCTTGAGATTCCTTTCAAGGGAAATGTTGACCCTGTAAAGCTTGAGAAGGCTCTTGCAGAGCATCACGACAAGGTTCCTTTCATAATTGTAACAGTTACCAACAACACCGCTGGTGGTCAGCCTGTATCTATGGAGAATCTGCGTGCTGTGCGCGCTATTGCTGACAAGTATGGCAAGCGTGTTGTTCTTGACTCTGCTCGTTTTGCTGAGAATGCATACTTTATCAAGACCCGCGAGGAGGGTTATGCAGATAAGACAATCAAGGAGATTGTTCTTGAGATGTACGCCCTTGCTGACGGTATGACAATGTCTGCAAAGAAGGACGGTATTGTTAACATGGGTGGTTTTATTGCAACTCGCCACGAGGATTGGTACGAGGGTGCAAAGCGTTTCTGTATCCCATTTGAGGGCTACCTTACTTACGGCGGTATGAACGGTCGTGATATGGAGGCTTTGGCTGTAGGTCTTGACGAGAATACAGAGTTCGACAACCTCGACACTCGTATCCGCCAGGTGCAGTACCTCGCAGCTCGCCTTGACGAGTTTGGCATCCCTTATCAGCGTCCTGCAGGTGGTCACGCAATCTTTGTTGATGCATCAAAGATTCTTACCTCTGTACCAAAGGAGGAGTTCCCAGCTCAGACTTTGGCTATCGAGCTATACCTTGAGGCTGGTGTGCGTGGTTGCGAGATTGGTTACATCCTTGCAGACCGTGACCCTGTAACCCGTGAGAATCGCTTTGGTGGTCTTGATTTGCTCCGCCTCTGCGTTGCTCGCCGAGTATATACCAACAACCACATGGATGTTATCGCTGTGGCTCTTAAAAATGTATTCGACCGCCGCAACGACATTACCCGCGGTGTGGAGATTGTTTGGGAGACAGAGTTGATGCGTCACTTTACTGTTAAACTCGCCCGCCTGTAATTTTGTTGCTATAGCGCGGCATTTGCTGCGTTGTACTTCGATAGCCGAGCTGCTCACATACGCCTTAGTATGCTGCGCTCTCGGCTTTCTTGTGCGTCTGGCAACTACCGCACTCTGACGCTAAAATGCGGAGCTTTCATTGGGCGCGCGGTTTTAGAGGATTTAGGGAGTTTAGCGAGGATAGTGAGTTTAAGGAGCGCGCGCAAAAGTTCAAGGGGCTCGATGCCCCTTGAACTTTTTTTGTTCCGCTCCCTAAATTCCTTAAAAATCCCTATTCTCCTTAAATTCTCTATAATTTTTCGCGCTATCTCCTTACTGACTGACGGTGCAAAAAGTGGCGCGCAGTTTAATAGCAGAGAATAACAGTGAATAGCAACGGGCTTGCGCCCTTAATGGCAAACAATAACAGCGCGCGAGAAACCTTATACCCTGTACCGCGTAACTATTAAGGGGCTTTAGACCCGCTGTTATTAAATGCTATTCAATGCTATTCAGTGTCATCTGTTTGTGCCCTCCTTACCGACTAACAGCACAAAAAGTGGCAAGCACCTCCGCAACCCAATTCTTACACTTATACTCCCTTTATTTTGAATTTTGAATTGCTTTAATTAACTTTGCATGAGAAAAATTTTTTAAGGTAGGTTCTATAAATTAGGTCGAGGCTCAAAGCGACCGAAATAGGATTTACCCTAAGACGGAAATAATGTATTGCTAATTTATAGAATATACTTCAAGACTATGAATACTCCACAGCAGATTACAGAGATGTTTGAGCGACATTTGTCGTTGGTCGCTATGCCTGATGAGCCAGAAAAGCTCTATTCGCCAATTCGTTATGCACTTGCCGAGGGTGGTAAGCGTATGCGTCCTGTGCTTACGATGCTTGCCTATAATATGTTTGCCGATGATGTGCAGAGTGTGCTTCCTGCGGCTACGGCGATTGAGATTTTTCACAATTTTACCCTTCTTCATGATGATATTATGGACAATGCTGCTGTGCGCAGAGGTCGTCCTTCGGTATATGCAAAGTGGGGTAGTAATGTGGCTATTCTCTCAGGCGATGTGATGCTAATTGAGGCATACCGTCACTTGCAGAGTGTTCCTGCGCAATATCTGCCAACAGTCTTTGAGCGATTTAACGCCATGGCTGAGCAGGTTTGTGAGGGTCAGCAGTATGATATGGATTTTGAGACCCAGCAGAAGGTGGCTGTGGCTGAGTATATGAATATGATAGACCTCAAGACTGCAGCTCTGCTTGTGGGTGCGGTAACTATCGGTGCAGTTCTTGCAGGTGCTTCGGAGGAGGATGTGCAGAAGTTGCACAAGTTTGCCACCGAGGTAGGTCTTGCCTTTCAGCTTCAGGACGATTTGCTTGACAGCTACGGTGACGAGAGGCTTGGCAAGAAGATTGGCGGAGATATTCTTGAGGGCAAAAAGACCTATCTGATGATTATCTCCCTTTCGCACGCCACAGAGGCGCAGCGTGAGGTGTTGCGCACAACACACCTGCGCACAGATCTTACAGACGAGCAGAAGATTTCAACCATAAAGTCTCTCTACGACACCCTTGATGCTCCAGCGCAGACTGAGCAGCAGATTGCGGTGCGTATATCGCGCGCACTCTCGATTCTTGACACTCTTAGTATCCCACAAGAGCGCACAGAGTATATGAGAGCCTATGTTGAGAGCCTTGTTGGTCGTAAGAAGTAGTAAAGATGAGAAGAGAGAGTATAGAGATAATGGCTCCTGTCGGCTCGTATGAGTCGCTCTATGCAGCAATCAATGCTGGTGCAAATTCGGTATATTTCGGTATCGGGCAGCTCAATATGCGCTCTGCCTCGGCGGCAAACTTTACCGCAGATGATATGGCTGAGATAAACCGTATAGCCCACAGCCACGGCGTTAAGACCTATCTTACTGTCAACACCATTATCTATGATACCGAGCTGGAGCAGATGCACAGCGTTGTTGATAGGGCTGCGGCAGAGGGGGTAGATGCAATTATAGCCTCAGACTTGTCGGTTATTCTCTACGCTTATAAGGTTGGTATTGAGGTGCATATCTCAACCCAGTGTAATATATCCAATAGCGAGGCTGCAAAGTTCTTCTCGCAGTGGGCTGATGTTGTGGTTTTGGCGCGCGAGCTTTCGCTTGAGCAGATTGCAATGGTCAAAAAGGCTATCGTGGAGCAGGATATAAGGGGCCCGCGAGGCGAACTACTCAAGATAGAGATGTTTGCACATGGTGCGCTGTGCATGTCTATTTCGGGCAAGTGCTACCTCTCGGAGCATGAGACTGCTTGTTCGGCAAACCGTGGGGCTTGTCGCCAGATTTGCCGCCGAAAATATACAATCCAAGATAAGGATTCGGGCGAGATGCTCGATATTGATGGCAGATATATCCTCTCGCCAAAGGATTTATGTACAGTAGATTTCCTTGATAAATTTATAGATGCAGGCGTGAGTGTTCTCAAAATAGAGGGTCGTGCGCGCGGTGCAGAGTATGTCAAGAGGGTTGTTGAGTGCTACGACCTTGCACTTCGGGCTATAGAGCGTGGAGAGTATAGCAGAGAGTATGCCGCAACACTTAAAGAGCAACTCTCAAAGGTCTTTAACCGCGGCTTCTGGGGTGGATACTACGCAGGGGCAAAGGTTGTTGAGCATAGCACAAACTACGGCAGCTCTGCAACCCGTCGCAAGGTCTATGTAGGCAAGGTTACCAACTTCTTCAAGCGTCTTGGTGTGGCTGAGGTGCTTATTGAGGCTGCTCCACTTGCCGTAGGCGACGAGATTCTCTGGATGGGCGAGACCACAGGCTGCGTAGAGCAGATTGTCGGCGAAATACGCTTTGACCTAAACCCTGTTGATAGTGTTAAGCAGGGGGATGTTTGCTCGATTAAGGTTGAGGGCGAGTGCCGTCGTGGAGATAAGCTATATAAAGAAGAGGTAAGGTAGCATTTTTGCTACTTGCGGGTGCTTGAGTAATAACCATAATAAGCCGATAGTGGCAACTATTGCCGATGGACAGAGTGTAGTGCATCGCTCCGTAGTGGAGGAGGCGGTTATCTACGACAATAACCATAGCCTCGAGATAGTTTTGAAAATAGAGATTAAGTATAACAAATAAAGCGAATAAAATATGTTTAGTTCAGCAATTTACGCTGCTCGTAGAGCAGAGCTTTGCCGCCGTATTGGCAGTGGACTTATTCTAATCCCTGGAAATTGGGAGGCTCCATACAACTACCCAAATAATGCCTACCACTTCCGTCAGGACGGCACATTTATCTACTACTTTGGTCTTACACTGCCGCAGTTTTTTGGTGTTATAGATGCAGCGACAGGCGAGGCGACAATTTTTGGCAACGATGTAACCGTTGATGATATTATCTGGATGGGTCCGCAGCCTACTGTCGCTCAGCTCAGTGCGCAGGTTGGCGTTACAAAGAGTTTTCCACTCTCGGCTCTGCATAATTTTGTCTCTCAGGCTGTTAAGCAGGGTCAGACTGTACACTATCTGCCGCCATATCGTGGGCAGACAACGATGCTACTATGCTCTCTGCTTGGTAAGAGCCCAGAGGAGCTACTTGCAGGCAAATCTATTGAGTTGATGTTTGCCGTGGCAGGTATGCGCGAGGTTAAGAGTGATGAGGAGATTGAGGCTATGCAGCGCGCCTTCCATATCGGCTACGATATGCACACTACAGCGATGAAGATGTGCCGCGAGGGTGTTGTTGAGCGCGAGATTGCAGGTGCTATTGAGGGTGTTGCGCTCAGCCGTGGTGGAGGTATCTCATTTACCTCTATCGTCTCACAGCATGGCGAGACTCTGCACAACCACAACTACGATGGCACGCTTGAGAACGGTCGTCTGCTGCTTGTAGATGCTGGTGCAGAGAGTGTTGAGAACTACTGCTCTGACCACACGCGTACATATCCTGTAAGTGGTAAATTTACCGACAAGCAGAGGGATATATATAATATAGTATTGGCTGCCCACCAAGAGGCACCTCAAAATATGCGTACAGGGGCTATGTATATGGAGGATGTCCACCGCAAGGCACTCCTTACCCTTGCTGAGGGTCTTAAGGGTGTGGGACTTATCCAAGGCAGTGCCGAGGATGCCGTTGCTGCGGGTGCTATGTTCCTATTTATGCCGCACGGACTTTCGCACGGCATGGGTATAGATGTTCACGACTGCGAGGCGTTTGGCGAGCGCAGCTACGACTTCTCTGAGATTGCAGAGCGTGCAGCACAGGAGGCTACTTGTGTTCATCGTGCGTCTTGGCGTCTTAGAGCGGGTACTGTTATGAGCAATGAGCCAGGAATATACTTTATCCCTGCGCTGATAGATAAATCTCGCGCTGAGGGTCTCTATACAGGTATTGTAAACTACGACAAGTTAGACTCTTACCGCGACTTTGGCGGCATCCGCATCGAAGATGATGTTGTTGTTACCGACAATGGTGGAGTAGTTCTTGGCGGCGACAAGAAGATACCTGTTACCGTTGACGAATTAGAGGCGTTTTTATCGTGATAGCGGTGCATTTACTTCCGCTAACGCGATATGTTGTCAATGGGCGGTACGCTTTAGTACAGCCCATCGACAACAATCGCGCCGAGTGTTATAAATACACCACTCTGACGATAAAAAGGTGCAAAATGAGACAATAGAATAGTTTGGAAGCAAGATGAAAAAAACTCCACTTCTAATCTTTGCCACCGAGGCTGAGGCGGCACCGCTGCGTGCTATTAGGTCAGACCTTCAGATTGCCATCTGCGGGGTTGGTCTTGTTGAGGCTGGTTGTGCTATGGCAGAGATTATTAGAAGAGAAGAGCCTGAGCAGGTAATTTTGTGCGGCATTGCGGGCGCATACGGCAGCAGTCTAAAGATTGGCGAGGTTGTCTGCATCTCAGAGGAGAGGAGTGCAACTCTGCCTGCGGCGTACCGTAAGAGCTACACAGCAACGCTCCGCTTGCCACTCAAGGCTGTTGTCTCAAACTCTGTTATGAGTGTTGGTGCAGAGGCTGATGGTGCAGAGGTAGAGAATATGGAGGGGGCGGCAATTTTTGCCCTCTGCGCTCAGGGTTCTATCCCTTGTGGCGAGATTCGTGCTGTCTCAAACTACACAACAGACCGCAGAGAGGATTGGAATATACCGTTGGCTTTAGAGTCACTGATAAGTTGTATAAATAAACTGTTCTAATGAGACGATATTCACTCTACATATCTCCCTGTCCAAACGACACCTTTGCCTTTGACGCTATCATAAACAGCCGTATAGAGAATAGCGTCGGAGAGTTTGAGGTTGAGTATCATGACATCGAGGAGCTAAACTGCGCCGTGATAGCTGGCGTGCCAGATATTTGTAAAATCAGCTACTCCGCATACCCTAAAATTGCCGACAAATACGCCCTGCTTGATAGTGGCTCGGCGTTAGGTCGTGGTAACGGTCAGCTTCTTGTGCGCCGCAAAGGGGAGAGTGGTACGATAAGTAGCGTGATTGTCCCAGGTTTGAATACCACAGCCACAGCTCTGCTGCTGAGGTATTTTCCAGATGTTAAGGTTATCCCAATGCTCTTTTCCGAGATTGCTGAGGCTGTTGAGCAGGGCAAAGCCGATGCTGGTGTGCTTATCCATGAGGGGCGATTTGTCTATCAAAGGCGTAACTTAGAACTTGTTGCCGACTTAGGACAACTGTGGGAGAGGGAGACCTCACTGCCACTGCCTTTGGGGGCTATTGTAATAAAGCGCGACCTTGGAGAGCAGCTGAAACATGACTTTGAGAGCCTGCTCTCAAAATCGGTACAGTTTGCCCTCGATAACCCAACACTCTCACGCGACTTTGTCAAAAAACACGCCCAAGAACTTGAAGATGAAGTTATAGATAAACATATCTCCCTCTTCGTCAATAACTTTACCATCTCCCTCGGCACTGAGGGCAAAGCCGCCGTCTGCCGACTTATCGGTGAGCCCCCCCACAGTACCGTCCCTTTTCTGAAGAAAAGTGACCCAAAAGACTTTCGGCAAAACTTCGTTTTGCTAATGGCTGATGCGGATTTAGGATAGCCTGCGGCTATTACGATAAAAGAATAGAGTCCTTTCACTTTCAAGCGAGCTTGAGTGAGGGCTCTATTCTTTTATCGTACCATCTTCGATGGCAGCCCCTAAATCCGAAAACAGCGAAAAAAGTCTGTACTGTTTTACAGGGTATCGGCTTTTGCGCGCTCGCTAAATTCCCTAATCTCGTTAAACTCCTTAAACTCACTACTAAATGCGCGCCCCCTAATGCCTAACTACCTCTAATAGCCGCTATTCTTTGCGCGCTCCTTAGAGACCTTAGAGACCCTATTGACTCTAAAGACCCTACAAAATTGCGCGCTGCCATTGTATGCCATTAAGGGCAAAGCCCGCCACTATCCACTGCTATTCACAGCAAAAAGGTAAAAATCTGCACCAAAAATGCAGATTTTTTCATTTTCTTTTGTCGGATTGAAAAAAAGTGCTTAATTTTATAGACTGAAAACGGACATTGTCCAAATTTGCAAACCTTAAAACTATTATAGACAGATGAAAAATTATTCACCAAAGGAGATTAAAAACATTGTTCTTGTTGGTGCCCCAGGCTCAGGTAAAACCACCCTTGCAGAGGCTATGGCTTATGAGGGAAAGGTAATTGACCGTCGTGGTAGCATCGAAAACAACAACACTCTGTCGGATAACACCGACATCGAGCATGAGTACAAACGCTCAATCTATGCGACTACACTCTTTACTGAGTTTATGGGTCGCAAACTCAATATCATTGACTGCCCAGGCTCTGACGACTTCTGCGGCAACCTCTTCTCTGCTTTCAAGGTAGGCGATGTTGGTGTTATGCTTGTCAATGCTCAGACCGGCTGGGAGGTTGGTAATGAGATTCAGGGTCGCTATGCAAGCATCCTCAACAAGCCGCTTATCGGTGTAATCAACCAGCTCGATGCTGAGAAGGCAAACTATGAGGCTACACTTGAGAGCATCAAGGCTGACTCTGTAGTAAAACCTGTTGTTGTGCAGTATCCTGTAAATCAGGGCGCAGGCTTCGACTCGTTTATTGATGTTCTGATGATGAAGATGTACCGCTTTGTTGACGAGAACGGTACTCGTGAGGAGTATGATATTCCAGAGTCAGAGATGGAAAAAGCTGCTGCTTACAACCAGGAGCTTGTAGAGACTGCTGCTGAGTATGATGACGAGCTGATGATGCTCTACTTCGACAAGGGTACACTTACTCAGGACGATATCCGCTCAGGTCTTAAGTTGGGTGTTGCAAACCGCAAGGTTATGCCTATCTTCGTATGTAGCGGTAAGCGCGACATCGGTACAAAGCGTCTGATGGAGTTTATCATCAATGTTGCTCCAGGTCCTACTAAGGCACCTGATTTCCTCTCTGTTGAGGGCGAGGCTATGCCAGCTGACGAGACTGCACCTGTTGCTGCATTTGTATTCAAGAGCCAGGTTGAGAGCCACATTGGCGAGATTAACTACTTCCGTGTAGTTCGCGGTACACTTACTGAGGGTATGGAGCTTATCAACTCTCGTACAGGTAACAAGGAGAAGCTCTCTCAGATTTTTGCCGTAGCAGGAAAGAATCGTATCAAGGTTTCTCAGCTCTCTGCGGGCGATATTGGCTGTACAGTTAAGCTCAAGGGCACTCGCACAAACGACACCCTTGCTGCTGCATCATCTGTTGTAGCTGTTGAGCCTATCGTATTCCCAGAGCCACGCTACCGCGCAGCTGTAAAGGCTAAGGAGCAGGCAAATGAGGAGAAGCTCGGCAAGCTGCTGCTCGACGCTCGTTTTGAGGACCCTACAATCCTTGTTGAGTATTCTAAGGAGCTTAAGCAGACCATTATCCAAGGTCAGGGTGAGCACCACCTCAACATCCTCAAGGCAAGAATTGCTGCTGATAGCAAGGTTGAGATGGAGTTCTTCGCTCCAAAGATTCCATATCGTGAGACTATTACAAAGGTTGCACAGGCAGATTATCGCCACAAGAAGCAGTCTGGTGGTGCTGGTCAGTTTGGTGAGGTACACATGGTTATCGAGCCTTACTACGAGGGTATGCCTGAGCCATCAAAGTATAAGGTTAACGGCAAAGAGATTACCGTGAATATCAAGGGTAAGGAGGAGTATGACCTTGATTGGGGTGGCAAGTTGCAGTATTACAACTCAATTGTTGGTGGAGCTATTGATGCTCGCTTTATGCCTGCAATCCTCAAGGGTATTATGGAGAAGATGGACGAGGGTCCGCTTACAGGCTCTTATGCGCGTGATATCCGCGTGATTATCTACGACGGTAAGATGCACCCAGTTGATTCAAACGAAATCTCCTTCAAACTCGCAGCTCGTAACGCATTTAAGGAGGCATTCCGCAATGCAGGTCCAAAGATTATGGAGCCTATCTACAATGTAGAGGTACTCACTCCATCTGACTACATGGGCTCTGTTATGAGTGATTTGCAGAATCGCCGTGCGATGATTATGGGTATGGACCACGATAAGGGCTTCGACCGCCTCCAGGCTCGTGTGCCTCTGGCTGAGCTCTATCGTTACTCAACAACCCTCTCGTCACTCACTTCAGGTGCTGCGACATACACTATGAAGTTTGACTCTTACGAGCAGGTTCCTTCTGATGTTCAGGATAAGTTGTTGAAGGCTTATACTGATACCGACGAAGAGTAATTTTGTACCAATTTTAATAAATGAGGCTGACTAAAAAGTCCGCAAGGATGTATTAGTCAGCCTTTTTATGTTTGAG
>CAZIPR010000004.1:0-84783 GCA_964541245.1 uncultured Alistipes sp.
CTTCCTCACGCAACAAAAACAAGGCTGACTAAAAATGTTATTTTTAGTCAGCCTCGCTGCCATTAACTGTTATTCAGTGTTATTCAGCGTCATCTGCTCGCGCTTTCCTTTACTGACTAACGCCGCAAAAAGTCGCAGTTCTCCTCTGTTATCCCCTACTTGCACCCTCGGAGCGAAGCGACCAAGCCCCCCCCCTCCCTTGTGCTGCGGACTATTATTTTTTTTAATTTTTTTGAAAAGTTGTGTATTTCAGAAAATTGTCGTATCTTTGCGCACTCGCAAAGTGCGAGGTTGGATTATAATTTATTAACAACAAGTATTATTTAACAACAAATGGATTCATTAAGCTACAAAACCATCTCGGCTAATGCAGCGACTATCACCAAAGAGTGGGTGGTAATTGATGCAACAAACGAGGTGTTGGGTCGTTTGGCTTCACAGGTCGCAAAGATCCTGTGTGGTAAAAACAAGCCTAGCTACACTCCACACGCTGACTGCGGTGATTATGTCATCGTTGTTAATGCGGACAAGGTGAAGCTCACAGGCAAGAAGTTGACCGACAAGGTCTATGTTCGTCACACCGGCTATCCGGGTGGTCAGCGTTTCGCCACTCCTGCTGACCTGCTTAACCGCAAGCCGACAGCTGTTGTAGAGGAGGCTGTAAAGGGTATGCTCCCTAAGACTCGTCTTGGCGCAGCTATTTTCAAAAATCTTAAGGTTTATGCAGGTGCTGAGCATCCACACGCTGCACAGAACCCAAAGCAAATTAAGTTAAACGAGATTAAGTAAACATTATGGAAGTTGTAAACACCGTTGGTCGCCGTAAGGCAGCTGTTGCTCGCGTATTCGTGAAGCCGGGTAAAGGTAACATTACAATCAACCAGAAGGAGCTTGCTGTTTACTTCCCACTGAACATCCTTCAGTATGAGGTAAAGCAGCCACTGCTTGTAACTGAGACTACCGAGAGCTACGATGTAGTAGTTAACCTTGTTGGTGGTGGTATCAAGGGTCAGGCTGAGGCAGCTCGCATGGGTATTGCTCGCGCGCTGTGCGAGATCAATCCTGAGTATCGTGCCGTTTTGAAGAAGAACGGTTTCCTTACTCGTGATTCCCGTGAGGTTGAGCGTAAGAAACCAGGTCAGCCAGGCGCACGCCGTAAGTTCCAGTTCAGTAAGCGTTAATCTTACCGTACCAACTATTTCGGCAAAGCACGACAGTGGTTGCAAATCGAGAGGACTACCTATATATATTATATGTACTACCAGCCGATTGCCCTGTCGCGGAAAACTCAGCAGATCCTTTGTGGCTACTGCCTGAGTTGAAGTAAAGAGATTAAAACAAAAACAAAAAAACGAAAATTAAAATGGCTCGTACAGATTTTAATACACTTTTGGAAGCCGGCGTTCATTTCGGTCACTTGAAGCGCAAGTGGAACCCAAAAATGGCTCCGTATATCTTCATGGAGAAGAACGGCATCCACATCATCGACCTTCACAAGACTGTAGTGAAGCTTGATGAGGCAGCTGCAGCACTTAAGCAGATCGCAAAGAGCGGTCGTCGCGTGTTGTTCGTTGCAACCAAGAAACAAGCTAAGGAAATTGTTGCCGAAAAGGTAGCAGCAGTAACCATGCCTTATGTAACTGAGCGTTGGGCTGGTGGTATGCTGACAAACTTCCCAACTATACGAAAGGCTGTTAAGAAGATGGCAACCATCGACAAGCAGATTGCTGACGGTCTTTTCGAGAATTTCTCAAAGCGTGAGAAACTTCAGATTTCTCGCCAGCGCGCAAAGCTTGAGAAGAACCTCGGCTCTATCGCCGACCTTAACCGTCTGCCTGCTGCACTCTTCGTTATTGATGTGCAGAAGGAGCAGAACGCAGTTCGCGAGGCAAAGCGTTTGAACATCCCTGTATTTGCAATGGTAGATACTTGTTGTGATCCAACCGACATTGATTATGTAATCCCTGCAAATGACGATGCTACAAAGTCTATCGCTATTGTTCTTGACACTGTATGTGGTGCTATCGCAGAGGGTCTTGAGGAGCGCAAACTTGAGCGTGAGAAGACTGAGACAGAGGCTGAGGCTAACACTGAGGCTCCTGTAAAGAAAGAGGGCAAAACTCGCGTAAAGCGCGGCGTAAAGGCTGCCGTAGATGCTCAGGAGACAGCTGCAGCTGAGATTGTTGCTGCAACAGAGCAGAAGGCAGAGTAATTATTAACCAAAATCTAAAAACATTAAAGATTATGGCAATAGAGATTAAGGCAGCTGATGTAATGAAGCTCCGCAAAATGACCGGCGCAGGTATGATGGATTGCAAGAAGGCTCTTGCTGAGGCTGAGGGCGATTTCGAGCGTGCGCAGGATATTATCCGTGAGAAGGGTAAACTTATCGTTGCTAAGCGTGCAGACCGCAATGCTTCTGAGGGTGTTGTTGTAACCAAGATTGTAGGTACTAAGGGCTATATCCTTTGCCTTGCTTGTGAGACTGACTTCGTAGCTCAGAATAGCGAGTTCTCAGCATCTGCAAACCAGATGCTTGAGCTTGCAGTTGCAGCTGACGCAGCAGACCGCGATGCACTTTTGGCTGTAAAGAACGACGAGGGTCGTACTGTAGAGGAACTTGTAACCGAGAAGTCTGGTCAGACAGGCGAGAAGTGCGAGCTTGCATACTACGCTCGTATCGAGGCTGCTTACATCAGCGCGTATGTTCACTTCAATAAGAAGCTCGGTACTATCCTTGGTTTCAATAAGGAGATTTCTGAGGAGGTTGCAAAGCAGATTGCTATGCAGGCAACAGCTATGGCTCCACTCTCAATTGATGTTGACGACTGTCCAGCAGATGTTGTTGAGAAGGAGAAGGCTATCGCTCTTGAGCAGATGAAGCAAGACCCTAAGAACGCAAACAAGCCAGAGGCTATCCTTGAGAAGATTGCTGAGGGTAAGATGCGTAAGTTCTTCGAGGAGAACACCCTGCTTAACCAGGCAGTTGTAGGCGAGAAGGAGTCTATCCGTGAGCTTCTTGCACGCACTGACAAGGAGGCTACTGTGGTGGCTTATAAGCGTTTCGCTCTCGAAGCATAAAAATTTTAGCGTGATAGTGTGCCACCTACGGCACATCCCTTAAATCCCATCAGTGGCTGTACCTTTTAGGTACTATCCACCGATGGGATTTTTCACGATGCACCGTATCTGACACACTCTGACGCTAAAATACGGTACTTTAATTGGGCGGAGGGGGTGCTTTGATTTGGCGAGATGTAGTTTTATTTTGGAGTACCTTTTTGGAAGATTAGTGATGCACGCATTTTAGTAAGTAGTATGAAAATTCTATTTTTTGCACTTCCGTTAATCTATATTTGTGCTAACGGATACCTGTTTTTTAGAACACTGCAAGCCTTTGCTTGGTTGCCGCTGTGGGGTAAGATTTTGCTCTCGCTGCTCTTCTGGGTGGCAGCGTGTGCACTCTTTGTGACAATAGGTCTTAGAGACTCTCAACTGCCAGGGTGGCTGCTTAAGTCTCTATTCACTGTAGGCGCGGTGTGGATGGTTTTTCTGCTCTACTCGGTGCTATCTCTTGCGGTTTTAGATCTTATAAAGGTAGCTGTGCCGAATATGGGGCATACACTATGGTACTCTCTGCCTATAACCACGCTACTGCTTGTCTATGGATATATCAATTATCAAAATCCGAAGATAGAGCATATTGAGGTTACTACAAATCGCAATTTTACAGGCAATAAGCTGCGTGTGGTAGCTGTTAGCGATATCCATCTGGGCTATGGCACGGGAACAGCTGCCCTTACAAAGTATGTAGAACTGATTAACGCCCAGAATCCAGATGTGGTGCTTATCGCGGGCGATTTGATTGATAATAGCATAAAACCGTTGCTCGGAGAGGATTTTGATAAGATACTTTCGACAATCAAAGCTCCGTTAGGGGTCTATATGTCGCCAGGAAATCATGAGTATATCAGCGGCATAGATAGCGTGGAGAGATACCTGAAAAATACAACCGTCACAATGCTGCGCGACAGCGTTGTGACTCTGAAAAATGGTGTTCAGATTATCCTGCGCGACGATAGAACAAACCGCTACCGTAAGAGCCTTTCAGAACTGATTGCTACAACTAATGCCCAGCAACCTGTTGTAGTTGTTGACCACCAGCCCTACAACCTCTCTGAGGCAGACTCTCTGAAGGTTGACCTGCTTGTCGCAGGGCACACTCATCGCGGTCAGGTCTTCCCGCTTAACCTCCTCACTGACTGCCTATACGAACAGAGCCACGGCTACCGCAAGTGGAAATACACCCACATCTGGGTATCAAGTGGTCTGTCGCTTTGGGGTCCGCCGTTTAGGGTTGGGACTAATAGTGATATAGCTATCGTCGATATTTTAGCGGAATTTTAGCGTGATAAGAGCGCATTTGCTGCGTTACACTTCGATAACCGAGCTGCTCACATACCTTTTAGTATGCTGCGCGCTCGGTTTCTTGTGTACCTTGCAACTACGCCCTTCTGATGCTAAAATTATTTTGGCGCGTGGAAAATTTAGAGGTTATTAGCGGTTATTAGAGGGTATTAGGGTGGCGCGCTAACGGGATAGACTAAGTTTAGCTGTTTCTCGGATTTAGGGAACGCCACCGCAGGTGGTACGATGAAAAATAGAGCCCTTAGCTCAAACTTGTTTGAAAGCGAAAAGGACTCTATTTTTTGTCGTAATAGCTTTAGGCTATCCTAAATCCGCATCAGCCATTAGCAAAACGCAGTTTTGCCGAAAGCTTTTTGCACGCCCTGCTTTTTCTCGAAAAAGCGGGCAGTTCTGTGTGCTATTTCGGCAGGACGCGTCTAAGGATAGCGAGTGGGTATCGGCGGACGGGGCGCATCCAGAGCCATATTTTGGCAAAGAAGATATGTAGTGCTGAGCATTTTATTGCTCCATAGACTTTATCTTTTGTCATGGTCTCTGTGCCTACTATATTTCCGTCGCCGAGCAGGGTTACTCTGTTGCCGTCAATAGCTATTATGCGGTGGATGACAAAGTGCCCGTTATTGTCGGCAAACACTACGCTATACTTTCTAAAATCCTCCTCCTTTATAGGGTTTATAACTACTGTAGAGCCGCTTAGAAAGAAAGGCAGCATACTCTGCCCCTTGACGGCAACAGTGACTGTTGAGCCATCAAGCAGCAGGTCGCGCACAATGGAGAACATCTCCTTATTTGAGCCACTCTTTATCTTCATTACTTGCCGAATATTGTGTTGTACGAAAGTTCTGCTGCCGCAGCATCTGGCAGGCACTCAAGATGATATACCTTAACTTTTGAAATCATATCTGAGAGTGTGTCGCAGATAGCATCTTGCAGCGTATCGTCGTATGCAAATGCAGGCGGACAAGATGGCAGTAGCGCACCTATGGCATTAAGTACGGGCAGGCGATGAATCTTGTTGTACGGAGCCTGTGAGAGGCGGATAAAGCCGCCGATAGGGTAGCTCAGGTTGCGATAGCAAGGTGTCTTGCCGCTCCAAGGCGAGCCAAAGGCTGTAGGGATGCCATCTACAAGGCGGATAATAGGGCTGTCGTCGTTGAGTAGCTGAGTTCCCTCAATATGCTCTCTCCAAAGGCGAGTATGGGTACTTTTGCCTGTTCCTGACTCGCCAAGGCACAATACAGCGCGGTTATCTTTTACAAGTACCGAGGAGTGTATTGCAATGCCGCCAAGTGGGGTGATACATAGCCCAAACATCATCCATAGACCGAAGCGGAGCAGTGAGATATCTACTACCTCGAAAAGTCCGAAGTTAGCCTCGACCTTAGGGCTGTCATTGTATTTTACAAAGAGGTATGTGCCCTGGCTCTTCTCCATCTCAAACAGATAGCCTGTAGAGTGGCTGTAGAGCCTGCACTGAGCAATATCCTCCTCAAATCCGAAGCTGTTTATCAGTTTAAGCTCTGCAAAAGAGTCTTTGTCAATACTGCACTCTGTAAGTAAATCCATAACAGCACTCTCTGTAGATTCTTGAACTGCAAAGGGTGCAAAACCACGCACTCCACATGCTGCGATGTCAGAGTGCTTACCCGATGTCCTTATACGGTACTGTGCAACAATATATTCCATACTATTTTAGGTATATTCTATAAATTAGTAATACATTATTTTTTCGTCTTAGTGTAAATTCTATTTTTGGTTGCTTTGAACTTCGACCTAATTTATAGAATCTACCTTTAATGTTATAATTCTATCGCAATATGATAATGAACTCTCGCGGTGGGCAATAACGACGATTGTAATATCCTCGTTAGAGCGCGCAAGGGAGACAATAGAGGAGTTTATGCTCTGCTCTGTCTCGTTGTCCAAAGATGATGTCGCCTCGTCAAAAAATAGCACATCAGCACCCTTGTAGAGCGCGCGAGCAATACCTATTCTCTGCCTCTGTCCGCCTGAGAGCAGTGCGCCACACTCGCCAATGCGGGTATTGAGCCCGTTTGGCAATGCGGCTACAAATTCGCTTAGTGAGGCTGCCTCTACGGCACTGTTGACCCTCTTCATGTCAATATTCTCCTCTTTGCAACCTAAGACAATATTGGCAAGTAGTGTGCTGTCGGTAAGAAATACACTCTGCGAGACATAGCCTATAGAGTTTTGCCACTCTCGACGGTTGCTGTCAGATAGCTCCTGACCATCTATGCATATTCTGCCAGATGTGGGTTTGTAGAGTCCAAGGAGTAGGTTGAAGAGTGTTGTCTTGCCCGCACCAGAGCGACCGTTGATACCTATCTTCTCGCCCTTGCGGATTGTAAACGAGAGATTTGAGATAGTGTCGCTGTTGCTATCTTCAAAGCGGAAAGTGAGGTTTTCTACACTTATCTGCTCCTTAAGGTTAAGCCTTGATAGCCTACTATCCTCTACAACGGCAGGGGTGTTAATGTCAGCATCCTTGATAATATCTATTGTGTAACGGTTGTATCTTAGTGCTGTCCATGAACTCATTATAGACCTAATTGACGGCATAAGTCTGAGGGCGGCAACTGCAAAAATTCCGAATAGTATCTTCATGTCGCCACTATTCAGCCCAACGCTCAGACTAACAAGTAGTGCCATGCCTGCTGCAAGTCCTATCTCGGTGAACATCTGCGGCAGGGTGGATACTGTTGCATTTTTTGCTCCGACCTTGATAATTGTATCAATATTTGTGTCAAAAGAGGACAACATACCACCAAAGGCGTTGTTAATCTCAATATCTGCATAGCCGCGGTAGGTCTCAACTACATCGCGGTATTTGAGTCTCTGCGCCTGATTCTCAATATCTCCATACTTGTTTACTCGCTCTCTGATAAGGGCAAAATAGAGCCATACGGCGGGGATAAATATTACAATTGTGAGCAGTGCTGCAAGTGGGTTGTAGGCTGCAATGGAGACAAAGAGCATAATAAAGAGTATCGCCTCGCTTAAGATGACAGCCATAGGTCTTAGTACACCCGCAACAAAGGTGTAACAGACCACATTTACATTTCTGGATAGCACCGCAGAGTTTGACGACTTGATAAATGAGAGTCCTCGGTTGAAGTAGCCAATATATAGGTTGCGAGATAGATAGCGATATAGCGAGTAGATATAGTCTCGCTCAAAACGGTACAGAGCAAGGTTTAGTAGGCACTTTACGGCAATAAATGCCACCATCGCAGCTGTTACGGCTACGGTAAAGGTTGTGTCAGAGCTAAAGCCGCCCCAAGTGTAAATACTCTCTATCAGCGGGTTGTTGTGAATACCCTCGCTGTCAAGTATAAGGTATAGTATCGGTAGCAGCGCAGCAAGCCCGACAAAGTTTAGCAACGCCCTGAGAAAAATAGTCAGCGTTACAATGCACCCCTTAGCTCTAAAGACTTTGGGTATTATACTTAAAACTCCTTTCATAAAACCTCCTCAATTCTACTCTCGCGGATATACCAAATATACCCTTTTACAGTGCTGTAGCCCATCTGAGTAAGCAGACGGCAGTACAGCTTTATCTGTCTGTTGTATTCGCTGTTTGGCTCTCCAAATTTATAGTCAACCACAACCGCCTCACTGCCGTTTATCATCACTCTGTCAGGACGCTTAGTGCCCTCGCCTGGGGCAATAATGCTGCTCTCGCGGCGAACTGTGTGGTAGCTACCATCAAACCACCTTGAGGCGATGCTCTGAGAGAGAATATTGGTTATATTATCTCTCAGAGTATGGGCTTCTGTAGCCGACAGCAGACCATCTGTTACAAGTTGCTCTATGGCAAGCAGTATATCCTCCTTTGTGGCTGCATCCTCCATAACTTTATGCAGCATAATACCCTGTTGCTGCGGAGTGTTTGCACAGCCACCCTCGCCCTCAAAGTAGCGAGTAGATGGTAACTGCAACTTAAGTTTAACCTTTGAAGGGGCAGAGTCGATAAGCCTTATACGCCTCTCCTCAGACTCTTTTGACGCTTCAGGCGGGTAACAGATGCCATAAGTGCGAACTACAGGCATCTGGGACTCAGCATCCTCAACCTCCACATACTCGTCGCTTATCTTTGTGATGTCACACAGCAACTCTCCCACAGTAGTAGGGTTGTTGCCGCTCGGACTAGAGATAGGGAAGAAGATATACAGCTGCTCGGCAGCACGAGTAAGGGCAACATAGAGCAGATTTACTGCGTCTATATGGCTATATACCAACTCCTTGTAGTACCCCTCGGCAAAGATAGAGTCTTTGCACTCCACGGTGGCTTGCACAGGAAATGGAGTGTCAATATTCAGCCCACACCCCTCTGTAGGTGTCGCCCAGATTGTTGTAGGCTTCATTGGTACAGGAGCAAAACGCCATGTGCAGTATGGGATAATTACAACCTTGTTTTCCAGACCCTTTGCCTTGTGGATTGTCATAATCTCAATGGCGTTGCGGCTCTTTTCGATAGTCACAGATTTATCTGCTCCATTCTGGTCCCACCACTGCAAAAATAGCTGTAAATCAGCAACTTTTGAGCTGCAGAACTTTATTATCTGCTCATGCAGCGCATGGGTGTATGCCGCCTCATCTTTGAGTAGTGGGTGGAACTTGATTGAAATTGCCTCGTAAGCCTCTTCTGGCGAAAGCCCCTTCAGAGTATCAAAAAACTCAACCTCTTCAGCTGTCAGAGTGTGCATAAAGTCAAGGTTGTGGCAATATTTGTTATATACACCAAGGCTTACAACATCTGTGCGGTCAATAGCATAACGCATAGCCGAGATTATAAACTCAACGCTCTGCGAACTGCTTATCTTCAGAGCCTCCTGAGTCATTATACCGAAGCGCATCCTCTCATCTTTTATCCCTGCTTCAAGGAGCGTTGCTGCGATTTTTTGTGCGCTGGCTTTGTCGCGGACAAGTATGGTAATATCGCACGGAGCATAGCCAACTCTATATACAAGATGCTCTATGGTCTGTAGAATATCTGGCTCTTGGGTGTAGTGGGCGTTTAGCTCTATGTAACCGCGGTTTTTTGATTTGCGCATCGGCGTCTGGTGCAGCTCCTTCTCATTGTAGGCATTTTTCAGAGAGTCGAAAAGTGAACGGTAGCACTCCTCGCTTATCCTGCTTTGAGATAGGGCAGTGTCTATCAAACTGTTCAGACGACTATTTTCGCTCTCAACAACGCTGCTGATAATCGTGTTGTTAAACTCTACAACCTCTGGCAGACTGCGGTAGTTACACTTGAGGTTTTTATGCTCTATAGGGGTGTTGTTTTCACTCAGATTTCGAGGTGCAATATCGCCAAGAATATTCCAGTCGCTGCCTCGCCAACGATATATAGACTGCTTTATGTCGCCTACAAGTAGCACCGAGGTATCCACGCTCTGTGAGATGGCATTGCGCAGCAGTGGCAAAAAGTTCTGCCACTCTTTGAGCGAGGTGTCTTGAAACTCGTCAATCATAAACCTCTCAAAGCGGTTGCCTACCTTCTCGTAGATAAATGGTGCATCCTCCTCTGTTACAAAAGAGGCTATGGTGTGCTTTGTTTGCGAAAGGAGCATGGTATTCTCCTCGCGGCAAACCTGCTGTGCTGCCTGATACAGGTCGCCAAGCAGGGCAAAGCTACGGTAGTTCTTTTTAAGTAGTGAACAGCTGTTGTATAGATACTTTAGCCTATCATAGCCCCTCACAACCTCTATAAGCAGTGCTTGTAGAGCCTCGGCAAGGGCGAGTTGGTCAAGTGTCGGTTTTGGTGATTTCTTAAACCACGCCATAGGCTCGTCGTCGCAGTGGGCAAGAACGGTCTCTGTCGGAGCTTTGGTATCTTTGTTAAAGTTTGCAATCTTGTCAAAAAAAGTGGTAAAAGAGCGGAGAAAGTCGCTGTGCGTATAGCCAGAGTTGTATATTATCTCCACCGCCTCGCGCGCAGTGCCCTTTATCCTCTCCATCTCCTCCTCGGCAAGGGCTATGTAGCTGAAGATGCTCTGCTTGAACTGCTGTTTATCTTTGATAGCCTCAATCGCCTCCTTTGTGTCCTCCTTGAAAAGCTCTCTTTCGAGCCTTGCAATGCCGCGCTTTATATCCCACTGCTTGCCTTGGTCAATATTCTCCTCGGCAAAGCCCATCAGCCACTCGCGCAAATCACTATTCTCGCCAGTCTGTTCAATAAGGGACTCAACACTCTTTTGCAGCACAGGGGCAGTGTCAAGCTCAATGGCGTAGTTTATCTCAATGTTAAGCTCCTTTACAAAGGCGCGCACTATGCGCTGGAAGAAGGTGTCGTTTGTAAGTATCGAGAAACGGGAGTAGTCGTGCAGTATAGCACTGCGAACAATGGCGGCACGGCGTTGTAGCTCCTCGCTTGTTAGACCTGTCTGCTCTATAAGGTCTTGCAGATAGTCGCACTTCTGGGCGGTGGCAAGGTTGTGAATCTGGCTGAGGATTCGGCTCTTCATCTCCTCGGTCGCCTTGTTGGTAAATGTTACGGCAAGAATATTGCGGTAGGCGGTAGGATTAAACCTGCCACCCTTCTGCTCAGGCTGGTTGCGCAGAGTGTTGTATATATACTCATACGCCAGTGAATATGTCTTTCCTGACCCAGCACTTGCCGTTAGTATTCGAGCTTTACTCTCTCTATTACTTGCCATAACTGCATATTTGGTGTAAAGATACCAAAATTCTTTCAGAATTTTAATAAACAGCCTAAAATTTCTTTGCAATCCACTCTTTTGCTACATTTTTGGTCTATACTTTGCAAATGGATAGGGTGAACACTTAAAACAAAAAGTATTATGAAACAGTCTGGTTTATGTATTATCACACTTTTGGGCGGTGCTATGATTGGTGCCGCAATTACGATGCTTGTCACACCAAAGACAGGTCGTCAGATGCGAGACTCTATCCGCGATTTTGTCAGTGAGGAGTTAGAGAAGATGCGCTGCAAGTGCAATGACCCACTTCACAATCACGATGTCGCAGAAGATGTAAAGTAGTAAGACTATGAGAGTAGATCGCCCGTTCTTTATGCCGCTCGCCATAACGGTTGTCTCGGCACTCTTGGCAGCATTGCTCTTTGTTTCGGCTTTTGTGGCATGGCTTGCTGAGGTATTTGGGTCACTTAAGATTCCCTGTCTTATTGTAGGTGCGTTCTTGGCAATTATAGCCATTGTAGTCTATAGAGTATCGCTTAAGAGCTACTTTAGGCAGATTAGTGACGAGCTTGGAGTTATCTACTCCGTTTCGCGTGTTGTTCGCGGGTGGATAGATTGGGCGGCTGCTCTTGTCGGCTCTCCGAAGAGTGAAGAGGAGTCTTAATTTTGGCGCGCGGATTTTTTTAGAGGGTCCGCGCGCAGTTTAATAACAGGAATAACAAATACTGACAGCGGGCTTCGCCCTTTAATGGCATACAATGACAATGCGCAAAAGCAGATACCCTGTAAAACAAAAGTTCTTCGGTGGCTCGATGCCCCGAAGAACTTTAACCATACCGCTCCCTAAATTCTCTAAAATTCCCTAACTTCCTTAAATTCTCTAATTTTCGCGCTATTTTCTATACGCCTCAATGCCGCTCTTAAGGAAAGCGACGAATGAGTCGGCGTCGCGGTCGTAGCCACGAGGTTCAACAAGCACCTTGCTATCTTTGCCCTGCAGGACATAGTAAGGCTGTGCGTTTACGCCAAAGCGGGTCAGTGCGTAGTGCGCGTTTACCTTACCCAGAGTTTTAAGCACTCTGCCGCTCTCTGTTGTAACCCACTCATTCTCAGGGAGTGTCATCTTGTCGTCTGTGTAGAGTGCGCAGATAACATACTCGTTCCTAAGCAGGTCGAGTACCCTCTCGTCGCTCCAAACAAGTGACTCCATCTCGCGGCAGTTTACGCAGCCGTGACCTGTAAAGTCGATAAATATCGGTTTGTCAACCTTTGCGGCGTATGCCTCAGCCTCTGCAAGGTCGAAGAATCCATTCAGCCCGTGTGGCAGGTGCAGAACATCGCCATACTTAACATCTGAGCCACTCTTCTGCTCAGCCTTAGGGGCTGCTGTTGCGCCTGCTGAGAGTACAAAGTCGTGTGAAGAGAGCGGTGGCAGATAGCCTGAGAGCTGACTGAGTGGCGCGCCCCACATGCCAGGGATAAGATATACTACAAACGAGAAGACAGCAATCGCCAGTCCAAGACGGGTAACGCTTACATGCTTAACCTCGCTATCGTGTGCAAAGCGGAGCTTGCCGAGCAGGTAGAAGCCGAGCATTGTGAATACCACAATCCAGATGGCAAGATATACCTCGCGGTCAAGAATACCCCAGTGATACACCTGGTCAGCAACGCTGAGGAACTTAAAGCCCAGAGCAACCTCTACAAAACCGAGGACAACTTTTACTGAGTTGAGCCAACCACCACTCTTAGGCAACTTCTTGAGCATTGAAGGGAAGAAGGCAAAGAGTGTAAATGGCAGTGCAAAGGCTACTGAGAAGGCAAGCATTGTCAGGATTGGATTCCAGAACTCGCCAGCAGTTGACTTGATAAGCACCGAGCCTACAATTGGTCCTGTGCAAGAGAAAGATACAAGCACAAGGGTCAGTGCCATAAAGAAGATACCTGCAATACCGCCTTTCTCGCTATTTGCATCACTCTTGTTTACCAACCATGATGGCAGTGTAATCTCAAATGCACCAAAGAAAGAGGCTGCAAAGACCATAAATACTACAAAGAACAGAATATTTGGCAGCCAATGTGTTGCAAGCCAGTTGAAAATGTCTGCTGTTACAGCGTCGCCACCAACTATGCGAGTAATTACGATAATCGCTGCAATTGGCAGTGTGTAGAGCAATACGATAAATAGACCGTAGAGTGAGGCGTTAATTCTACCCTTTGCAGCAGAGCCGCTACCTTTCATAAAGAAAGATACGGTCATTGGCACCATAGGGAATACACATGGAGTGAGCAGCGCGGCAAAGCCCCACAGAATAGCCTCCAAAATCATGCCCCACAGCGAGCCGCTACCAGCTGCATCCTTTGTAGCCTTAACCTCTGCTGTCGGAGCTGTAGCCTTAGCCGCAGCAGCATTGCCAAGCTCAAAAGTAAGCTCAACCTCGGTTGGCGCAGTGCAGTTGTTCTCGTCGCAAGCCTGATAGCTTACCATAACATCTACCTTGCCACCCTCAGCCTTAAGGGTTACATCCTGCTCATAAACAGCCTCTTTGTGATACTCGCCGTAGTTGCCGAAAAATTCATCCTGTACCTTCTTCACAGCAGATAGTGCACGGGTTGTGCCAACTGCCTCAACACCCTCGCCAGGTGTGAAGGTTACGGTTGTTGGGGTAAATGGATGTGTGGCATCGTAGATGTGCCAACCATCGGCAATAACAGCCTTTACCACAAGCGTGTAGTTGCCCTTGCCACCATCCTTAATCTCTTTCTTCCACACCACAGTCTCATCCTGCGCCATTGCAGTCAGCGAAACCAAGGCAAGAAGAGTAAACAAAAATTTACGCATAAAAATATCTTTTTTAGTTCTTAACACAATAATTAGCTTGCAAATGTAGTTATAATTTTCAAAAAGTGCAACACTCAGAAAATGAAGCAACTAAGATATGTGTGAGTTAGTAGTGTGTAAATGTTCTAAATCGCGCATTTTGTTGTAAAAGTTTTGAAATATCCGAAATACTACAGATATTTGTGAAAAATTTTATCAGATATGACAAATAAAACGATTTTTCCGTACAAAATTAACCATCTTGAGCAGAAAGGTGGCGTAGAATACATTGCATGCAAAAATGCAGCTATTATCCATGTTTCCGACCTGGATAAACAGGCTGTAAGGGAGTTGTCTCATCCTGCAAAAATCAACGGATTTATCGCCGTTGTCTGCACCCGTGGCAGTCTTACTCTTACAGCTCACATGACTGACTATCATCTGACAAAAAATACAATTCTTATCGCTCCAACCTCTGTTGTTCAGTTTAAGGATTGTGACGATTGCGAACTGTTTATTGCAGTTTTCAATAGCGAATTTGTCGCCGATATGAATATTGATATGCGTATGGTTATGCCTGTCGTATCCTCTCTGCACGCGGAGGTTGTCTTTCAGAGGCTTGATGACAACCGCATAGACGAGGGTATGTCGCGCATGTTCGCCTCTTTCTACAAGGAATACACCCAAACCTGGGTCGAGGGCGTAGGTGTTAGTATGTTTAAGGAGATGGCAATTCGCCACATGTATGCAGCCCTTATCTATCGCATCTGTGAGGCTGTGGCATGTCTGAAAAATACACAGGCAGACCTCTTTCCAAAAGATAGAAGTTCGGACTATTTCAAGCAACTTATCAGCCTGCTGCACGAACATTACAAGACCGAGCGCAGTGTCGAATTTTACGCAGGAAAGATGAATCTTACACCAAAACATTTATCACGAGTAGTGCGCAACTACTCTGGCAAATCCGTACACCAGTGGATTGACGAATTTGTCGTTTTGGAGATTAAAAACCTGCTCAAATACTCCGACCTCTCCATCCAGCAAATCTCTTACGAGCTCAACTTTCCTAATCCATCCTTTATGGGGCAATACTTCAAGAGAATTACGGGAAAGACTCCTGGGGAGTATCGCCGCGAAATCTGATTCTGTTGTGATATTGGCACACTTCCTGCCACTGACAAAAATGCCGACAATGGGCTGTACTAAAGGTACCGTCCATTGTCGGCATTTTTGTCGAGCGTGGTAAGTGCATCACTCTGACAACAAAATCGGGGTGCTCTAATCTTGGCGCGCGGAAAATTTAGAGGTTATTAGCGGCTATTAGAGGAAATTAGGGGAGCGCGCAAAAGTTCAGGGGGACCCAATGCCCCGCAGAACTTTTTTGTATCGCTCCCTAAGTCTCTAATCTCCCTAAATTCCCTACAATTTTTCGCGCCATCTCCTTACTGACGGATGGTGCGGAAAGTAGCGCGCGGTTTAATAGCAGAGAATAACAGTAAATAGCAACGGGCTACGCCCTTAATGGCACAGAATAACAGCGCGCGTAAAACCCGATACCCTGTACCGCTTAGCTATTAAGGGGCATCAGCCCCGCTGTCATTAAATGCTATTCAGTGCTATTCAGTGTCATCTACTCGCGCCTTCCCTTGCTGACTGACTCTGCAAAAAGTGGCGCGCTATTATATCATACCGCTCCCTAAGTCCTTAATCTCACTAATCTCCCTAAATTCCCTACAAACTTTGCGCTTCCAACCTCTCGCTTCAGGGCTTGCAAAACTGCACGATGGTAAAAAATATCACTTTTTTGAGAAAAATCATGCAAAAATAGCGCATAATTAAAAAATTATTTTTAACTTTGAAATCAGAAACAATATTTTTTTAACCTAAAACATATCGTAATGAAAAAAGTTTACTTAATTATCAGCTTGATGCTCAGCGCATTAGCTGTTGGTTGTAACGATTCTGGCACTACGGATGACCCTGTAAAGAATCCGAGTTTGTCAGGAAAAACCACTGTTACAGTGAACGCAACTCTCCCAGCAGACCTAAAATGGGTAGCTGGCGACAAAGTTGCAGTTAACGGCTTGGAATCTACTGAGGTGACGGAGGAGAGCGCAGGTAGCGCAACTCACGCTTTTGCCTACTCAGAGATTGAGGCTCCATTTGTTGTAGTTGCTCCTTTTGAGTCGGTTACCGGTCTTAATGAGTTCTCGTTGCCTGCGACTCAAAGCTATCAGGCAGACAGCTACGACCGCACAGCTTATGTAATGGCAGGTCTTGCTGTAGAGACATACGCTGTAACCGAGGGTGATGACAAAAACCTTGCAGCAGATGTAACTCTTGCGCCTATGGTTGGTGTTGTTTCGTTGCCTCTTACCCTTGATGCTTCTGCATCAGGTGCGGTATCTGTGAAGAGCGTATCTTTCACAGCAAACGCAGGCACTCCGCTCAATGGCTCTTGGGGTGCAAATGCAAATGTTGTAACAGACGAGGCCGGTGTTACCACGTATGACATCACTCTTACCGCTGTTAACAACACTTCAACTACAAATCTTAACTGTGGCGAGGGCGTTGCAATTTCAACTTCTGCTCCTGTCTATTTCAACATCGTTGTTCCTGCTGCTACCTACACAGGTGGCTTTGAGGTTGTTCTCTCAGATACAGCAGAGCATAACTACATCGTAAACCTCTCTGAGGATGTTGTTGTTGAGGCTGGTAGCGTTACTACACTCTCTCCTGCACAGTTTGTTGTTGTTGAAAAGGCAGCTGCTACTCTCTCTGTAACTCTTGCTGAGGGTAACTTCGTATGGCAGGAGGGCGACCAGGTTGTATGTAATAACGAGCTCTCTAAGAACGCTGTTGATGCTACTGTAGCAGGTACTAAGAGCGCAACTTTCAGCTTTGACGCTGTAGCTTATCCATACTCAGTATTCTATCCAGCTGAGTTCTACACAACAAGTGGCTCTCTGCGTTTCTACGAGGAGCAGACAATCTCTAAGGCAGGTATTGACAGAAACCTTATGGTTATGGCAGGCTACTCTGCAACCAACGAGGTTACTCTTAACCCTCTCTACGGTGTTGTTACCATCCCTGTGACCAACATGTATGAGGGCGAGGCTGTTGTTCTTGACAAGGTTGAGGTTAAGACTCAGCAGGGCGACCCTATCGCAGGAAAATATACCCTTAACTATAAGACAGGCTCACTCTCTTTGGTATCTGGTAAGGATGCTATCACACTGCTCCCAGCAGAGGAGGGCTTTACAATCCAGCCAGGCGAGACTGCCAATGTATCATTTGTTGTTCCTAAGGGTACAATCCGCAATGGTCTGTTGCTCAATATCTACTCAAGCGTAGGTATCGTTGAGAATCATCCTGTATTCCCTACAGGTCTTACAGTTGCTGGTGGCGACACCTTCACAGCTGATGCATACACTTATCAGGAGGTTAAGATTGACGCAATTCGCACCGCTGAGGAGCTTGTTGACTTTGCTAAGTGCGTTAACATAGGTCGTTATAAGAAGTATGTAAACGAGAACGGCGAGGTTGTCCTTGGTAACGATATTGATATGTCAACTCTTGCAGAGTGGGTGCCTATCACAGGTGCTGTAAATGCAGATACCAATATTCCAGTTGGTTTTGACGGTGTATTCAACGGTCAGGGCTTCTCTATCACAAATTGGGCAACAATGCAACCTCTGTTTGGTTATCTTGCTGCAACAGGTACTGTTAAGAATATTGTTATTGCAAACTCTTGCGGACTCGTAATTCCAGAACTCTCTCCATACACTCTTGATGGAAAAGAGGGTAGCAACTACTGCTTTGCATTTGTTGTAGCATCTAACATGGCAGGTACCGTTGAGGATGTTATCAACTATGCAGATGTAAGATGTACTTGTCCGGATGACTCTTATGCTCAGACTCGTGGAGCTATTGTAGGTTACACCGCTGCAGGTGGTAATATCCGCCGTTGTATCAACTATGGTAATGTAACTCTTGAGTTTGCTAAACACAATACAAACACCAGCTATACCGGTACTGTATCAGGTCGTTTCACTTCAGGTGTAGACTTTGTTGGTTGCGGTATCTATGATTGCGAAAACCATGGTAATTTGACCATTACCTTTAATGATTCCAACACCTCTAAAAATCTCTATATCGGTGGCGTAACAGGCTCTTCTAACTCTTATACAGTTACCAGCGGCTGTAAGAATACCGGAGATATTACTATTAACACCCCTTACTCAGGTGCTTTGGCTGCTATTGGAGGTATTACTTCATACTCAGCCGGTGAGATTAAGGATTGTGTAAATGAGGGAGATATACTATTTAACAATACTGGTAATATCAAAGGTACTATCATTGCAGGTATTACCCCTTACCAAAATGGTCCTATCTCTAACTGCGTTAACAAGGGTAACATTACTGCCTACGGTAAGAAGTTTGAGGGTCGTAACACTATCGGTAGTATTGATACAACTAATGCAACCTCTTCACCTGCTCCATCATTCGCTGGTATCGTAGGCTACGGTTACACAAGCTCAGGTTCTCCGTTCTCAATGGACAACTGCCACAACTATGGTAAGATTACCTATCTGTGGTCTGAGGCTGATGGTTCTGGTACTTCAGGTTGTACTTCAGTGGCAGGTATTATCGCAGCTCCTTGGGGTGATGTAACAAATTGTGTTAACTACGGTGATATCGAGTTCTCTGCAACTCTTATTTCTGACTCTTCAACTGTTCCAAACCACTTGTCTCGTGTCGGTGGTATCGCAGGTTCAGACTACTACTCAAAGAGCCAGAGTGAGTCAAGCATTATCAACTGTACTAACGAGGGTAATATTACCGTTCATAGTGATGTTGGTACTTCAAACTCAAATGTTGCAGGTATCATTGGTTGGCCTGGTAAGGAGAGTGCATGTACAAATGTTACTCAGGGTTGTGTAAACAAGGGCAATATTGTAGTTTCAGGTATCTCTAAGTTCCGTGCTGGTGGTATCCAGGGTGGCTCAGGTACTATTATTGACTGCGTAAATGAGGGTGATATTACAATCAACTCTTCTAACTCAACTTCTAACTATGGAGGTCTTGCAGGTTTCCACTCAGGCGGTTATGAGCTTAAGGGCTCAACCAACACAGGTAACATTGTTGCTAATGTGCCAATCTCAGGTGGTGGTGTTGCAGGTATGGCTGGTAACCTCGGTAACTCAGAACATGCAGCAGGTAAGATTGTAAACAATACTATCAACTGTATTGTAAAGGCTGCTGAGGGCACTTGCGGTGCAGGTCTGGTTGTTGGTCACTTCAACGGTAACACAAAGACTATCTACTTCGGTACTGCTGACGAGCCTATCAAGGTTGCAGGTACTTTACAGGTTGGCGAGACTGCAACTGTTGTTGACGCTTCAAACTGCAACGACCCAGCTGTTCTCGGCACAGGTTGTGCAAACTACAGTGCTGATGCACACATCTTCAACTGCGTACTTGCTCAGTAATTCATAAACATCTATATCAGAGAGCGGCAAATATTATTTGCCGCTCTCTTTTTTGTCGTAATAGTCGGATATATAGACGGTAAAAATCGGGAAAAACATCATCCCCACAATTGGTAGCAGGACGCAGATAACCTTGCCTATAGTGGTTACGGGGAAAATTGCAGCACCTACGGTTGTCATATTCATCGCAGCCCACCATAGCGCGTCGCCAAACGAGCCAAGATGCTCATTTATGCCATATTCACAGTCGTAAAAGGCAAGGGCAGAGATATAGGTAAACATAGTAACCGTTAGAATATACGCTCCCATAAGCCTCTTTTTTTCGCCCTCAATAAGCCACTCAAGTATTACCGTTGTTGCCATTATAGATATCAAAACGGGCGCAAAGGCGAGCAACCGTATGCTGCTGTGCGGCAGAGCAGCTCCGCTCCACTCTAATATATCTATATAAGGTATAGCGGCAATGGCAAAAAGAGAGTCCCTTATCCCGTGCATAGCCCTGTATTCAGGAATTACTAACCTAAAGATAGCCGTTACAAAAAATATGCAGCATACCGTAAACTGCAAAGTGCGATACCACGACGAAAAACCACCCTTCTCGCCACTTGTTACCTCAAGCGAAATGCCTATAAGTAGGGCGATGCTGGCAATTAACGAAACGGTGTTCATAGTGTTTGCGATGGTGTAAATCGCTGATTTGCTCTCTGACATGATTCTATTTTTATAAAGTGAGTAAAAAAGTGTGCAAAAACTTTGCAAAATAAAATTTATTGGCTACCTTTGCACTCACAAATTGCAATGGCGGGATAGCTCAGCTGGTCAGAGCGCATGATTCATAATCATGAGGTCGAGAGTTCAAGTCTCTCTCCCGCTACTAAAAAGGACAAACTCAGTGGTTTGTCCTTTTTTTTGTAGCGGAGAGACAAGTGTGTTACCCACCCCCTAATCCCCCTCCTGTGAGGGGGACTTATATTGCAATAAGATGGGTTAAGGCATGCATTCTGTAAGGAGATTAGTGAATGTATGGAAATTATGTTGCGCGCAGAGGGTACAGACTAAGTTTAGCTGTTAGATCATGCTACTACTTAATTTCGTTAACCTCCTTAGCCTCTCTAAACTCCCTTCTGCGAAGCAGAAAGCCAGCATGGGCTCGATGTGTCTATGCTGGCTTTGTTTGCGCTTTTTTCAAAAAGCTGCGGTACTGTACAATACTCTATTTCTTAGCTTCGAGGATTGGGAGGTTGGCTTCGGTTGGGATATAGACAACTTTATCTGGGATATTATTTTGCTGGCGCACCCAGAGGTATTGGATATATGTTGTTGTCAGGGAGCCGTTCTCGATGCGAATAGCCTCGGCAGCACCTTTTGCGCGCTCGATTTCAGCCTGTGCGTTGAGTTTTTCAGCCTCAAGGTTTGCCTTAGCCTCCTCAATTTTGATTTGGCGATTTTGCTCAGCCTTAGCCAGTTCTGCTCTACCGCTCATCTCCTGCTGCCATACATTGTACATTGGCAGACCGAACATAAGACCGAGAACTACTGCGATACCGATAAGAGCCAAGGCTACAAGAGCCCATAGTGTCTGAGATGTAGTTGTTGAATTGTTGCTCATAGTTGTAAGTGTTTAAGATTATAAATAAAAAGGGTAGCGGAAATTTCGCTACCCTCAGTTTTGCTATTCAGCCTCCTCACGGTGGAGTTTCTCAACATAAACAGCGTGTGCCATCTTCTCGCGCTTTGCAATTGAAGGCTTTGTGAAATACTGGCGGGCGCGGAGCTCCTTAAGAACACCTGTGCGCTCGTACTTACGCTTAAACTTCTTGAGAGCGCGCTCGATGTTCTCGCCCTCTTTTACTGGCATGATAATCATAATTGTCTATTTTTTTAATTGTTATTCTCTAAGTTATTTGTTGCATTTTGGGTCTCGCTCTTCCTAAGAGTTCCTCCCCAGCCTGCCAGCTGTTTAATTACTATTACTACCGAAATCCAAAGGGATTGTGCCGAAATGAAGATATGGCTCAAGCGCAACAGCCTGCTCCACAGTAAATATGTTGTCATTTACAATCTCTTCAAACGACTTCCAGCCTCCTTTCGATTTGCGTAGTTCTATAATTCTGTTAATTGCCCTGCGAGTCATATACGGATGATACTCCAACACAGAAGCGGGTGCAAAGTTAATATCAATTTTTGAAAAAACACAACTATCGCAGCAAATTTGTTTAGAAAATTTTGCAAAATTCTCACTTGTAACGCATTTAATCTCTTTAAGTTGCTCTATTGAGACATATCCGCCCAAAAGTTTGCGATATTCGATAATTGCTTTGGCACTCACTGCACCTATACCTCTGAGTGCAACAAGTGTCGCAGAGTCGGCAGAGTTTATCTCAACTTTGCCACCGTATGGCTTAGGGTCGGGGAAGATAATATAGCGGGCAAGGGAGTCTGCCATCTGTTCGGTTACAGCCCAGCAGTCACGAAGCTCCTCCATATTGCGAATACCCTCAGCACCGCTGTCGCGGTACTCAATAACACCCTCAGCCTGGCGGAAACTAAAGCCTATGCTTCTCAGATACTCTGCGCTGACGGTATCTATCCTAAAAGCCTGCTTTGGATGAGGTGTGAGCCTTGCCGCCTTTGCTTCCCAATCCCTCTGGCGAGGTGTCTGCTCGCGCTTCTGCTCAAAAGGCTTTGCTCTAAACTCCTTGCCAATGACAATATAGGGTTGCAGGCGGAAAAACATAGAGTCAGTTATGCCATAGCAGAGCGCAAACTCCTCGGCTATGGTAAAGACCTTGCCACGCTCTCTGTATTTGAGTAGTGAAACGGCTGTCTGCTTATCAAAACCGAGTTTGAGCAGCTCGGCATAGCTTACCGTATTGGGGTCAAAAGTAAAGAGCGAATCGGGGCTGTCAGGCTCGCTTGCGAGGGTAATCTGCTCGGCAAGAGTGCTATCCCTCTTCTGGCATAGCACCATAAAGGCAATGGCAAAAAGTACCATTGCAACCAATATAACCACACCCTCTTTTTGCCTGCCACTAAACATTACCACTCAGCTTTGTCAGATAGTAATAACTCGCGGTATCTTACAGATGGCGAGGCGATAAACTCTCCAAGTCCATACTCACTCCACCTGCTATCAACGGCTTCTATAACCTCTGGAAGCGAAGTTACAACATTTGGAAAGCGTTTAGGGTTGCCAGGGACTCCTACAACCTTTGCCCTTGCATCAACTGTGGCGATAGTGCCCACAATGGCAATATCTCTGTCAGGCTCGGTGTTGGCAGCCGCAATCCATAGCAGTTCCTGGTCTGAAAGACTCTCTGCGCGGGAGTCAAAGAGAGCAATGCAGTTGCAGTTAACACCCCTCAGTGAGGCTATCTGCTCAAGATTTACAGCAGCATAGTTGTCGGCAAAGAGTAACACTACACTCCATTTTTCAAGCAGGTCTGTGCGCATTGTAACCCCCTCTGGCAGAGTAAAATTTTCTGGCAGGGATGGAGTGGCATCGTTTGTGCGATTTTTGGCAAGGTCTAAGGCTATCTTGCCGCCAAAACCTGTGGTTGCAGTGGCGTGGTCAAGCACATCATAGACCCCTCTGCCGCGGATGACAGCCGTGCTTATGTCGCAGTTGCGGATAAGAGAAGCCATGCTCTCAGCATCGCGGACAGCGGTGTTGGCTGGGGCAATAAGCAGGTACTTGTTAAACATCATCTGCCCTGCGCTCCACATGCCTTGTGCAACCTTCTCAACCTGACCAATATATCTGCTTGTGATGGATATGGTGGCGATATTGTGCGAAGTGCCAGCTGTAGGCATGGTCATATCTACAATTTCGGGCTGCATAACAAGCCTTATAGGGGCAAGGAAAATCCTCTCTGTGGCAATTGATATATAGGCATCCTCCTGAGGTGGAACACCTACAATAGTTGCGGGATAGATAGCATCCTTGCGATGGGTAATAGCTGTGACATGGAAGATAGGGTAGAGGTCTTTGAGCGAGTAGAAACCTGTGTGGTCGCCAAAATCGCCCTCAATAGCCTTAGCCTCAGTAGGGTCAACATATCCCTCGATTACAAAGTCGCAATCGTCGGGAACATAGATGTCGTTTGTAATGCACTTAACCAACTTTACAGGCTTTTTGCGCAGAAAACCCGCCAGCAGATACTCGTCCATATTATCTGGCATAGGTGCCGTTGCTGCGTATGTGTACGCAGGGTCGCCACCAATGGCAACAGATACGGGCATTATCCTACCGCACTCCTTGTAGCCCTCGTAGTGGCGCGCTCCGGTCTTGTGCATGTGCCAATGCATGCCTGTACTCTTAGAGTCAAATACCTGCATGCGGTACATACCTACATTGCGAATACCCGTCTTTGGGTCAAGGGTATTAACCATCGGCAGGGTTATAAATCTGCCACCATCACAGCCCCAGCTCTTTAGTATGGGCAATATATCAAGCGAGGCATCATCGCCAATGAGGATAACCTGCTGACACTCGCCACGGCGGCGTAGCTTCTTTGGAAACCACTTTGTAACTTCGCCAAGGAGAGGTAACATCTTGAGCATATCGCCCATAGAGTCTTTGGGCGTTGTGACTTGCTTAAGCAGAGACTCAATGCGAGTAGTAATATCTTCAGGCTTCTCTACTCCTAAAGCCATTGCTATACGCCTTTCCGAGCCCATCATGTTGGTAAGAACAGGGAAAGGTTTGTCGGTCTTTTCAAAGAGCAGAGCCTTACCACCTCCAGGACTCTTTGCCTGGCGGTCTGTAAGTTCGGCTATCTCATAGACACTTGAAACTTGAGTGCCGATGCGGATAATTTCATCGGCACTCTCAAGTTTTGATATAAAATCTCTTAAGTTTTTGTACATTTTGTTCTACTTCTGAGCAGCTGCAATTCTCTGTTCCATCATTCTCTTCTCTTTACCCCATGCAACAACACATATTGCCGCTGCGAGAATAGCACCGATAGTAAAGATCCAGAATGTAGCATTCCAGCCGTATGAACTCTGTGCAACATATCCCAAGACAATCTTAGAGAGTACCGCATCGCCAAGAAGGTAGCCAAATAGGCTCATAAAACCTGCCGCAGTGCCCGCTGCGTTCTTAGGAACGATTGCAAGAGCCTGAATACCAATCATTGCTACAGGAGCGTAGATTGCACCACCAATAAGAGCAAGAGAGGTGTAAATAATATATGTAATAGGAATTGTTGTAAACTGTGAAATAGCATCAGCCTGCCAATAGCCGACAACACCTATTGCGGTGGCAATCAAAAAGATAACATTTACAGGTGCGCAGCGACCATTGAAGAACTTTGTCGAAATCCAACCACCTAAAATTGTTCCAGGAATACCTGCATACTCACGAATTGCGTATGCAATAGAAGCCTGGTCTTTATCCCAATGGAATACCTCGGTTAAGTATGTTGGCGACCAATCGGCAACACCATATCTAATAAGGTATATAAAGACATTTGCGCAAGCAATAAGCCAGAGCAGTTTGTTTTTGAAGATATAGTCGATAAACAGACGGCGGAACGGAATACTATTCTCCTCGCCCTTCGCAGCTTTTGCTCCAGAGTGGTCGTTTCTATACTGCTCGATTGCTGGCAGACCACAAGACTCTGGTGTGTCACGGATAGCCCACCAACAGAAGAGAGCAAAGAGTAGAGCCACAACAGCGGGAACGATAAATGCTGCTCTCCAGCTCTCTGTGATACCTATTGCGCCAAAGATTAAGATTCCAGCAGGGACTAAGAGTCCGAGAGTTCCGTTGCCTACATTGTGAGCAGTGTTCCAGACGGACATCTTAAAACTGCGCTCGTTTGTAGAGAACCAATGAGCCATCACTCGTCCACATGGAGGCCAGCCCATGCCAGATAGCCAACCTGCAAGCAGCATAAAGACAAACATCAGACCAACAGTCACAGAGTAGTTGCCCGCAACACCTGTAGGATAAGGCAGACTACCTGCAATAATCATAATCGCCGCTGATAGGATAAGTCCAATAGTCATAAATTTGCGGGCGTCAGAACGGTCTGAAATACTGCCCATAAGGAATTTACTAATTGCGTATGCAATTGGAATACCCGACATGGCAACACCTGCGCCAGCTTTATCAATCAGCCCCTCCTCAATCATGCCAGGAGCGGCAAGAGAGAGGTTTTTACGCACCAAATAGTAGGCTGCATAGCCTAAATAGATGCCAAGAAAGACCTTGAGGCGCATCTTTTTGTACTCTGAATCAATCTCTCCTTTAGGAAGTAGCGGTTTTTTCGCTGGAGGAGTTAGAAAACTTAACAGTCCCATATTATTGAATTTTTAGGTTAGGTATGACTATAATTTTATATCATAAATCTGAATTACACCAACAAGATGTTTGTTCTCGTCAACAACAAGCAGAGAGTTTATCTTGTTGCGAGTCATCATCTTCTCCGCCTCGATAAGTTTCTCCTCTGGGCGAATCATCTTAGGCTTAAGGCTGGCAATATCCATAGGGTGAATATTGAAAAACTCAGCCTGACGGCTCTCCATAGCACGGCGCACATCGCCATCTGTAACAATGCCCAAAATCTCACTGTCACGGCAGATTACAATAAGCCCAAGTCCACCCTGAGAGATTCGCTGAATCATCTCTGTAGCGGAGCAGTTCTCGTCAACAACAGGCAGCTCTGTCCTGTGCATCACATTGCCAACGGTCATAAGCAACCTCCTACCAAGGCTTCCGCCTGGGTGCAGACGAGCATAGTCCATAGAGGTAAAGTTACGCATCTTCATCAGCGAGCAGGCAAGAGCATCGCCCATGGCAAGCTGCGCTGTTGTAGAGGTTGTTGGAGCAAGGTGTAGTATGCACGCCTCGCGCTCAACCTTTACATCAAGGTGTATATCTGAGTTTTTGGCAAGTGAGGAGTTGCAATTTCCTGTCATTGAGATAAGGGTGTTGCCGTTGTCGTGGATAAATGGCACGATTTTCAGCACCTCGTCAGTCTCGCCCGAATAGGAGAGGGCAATGACTACATCCCCCTTAGAAATCATACCCAAATCGCCGTGAAAAGCCTCTCCTGGGTGCATGTAGAAGCTCGGAGTGCCTGTACTTGCAAGGGTTGCAGCAATCTTCTTTGCCACAAGTCCGCTCTTGCCCATACCGGTCATAATAACTTTGCCGTTGCTTTCAAGAATAGTCTCAACTGCGCGCACAAACTCTTCGCCAATATCACTCTTAATTCGCATCAGGGCATCAGCCTCTGTCTGTAGAGCATCTTTGGCTACATCGAGTATCTGTTCTCTATTACTCATATTGTAGGGTGTATTCTATAAAAGTTTTGTGATTAAATTATCTAAGTCGTTAAGAGGTAGCATGTTAGGTCCATCGCTTAGCGCATTGTCTGGCTCTGGATGCACCTCAAAGAAGTAGCCCGTAGCACCAAAAGCTTTTGCTGCAAGTGCCATTGACGGTACAAACTCACGGTTGCCACCTGTCTTACCACCTGCTGCGCCTGGACGCTGAACAGAGTGGGTGCAGTCCATAATTACTTGCGGTGCAATCTTGAGCATATCAGGAATATTTCTGAAATCGACAACAAGGTTGTTGTATCCAAAGCTGTTGCCGCGCTCTGTAAGCCATACATCTGTCGCCCCAGACTCAATAGCCTTCTGGTAAGGGTACTTCATATCCTCGCCAGAGAGGAACTGCGCCTTTTTGATATTCACAGCCTTGCCTGTCTTTGCCGCAGCAACAAGCAAATCGGTCTGACGACAGAGGAATGCTGGAATCTGAAGCACATCCACAACCTGACCTGCAATATCTGCCTGCCAAGCCTCATGAATATCTGTCAGCAGCTTTAGTCCCCACTTTGACTTTATGTCAGAGAGCATCTGTAGCCCCTTCTCTATACCCACACCGCGGTAGGAGCTGATAGAGGTACGGTTTGCCTTGTCAAACGAGGACTTGAAGATTATCTCCACGCCCAGACGACTATTTATCTCCTTAATCTTTGCAGCCACAGTGTCAAGAGTCTCAGCACTCTCAATTACACACGGTCCTGCGATAAAAATTGGTTTCATTATGAGGTATATTTGTAACTTAATAACCCTATTTGAGTAGATTTATAATTTCAGTATTGATGGCATTAACTTTAGCCTTGTCCATCTTTGTAACCTTTCTGTCGTATGTCACAAAGCCGTTTACCTCGCCCTCAACATCGGTTGTCTGGGTGTAGATAGCAGCTGACATGCCCTGAGGGATAAAATCCTTGAGCATATTTGCATACTTAACATACTCGGCTGTAACTTCGTCAGTGTTGTTGAATTGGATATATCCCCAATTGCGCTTATTCCACCACAGATGCTCCTTTACAGGGTAGCCGATGCCGCCATACTCGCCCAACACAACAACAAAATCAGAGCTGTGGAAAGGCATAGCAGGGGCAGGGTAGTTGTGAATATCAAGTATATCGCCACACAGACGCAAGTTGCCACCACTCGCTGCATTTACAAGCCTTGTAGGGTCGTATGCTGCTGTCCACTCTGCTACAGTCTCGGTGTCAAACTGACCCCACGCCTCGTTAAATGGCACCCAAACGCCGATAGAAGGGAAGAATCTCAGAGCATCCATAATCTCACGCCACTCCTTGTAGTAGGTGTTCTTCTCATCGCGGGTTACAGGAGAGTCGCTGCCGCCACCTATGTTGTTACGACCCCAACCGCCCTTTGTGTCATTTTTGTAGAGGGCAAGGCAAGGCATATCCTGCCAAACGATTATACCAAGTCTGTCGCAGTGGTAGTACCAGCGTGCAGGCTCAACCTTGATATGCTTGCGGATGGTGTTAAAACCAAGCTCTTTTGTCAGTACAATATCGCTGAGAAGTGCTTCGTCGGTTGGAGCTGTGTAGAGTCCATCTGGCCACCAGCCCTGGTCAAGGGGACCATACATAAATATAGGTTTGCCATTGAGCGTCATGCGAAGATGACCCTGGCTATCGCGTGCGGTAGAGAATTTACGCAGTGCAGCGTATGATTTTACGCAGTCAGTAACCTTACCCGCCTGCTCAAGGGTAATATTCAAGGTGTAGAGGTTTGGATTCTTTGGACTCCACAACTTTGCATCTGCAATTGGAAGTACAGCCTTAGCTCCGCAGAGAACAGTAACCTCAGAGACCACTTTGTCCCCATCTAAAGCTGCTACAGTCAGCTTTCCATTGTTGTTCGCACAAGTTACATCAACATATAGCTCGCCACGCTCAGTGTCGCAGTCGGTTGCAATACTCTCAATGTGGTTAACCTTAGATACAGGCTCAAGCCACACTGTCTGCCAAATGCCTGAGACGGCGGTGTACCAAATACCGCTTGGGTTGAGACGCTGCTTGCCAACAGGGTGGTGTACCTGATCTGTTGGGTCCCAAACTCTAACGGCAACCTTCTGAACACCCTTTTTCAGAGCCTTTGTAATATCAATTGAGAAAGGTGTGTAGCCGCCTGTATGGCTGCCAACAAGAATATCGTTTACAAAGACATCTGCGCTCCAATCCACTGCGCCAAAGTTGAGCATAATACGCTCTGTAGCCCACTTTGCAGGCAGTGTAAAACTGCGCTCGTACCACAAAATATCCTTCTCTGTCAGTGTGCGTTGTACGCCCGACATGGCAGACTCTATTGCAAATGGAACAAGAATCTCGCCCTGGAAAACAGTAGGCTTTGTAGCGGCAAAGTCTGTGATGGCGTAGTTCCATAGTCCGTTGAGGTTGAGCCAATTGCCTCGCTCAAGCTGTGGACGAGGATACTCAGGCAGTACATTGTCTGTTGTAACGCTTTCAGCCCAAGTTGTGCGGATTTTGTCGCCGGCAATGCTCCACTGAGCTGTAGCAGGGATGATTGTTGCAACTGCAAGGAGTAGCGCAAAAATAGATTTTTTCATATTATTTGGTTTTTAGGTATGTTCTATAAATTAGTAATCAATTAGGTTCTTCAAAAACTCTTCAGCGCGAACAAGGTCCTCTGGGGTGTCGATGCCTATGGTCTCAACATCTGAAATTCCAACGCCAATTCTGTAGCCGTTCTCAAGCCAACGCAGCTGCTCCAGCGACTCAGAGATTTCAAGCTCAGATTGCGGCAGCGAGGTTACAGCCTTGAGTACATCGGCTCTAAAGCCATATATTCCGATATGCTTGTAGAAGGTGTGGCGGCTGAGCCACTCGCTCTTATCAACGCCTCTCAGGTAAGGGATTACTGAGCGAGAGAAGTAGAGCGCGTGCATGGTGTTATCAACCACAACCTTTGGAGAGTTAGGATTCTCTAAAGCCTCAATTGTGTCTGTTGGCGCAAAGGGCTTTACAAGGGTGGCAATATCGGTCTTAGGGTCGTTAAAACAACTCTTAAGTGCCTCAATCTGTGAGGGTTGGATAAATGGCTCGTCGCCCTGAACATTTATCACAACATCAAACTCTCCGCCCTGCTTTGTATAAGCCTCATAGCAGCGGTCAGTGCCGCTACGGTGCGCTGTTGAGGTCATCTCAACCTTGCCGCCAAAAGCCTTTACGGCATCATATATCCGCTCGTCGTCAGTGGCTACCACCGCATCGTCTAAAACGCCCACAACCTGCTCATAGACCCTCTCAATCACTCTCTTGCCACCAAGCATGGCAAGGGGTTTGGCAGGAAAGCGGGTGCTGGCATATCGCGCTGGTATAATTGCTATAAACTTCATATCTTTAATTTTGGTTTCGATTTTATAGGGTTTTTGCTGCGTTGCACCGCGATAATCAAGCTGCTCACATACGCTGTAGTATGCTCCGCGCTGATTTCTTGTGCGCCTTGCAAAATCCCCTCTAAAATCAAAACGGGTTATTCTGTATCTATTTTTGCAGAGCAAGCTCAAGCACCTGCTCGTTTGTCCTTACATAGTGGAAGGTAATGCCGCTTACATACTCAGCCTTTATCTCCTCTACATCCTTGCGATTCTCCTCAGGCAGCAGAATTGTGTTAATGCCTGCGCGCTTTGCGGCAAGCACCTTCTCCTTAACGCCGCCAATAGGGGTTACGCGACCTCTAAGGGTTGTCTCGCCCGTCATGGCAATACGCTCGGCAACTTTGCGACCTGTGTATGTAGAGACGATAGAGGTTATCATGGTAATACCAGCACTTGGACCATCCTTTGGAATAGCACCCTCTGGAACATGGATATTGAGGTCGTTCTTCTCAAACATTGCAGGGTCAATGCCAAGCTCTTTGTGGTGTGCCATAACCCACTCGTAGGCAATTGTGGCAGACTCCTTCATCACATCGCCAAGGTTGCCTGTAAGCGAGAGTTTGCCCTTACCAGGTGTGAGTAGTGACTCAATGTAGAGTATATCGCCACCAACAGCAGTCCAAGCAAGACCTGTTACAACGCCTACCATATCCTTAATCTCATACTCCTCGTTGATAAACTTAGGCTTACCCAAGATTTTCTCAATATCGGCAGCCGATATTTCGGCATTGTACTCCTCCTCAAAGGCGATATTCTTTGCACGGTAGCGCGCGATCTTTGCAAGGTGCTTGTCAAGTGAGCGCACGCCCGACTCGCGGGTATATTCAGAGATAATCTTCTTCAGAACATCATCTGTCAGGGTCATATCCTCAGCTTTGAGCCCGTGTGCCTCTCTCTGCTTTGAGATAAGGTGGTTTTGGGCAATCTGAACCTTATCCTCAAGGATATATCCAGAGATGTTTATAAGCTCCATACGGTCTCTGAGGGCTGGGTTTATTGAGCCTATATCGTTTGCGGTTGCGATAAAGAGTACCTTTGAAAGGTCGTACTCCATATCAAGGTAGTTGTCGTGGAAGGTGGTGTTCTGCTCAGGGTCAAGCACCTCAAGCAGTGCCGAAGATGGGTCGCCGTGGTTAGATACGGTCATCTTGTCCACCTCGTCAAGGATAATTACAGGGTTTGACGAGCCACAACGCTTTATGGTCTCAATCACACGACCAGGCATTGCGCCTATATATGTGCGGCGGTGACCTCTGATTTCAGCCTCATCGTGCAGACCACCAAGGGCTATTCTGCCAAACTTTCTGCCAAGGGCTGTAGCCACACTCTTGCCAAGCGAGGTCTTACCAACTCCTGGAGGACCATAGAGGCAGAGGATAGGGGACTTTAGGTCGCCCTTGAGCTTGATTACTGCAAGATGCTCAAGAATACGCTCCTTGACCTCCTCAAGACCGAAGTGGTCAGCATCAAGTTGCTTGCGTGCGCATGTTAGGTCAAGGTTGTCTTTGGTAACCTCGTCCCAAGGCAAATCGAGCATCAGTTGCAGATAGGTAACCTGTATAGAGTACTCTGCAATTGCAGGGTTGAGCCTTTCGAGCTTTGCCAGCTCTTTGTCAAAAATAGCTGCAACCTCTTTGCTCCAACTCTTCTTTGAGGCAGCCTCGCGCAGACGGTCAATATCTCCGTTTGTATCCTCGCCAAGCTCCTCTTGTATGGTACGCATCTGCTGCTGGAGGTAGTAGTCACGCTGCTGCTTGTCTATCTCGGTCTTTACCTTCTCTTGAATCTGCTGCTTAAGCTCAAGGAGCTGCTGCTCGCGGATAAGTATCTCAAGTAGCTTGCGAGAGCGAGCCATAAGACCTGGAGCCTCAAGCAGAGACTGGCGGTCGTCGTCCGAAAACTCAAGGTTTGAGCAGATAAAGTTTATTGTGCCACGGTGTGAGTCTATATTCTTGATTGCAAAAGATGCCTCCTTTGGTAGGTTTGGCGATATGTTGATAATTCTGAGTGCAGTCTCACGCACAGCCTCTACAAGGGCGTTGAACTCAGGGTTGTTCTTATCTGGTGCTGAGTCAAGCAGGGTAGAGACCTTTGCACGGAAAAATGGCTCAGTGGAGATATACTCGCCCACCTCAATCTTCTCAAGACCAGAGAGGATAACGGTCAGATTACCATTTGGCATCTCAAGAATCTTGAGTATTCGTGCCGCTGTACCTATGCGGTACATATCGTCAGGTGTTGGGGTCTCAATCTCTGCGTTGCGCTGAAGAACAGCACCAAGCAACCCATCACCCGCATTGACAGCACGCACAAGGGCAATACTGCGCTCTCTGCCCACAGTGATAGGCGTTACCGCGCCAGGAAAGAGTACCGAGCTGCGCAGTGTGAGTATTGGAAGTATCTCAGGAAGTTTTACATCCTCCATAATTTCGTCATCATCGCCACCAGAGACTATAGGAATCGCCTGAAATTTGCGGTCTGCAATCTCAGGGGCGAAACCCGCCTCGTCAATTGAAATATCAGCTTTTGTCTTTTTCGCCATATTGTCTAACTGTTAATATCGTATTCTGTTCTATCCATTAGTTGCAACACAGCTGCTGTCGCAACGGTTATAATCATGCAAAGATAATACTTTTTTATCTCTTTACCTATATGTAAGGTAAAAAATCGTCCGTGCGCGCAAATAGTGGTCTGTTTTTCGATATTTTAAGAAATATTTCGTAACTTTGTGGGTTGAATTGGATTATAACTAAAAACACTATACAATGCAGATAGCAGATAAGTATTCTCCACAAGAGATTGAACAGAAGTGGTACGACTATTGGTGCGACCACAACCTTTTCCATTCAGAGCCAGATGAGCGTGAGCCATACACAATCGTAATTCCGCCACCAAATGTGACAGGAATGCTCCACATGGGTCACATGCTCAATAACACCCTTCAGGATGTGCTTGTTCGCCGTGCCCGCATGCTTGGCAAAAATGCCTGCTGGGTGCCTGGTACAGACCACGCAAGTATTGCAACCGAGGCAAAGGTTGTTGCAAAGCTCAAGGCTGAGGGTATTGACAAATCTTCGCTTACCCGCGAGCAGTTCCTTGCTCATGCGTGGGAGTGGAAAGAGAAGCATGGCGGTATTATTCTCAAGCAGTTGCGCAAGCTCGGTGCTTCGTGTGATTGGGAGCGTACATGCTTTACCATGGACCCAGAGCGCACTCAGAGCGTAATTAGCGTATTCTGCGACCTCTACAACAAGGGCAAAATCTACCGTGGTGTGCGTATGGTACATTGGGACCCAAGTGCAAAGACCGCACTCTCTGACGAGGAGGTAATCTACAAAGAGTCGCAGGGTAAACTCTACTACCTGCGCTATAAACTTGAGGGTACAGACCGCAATATTATCGTTGCTACAACCCGTCCAGAGACTATTCTGGGCGATACAGCAGTCTGCCTTAATCCAGACGACCCTCGCTATGCAGATGTTCCAGAGGGTGCAAGGGTTATAGTTCCGCTTGTAGGTCGTTCTATTCCAATTATCCGCGACAGCTATGTAGATATTGAGTTCGGTACAGGTGCGCTAAAAGTTACCCCTGCGCACGATGTTAACGACTATATGCTCGGCGAGAAGTACGGTCTTGAGACTATCGACATCTTCAACGACGATGGTACAATCAACGACAAGGTTGGTATGTATGTGGGCGTTGACCGCTTCGAGTGCCGCAAACAGATTGAGAAGGATTTGGCAGCTGCCGATTTGCTCGAAAAGACCGAGGCTTATACAAATAATGTCGGCTACTCAGAGCGTACAGGCGTGGCTATTGAGCCAAAGCTCTCTATGCAGTGGTTTATGAGCATGGCAGAGATTGCAGAGCCTGCAACTAAGGCTGTGCTTGAGGATGTTATCCGTTTTGTGCCAGAGAAGTATAAGAATACCTATCGCCACTGGATGGAGAATATCAAGGATTGGTGTATCTCTCGCCAGCTGTGGTGGGGTCAGCGAATCCCTGCATACTACCTGCCAAAGGGTGGCTATGTGGTAGCTCCAACAGCCGAGGAGGCACTTGTTCTTGCACAGCAGAAGAGCGGCGACAGCACCCTTACCCTTGCAGACCTTCGTCAGGACGAGGATGTGCTGGATACATGGTTTAGCTCATGGCTCTGGCCTATCTCTGTATTTGACGGTATTCGTAATCCTGACAATAAGGAGATTAACTACTACTATCCAACTGCCGACCTTGTAACAGGTCCAGATATTATCTTCTTCTGGGTTGCTCGTATGATTATGGCGGGCTATGAGTACAGAGGTCAGATGCCGTTCCGCAATGTCTATTTCACAGGTATTGTTCGCGATAAGATTGGTCGTAAGATGAGTAAGCAGCTGGGTAACTCTCCAGACCCACTCGACCTTATTGCTCAGTATGGTGCAGATGGTGTTCGTGTGGCTATGATGCTCTGCTCAAGCGCAGGAAACGACCTTATGTTTGACGATGCACTCTGCGAGCAGGGTCGTAACTTCGGCAATAAGATTTGGAATGCATACCGCCTTATCAATGGCTGGAGTGTTGACAATAGCCTGGCTCAGAGCGAAAATAACGCAGCCGCAGTGGCTTGGTTTACATCAAAGTTCAACGCTGCACTTGCTGAAATCGAGGACAACTTTAACAACTACCGCATCTCTGAGGCTCTGATGGTTGCATATAAGCTCTTCTGGGACGACTTCAGCGGCTGGTATCTTGAGATTGTTAAGCCTGCATACGGTCAGCCATCAGATAGTAAGACCATCGAGCAGACTAAGAAGTTCTTTGAGCAGCTGATGCTTGTCCTCCATCCATTTATGCCATTTGTTACCGAGGAGATTTATCAGGACCTTGCGCCTCGCGCAGCGGGAGAGTCAATCATGGTCAGCCCAATGCCAAAAGTTGAGGCTGCTGACTCTGCTCTGCTTGCACGCTTTGCACTGTTGCAGGAGGCTGTGTCTGCTATCCGTAACATCCGCAAGCAGAAGAATCTGCCACAGAAAGAGGCTGTAGAACTCAAGGTTGTCCTTGACGAGAACTATCCAAAGGAGTTTGAGGCTGTGCTCTGTAAGATGGGTAACCTCTCAGCTATAACCCCTGTGACAGAGAAGAACCCTACTGATGCAGGTTTTATCGTAAAGACTACCCAATACTTTGTCCCTATGGGCGACAATGTAAATATCGAGGAGGAGATTGCAAAACTTCAGAAAGATTTGGCTTACTATGAGGGCTTCCTTAACTCAGTTATGAAAAAACTCTCCAATGAGCGATTTGTAACCTCAGCTCCAGCCCAGGTAGTTGCCAACGAGCGTGCAAAGCAGTCGGATGCAGAGGCGAAGATTGCAGCGATTCGTGAACAGTTATCCTCCCTATCATAATTTTAGCGTGATAGCGGGGTATTTCCTGCCGCTAACAAAAAATCCTATCAGTGGCTGTACGCTTTGGTACTATCCACCGATAGGATTTTTTGCCGAGCGTGGTAAATACCCCACTCTGACGCTAAAATGCGGTGCTTTAATTTGGTGCGCATTTTTTTAGAGGATTTAGGGAGTTTAGCGAGGTTAAGGAGCGCGCGCTAAAGTTCAAGGGGCTCGATGCCCCGCAGAACTTTAATTGTTCCGCTCACTAAGTTCCCTAAAATTCTTTAATCTCCTTAAATTCCCTATAATTATTTGCGCTATCCCCTTACTGACTGACGGCGCAAAAAGCGCGCGATTATAGGGGATTTAGAGGGTATTAGGGGTAATTAGAGGAAATTAGGGTAGCGCGCTCTTTAATAGCAGAGAATAACAGTGAATAGCAACGGGCTACGCCCTTAATGACATATAATGACAGCGCACATTAAAGCCGATACCCTATAAAAGATACAAACTAAGTTTCGCTGTACTCGGATTTAGGGAACGCCAACGGAGTTGGTGCGATGAAAAATAGAGCCCTTCGCTCAAACTTGTTTGAAAGCGAAAAGGATTCTATTTTTTAGCGTAATAGCCGCAGACTATCCTAAATCCGCAACCGCCACAAGCAAAACGCAGTTTTGCCGAAAGTCTTTTGGGTCACTTTTCTTCAGAAAAGGGACGGTACTTAGGTAGCGCAATATCGCTACTCAGGTTGGTAGCCTCTATCTTCGAGGAGGTTGTTGCCATTAGCGGCGGCGACGGCGAGGGTGTCGCAGCGGTTATTTTCGACAGTTTCGGCGTGACCTTTGACCCAGACGAACTTAACGCGGTGTTTGCGGTAGATATTTAGAAATCGCATCCACAGGTCGGGGTTTTTCTTACCTGCAAATCCTTTTTTTGCCCAGCCGAATACCCAGCCTTTGCTCACAGCATCGACGACATATTTTGAGTCTGAGTATATTGTCACATCCGAGCCCTCTATTTTGAGTGCTTCGAGGGCTACGCACACAGCCATAAGCTCCATGCGGTTGTTTGTAGTGAGGCGAAAGCCTGCTGAAAGCTCTTTGCGGAAGTGCCCGCTTATCAGTACAACACCATATCCACCAGCTCCAGGGTTGCCGAGTGATGAGCCGTCGGTGTATATTGTAATTACAGGTGCAGCCATTATCCGAGAACTATCTTTTTCAGGTCGCTGAAATTGTCTATAACCCAAGTTGCGCCGCCATCCAGTAGTGTTGTGCTATTGTGGCTACCGTATGTTACACCGCAGCATCTGCAACCTGCATTTTTACCCATGCCCATATCGAAGGTAGAGTCGCCAACAACAATAGATTCCTCAGCTGTGCAGCCCACGCGGCGCATAGCCTCAATGGCGATATCTGGCTCAGGTTTTCCCTTTGCAACATTGTCTAAGCAGACAATTGTGTCAAGATATTTATCCATACCTAAGCGCGCTATTGTGTATTCGATAATAGGTGTGATATTGTTTGTGGCAATGGCAAATTTTACACCCTTTGAGTGCAGCTCCTTCATTGTCTCTAACACTCCGTCAAAAAGGGTAATCATATCCAGACCCTCAGAGATATAGAGCTTGCGGTATAGTGCCGAGAGCCTATTTATAGTATCCTCGTCATTACAACCTGTAAGAAATCTGAACGCCTCCTCGGTTGTAAAGCCTGTGTTTCTGGCAAGTAGCTCTTTGTCAAGGGTATAGCCCTCCATCTGGCAGACCTTGTCGGCGCAGTAGATAATGCTTGGGGTTGTGTTTGCCGTAGTGCCGTCGAAGTCAAGCATTACGAATTTGATATTACTCATAGCTGAGGGAGTTATTGTGAAATATTTACTAATTGCTCTCTGTATGCGTTAAGTATGCGCGATTTGGAGATAAAGCCCTTGTAACGGTTGTCTTTATCGACTACAGGCAGCATCCAAGTATGGTTTTGGTCAAAACGCGGTAGTACCTCCTGAATCTGCTCCTTTTCAAGAATTTTATCTGGCGGTTGAATCATATAGTGGGTAATGCTGCGACCCCACTTCTCGCTTTTGAACATATCCTCGCGCAAGTCGTCAAGCTGAACAACGCCGAGCAGATGCCCAAAGTTGTCAATTACAGGGAATATGTTTCTGCGTGCCGAGGCTATGATAGATACAACATCGCCCAAAGTTGACTGCTCGCGCAACCTTACAAAGTCGGTCTCCATAAGTTCGTCAAGGTGTAGAAAGACAAGCACCGATTGGTCTTTGTCGTGTGTCAGTAGCTCGCCTTTGGCTCTAAGACGCTTTGTGTAGATTGAGTCGGGGTCTAAGTAGTGACCCACAGCAAAGGCTATGCAGGCTACAATCATCAGCGGGATGAACAGCCCGTAACCGTTTGATAGCTCGGCGATAAGGAAGATAGAGGTCAGCGGAGCCTTCATCACACCCGCCATCACACCCGCCATGCCGACAAGGGTAAATGTGGCAATGGAGATATTTAGCCCAAAACAGAGCTGGCAGAATAGTGCTAGCGATGCGCCTGTAAATGCTCCGACAAATAGCGACGGGGCAAATGTTCCGCCCACGCCACCTGCGGCATTGGTGGTAGCTGTGGCGATGACTTTGAAGAACATCGTGGCAACAATATAGAGCAACACCACCCAATCAATGTCTCTGAAAGGGAAGAATAGTGAGCGGTCGAAAATTGTCTGTTTGTCGCCATGCATAAGTGATACAAAAGCCTCATAACCCTCGCCATATAGCGGTGGGAAGAGGAATATCAGCAGACCCAAGATAACTCCACCTACAATCCATTTGTGATACTGGCTCTTTAGCTTTCCTATCTTCTGACCTATCTTTGAGTTGGTGCTTGTGAAGTAGTAGGACATAGCTCCGCACATGCATCCCAAGACTATAAATAGCGGAATCTGCCCAATCTTAAAGGCGTCAGCCTCAGATAGGGTAACGGAGATTATCGGGTCCCAGCCTCGCAGTACGATAGCCAATGTTGTGGCTGTGATAGAGGAGATAAGCAGCGGAATTACAGATGCCGAGGTTATATCGAGCATCAAAATCTCAAGCACAAAGACCACGCCCGTAATCGGAGCCTTGAAGATGGAAGCCACCGCAGCACCTGCTCCACAGCAGAGCAGTAGGGTAATATTTCGGTAGTTTAGCTTTGCGAGTTTTCCGACATTTGAGCCTATAGCCGCACCTGTAAGCACAATTGGTGCCTCAGGACCTACTGAACCACCAAAACCAATGGTGGTAGCTCCGCCCACAATTGAGGTCCAGCAGTTGTGACCCGCAATACGCGAGCCGCGCTTAGACATGGCATAGAGTACGCGGGTAACGCCCTCGGAGATATTATCCTTGACAATATACTTGACAAAGAGTGTGGCAAGGACAATACCTATACCTGGATATATAAGGTAGAGAATATGGAAAGTGTCTATATCAAACCAATTGACAAGGCAGCTCTTTATAAAGTGTAGCAACACCTCAAAAAGATATGTACCAAGCCCCGCCAGCGCACCAACAATTATGGCGAGCAAGGCAAGCACCTGCCTCTCGCTCAACCGCTGTGTCAGACGAAGAAATAGGCGGTATATCTTCTCCCTGCCCGCAGGTTTAATATATCTCGACTCTTCAATTATCTCCATCGCCCTTTACTTTGCGCTTTGTTTGTAGTGAGCAGCCTGCTGAGCAATAAGCTCGCGGTCTGCAAAGTAGTTTATTCTCATTGCATCACGCACCTTAGTCAGTGTGTCGGCAGCCTCTGCGCGTGCAGCATTTGAGCCGCGCTCAAGAATTGCATACACCTCCTCGATATTCTGCTCCCAATAGGCTCTGCGCTCACGAATAGGAGCAAGTAGCTCGTTGAGAATTGCAATAAGTAACTTCTTGCACTTTACATCGCCAAGACCACCACGACGGTAATGCTCTTTGAGTGCGTCAAGATTCTCATACTCAGGTAGATACTTTGCAAAGTGCTCGTCAGTGCAGAACGCATCTAAGTATGTAAATACGCAGTTGCCCTCAACCTGACCTGGGTCCTCTACTCTGAGGTGATTAGGGTCGGTGTACATGCCCATAACCTTCTGCTTAACCTCCTTTTCGCTATCTGAGAGGTAGATGCAGTTACCCAGCGACTTACTCATCTTTGCCTTGCCATCAGTTCCTGGCAGACGAAGACAAGCACTATTTGATGGGAGCAAAATCTCTGGGGTTACAAGAGTCTGACCGTAGATTGAGTTGAACTTGTGTACAATCTCGCGGGTCTGCTCAATCATAGGCTCCTGGTCCTCGCCTACAGGTACGGTTGTAGCCTTGAAGGCGGTAATATCGGCAGCCTGAGAGATAGGGTAGGTAAAGAAACCTACAGGAATACCCTTCTTTTGAGTGGTGTCGCCCTCCGATACATCCTCAGAGAAGCCGCGCATCTTAATCTCAGTCTTGACTGTAGGGTTGCGCTGAAGACGAGATACGGTCACAAGATTCATATAGTAAAACGCAAGCTCACATAGCTCGGCAACCTGCGACTGTATAAAAATAGTCGATTTCTCAGGGTCAATGCCACAAGAGAGGTAGTCAAGTGCCACCTCAATAATGTTCTGACGAACTTTGTCTGGATTGTCAGCATTGTCAGTCAGTGCCTGCGCATCGGCAATCATGATAAAAATCTTCTCAAACTCGCCGCTATTCTGAAGCTCTACACGGCGAGAGAGTGAGCCTACAAAGTGTCCTAAATGGAGTCGTCCCGTTGGGCGGTCTCCTGTTAAAATTATCTTACCCATAGTCCTAAATATTCACATTTATTCTAATAAACCACAAAATTATAAAAAAATATGTGGAAAGAGTTGTATTATAACTTTTTTTTATAACTTTGCGTACAGAATAATGTTTACACTATGACTATTATCCAACTTGAGTACCTTTTAGCCGTAGCCAACTACGGTAGTTTTTCGGTTGCTGCCGACCACTGTTTTGTAACTCAGCCTTCGCTCAGTATGCAGATTAAATCGCTTGAGAGTGAGCTGGGTGTTATGCTGCTTGACCGCTCCAGAAAACCCGTTGTGCCTACCGAGGCTGGCGAGGTTGTGCTTGCTCAGGCGCGCGAGACACTCAAGGAGTATAACTCAATAAAAGAGGTTGTGCAGCAGTTTAAGGGCGAGATTGCAGGTAAAATCCGCCTCGGCGTGATTCCTACTATTGCACCATATATCCTGCACAAATTCATCCCAGAGTTTGTCTCTCGCTACCCCAAGGTAGAACTTGAGGTGCGCGAGATGCAGACAGCCGCTATCGTCTCGGAGCTTACCCGCGACTGTATAGATGTGGCTATTGTGGCAGGCGGTACTTGTGGCGACGATATTACAGAGTACGACCTATTCGACGACCGTTTTTACGCCTATGTTTCGCCTACAAACCCACTCTATAAGAGGAGCAATATCCAGATTTCGGATATAGATATGCGCGAACTTGTCCTGCTTAGCACAGGAAACTGTATGCGTGACCAGGTGTTAGAACTCTGTCAGGCGCGAGGCTCACACCCTGCCCGTTATAGCTTTGAATCGGGCTCTTTGGATACCCTTATGCGTATTGTTGACTGCACCAATAATATAACTATCATCCCTGAAATGGCTTTAGAGTATATCCCAAAGGAGCGTAGCCGCCAGGTCAAAACCCTTATCCGCGGTGCCTCCTCTCGCAAAATCTCCCTTGCCATCCGCCGCACCTATGTCAAACACTCAATAGTTGATGCCCTGCAGAAGACAATACTTGACTGCCTCAAGTGATTTTGTTGTGATAAGTGTGCGCGATTTAATAGCAGAGAATGACAAAGAATAACAGCGGGCTTACGCCCTTAATGGCATAGAATAACAGCGCGCAAAAGTAAAAAAATGTTGCGCAAGGTTATTAAGGGGACCGAAAGCCCCGCTGTCATTAAATGTTATTCAATGCTATTCAGTGCCATTGTTCGCGCTATTACCTTACTGACAGATGGTGCGTAAAGCGCGCGCTCACTAAATCTCCCTAATCTCCTTAAAATTCCCTCTTTTTTTGCGCTTTTCTCAAAAAAGCTGCGGTACTTTACAGTTCTGGGGCGAGTTCGTTGGTTTGCAGGTCGCGGACGCAGCGGGCGGTGGTGGCTACATCGTTAGAGGTCATGTGGATATTGCCGCCGCCTTTCATGCAACCGTACTTGTTTGCCTCGGTAGCTTTTTTGATGCCTGTTGCGCCATAGTAACCAAAGGAGTAGAAAGTTCGGCAGAAGAAGTTATCGCCCATAATGCTTGGGATATACATATCCATAAGAGCCAGCTCTCTTTGGTTTGGAACGCGGTAGCCATCAGGGCAGAACTCTGAGCTGCCAGAGGTGGTAATGTCGTCGTTAAAGGTTGCAAAGTTTCTGTCTGTGAACGATTTTGTTGCACCTACAGCGACCACAAAGCGGTCAAAGACGCAGTTTTCGAGCGAGTGTTCGTCGTTAAAGACAAGGTCCTGCACAACGCCGTTATTCTCGCCAATATAGTAGCGGCGAGAGCCCTGGTCAAGGAAAGTGAGGTCGAAGAGGGCTCGCTGTGTGGAGCTTGTTGTTGCTGTGCCTGTGTCGTAGTCTGTAACCTGTACAATATCTGTTGGAACATTGCTATCCGAGAGGTCGGAATAGCTATCGTCCATATTAAGGTTTCTCACACAGCGGACAGAATACCCTGGCAATGCTCTATATGCTGCACCACCGCCTGTACTATATGCCCACTCGTATGAGTTATATAGTGTACCTGTTGCGCTACCCTCCTCAGCCCAAATTAGTCGAGGATTGTTAGAGTTTGAGTCGTTTGCTGTGCTTGAGAGTACATGTTGACGCCACACACCAGCATCAGTGTTGCTCTTCTGCTCTGCATTACGCTGATAGAGTCGGGCGGCAGGTGCAACAGAACGCTCGCCGAGCCACAAGTTAGAGAGTTGCTTGATAGATGCCATGTACCAACGAATCTCGTTGGCATCAATTACTCCGTCGCCGTCATTGTCTCTGTTTCGGGTCATGCAGGCGTAGCGCAACTTCTTCTGGACTAACTCCTCAGAGCCATTAGCAACTGTTGCATTGATGTAGTTGTCCCAACTTACTCCCTCAATAAATGCTCCGCCACTATTTACTAAGTCCCACTCTTTCAGTGTGTTAACTCTGCCGTTGTAGTCGCTTGTATTGTTTGAGGCGCGGGTGGAGCCGTTTGAACTTGCGGCAGAGACATAGTAGTCGTAGCCTGTAGCCTCGGTCTCGTCAACACTCTCATTGCCCCAAGCACTCTTTAGATTGTCGTTTTTGTAGTTATAGATTGTCTGGATTGCCTTTTGACGGATAGAGAAGGCACTACCGATAACTTTGCTCTCGTTGTCGGCACTAACCTTTGTATCTGAGAGGATGTGCATAACGCGCGGCTCAAGGTGGTTGAGTACACGACGCCATGTAGGATTTTCGCCCGTCTCAGGGCTTATAATATCGCCTGTAAGAGGGTGTTTGTCATAGTAATACTCATTGACAAAGGCAGTGACCTTAATCTGTCCGTTATCGTCAAAGAGGTTGTCAAGACCGCCACTTAAGTTCTTTTTATTGTCTCTAAGCATCTTGACCAACTCGTCAACATAGCCAGTAGGATTCTCGTCGGTAATAGTAGTTCCGTCGGAGCCCATATTTGGGAAGTAACCCACCGTGCGACCAGAGAACGGGTTACCATTGCGGTCGGTAGCTGTGCGATGAGGTTTATACCTCTGCTTATTGTCTGAATAGACCTTTTTGCCATCAACTGTTGTCATCTCGTTGAGGCGGAACTCAACCCACCTAAAGTCCAAACCCTCAGTGATATCTGTACCCTCTGGGGTCTTGCCTGGGGTGTTTACAAGCTGAGAGTATGGGGTGCGGACATACCAAGTAACATCCTCTTCTTTGACATATTTTTGGTCAAAAGTGATAACATGCGACTGATAGTGGGAGTCGCACTCAAGAATCTCAAACATAGCCACCGTAACCTCGCCTGTAGCTCCTGGCTCAGGCTCTGAGACTGTAGGGGTTGCGCTATTCCACACCTCAACCTCGGTCTTTATATCATTTACGCCATTGATTGTTATATTGTAGGTGTAGAAGTTGTTGCGCAGAATATCGTAGTTGTCATACCCTGAGCCACTCTGACCAGAGCCGAAGTCGCCAAGGTGGAAGATATACTTCACATCGCCATTGAGCGTTGCGTTGTTCTCAACATCATCGTCGTTGATAACTCCGTCACCGTTAAAATCGTACTCCTGAGTATCCATAATAACTGTGGCGTGTACCTCAACATAGGCAGAGCGGTCGTTGGCATACTTAAAGTCGGTGTTTCTGTTTTCGCCATCTTTATTCTGCTCTGAACGCTGTGCAAAGGCTGTAGGGACGCTTTTAGGCTCAAGGGCGTTGTCGAGCATGTAGAACGAGAAGCCGACAGCCTTTGTGGAGAGGTTTTCATCCTCATAAGGGCGGAAGTCGGTATCAAAATAGTTCTTCTGCGAGTCGGCTGTGGAGATACCGAAGGCGTCGCGTGCCTCTTTGCTCATCACATAGCAGTCGTGCGAGACATTGACCACTCGCCATGAGGTAATTTCGAGCGTATGCACTGCACTGCCCTTGTTAAACCAGAAACGAATCTTGGCATCCATACGGTCAAGGCGCAGAAATTGGCTATCAGCCGTACTCATTGTATGCGATATAGGGTCGGTGCTTGTGTTTACGCCTGTAAGGTAGCCTGACATTGGAAAGTAACCTGTTCGCTCGATAAACTCCTGATTAAGGGTGGCTACCATCTTGAGCATATCCTCCTGGTCGTGTACAAGACCGAGCTTCTCTGGCGAGATATTTACCATCTTACTGTCAATATTCGCCACAGCAAAGACTTTACAGCCATCCTGCTTAGGGACATACATCTTAATAAGTCCGCTGCAAGCCTGAGAGTCGTTGTCGGTCGGATTCTCTATATACCACGCATCCTGAGTCGCGTCAATACACTCTTGAGCTGTGTCTGTGTCGTTATCAGCGTCAAAATAGTAGCCGTAAATCTTCTTGCCTGCCGAGTTGAAGAGGAAGATATACATGTTGTATATATGTGTTTCGGCTGCCACATTTGGCATGGTCTGGCGAGTGAGTACATCGGTCTTAATAGCCTCGGTAGAGCCGAAACGCAGCACCATGCTAACCTTCTCGTCACTGCTGCCTGATATATCAACATCATCTATCTGCGACTGTGTACAGCCGACAGCAAGTAGGGCAAAGAGTATAATGAAAATATTTCTCATATAGGCTTAGTTAAATGTGTGGGAGTTGTTTCTCTCGGTCCACGGGTTAACATAAAACTTAAACACACCGCTGGTCTCTTGGTACTCAACATTGGTGGTTAGAACAATATCTTGATTGCGGCGTATCTGTGTCATTGGCAGAACGCTCGCATCACTCTGAAGCACATTTATCTGTACATCCTTTAGGTCTAACGGCTCAAGAGGCTCTGAGTGGTTGACGGTCTTAATTGTCGCTGTGTAGAGCTGCCAATCGCGGTTGCTACTTGAGTTACCATAGGCTACAGAGGTGCCATTTCGGTAGAGGTAGCTGCTATTTCTGTAGATTCTATACATTCCGCTACCACGATGGTTAAAGGTCCAATTGTTGCCCGAAGTGCTGGCATTGATACTGCCACGGTAGTATCGGTTTCCTGTGGCTACATTTTGGATATAACCAGAGGTTGAGCCACTGAAATGCCACTCGGCATTCTGGTAGTTGTCGGTTGTAATACTGCTTGAAGCTATGAGCGAGAGTATTCCATTGCCGCTATCATAGAGGAAATAGTCGCCATTTTTTAACATGTAATTGTTAAGTTCGCTGGCAACAATCGCATAGTTATTCTCCTCATAGCCAGAATAGGTTGTTGTAGCTATGACAAGTTGCGCATCAAGCGAGAGATTGATATCAAATTGGTATAGCTCTTTGCTGCCTGCGCTCTCGTAAAGGCAACACTGATAGATTGTGAGCGTCTCTGTAGGCGGAATAACAAAGGCTGTTGTTCCATCTGGTACACCAAGCTCGCATCGGTATGGGTATGTGGGCATGGAACGGTATGTGTTGGTAATTGTTGTGCCGTAGCCCTCTACCACAGCATCTTTTGCAAGCACCGCACTCTTAGGCAGTACATTTGATGTTATAGGGCTTATATCCCTGAACTGTAGGCTGTTAACTGTAAGATTGTACTCTGTGGAGTTGTAAATCTGCATCTCAAACAGAGCTGTAGGTCTAATTAGCTCAATTGTGGCGCTGGAGTTTCCAACGGCAACAGGCACAATCTGCTCGGCTGTGAGGAATAGCGGATTTTCGTTTGAAATATGTGGTAGGACAATGCCTGGAAGGGGTAGATAGACATCGTCGTCAAGTGTAAACTTTTCCCCGACCTTGACAGTTGCAAGGGTGTATTCAGAGTTTGCGTACTGACTCAAGGCGTAGTTGGCATAGGCATAGACTGTGTAGTCGCCCACATCAAGATCTGTTATATAGAAAGAGAGTTGCTTAATATCTGAAAACTTCTCGCCACCGTATGTGGTTGAGGTGTGTGAAAACTCTCTGACATCTGCCACAATACCGTCTGGGTCAACAAGAATAAAAAAGAGATTCTCCATGCCGCCGCCGTCGTGTATAGTATCAATCTCCTCGTCGGTAAAGGCACGGCTACTCTCTGAGGCGGAGATGTGTGGAGCGGTCTCCACGGTAAAGGTTATAGAGCCCTTCTCAGGGGACGGAATAACCTCGTTGCTGTCAATCTTAGTACAGCTACAGAGCAGTGCAAGACTCAGAAGAGTTATATGGCAGATTAGTTTTCTCATAGCTCGGCGTTTTAGAAGATTATATTAGGGGTAACAGCATCCACTCTCTCCCATGGGGTTGTCTTGACAGTCAGCTCAAAAGAGTTTGGATGTAGTGAGACCTCATAGAGGTACTTTTTACCTGGCTCCCACTCGTCAATGGTTGTTGTTGGCAGGGCAAGGGTTGTGGTCTTATTGATAACTGCACCACCTGGCCAGGTAACCTCCATCTCTATTGTTATTGCAGGGCTCTCATAGCCCAAACCAACCTCGTCTGTAGAGAGTAGTAACGACTGCGGAATCATAAGCTGCCATGGTAGCTGAATATACTGAGGCTGAGCTTCATCAGTGGTGTGAGGTACCTCCCAATTATCCGCGTGAGAGCGGATATAGGTCTTGTCTATATCGTTGAATAGACCGCGGTTTGACGGGGTCCAATACTTCGTGCCGTCACTCTTTGTCCACTCAGGCGTCTCGTTGTTGTTTATATCGTAGTCCTGAGTAAAAGAGAGCGAGCCGTTGCAGTATAGCCATCTGTAATAGACTCTTTTTACCTTGTAGCTACAATCAGCACCTACACCTGTGCGAAAACGCACAGCCACGGCAGAGAGCGTGTGGAAGAATCTGAGAGGTACAGGTCTGCTGATGCCAGAAGAGTCGAAATTTCCAGCTGGGCAGGTATAGTATGCCACCATCATATCGTCATTGTCTGTAGCCACACGGTATGATAGGATAAGGGTCTCGGTTGTTGCTGTACCACCTGTAGTGGTTGTTGAGGGCCAGAAGGCACGGAAGCGGTATTGTCCCTCATTTTCCCAATATTTGGGGTCTCCGGCGTAGTTCCACCAATTTTCAGATGGGTCATAACTCAGCTCGGCATCCTTAAATACATCAGTAGGGTCTGCACTTCCAACCTGAACATCGGCAAAGATGCGGATAGCTTTCTCTTGAAAAATACTATCATCAGTCTGCTCAACAAGCTCTGCACGGCTTGGCGAGGCTATTTTGTCAATTGTAAATGCCATTGTGCTATCTGTCTGAGGCACAATAATTTCGCTCTTCTTGTTGCAAGAGACAAGAAGAGATAGTGACAAGATAGTATATATAGCTATTCGCATAATAAGTTATTAAAAATATGAGTGTTAAGTTACACTTAACCCTTTAATTCTATTTGGGAGCAAGGAGGGTTTCAATCCTCCTTGCTCAAAATTGGTTAGATAGAGACGGTACCTGATGTATCCTCCCAATCTACTACAGCTGGAGCGAAGTGGATAATATCGCCCTCTGGGTCAATATCAATAGTATAGATTACATTTTTACCCATCTCCCAAGCCTGTACAGGATAGTCCTTAAGGTACTTTGTGACTTCATAGTTAGCTGTGCCAACCTGTCCGTTAGGGGCAGTGGTTTTGATGGTGTAGTTAATGGTAATGCTCTGACCACTCTCATTTAGAGCCTGAGGAAGTACGAAGTAGTCAGCAGCAAGAGTCCCTGTACCTGCACCATAAGTTCTCGCTTCAGTTGTAAGTACCTGAGGTATCTCCCACTTCTTACTTACTACAGAAGATGTAGGCATCCATGTATTGTAAGAGTGAGCTGTGATTGTGTTTGACCACTGAACAGTTGTTGCACCTGCATCGTGGTTGTTTGTAGTCTTTAGTGTTACACTACCATTGTTGTAGATATTATTTATAGAAATACTATTTACGGTAGTCTCCCAATTTGTTACAGAACTTGATTCAGATGCATTGTTCAATTTAACAGCCTTAACACGGAACTGCAACTTAGCGAGTGCGTGGTGGAAGAGTGTAGGTACACCTGTAAAGCCGTAGTGAACAGTGTTTGAGGTCTGCTGCATAGCTTTGTCGCTATACATAAGGTCAACAGGGTTGTCAGCATCTACGGTAAATCCTGTGTAAGAGAGAGTCTGCTGAACATTATCATTTGAGATTGTCGGTACGGCAGGGCTTGTTGCATCAGCATTGTATGGAGAGTAGCTGATAAAATCAAGGTGTCCCTGTATAGGCCAGAAGTATTGCTCTGCTGCAGCCCAGTAAGGATTTGCTCCTGTGTGATAGTAAATTTTCACATTGTCCATAAATACAGAGTGTCCTGGAGTAGCAACATTTTCATAGTAAGCATACGCACCAAATGACAACTCTGTTGGATAAGCAACATCCGCACGAGTAGCAGGTAGATACTTTGCAACCTCAAAGGTAATAGGCTCTGGATTAGCGTTGTAATCCACACTTTGATTCTTCACGCAGCTTGTGAGCAATATGCCCATCAATGCTACAATTGCAATGGTTTTTTTCATAGTGGGAAAAATTAAAGTAAATAAATAAGTTAATTGAATTTGTTTTTTATGTTTATATTTAGTTCTTTATCTTGGTCCTATTGGAATGACCTCCTCAATATCCTCCCAATCATCAACCACAGGGGTAAAGGCGTCTCCGCCGCCAGATACAATAGGCTCTGGAATATCCCACACCTCGTCTATAAGTAACCAATGCCTCTGTTTGGCATCTTCGGTTGCAAAAATAGGATTCATATCTACCACCTTTTGGTGGGTCTTGCCGTCTCTGGTTAGGACGCTGAGGGTAATTTGTAACTTACTCTCTGCGCTTTCAATCTTTCCAAAAGTGTTAAACACGGCGCAAAGTACATCTTTATTCTCATCCTCTATCCTATAGTCGGTACTCTTTTGTAGTTCAAAATATAGTGATGTAGGCTCACTGCTATCAGAAGCGTCGGCACTTAGGCGTCTCTCTGAAGCTAAACCTGTTAAAATAGCAACACCTTTGGCATTTGGAGCCATATTCTGCTGTCCGCTGATGCGAATCTGTAGATAGTATGTGTTTACAATAGGGTAGGCATTTATATCTATGACTTTTTCTCCAATATGTGGCTCCAAAACCAAATTAGGCTCTTTTGCAACCATAATATGTTCTGGCTCATGGTAGATAACCTCAGACTCCTCAGCGCGAGTTCCAAAACGGGCGTACAAACCGTGGGAAATCTCTGGTACATAGGCTTTTACGCTGCTGTAGTTGGATTCATCTGTGATAAATGTGTTGCTGATATCAAAGTTGTAGCCCAATATCTTATACTCTCCATCTTGGAGCATAACCGCACCGCTGAGAGTCTGATAACCCTGCTCGTCAACGCCCTTGTCGCGTAGAAAACCTTGAGATAGGACTGTGCTACCATCTGCATTATAGATAATCATGCGCAGCATATCACTTGTGATTGTCGGGTGTTCAATATTCTGGTTGTATATATTGCAGGTAACATTGTTGATACCATCTGTTACCATGTGTACTCTAAGCAGTGCATGCTCCTCTGGGTCGAGAAGCGGACGACGCTGACAACTACACAAAATCGCAATAAGCAGTGTTGCAAGTATGTAGGCTACTCTTTTCATCTTGCTCTGCCTCCTCTTTTGTGTTGAAAATTGATAGGTACTACAAGTGATATTTTAGCCTTTGTAGGACCAAAATAGTTCACTCTTCCACTCTCTGCCCTGTCTATCCACAGCTCGCTGTAGTCCGAAGCGGGGAAGTAGTGGCGATATGCCGCGGAGAGGTAGCCCACGCTGAGTGAGAACTCCATCTTTAGGCGGCGAGATATAGGCAGACTGTAGCCGTAGGTTGCACCTACAGACCAATATTCGCCCTGATAGCACAAATCGTAGTCATGCTGGAAGTCAAACATTGACGACATGCCGTAAAGACCCACAAAGTGACCCCTCAGCTTGTCAGCCTTCCAGAAGTTGTCTCTAAACCAATAGCGAGCCTCTACGCCGAGTTCGAGCATCTGGAAACAATACTTATTTCCCTTCTCCCACCAAGGAAAAACATACTCAGCAGCCACAGAGAAGTGGTTGCCAATAGGTACCTCTGCCTCAACATTGAGAGCAGTGGCAAGGTCGTAGAGCATGTTTGTCTTAAGGGCGAAAGTAAGGGTGTCTTTGCTCTGGATAGCAATTGGCTCTATATGCTCAATTGTAGGGGTGGCTACAGCGGCAGGCTTGAGGGCAATATGACTGCTTAGTAGCAGCTCCTCAGGCTCGTAGCGGCTGAATAGCATCAGAATCATAGAGTTACGGATGCGCGGATAGTAGGTCTTAAGCATGTAGCGGTAGAGCGGGTCGCGCTCCATGCGCCACTTTTTGGTGTGGATAGAGACCGAGTTGTCGTCAATAATCCGCAGTACGCGCTCTATGGAACTCTTCTTGCAGAGTGTGTCCTGCTCAAGATATTTGCGCAGCTGACCCCACGACTCGCCGTCAGGGTTGACCCTCAGGCGGGTATTCAGCTCAGGATAGTTCTTCTCCATGTAGGCACGCATAGTCGCCGCACGACGAGCAGAGAGCTTCTGGTTGTGAACAAAAGCACCCTCTGGCGAGGACTGAGATACTATAACTACAGAGTCAATCTTGTCAAGACCAAGCGAGTCAATCTTTGCACGGATAGAGTGAAGAGCAGCGTTGTTGCCCATGTAGAGGGTGTCAAGTGTACTCTTATCCCAACGGAAATGAACTTGAGTCACAAGGCTATCTACTCGCGCCGACCTCGACTGAGCAGCCCCCCCCCCCTCAGGCAGACGCTGAGTAAAAATGCTGCGAAAATAAATAGTCTCTTCACTTACTTCAAAATATGCACTGTTTGCATTTTGATTTTGCGGTGTAAAGTAAACTTTACTTACAGTTTGAAACCTGTGCTATCAAAAAAACTCATAAAAATCTGGTAGAACAGCTCTAAAACGGGCAAAAATCATAATTTGTTTACGCAAATATAATAATTTATAACCAAACAACCAAACATTTTTCTGTTTTACAACCTCAGAATCACCCCCCCCCTGACGGAAATGGGGTTAATGTGTTGAAAATCAATAAGATGCAGCGATTAAAATTTTGTTGAAATTTTTTATACCCATCTTCGCTTGCCTTTTTATGGCTGTTGCTGGAAAATTGTTATTGGCGCGCGGTTGGTAGGTGTGTGCGCGTTTTAATAGCAGAGAATAACAAAAAATAACAGCGCGCTACGCCCTTAATGGCATAGAATGACAGCGCGCTTTTTTGTAGGGAATTTAAGGAGCTTAACGAGATTAGGGAGTTTAGCGAGCGCGCAAAAGCCGATACCCTGTAAAGAGTACAAACTTAGTTTGTTGTACTCGGATTTAGGGAATGCCATCGAAGATGGTACAAATAAAATAGTCCTCACGGTCGAGCTTGCTCGAAACCGATGATGGACTATTTTATTTGTAATAGCTGCAAGCTATCCTAAATCCGTATCAGCCACAAGAGAAACGAAGTTTCTCCGAAAGTCTTTTGGGTCCCTTTTCTTCAGAAAAGGGACGGTACTGTGTGTTTACACTCTTCGTGCGCCGTCGGAGATTACGACAGGGTATATCTCTGGTTTATGACCATATTTTGCCTCGAATTGTTCTGTGACGGTAGCTATAAAGTTATCGCACAGCTCCTCTTTAACGAGGTTTATAGTACAGCCGCCGAAGCCGCCGCCCATGATTCGTGAGCCTGTGACGCCGCACTGCTCGGCAACGGTTGCCAGGAAATCAAGCTCCTCGCAGCTTACCTCATAGTCGCGTGACATGCCCCAGTGGGTCTGGTACATACGCTCGCCCACTGTTTGGTAGTCGCCTTTTTCGAGGGCGTCGCATACATCGAGCACTCTCTGCTCCTCGCCGATGACATAGCGTGCGCGCATATAGTCCTCCTCAGAGATTTTGTCTTTCACAGCCTCAAGCTGCTCCATGGTTGCACCGCGGAGGAACTCCTGACCCAGCACGGCAGCCACTCTCTCGCAAGATTTGCGACGGTCGTTGTATGGAGAGCCAACAAGTTCGTGCTTCACGCAAGAGTTTACAAGCACAAGGCGGTAACCATGCTTTGTAGGGTCAAATGGGAAGTAGCTAAACTCCATTGAGCGGCAGTCAAGGCGCATAAGATGACCTGCCTTGCCGTGCACAGAGGCAAATTGGTCCATAATGCCGCAGTTTACACCGCAGTAGTTATGCTCGGTACTCTGACCTATGCGTGCAAGCTCAAACTTCTCAATACCAAGGTTGTAGAGGTTGTTCAGCGCAAAGGCAAATGTGCTCTCAAGGGCTGCTGAAGAGGACATACCTGCACCAAGTGGCACATCGCCTGCAAAGACGGTATCAAAGCCGCCAATAACTCCGCCTCTCTTCTGAATCTCGCGGCAGACACCGAAGATGTAGCACGCCCAGCTCTGTGATGGCTTATCCTCCTCTTTCAGACCAAACTCTGATTGCTCGCTAAGGTCAAGGGCGTAGGCTCTAACTTTGTCAGTGCCATTGAGGCGTATTGCCGCAACAATACCCTTATCTACTGCGCCAGGAAAGACAAAACCGCCGTTGTAATCAGTATGCTCTCCGATAAGATTTATTCGACCCGGAGAGGTAAAGAGTATGGCACCATCGCCATATAGCTCTGCAAACTTTTGAGAAACTCTATTTTTCATCTGGTTTATTTAGTTTAGTTCATTTATTTTGCTTAGTTCGTACTTTATCTTTGCAACAGAGCCCGCGTTGACGCTAAACTCTTTAAGACCCATTGTTAGCAGACTCTTTGTAGCCATGCTGTCTGAGGCAAGCTCGCCACACATGCCGCACTCTATGCCCGCAGCCTCAGCCGCTGCGATAACGCTGCCTATAGCCTTCAAAACAGCAGGCGAATATGGGTTGTAGAGGTGTGACACCTTTACATTTGCACGGTCGGCAGCCATTATGTACTGTATAAGGTCGTTTGTGCCGATGCTGAAAAAGTCGCACTCTGCGGCAAGTTCATCAGCGATAAGTACCGCCGCAGGGGTCTCAATCATAACACCAACCTTGATATTCGGGTTGAAACTTACCCCCTGCTCCTCAAGCTCTGCTTTGCACTGCTCAAGGTGGAATTTTGCATCACGCAACTCGTCGATAGATACCACCATAGGGAACATAACCCTTATATTTCCGACAGTATTTGCCCTTAAAATTGCCCTAAGCTGACGGCGGAACATATCTGTTCTGTCAAGCGATACGCGAATAGCTCGCCAGCCCAAAAATGGATTCTCCTCCTTTGGAAAATCAAGGTATGGAACAGCTTTGTCGCCACCAATATCAAGTGTTCGGATAGTTATCGGCTTGCTGCCACAAGCCTCTGCCGCAGAGGAGTATGCCGCAGTCTGCTCATCCTCTGTAGGCTCTGAGAGGGACTGCATGTAGAGAAACTCGCTGCGGAAAAGACCAATGCCGTCTGCGCCAGAGCTAATAGCCCTCTGCACATCCTCTACACTACCTGCGTTGGCAAAGACATAGATGCGATTTGTGCCGTTGTAAATCTCTCTGTCTGCCACCGCCTCCTGCTCCTGCTTTAGAGCTTGGAGATTAAGAGCCTGCTTAAGGTAGCTGTTAAGTGTCTGCTCGTCTGGATTGGTAACTACAACGCCATTGCTGCCGTCTATAATTATACTGTCGCCTGTCGCAATCTCCTCTGTTGCTCCACCAAGCCCCACAACGGCGGGTAGAGAGAGGTTGCGAGCCATAATGCAGACATGGCTCGTTGTGCTGCCCTCGGAGGTGATAAAGCCGCGAATTTTCGAGAAATCGAGCAGTGCCATATCCGATGGAAAAAGCTCGCTGCATACGATTATATCGCCACTCTCAACCCCCTCAAATGGGTTTTTGATGCCACCTGCAAGGTTTTGGGATATACGAGAGAAGATATCCTTGACATCGTCTGCGCGGGCTGCAAGATACTCGTCATCCATAGCCTCAAACATCGCAACAATCTCTTGGCAAGATTGCTCTACGGCACTATCTGCGCTGCAACCCTCTTCGATATGAGACTCAACGCTATCTACAATCATCTCGTCGTCGATAATCTCAAGGTGGGCTGCAAAGATGTCGCTATCCACGGCAAGGTGCGCAATCTGCTCTCTGCTTGTAGCAAGAGCGGCTGCAAAGAGCCTCTTCTCACTCTCTGTGCTACCCCTCTCGCGGCTGCTTTGAACACTGTTGCGGCATACAACAAAAGCCCTGCCGATAGCAATGCCCTCAGAGGCACGGACGGCTGTTGAAAGCGTCTTCATCAATCTTTGATATTGGCTATAAAATCTACCACAGCATCCAAATTAGCCTGCTCACTGCCACCCTCGGCTGTAACGGTAATCTCAGTTCCCGACTTAAGTCCTAAAGATAGCACTGCAAGCATACTTGAAGCACTTACGCTCTTTACACTTGTTGCAAGCATTACCTTGCCATCTAAAGACTTGGCGAGCTTTACCAGCTCTCCAGCAGGACGAGCATGCATGCCATTTGGTGCGGTAAGAATAACTGTTTTTGTGACCATAATATTCTGTTGTTATGCGTTTAATACATTGTAAATCTCCTCTGGGTCATCTGTGGTCTGGAGTCTCTCAAGTACCAGTTCGTCTTCAAGAGCCTCGCTGACCTTGGCAAGCAGCTCAAGATGCTCGTCGCCTACGCCAGCAATACCTATTACAAGGTATGCCATCTCGCCGTCGAAATCAACACCCTCTGGATACTGCACCACGCTGATACCTGTGTGTAACACCTCTCGTTTTGCACTCTCTGTGCCGTGAGGGATTGCAATACCCATACCCAGATATGTAGTTGTAATCTTTTCGCGCTCAATCATGCCGTCAACATAGTCCATAGCCACATATCCGCCCTTAACAAGCAGATTGCCAGCCTCTGTGATAGCCTCCCATTTGTCTGAAGCCGTAGCTCCAACCTTGATAGACTTAAGAGAGAGAATCTGAGAGGCAGACTCTGTGGTTGGAGCCTCAATCTCAACTTTGTTCTCTGTGCTGCCTTTGAGTGCTGCAAACTCCTCATACAGAGCATCTAAAGCAGGGTCCTCAAGGAAGTTTTTGATAGATACCACTCTGACACTCGGCGCGTTGCCCTTAGCCCTTGAAACAAGACCCTCTTGGCAGACAACAATATCTGCATCAGACGGTATAGAGTTTACTGAAGAGTTTGTAACCTTAACATCCAAACCAAGTGGCTCAATACGCTTGCGGAAACGAGTTGCGCCGAGCGCGCTACTACCCATGCCTGCATCGCAAGAGAATACTACAAGGCGGACATTTGCAGCCTGCTTAGCCTTTGCCGCAGCCTCTGCAGCCAACTTATACTTAGGCTTGAAGCGGTTTTCTGGCAGGGTATCCTCCTCCTTTGCAGAGCGACGGATAATAATGGCAGAGGTAAGGAAAGTTACAGTTGCCGCTATAAGTACCGCCAAGACAAGTAGTAGAGTTTTGCCTTTTGGAGCCATAAGAATTACCGATATGATACTACCTGGAGAGATAGGACCTACAAGACCTGCATGTACAAGAGTGAGGAAGAAGATACTTGATGAAGCACCCAAAATCATAGGTACAATAAGCAGTGGGCGAGAGAGTACATAAGGGTAGTAAATCTCGTGAATACCGCCTATAAACTGAATCAGTACAGCACCTGGGGCAGAACTCTTTGCTGCGCCCTTGCCAAAAATCCAGTATGCCATAAGCATACCAAATCCAGGACCTGGGTTGGACTCAAGGAAGAAGATTATAGACTCGCCAAACTCCTGAACTTGAACTGTTCCCAGAGGTGTTAAAATGCCGTGGTTTATGGCGTTGTTGAGGAACATAACCTTCGCAGGCTCGATAAAAATAGATACAAGCGGTAGCAGATTTTGGTCTTTCAGATAGACAATGCCACTCTCAAAGAGTTTTGTAATCCAAGAGATTGCGTCGCCAATTGTAAGGTAGCCGATTATCGCCAAAATCATACCCAGAATACCGAGTGAGAAGTTATTTACAAGCATCTCGAAGCCAGCACGAATCTTGCCGTCAACAGCCTTGTCAAACTTCTTAATCAGCCAACCCGCCAGCGGACCCATAATCATAGCTCCGATAAACATAGGCACATCCGTTCCTACAATCACACCCGCTGTGGCAATAGCACCAATCACACCACCACGACTGCCTGCTACATTGTGACCAGCTGTGTAGCCAATCAGCAACGGTAGCATGTAGGTAAGCATCGGCGAGACGAGCTTTGCTAAATGCTCATTTGGAAACCATCCACTCGGAATAAAGAGTGCGGTAATAAGACCCCATGCAATAAATGCACCTATATTTGGCATAACCATTGCACTTAGCGCACGCCCAAAGTTTTGAATTTTATCTCTCATAAGTTTTTTAAGGTATGTTCTGTGTTTCCTATATTGTTAGGTATTTTCACAAATGTTATTCCACAAAGATAGCAACAAAAGTAGAATTTGCAAAATTTGGTGGCGGAAATAAAATGGGAAGACAGGTAAAAGTGCGAAGTTGCTGGTGGCGTTTGCAGAATTAGTTTGTTTTTTGTACTTTTGACCCCGAAAAATCATTATCTGTATTTGGATATGTGCAGATTGAAGGGGGCTTTGCCCGTTGAGAGAAAGATAATGTGAAAACATAGAGGGGAGAGAGTCTTTTTAGGCACTCTACCCTCTAATTATTTGTAATTCAGAGAAATGAGATGTTTTGTAGATAGGTTTGAGGAACAGGTAAAGAGTTGTTGGAACTCTCCAGCATTGGGTAATTACAGAGCAAAACCAATGAGCTATGGAGAGATGGCAGGCGAGATTGCTACACTACATACACTCTTTGAGGAGGTCGGTCTTCAGCGTGGTGATAAGATTGCCATAAATGCTGCTGGCTCTGCCAATTGGGGCAAGATTTTTATGGCTACAGTGACGGGTGGTTATGTGGCTACAGTCCTCTTCAATGGATTTTTGCCTACCGACACTCAGCGTATGGTTGACCACTCAGACAGCAGACTGCTCTATACCGAGAAGAGTGCATTTGACAAGATGGATTTTGAGACAATGCCAAAGCTCCTCGGTGTTATAGATATCAAAACAGGCCTGGTACTCGCCTCCAGAGGCGACTTTGGCTATATCTATGAGCATCGTCGCAGACTCTTTGTGCAGAGATACCCGCTTGGTATCAGCCCTGAAGAGGTCAACTATCCTCGCCTTGAGGCTGATAGCCTCTGCTGTATGCTCTACACCTCTGGCTCAACAGGCACACCAAAGGGCGTTATGCTCTCTATTGGCAGCCTGAGCAATAATGTGGATATTTTCCTCTCTACTCAGCCATATCGCCGTGGCGATAGATACCTTAGCATGTTGCCACTTTCGCACATCTTCGGTCTTGTAGCCGATTTGCTCTCTTGCCTCTGTGTAGGTATGCATGTCACTATTCTGGGCATGCCGCCTATTCCAAAGGTGCTTAAGGAGGCACTCTGCTCAGTCAGACCGCGTGTGATTATGATGGTGCCGCTGGTGCTTACAAAGATTGTGGAGTATGTCATCGGCGAATTTGTCCATAGTAAGACAGGTCAAGAGCGTCTTGCCGCCTATAAAGAGCATCCAGACTTCTGTGTAGCCCTAAAGACAATCCTCAGCGCTGCCTTGGGCGGTCGCGTGGAGCTTATGATGACAGGTGGCGCAGCACTGCCTGCCGAGGTGGAGAAACTGCTTGTAAATAAGCTGCAAATGCCACTTATTACAGGCTATGGTATGACAGAGTGTGGTCCGCTGATTAGTATTGGCAGGCTTGGTAACTATCAACTCAAATCCGTGGGCGTTATTGTGGATGGCATGGAGGCAAAAATCGACTCTACAGACCCAAGTAATGTCGCTGGCGAGCTGCTTGTGCGTGGCGTAAACCTCTGCAAAGGCTACTATAAGAACGATGAGGCTAATGCTCAGTCATTTACCGAGGATGGCTGGTTTCATACGGGCGACTTGGGCATGCTTAACGCCCAAAACCACCTCTTCCTTGTTGGTCGTTGCAAGAGCATGCTGCTCTCTACTAATGGACAAAATGTCTTCCCAGAGGAGATTGAGGTTATTCTCAATACACTACCTTATGTCGGCGAATCGCTTGTCGTTCAGCGAGATAACCACCTCGAAGCTATCGTTGTGCCAGATACCGTAGCCTTAGAGCGAGATAATATCGACAACCATAGTCTCAAGGCTGTTATGAACGAAAATCTCCGCCGTCTGAACGACTCTATCCCAGCCTACGAGAGCATCGCTGCATACGAATTGCGCTTTGAACCATTTGCCAAAACGCCAAAGGGGAGTATTAAGCGATTCCTCTACGCGTAATTTGTCGTGAAAACAGCACAACTACTTCCGCTAACGATTATCTCAGCAATGGGTAGTACGCTTTGGTACGACCCATCGCCGAGATAATCGCCGAGCGTTGTATTTGCACTATTTTGACGACAAATTAGGGGAGGTACTTTGATTTAGCGGAGTTTTGCCGAGCGTTAAGCCCACAAAGCGGGCTTTTCACTGCTGCGCCTCGGCAGCAAAAGTCGCAGTGCTATGCACCCTCAAAGCTCAAAAGTGTCTGCTTGTGAGCAAACTCCCATCGCCACTTTTGACCTTTGCGCCTACGGCGTGCGACTGATGTTGCTCTCGGCTTAATCGCAGCGTTGTATTTGCACTATTTTGACGACAAATTAGGGGAGGTACTTTGATTTAGCGGAGAATTAGAGGTTATTAGCGGCTGTTAGAGGTAGCGCGTTTTAATAGCAGAAAATAGCAAAGAATAACAGCGGGCTTGCGCCCTTAATAGCATAGAATAACAATGCGCGCGAAACCCGATACCCTGTATCGCTTGGTTATTAAGGGTTGAAGACCCGCTGTCATTAACTGCTATTCAGTGCTATTGAGTGTCATCTGACGCGCTATTCCTTTACTAACTGACGGCGCAAAAAGCGCGCAATTAGTCTTTAGTGACTCTAAGGTCTGCGCGCCTAAAGTTCAAGGGTTCCAATGCCCCGCAGAACTTTTCTGTTCTGCTCCCTAAGTTCCTTAAAATTCCCTAATCTCCTTAAACTCCCTTCAGCCTTGCGCTACGCTATTAAGGGCGTAGCCCGTTGCTATTGTATGTTATTCAATGTCATCTGTCATTTTGCGCTTTACCATTTTTTTTACTACATTTGTAAAAAATATACCACTATGAAAAGACTACTACTTATTTTTGCTATTATTTTTACAGCTGAGACTCTTGTTGCTCAGGAGTCATTTAAGAGCAGCAACGGCTATTTTACAGCAGAACAGTTGCCAGATATGTGCAAGTGGCTACCTGGTCCGCCATCTGAGGACTCGGCAGAGTTTGCGCTTGACCAAGCACGCTACCAGTGGGGCAAAGCTCAGCGAGAGGACAGTGCGCGTCTTGCCAAGGCTCAGAAGCAGGCTATTACCACTGTTGAAAACTTCTGTGACGAGTTTAGCGAGCCTTTTGGGATGACAATCTCAAAGCAGACAACACCTCAGATATACACTCTTATCCTTGATGCGGTCTCTACTTGTGCGCAGATTACCGTGCCTGCTAAGGAGCAGTATATGCGTCGCCGCCCTTATGTCTATTATGGCGAAGGTACTCCTCTGCCACAGTTTGAGGAGAAGATGAGTACAAATGGCTCCTTCCCGTCGGGTCATACTGCTCGTGGATGGGCTGCGGCTCTGATTCTCTCCGAGGTAAATCCCGCTGCGGCAGATGCACTGCTTAGTATGGGGTATATGCAGGGCGACAGTCGCATAATTCTGGGCTACCATTGGCAGAGCGATGTTACCACCTCGCGCATCGCAGCCTCAGCAGCCGTGGCATATCTCCACACCTCCGACCGCTTTCTGAAGCAGATGAAAAAAGCCAAAAAGGAGTTTGTACGACTCAGCAAGAAGAGGTAAGGTGGCTGAATAAAAAGACTCTTTTGTCGTTATACTTAGTTCGGAAATACTCACATACGCTCAAATTGCGAGACTTAGCAAGAAAAGATAATAAATTATGGCATAATTTGTTATAAACCAAAAGTTTACTAACTTTGTAATCGTAAAAAATATGTAATTATGAAGAAATACGCCTACAAAGAGCCTCAGATGCGAATTATCGCACTATCTCTTGAGCGTGGTTTTGCCACCTCGCTTGAAAATCCAGAAACTAACCCAGAAATAGATTGGTAGCTATGAGAAAGTTATTTGTTTTTGTGCTTATCGCATCATTTTTCGCAGGGTGCAGCAGAGATATTACCACAGAGCCTGCCTCAAACTCAAATATCCTTAAGGTCGGCTTTGAGTCAGACTCCCGCGTACAGCTCAACGAGAATTGCCAGACGGTGTGGACTAAAGGCGATGTTGTCTCTGTTTTTGACGCCAATGGTATCAATAATAAGTATGAATACCAAGGCGAGACAGGTGCAAGAGAGGGCGTTTTGATGTCTGTATCGGCAGGTTGGAGTGAGGCAAAAGCATCTAACCAAGTAATTGTTGTTTATCCATACAATATGCAATATTGGGTCAATGACGAGAACGCAATTTTAGGCATGACAATTCCAGAAGTGCAATATTGCCAAGATGGCGATTTTGGTATTGGCTCTATATTTATGTTAGCGAAGGGTGCAAGCGAACATCTGACCTTAAGAAACCTTTGCGGATGGTTAAGATTGCAGTTTACAGGTGACGAAAAAATTACCAGAATCACAGTCAGAGGTAATAATGAGGAGCAGATGGCTGGTGGAGTTGTTGTAAATCACAACGATTTGTCACTCTCATTTGTAGAAGCTACGCAATATGGCAGAGAGATTACTCTTGACCTTGGGCAGGGAGTGCAACTCTCAAATACTCCGACAGACTTCTATATAGTGCTTGCTCCTCAAACCTTTACAAATGGTATAACCATAACTGCATCAACTGCAAATGGTACATATATAAGCCAAGAAACCAACAAGAGTGTTACCATATCCCGCAATACTATACAGCCTATGTCAGCTATAGCGTATAAAGACAAAATTGACCCTGAGACAGGCGGTGTTTGTAAGATTTGTTACACATCAACCGATGGCAATATTGTAGAGCCGGCTGACGATGCATTTGGTGCAAATATCTTGTCGAATACTTATGAAAATGGTAAGGGCGAGATTGTCTTTAATGGAGCTGTGACAAAAATTGGATTCCAAGCATTTATTTGGCGTAATACACTTCAAAGCGTAGAGATTCCTAAAGGTGTTGTCGAAATCGGAGAGCAAGCATTTATAGGTTGTGAGTCTCTTGAAAAAGTGACTTTAGGAAGTAGTGTAACATTGATTGGAAGTAGAGCATTTGAGGGATGCTACAAACTGAGTGATGTTTCGCTTAATAGTGGACTAAAAATAATCGGAGAATCAGCTTTTAATGGTTGTTGGGCGTTAAAGAAGATAGAATTGCCAAATACATTGACAACAATCGAAAATAGTGCTTTTACTCTCAGTGGACTTACAGAACTTACAATTCCGTCAAGTGTTACTGAGATTGGAAGCGGCGCATTTGAAACTACATCAATAGAGGAGGTGGTAATACCAAGCACTGTAAAGAAATTGGGTCGTGCTGCATTCCGTAATTCAGCGTTGAAAAAGGTGACAATAGGTAGCGGAATTACAACTCTTGAGCCATATACATTTGACAGCTGTCCGTATTTGGAGTCAATTACTTTAGGCTCAAATATTGAGGTCATTGGAGAGTATGCGTTTTCTCTTGGTAATTTGAATCGATTTCCTGGCAATCTGAGGATTCCAAAGAGTGTAAAGAGTATTGGACATGGTGCCTTTAACCTTAGATTTGGGTATGAATCTGCGATTTTTATGGAGTCAGAGACCCATCCTACAGCAGTGCCAGATGTAACCGGACTGTGGTCTGCTTTCGGTGTTATACAATTCGATGACGAAACAACAACTTGGGATGACAGAACACGAATTTATGTTCCGATGAACGCTGTAGAGGCGTACAAGAGTGCTGCCTATTGGAGCGACTACTCCTCGGTTATTGTGGGGTATGAGTATGAGTAGAACGCGCGGTTAGTAGCAGAGAATCGCAACGGGCTTGCGCCTTTAATGGCAGAGAATAGCGCGCTATTTTTATAGTGTCATTAGAGATATTAGGGTCTGCGCGCAGAGAGTACAAACTAAGTTTCGCTGTTCTCGGATTTAGGTAATAGCCGCAGGCTATCCTAAATCCGCAACGCACAAGAGAAACGAAGTTTCTCCGAAAGTTTTTGGTGCAGCTTTTTTCAAAAAGCTGCGGTACTGTGGCGGCTACTACTTATTTATCTTCGCCCATGAGTCTTTGAGGGTCACGGTGCGGTTGAATACAAGATGCTCAGGGGTTGACTCTTTATCTGGGCAGAAGTATCCGATACGCTGGAACTGTAGGTAGTCGAGTGGCTTGCTCTGGGCAAGGAACTTCTCTACATAGCACTCTGTAAGCACAGTGAGCGACTCTGGGTTAATCATCTGCTGCATAGCCTCAAGTGCATCACAGCCTGTCTGTTTGCGGATAGCAGCCATCTCGTCACGAGGGTTTTCCACCTTCCACAGTCTGTCGTATAGGCGAACTTCAGCCTTCAGGCAGTTGTCGCAGCTTACCCAGTGGATAGTACCCTTAACCTTGCGGTTGCTACCTGGCATACCTGTCTTGGTGTCAGGGTCATACTCAGCATAGACGGTTGTGATGTTGCCACTGTCGTCCTTGTCGCAGCCTGTACACTTAACAATATATGCGTTCTTGAGTCTTACCTCCTGACCTGGCGTCATGCGGAAGTATTTCTTTGGAGCATCCTCCATAAAGTCGTCACGCTCAATCCACAACTCACGGCTAAACTCAATGGTATGTGTGCCAGACTCTGGGTCCTCTGGGTTGTTGATAGCCTCCATAGCCTCTACCTGACCCTCTGGATAGTTTGTGATAACGAGCTTTACAGGGTTGATAACAGCACTTACGCGGGTGGCGCGCTTGTTAAGGTCGTCACGCACGGCACTCTCAAGTAGTGCAAAGTCGTTAAGTGCATCGTAGGTGGTATATCCAATCTTATCCACGAAGTTGCGGATAGCCTCTGGCGAATAGCCACGACGACGGAAGGCGCAGAGTGTCGGCATACGAGGGTCATCCCAGCCATTAACCAAGCCCTCCTTTACAAGAATAAGGAGGTTGCGCTTGCTCATCAGTGTATAGTTGAGGTTGAGCTTGTTGAACTCATACTGGCGAGGACGATTTCTCTCCAAATCTACTCCACCCTTTACCCAATCTACAAATAGGTCGTAGAGTGGGCGGTGAGGCACAAACTCTAAGGTACACAGTGAGTGTGTTACCCCCTCAAAGTAGTCGCTCTGACCGTGCGCAAAGTCGTACATAGGATATACATTCCATGTATTGCCTGTGCGGTGGTGTGGATGCTTTACTACGCGATAGATAATAGGGTCGCGGAAGTGCATGTTAGAGCTTGCCATATCAATCTTGGCACGCAGCACCATCTTACCCTCCTCAATCTCGCCGCGATTCATCTTCTCGAACAACTCAAGGCTCTCCTCTATAGGACGATTGCGATATGGGCTCTCAATGCCAGCCTGTGTTGGAGTGCCTTTCTGTGCGGCAATCTCCTCAGAACTCTGCTCGTCGATGTATGCCTTGCCCTCCTTGATAAGCTGAATAGCAAAATTCCATAGCTGCTGGAAGTAGTCAGAGGCGTAGTATTCAGCACCCCAGTTGAAGCCAAGCCACTGTATATCCTCCTTTATAGCCTCTACATACTCCATATCCTCTTTGGTAGGGTTTGTATCATCAAAACGAAGATTACATACACCACCATAGCGAGCCGCTACGCCAAAATCTAAGCAGATAGCCTTTGCGTGACCTATGTGCAGATAACCGTTTGGCTCTGGCGGGAATCGGGTCTGTACGCGACTCTCTCCATTAGCAATATTCTGCTCAATAATCTCCTCAATGAAGTTCAAACTCTTAACTTCAGTTGTTTCGGTTGTCATAATGTTTATCTTTTATGGTTTTTCTTATCGTATATTGTTGGACATATCTTTGCCGATATATTTATAATCTGCTGGCAGAACATCTTGCTGCCGTTGTATTGCAAAACCATCTCAGCACCCACACTAACCCTGTCAGCGGCAAAGGAACGTGAGTAGCCTATGCCTGTGCGGTTGTAAATCTTGTTGTTTGTGCCATAAAACGGGTCGCAGGTGTAGAGGTTGTCGGCATAAGTAAGACCGTCAAAGCCAAGCGTGTTGTAGAACGGCGTGAGCGAACTGCCGACATAGAGATTGTTGTCTATATAGACACCCCAACGACTTATGCGAAGATATAACTCTCCACCTGCTGGCAATTTCCACCCCTCGTCTGTCTTGCGGTCTCTCTGTGCTGAGACAAGTGCGCCAATGCGGCAGTCAAAGTCAAAGAAGGCGTTGAACTTCAGCCCAAAATATGGGTTTAACAGCAGATTGTCAACCACATTGCCCTGGAAAGTAGATTTGTTGGCAAAGTGCTGCATAGAAAAACTTGCACCTGCGTAACATATCTTGGCAAACTTGCCACCACCAGAGAGTAAAATTCTAAACTTCTCGCGGGTCTGAGGCGAGTATAAACCATCCCAATCCACAGCAAACTCGGCAAAGGCGTTTTTTGCAGTGTGGCGCAATACAATACCCTGTACAAGGTTGTTATAGACAAGGTAGCCGTTGCTGAAAAATGCCTGAGAGTAGCTGCCCACCAACTTATCTTTGCTAAAGATACCAGCGTTTACGCCAAATTTATCGTTTTCAAATTGGTAGTAGGCAATAAATTTGGAGTAGTCGATAAACTTTGTTGAGCCGAAGTCTTTGAGAAGCTCTGCGCCTACAACAAGGGTGTGCTTTTTATCAAAACGGTAGCCAACAGTAGGAGTTACCCTTACGGCAAATATGGTGCGAGACTCGCCTACATCGCTACCCGTATGCTCGGTGTTGTCAAAGTGCGTAGATAGCCCACAATCAAAGAAGACCTCCTGTGCTGATACAGCGCAGGATAGCATGCAAAGCAATAGCAATATGGTAAATTTTCTACCCATTTTTGCACTAATTTTAACTAATCTCCCAAATATCTGTCAAAAATAGGTAAAATATTTTGAATTGTTTTTATTTTTGCAGTAGAAATATGAGAAAAATTACAAATCAAGAGTTATGCCGTCTTTCGGCAGAGGAGTTTGCGGGTATGAAGAAGATGCCCGTAGTGGTTGTTTTGGACTCTGTCCGCTCGGCGCAAAATGTGGGAGCATTCTTCCGCACAGGCGATGCATTTGCCATTGAAAAGATTGTTTTATGCGGAATTACAGCCACTCCGCCATCCCGCGAGATTCACAAAAGCTCCTTGGGCGCAGAGTTTACCGTGGCATGGGAGCATAGAGCCTCGGCTGTAGAGGCGGTAGAGCAGCTTAAGGCAGATGGGTATCATGTTGTAGCCATCGAGCAGGTCGAGGGAGCAGTGTTGCTCGATAATTTTACTCCAGAGGCGGGCGAAAAATATGCCATTGTCTTTGGCAATGAGGTTATGGGCGTTGACCAGACTGTTGTTGATATGTGTCACAGCGCGATAGAGATTCCACAGGCAGGTACAAAGCACTCGCTAAATGTCTCTGTCAGCGGCGGCGTAGTCCTCTGGAAATTCTTTGAAAATTTTATTAGATAACTATGGTACAGAACGAAACACTTAAGGATATTATAAGGCGTCTGGATACGCTGAGGAGGTGTCTTTGACATCGAAAGTCGAAGAATAGACCTCCAAAATGAGGAGGAGAAGACTTTGGAGCCCGATTTTTGGGAGAATCCAGAGGCGGCGCAGCGTCAGCTACAGAAAGTTGCTGGCATAAAGAGTTGGCTTACCGATTTTGATGCTGTAGCGTCAAAGGTTGAGGAGCTAAATATGATGCCCGATTTTATCGCAGAGGGAATTGCCTCGGAGGCTGATTTTGATGCTCTCTATGCCGAGGCTCTTGATGCTGTGGAGGCTTTGGAGTTACGCAATATGCTCCGTGGCGAAGAGGACAAGATGGGCGCGATTATAGACATCAACGCGGGCGCAGGTGGCACAGAGGCTCTTGATTGGGCTTCGATGTTGTTGCGTATGTACACCCGTTGGTGCGAGAAGAACAACTATAAAGTCAAGATGCTCGACTATCAGGCGGGCGACGAGGTTGGTGTAAAGTCGTGTACCATGGAGGTTGAGGGCGATTTTGCCTACGGATACCTTAAGAGCGAAAATGGAGTACACCGCATGGTGCGCCTCTCGCCGTTTAATGCCAATAATAAGCGTCAGACCACATTTGCCTCTGTGGCAGTCACTCCTGCCGTGGATGATAGTATTGAGGTGGTGGTAAACCCTGCAAATGTTGTCTGGGAGACCTTCCGCTCAAGTGGCGCAGGTGGTCAAAATGTCAATAAGGTCGAGACAGCTGCCAGATTGCGCTATAAGTTCAAGGATGAGGATACAGGCGAGGAAATCTCCTATGTTATTGAGAATCAGGAGACTCGCTCGCAGCTTATGAATAAAGAGAACGCTATGCGCATCCTGCGCTCAAAACTCTATCAGTATGAGCTTGGCAAACGCATGGCTAAAAGCCAAGCAATAGAGGCTGAGAAAAAACGCATAGAGTGGGGCTCGCAAATCCGTTCCTATGTCTTCGATGACCGCAGAGTCAAGGACCACCGCACAGGCCATCAAACCTCCAATGTCGATGCCGTGATGGACGGCGACTTGGATGGATTTATTAAAGCCTACCTGATGGAGTTCGGCGGCAGTAATTTGTAGCTGATTAAAATATCATTTGCCCGTACCGCATCAAATCCCAAACAGCATGCAACAAAAAGTTCTTCGGAAATCAATATCCGAAGAACTTTTTGTTTAGGCAGTATAGCTAAATCTTGTTTTGTGTGACTATAAATCGTTTGTTATTAAGGTCTCCTTTTCTCTGTCAGCAATGGTCTCATTATTAGTATCTGAGTAAGATAGAGCTACAGTGCCACCAGATATATCTGTGATAATCAATAAAATAGTGCCGTTTGTAAGTTTATATTCAGTATAATAAGTACATTTGCTAGCTCTGATTGCAGTCATTTCATAACCGTCTCCATCGTAATAAGGATTGCTGAAAAATTGGCAGGATTCACCTTTCCCATATTTTGAGGTTAAGATATTTTTATAGTCATTATAGGTGTTTTTTAGCAAAGACCAACTATCTGATATTTCTAACAGAACGACTGCTTGATATACAGTTTTTGTGCTTTTTGAAGCATAAATCACTATTTTACGCTCTTCTCCACTGAAGTTGCCACTCAATATTGCAGCGTTATCGTTAGAGTAGATTAAGTTACATCCATCAGCTTTAAGTTTGCCGACAAATGTTGATAAATTTCCATCGAGTGGAATACCCTTAAAGGTAAGATGCTCTTGTGCAGAAATGGAAGACATAGATAGAATCCAGATTGATAATAGTGCAATAATCTTTTTCATAATACTTGATTTTAGTTAAACATATAATTGTGCATTTGCATCCGTTGCCATTAGATGGCAACCGTTTAACTCAAAAAGAGAAGCGTGGATATAGCTTACTATTGAGAAGGTACGACCAAGCACCCATACGAACATAAGCACAACCCACGCTATACAGCGAGGGCATTTATTGTGCCTATTGTGTGTTCGTAGTAATAATTTGGACGTTTTACTCAATAACAACAATAGCCCAAATGCCATCAAACAGATTGCGTATTTCGCAATCCAATACAGAAATACAAAAAGTTTTGCAAAAGGCAATACCTATTGCAAGGTTTTGCTTGTATATTACACAAAAAACATCGTTTGGTTGGGAACTTGAGATTAGAGATTAAGGTTTAGAGAGTGTGTTTTTATAATAGAGAATAGCAGCGGGCTTCGCCTTTAATGACATAGAATAACAGTGCGCGCATTTATAAGGGATTTAAGGAGTTTCGCGAGATTAAGGAATTTTAGGGAGCACGCAGAGAGTACAGACTAAGTTTGGCTGTGTGACCATGTCACTACTAATTTCGTTAATCTCCTTAGCCTCCCTAAACTTTCTTTTTGTGATTTTTTCAAATCGTCTTTGAGTGTTGTAAAGTCCTTAGCTCTTGTGTAAATAGAGTGGTAAAAATGGGGTATTGACGGTGGGAAGTTTGAAGTTATCACTTATTTTGCTAAATTTGTGGAGCGGAAAATGAAAAGTGATTGATTATGAAAAGGATAGTGTTATTTGCTATTTTGGCTCTCTGTTCAGCCTCTCTGTATGCACAGATTATCGTTGGTGCGGAGCAGACTGAGAGGTATCTGCCCAAGCTAAAGGGTAAGCGCGTTGCAGTGCTTGCAAACCACACGGCAACAGTTGGCAGTGTGCATCTTGTTGACCGTCTGGTGGCTGAAAAGGTAAATTTGGTGGGCATAGTCTCGCCAGAGCATGGCTTTCGTGGCACTGCCGATGCGGGTGAGAAGGTCTCCTCTTCGGTAGATGCAAGTACGGGTATTCCAATATGGTCACTCTACTCGGCGCAGGGTCGTAGGCTCGCGGACAGTCAGATGGAGCAGTTTGATATAATGGTTGTGGATATGCAGGATGTAGGTTTGCGTTTCTACACCTATTATATAACCATGATAGATGTTATCAACCGCTGTGCCGACTTTGCTCGCAAGGTTATTATCCTTGACCGCCCAAATCCAAATGGTATGTATGTTGATGGACCTATACTCGATATGCGCTACAAGTCGGGCGTGGGTGCGCTACCTATACCTGTTGTGCATGGGCTTACAATGGGCGAAATTGCGGTTATGGCAGTAGGCGAGAGCTGGGCTAAGAAGGCTGATATAGAGGTGGTTACATGCAGTGGATATACACATCAGAGTCGCTACACATTGCCCATTGCCCCCTCTCCAAATCTTAAGAGTCAGCACGCCATATACCTCTACCCATCAACTTGCCTCTTTGAGGGCACGCTCTGCTCTTTAGGTCGTGGCACAGATGCCCCTTTTGAGATGTACGGACACCCCGAAATGAAGGGTTGTAGCTACAGCTTTACCCCGCGCTCAGTTGCAGGGGCGAAAAATCCGCCACTGAAAGATAGGCTCTGCTACGGAGTCGATTTAAGGGGCGTGGATGACGAGCAGATAATTAAAGGCGGCTTTAACCTTGAGTATGTAATTGATGCCTACAATAAAACCGCGTTGGGCGAGAAATTCTTTACCCCTTTCTTTGAGAAACTTGTCGGCGTGGAGTATATCCGCACAATGATTATGGCTGGCAAAAGCGCATCAGAAATCCGCCAACGCTGGCAGGGCGATGTCGAGCGTTTTAAGGTGCTACGCCGAAAATATTTGCTGTACGAGGAGTAGATAATACGGTACTGCCCATAACCAAAAAAGACGACCTTATTTGGGTCGTCTTTTTTATCCTTAAGGCAGGTGCTACTCAAGAGAGATAGCCTCTGAAGGACAAACGCCTGCGCAAGCACCACACTCGATGCACTTGTCAGCGTCAATTACATAGATGTCACCTGCCGAAATTGCTTCAACAGGACACTCGTCGATACATGTACCACATGCAACACAAGAATCTGAAATTTTGTAAGCCATAGCAAATATTGTTATAAAATGTACCGCAAAAATAAGACTTTAATATTAAATCTCCAAAAAATTGTATCTTTGTAGTGTAATTCGGCGCGAAAAAGGTATCTTCGCAGCCGAAAAGCGTAACAAACGATGGCAAAGGAGTCTTATTTAACATTTTTGGGAACGGGTACCTCACAGGGTGTCCCGGTTATTGGTTGCAACTGCGAGGTTTGTCGCTCGGCAGATGCAAGGGACTCTCGTCTGCGTACCTCGGCGATGATAGAGCTTCATGGTCAGCGGTTTATTATTGACGCAGGTCCTGACTTTAGGGTACAGATGCTACGGGAGGGCGTTAGCCATATCACTGCCATACTGCTTACACACAAGCATAAAGACCATATTGGCGGCATTGACGATGTGCGCGCACTGAATTTTGTTGACTACCCGCAGATTCATACGGTCAATATCTACGCCACGGCAGAGACTATTGACTGCGTGCGTAAAGATTACGACTACGCCTTTTTCAAGGTCCGCTACCGTGGCACGCCAGAGATAAGCCTGCACACTATAGACCCCGATACGCCATTTACGGTTGCGGGCGTGCAGATTATCCCTATTCGCGGTCATCATGCCCATTTTGAGGTTACAGGCTACCGCATTGGCGATGTGGCATATATTACCGACTTCAAGAGCATAGATAGCGACCAGATTGCCAAACTCAATGGCGTCAAGACCCTTGTTGTCAACGCTCTGAGGTTTGAGCCGCACGATTCGCACTTCTCTGTAGGCGAGGCTCTTGAACTTATTGAAAAGGTGCAGCCCGATAGGGCATACCTTACCCACATGTCGCACGAGATTGGGCTCCATGCTCAGGCAGAGAAACAGCTGCCACCAAATGTATATTTTGCATACGATAAATTAAAGATAGAACTATGAAGAATGCTCTAAAATCAAAGACAGTAGTCATAACAGGTGCCTCTTCGGGTATTGGCGAGGCGATGGCTAAAATATATGCTCAGATGGGCGCAAATGTTGTTCTGGGCGCGCGCAGCGAGGATAAGCTAAAGAGCCTTGCAGGGCAAATTACCTCTCAGGGTGGCAAGGCGGCATACTGCGCAACGGATGTAACAAAGGCTGAAGATTGCAAACGCCTGATTGATACAGCCGTTGAGGCGTTTGGAGGTATTGATGTCCTTATCTGCAACGCTGGAATATCTATGCGCGCGATTTTTGACGATGTCGAGCTAAGTGTGCTGCATCGACTTATGGATGTAAACTTCTGGGGAACAGTCTATTGCGCAAAATATGCGCTGCCTTACCTCCAAGCCTCTAAGGGCTCGCTTGTAGGTATATCTTCTGTCGCAGGTCTGCACGGACTACCAGGCAGAACAGGCTATTCAGCCTCAAAATATGCCATGACAGGCCTACTTGAAACTATCCGCATTGAGAATATCAAGAAGGGACTGCATGTTATGGTCGCTTGCCCAGGCTTCACAGCCTCAAATGTCCGCTTCTCGGCTCTTGTTGCCGATGGCTCACAGCAGGGCTCAACACCGCGTGAGGAGGGCAAGATGATGACCCCAGAGCAGGTTGCAAAAATCGTTGCCCGCGGCATCGCTCGCCGTAAGCGTCTCTGCCTTATGGAGGCTGAGGGTAGGGCAACACACTTCGTCAAAAAGTTCGCTCCCGCTTTCCTTGATAAGATGTTCTATTGGGTTATGTCTAAAGAGCCAGATTCGCCGTTCAAGTAGCAGCACGGCTTGTTGTATCTGATTGACGGTACAGAAAGTGTGCGCAAAATAACGCAAAAGTTCTTCGTGGATTCGATATCCCGAAGAACTTTTTCAGTTGCGCATAGCTATTAAGGGCGTAGCCCGCTGCTACTTAATGTTATTCAATGTCATCTGTCATTTTGCGCAGTTCTGCGTTAGCTCTACTTAGTGGCGTGTTTATAGCCGTGGATTTTATTCCATGCGCCGCGGGTGAAGTCGGGAACTGCCACTGGTGCAGAGTTGTGCTCGATGGAGACTCTACTCAGCTCTATAGGGCAGCACCACTCGGCAAGGTCATAGACATCCATATCAAGCGGCAGACCGTTTCTGAGACAGTAGGCAAGGCGGTAGTCCATAATATAATCCATGCCGCCGTGTCCGCCAATCTTTTTGGCAATATCTTCGACCTGAGCCACAATAGGGTGCTTGTAACGCTCCATAAGCTCCTGCTTAACCTCTTCTGGAACAAAGCGGTGGGTGTTAAGGTCCTCATGGTCAATGCTTTTGAGTGCATTGCCTGCAAACAGGAAACCTTGCACTGGATATTTTGCTGCGTAGCCCTCGGTGCCTGTTAGGGCATAGTCGCGGGAGTATGGGCGAGGGGTCATAACATTGTGATTAAGGCGGATAACCTTGCCCTGCTCTGTGCGGATAAGGGTTGTGGTGTGGTCGCCATTTTGGAAGTTGTCGCACTCTTCGCCTTTCAGCTCTTTCCAATATTTAGCACCCATAACGGGCTTTGTATCCATTGCAACAAGTGTCTTGAGGCGGTCGCCACGGTGGATATTAAGCACTTGGCATACAGGACCTATGCCGTGAGTAGGATATACATCGCCTCTGTGGTCGCGGTTGTAGAGCAGTCGCCAATTGTTGTAGTAGCGGTCCCAATACTCCTCAAGGCAGTGAATATATGCGCCTTCGACATAGAGTACCTCGCCAAAAAGACCCTGCTGCGCCATATTTAGGGCAGTGGTCTCAAAGTAGTCATAGACGCAGTTCTCAAGCTGTATGCAGTGCTTGCGGGTGCGCTCGGAGGTATCTATAAGTGCCCAAATATCGGCAATTGTCATCGCCGCAGGCACCTCAATTGCCACATGCTTGCCACACTCCATTGCGTAGAGTGCCATTGGTACATGGTTGACCCAGTCGGTCATAATATAGACAAGGTCTATATCGTCCCTCTCGCACAACTCTTTCCATGCCTCTGTTGAGCCTGTATATACCGCTGCGGGCTTTCTACCAGCCTTTTCGAGGTGCTTCTGGCTCTTCTCAATGCCCTCTGGGTTAAGGTCGCACAGGGCAACAATCTCTGTGCCCTCAATTGCCGCCCAACGCCTTACTGCACCAGGTCCGCGCATGCCCAAGCCTATAAAGCCCACGCGCACGGTCTCAAGCGGCTCGGATGCAAAGCCAATCATATCACTCTGCCCCGCAGTACGCTCAGGGGTATTATAGACAATTGTGCCTTCAACGATTTTGTACTCGCTCTCTGTACAAGAGATACAGAGTAGGGCAGCAATAGCTACTATAGCTGCCCCAAAAACTCTTATTTTCATACTATCCGCAGTGGAAATAACGACGCACAAGGTTTAGCATAGCCTCTGTGTTGCCCTCAATATCTTGGCGCAGAGTGCTATCGTCGTATGAACTAAGACGCTTGATAATGCCGTCAATCATCGCAGGACTGAATACGCCATACTTCTCAAATACTGCACGCTGACACTTTAGGCACTCGGCTGAAGCATGACAGCTGTCTGGCAGCTGCGCCAGGGAGCTAAGCCTATCCTCGTTCTCCTTCTGATGAATATTTACATTTACATAGGTCTTTTCTGCAATCTCAAGAGCATTATCCAACTCAAAACCGTGGCGACAAGCAACTGCAAGACCTGCTATAAGCTGATAGATGTCTGCACTGCCATCTGGGGAGCGCATCTCAACGGTCTGTTTCTGTGTGGTGTCGTAGTGGCTCTGCTCCTCAAGAGGGTTTGCAAGACGGCACATGTCGCTCTTGGCTGCCCAGCCCAGAGGCACGCGAACAAGCACAGAGCGATTTCTGTCGCCCCAGCAGATATTTGTCGGAGCCTCCTGATGAGGCACAAGACGGAAATATGAGGTCGGATTTGTGTTGCCAAAGGCGGTAATAGATGGCGCAAGCTCCATCATGCCTGCAATAGCCTTGCGTGCTGTAGCAGAGAGCACTCCACCGTCGAGCATCTGATTTACACCATCCTTGACAATTCTCATGTGAACATGCAGACCAGAGCCAGCCTTGCCCGCAGTAATCTTAGGGGCAAATGTGATGTCATAGTCATACATATAGGCGAGATTTCTGATAATCCACTTGGCAATCATCAGCTGGTCGGCGGCATCACATGCGGCAACAGGCAGAAACTCAATCTCGTTCTGCTCGTAAATCATGCCGTCAATGGTAAAGTTGCCCACCTCAGAGTGACCATACTTTATCTGACCACCCGCCTGGGCGATATATGCCATACATTGGGTGCGGAACTCGTTGAATTTTGCATACGGAGCAGACTCGTGATAACCCTTCTGGTCGGTAGCTGGGAAAGAGCCGCTATCTGGCGCGATAACATAGTATTCCAACTCGCCCATCGCCTCAAACTCCATGCCTGTAACCTCTTTGAAGGCACGGCACGCCTTGCGTAGTGTGTTCTCAGGCGAACTTTCGAGCATCTGACCATCCTTGTTGAAGTATGTACAGAGCATTGATAGGGTAGGAATCTCTGCAAATGGGTCAAGAAAGGCTGTGCTGAAACGCGGCAGAACATATAGGTCACTGCTGCCCGCCTCAATAAATGGGAAGAGGCTTGAGCCGTCAACTCTCTCGCCACAAGTAAGAATAGCATCTAAGTAGGCTAAGTTGTTGATTACAAAGTTGAGAGTCTTTAGCCTGCCATCTGCTGCAGGATACATAAAGTTGACCATGCGGATATCGTTCTCGGTAATGTATCGAACAATATCAGCCTTTGTGAACTCTTTGCATGGCTTGCCAAGATAGGCGACCAATTTGTTGGGATTAAGTGCTAACTCGCTGTTCATAATACTTAAGTTTATGTAATGATAACCACAAATGTACAAAAAAATATTTGAGAAATGCTATAGAGAGTAAAAATTATAGGAGATTGTTACCTCTGTTACAGCAAGCGGTTTTATTTGAGTCACTCAGAAATTAGAGAACACTACTGTCTATACAAATTAAGCCTACATATTGGGTAAGTTGTCTGAATAGGGGTGTGAACTATGTGTAGCAATGCCTTTACCGTAGTAGTAGCCTTGCATGCCGAGGTTGCTGAAAACTTTTGTGCCTGTAAATATCACAGAGCCGCCAGAGGGTAGAGGAATACTGTTAATTCTTCCATTACACCCTGCTGTTGCCTCTCCAGCTGTTGTGGCAATACCGCAGTAGAGAGCATAATCTACAACCTCTTCATCGTGGCTGTAGTTCATAGCCCCTGTGATGAATATGTTGTTGTACTTAAGAGTTGGTAAATCTATATTTGTAGTACAATCCTTAATTGTTGGGCTCTGAGGCATATAGACTTTTGGAATTTGACTAATGCCTGCTCTTGTTGGTATTAAATCCTCTTTGTCGGATATAAGAGGCAGAATACTCGCAAGTAAAAATCTGCTTCCATTGCGAATATCAATCAAAACAGTCTGCTCTACACTCCTTGTTTTTAGTAGCTCTTTTATCTGACTTAGGTCACTCGACCCTGTGTTTATATAGAGCGTGTTGCTGTCAATCCATTGGCTTGCTTTGGCGTTATTATTTGACAAGAGTGTAGCTATAAATTCTTCTCTTGCAATACGCTCTACATCTACACTTATGCGTTGCTTGTCACGCACCAAATGTAGCTTTTGTCTCTCTGCTTCTTGCCTTAGCCATATCAGCTCGGCTCTGTAACTTTTATACTGAGGGCTGCCTGAGACAAGTTTTTCACACTCTGTGTATAGTTCAATAGCTCTACGATTACCAACACTTGCAACTTCATCGCCAGGGTGTATGGTAGAGAGGGTAGATTGTGTTACAACTACTTTATTACCACTCTTTTTTACCCTAATAGGCATAAAACCGTAACTCTTCTCTTCGCAGGGCGAATTGGCAACACAATGGGCATCATTTACATTTGCCATTAGATGCCTTATAGGATTTAGTGTAAATTTGTCTGCAAACTCACACTCTTTGAGTGTAGAGAGTAGGCAACTGTCCCAATCTTTAACCTCATCAGATAGATATGGATGGAAATATTTTATCACATTCCAAGTGACAATTAAATCAGCAACCATCTTCTGATACTCTGTATAGTTTGAGTTAGTGTTGACATGCTTATCACTTGCAGATAAAGTAGGATATGTATATTCATCTGTACCATACAAGGCTAATGGGATGTGGGCATACAATCCATCAACTATCTCAATGCTATTTACATCGCCAATATGCGCCTGCTCCTCAAAGATTCTATCTCTTGTGGATATAACAGAGCAGTTGTCAGAATAGTTGTATATATGGGTATTTCTGCGGTGTGGAGTCTTGCGTAAATCAATATCTTGATTTTTGGTAGAGAGCGAGCATTGGTTGATAGCAAACTCTCCAACACCTTGTGTGTATATTCCGATTCTTAGCAGCTTATTAGCATCACGGTTGCTCACTTTTATACGCTCTTTGTAACTTTTGGCAATGATATGCTGAGGTGTAAATTCACAAAAGTTTATATATTGGTCGGGGGTGTTGTCATTAAGTGATATCTTTGCATAAACGGTAAGCGAAGAGGGTGTTTTGTTATCAATATCCAAACAGAGAGTCAAGTCTTTGCCCATATAATCAGCCGCGGCAAATTCTAACTCCATTACAAACCTATTTACGCCCTGGGAGTTATGACTGCGATGTGTACGCTTGCTTACATAGGTGTTGCTCCACTTGCCAAGCTCTACTCCATAGTGTTGCCAGGCAATCTCTTTCATTCCACTTATATCTGTTGGTGTTATCAGCTCGGTGTTATAATGTGGCTCTTTTGATATTACTACACCTGGCGCAATGGGGTAGAAAATATTTTGTAGTATCTCCTGCAAGTTCTCTTTAGAGCTTGCCGCCTCTATCTGCTTTACTCCCTCCAATGCTATGTAGTTCCAATCTGCATCTTGAGCCTCATCTCCAGGATAAAACCAGCGTACACAACCATACACATCAGAAAAAGCCTTCAGAAATATGGTCTTTTGCTCCTCTGCGCACTGTTTAGAGCAACTGCAAATTCCAGATAGTGATACCAAAATAGATATTATGCCAACAAAGGCAATGATACTCTCTTTAACTCTCATATAACAATCTTTACTGTTTTCCCTATTAAAACGGATAATGAACTGGAAAAGTATATAGAGAGCTATATTTGTTAGAATAGGCTGCGTATAAATTGACCACTTTGCCCATCTGCTTAAGTTTTTAGACATTGGCATTGACTTGTAAATATACTTACTTACATCCGATACGCTGTTTACAACAAAGTTCTCAGCTTCTAAATAGTATTTTGAATTACGAAGTATGTATTCTCGAATATTGAACCCCCAGCAACTTTTCTAACTCCACAACATCATACAAACATAAACAGTAGGTACAGCATTGCAAAATCTCAACAACCTTGTACCTCTCCTTTTTATGCTCCGCCACCCGCAAATAGCTGTCAACACTTCTAAGCAACTCACTATCCGCCTCAAATGAATAATTAGGAAGATATATCTATAATCTTAAAAATTATATGTAAATTTGTGGTATGTAAATGCTTTGAAGGTGTCTCTTACAAGTCGGGCAATGTTTCAAGTCGGCAGAAGTAATATATGGTTTAATAAAAAACAATTTAGGGTATGTCAAAAGTTCAGTTAAAAAAGTATTTGGCGCAATTAACAAAAGAGGAGGTAATAGCTATTTTGCTTGAGGTGTATGATGTGCGCAAAGAGGCTAAAGAGTATCTTGATTTTCGATTAAACCCAAATCATGAGGCTAAGCTGAAAGAGTATAAGATGCTAATTCAGAATGAGTTTTATCCTAGACGCGGCGAGCCTAAACTTAGGTTTAGTGCCTGCCGTACTGCAATTAGTGACTTTAAGAAACTAAATCCAGAGGCGAAATTGCTTGCCGATTTGATGCTATACTATGTGGAAATGGGAGTGTCGTTTACAGTTGATTTTGGCGATATGTGGGAGAAGTATTACGATACATTGGCTACAAATTTTGATAAGGCAATGAAGTTTATTTCAGATAATGAACTTGTCGATGATTTTAGACCTCGTATCGAAAAGATGCTTGCAGCCTCTGAAATATGCGGCTGGGGATTTCCAGATGTTCTATATGATATATACGGAAGATATTAAGAGTGTATTCAAGTATGCACTGTAAGCCAATACTTCCTCTTAAATAGCAACTGATTATTTGCCAAAGTAGCCTTACTTGCCGATGCAGAACTTTGAGAAGATGGAGTGCAGGATGTCGTCGGAGGTGATGTGACCGGTGATTTCGCCGAGGTTGAGGATGGCGGAGCGTAGCTCTTCGGCGAGAAGGTCTGTGGAGAGTTGGCTTGCAAGTGCCTCAAGGGCTTTGCTCAGGGCGGTGTGGGCAGCGCGCAGAGCCTCGAAATGGCGTAGATTAGAGACTACAGCATCGCCGCGGTAGAGGGCATCGGTGTCAATTGTGCTTCGCAGTGCCGATAGCAGTTTTTCAATGCCTATATTCTCCATTGCCGAGATATATATTGCATTGCGATCTGTTTGTGTAGCTGTATCGAGCTTGTTAATAACCCTAATCTCTTGCTGATTTTCATCAAGAGTAAGAGTCTCAAAATCGCCGTCTGGCTCGGTTATGTTGATTACAATCTGCGCCGCTTTTACAGCCTTCATAGTACGCTCAATGCCCATTGACTCAAGGCGGTCAGAGGTGTTGCGGATGCCTGCTGTATCAACGAATCTGAAGCGTATGCCGTCGATTACAATACTCTCCTCAATAGTGTCGCGGGTAGTGCCTGCGATATCAGATACCATGGCTCTATCGTCGCCTATAAGACGATTGAGAAGGGTGCTTTTACCCACATTTGGCGCGCCGACAATTGCCACACTCACGCCGTTGCGTATAGCATTGCCCGTATTGAAAGAGTGCATAAGGCGCGAGGTTACAAGTGTGGCGTTTTCAAGCATACTCTTCAGACGGTTACGGGAGGCAAACTCGACATCCTCCTCGCCAAAATCAAGCTCAAGCTCAAGTAGCGCGACAATCTCTATAAGGCTCTCCCTGAGCGTATTAAGCTCTGTAGAGTATCCGCCGCGCATCTGTGTTGAGGCGAGGGCGTGTGCAGCCTTAGAGTCGGCAGCGATAATATCAGCCACAGCCTCAGCTTGAGAGAGGTCTATGCGACCCGCTGCAAAGGCACGAGCCGAGAACTCGCCAGGCTCTGCAAGCCTTGCACCGTTACGGCAGAGTAGCTCTATAATCTGAGAGACGATATATTGTGAGCCGTGAGCCGAAATTTCAACCCCCTCCTCGCCCGTGTAGGAGTGTGGGAAGTGAAAAACTGCAACAAGTACATCGTCAATAACAGTGTCGCCATCTTTGATTACGCCATAGTGGATTGTATGTGTAGCAGCCTTGCTTAGAGGCTTAAGACCCTCGAAGACTCTATCACAGCAGGCAATAGACCCCTCGCCACTCATCCTTATAATGCTGATGGCTCCTCCAGACCCTGTTGCGGGTGCTACAATAACTCCACGGCTGAACATTATGCTCTTGGTTTTGGTTTGTTTATTCTCAGTTTCTGTCCTGGGCGTATAACGGTTGACTTCAGACGATTCCAGCGCATAATCTCTTTGACTGTTGTGCGGTTGCGCTTAGCAATAAGTCCAAGGTTGTCTCCTTTGCGCACGGTGTAGGTATATCCCACACCCTCAGCCCTCTTCTTGTCAAGGTTGGCAGGGTTGATATACTCCTTTAGGTAAGCTGAATCTTTGGCGTATATCTCTGGCTGCTGCTCTATAAACTCTGTAACATAGCGCACAGGCAGTCTGAGCGCGTAAGGCTTGCGGGCAGCAGGGACAATGTCTATCTTATACTGCGGGTTGAGGCGGCGCAGTGTCTCAAGTGGCACATCAATAGTTGAGGCAACCTGACCAAAGTGCATAGTACGGTTGATTACAACAGTGTCTGTTGCAATACAGTCTGGTGTAGGCTCAGCATCTACGCTATGCAGGTTGTGGTAGGCGTAGGCATACGAGGCGGCGATAAACTTAGGCACATAGCCTCTTGTCTCGCGTGGTAGGAAGTCGTATATATCCCAGAAACTCTTTACATTGCCTCCTGCGCGGGCTATAGCTTTGTTAACATTGCCAGGTCCACAGTTGTAGGCAGCAAGGGCAAGGGTCCAATCGCCAAACATATTGTACAAATCCTTAAGAAAACGGCATGCTGCGCGGGTAGAGAGCAGTATGTCGCTGCGCTCGTCAACAAGTGAGTTAATCTCCAGACCTAAGTTCTTGCCCGTAGCTGGCATAAACTGCCATAGACCTACAGCTCCGACCCTTGAGGTGGCAAGAGGGGAGAGGTTAGACTCAATAATGGCAAGGGCTCTAAGCTCTACAGGCATACCTGCCGCAATAAGCTCCTGCTCAATTATTGGGAAGTAGAATTTTGACAGAGCAAGCACGCGGGAGAGTGGACTCCAACGGCTGGTCATATATTGGTCAATATATTGACGGACAATGTAGTTGTAGGGCAGATGCACAGGCGATACAAGGTCCTCAAGGCGAGAACGGTAGAGTGAATCCACCTTCATATCGGCTTCTGCTGTGGTCGCCTCAGAATACTGCTCAAAAAACCGCTTGTCGCTCATTTGCGCTGAGAGCGTATGCCAAATATCGAGCAGAGAGTCTATCTGCTGAGGGGTTTGGGCAATGGTCAGGGTGTCAATTCGTGGAGCTGCTTTTGGCTCAACTTTGACAGTGTCTGTAACAACAACACGGATAGTGTCATAAACGGGCACTACGACGCTCTTAGAGTGTTTGTCGCGGTTTTTGAAGAGGTTAAATTTTGGTTGTGCTGTAGCTGTGCTTGCAAATATGGATAGGGCAAGCAGTAGTGTTATATTGTGTATCTTCATATCAGAATTTAATACTTAAGTTCATGCCCATCGTGGCACTATTTCCCAGCCCCGGTCGATAGGCATAATCTACAGTCGGAGTAAGCTCCACGCTTAGGTCGTCGGAGATGTCGTAGTCTCTAAAGTGTGCATCAACATGTGCATCCATAATCTGGAGCAGGTATATTCCGGCAGTGAGTATTATACAGAGGTCTCGGTTACGGCGGTAGCTGTTTCTAAGGTTTTTAAGGAAAGTTGCAGCATACCTACCCCCAAACTCATCTGGAGAGCCATTTGGATATAGCTCTGGGTTGGTGTCATAGTCTGCTCTTAGACGGTAAGCCTTTTTGAAACGCTGGTATCCGCGGTTATTCCAATCTATACAATATACGGTTGTGGCAAAGCCTCCAACAACGATAGGTACTCGCCAGTAGCTCTTGTTGTATATCTGACCCGCACCTGGGCAGATGGTCGATAGGGTAGTGGCACGGGCAACCGAGGAGACATCGTTTGTCGAGTATTTTACCGCCGCATCGCCTATAAAATAGATATAGGAGGCTATGGTGGTAAACATAAAGGTCTGCTTGAGGGTGTTGTGCTTTATCATATCCCTTTGCAGTGCATTTAGCTCCTCTGTGCGGTTGAGACTCTGGTCTGTAAGTGCCTCAAACTGAGCTTTTAGTGGCTTGTATTTATTCTGCTGGTGTATCCACATACCGATTGATGTGCCAAGGGTGGTATAGAGGATAGGTAGCTTCCAATACTGCTTGTTGTATATCTGTCCAAAGCCAGGCATTATTGCAGATGCCATGCAAACCTTGTTCAGAGCCATAGAGTCACTGATAAACGGCTGCTTGCCCTCTCTTTTAGCCTCACGACGACGCATGCGCTCCTCTGCGGCAAGCTCTTTGTCGGTCTGTGAAAATATAGACTTGCGAAGTGAGTCTGGAAGAGTCATGCGCAACGAATCTGAGACCACCTTAAGAGAGTCTTTAGGCAGTGTCCTGAGCGAATCTGCAAGGTGGGTAACGCGGATAGAGTCACGACGAGCCAAGGCTACGGAGTCTATGGGTACAAGCACTCCTCCGCTGATTTGTCTTGTTCCACCCTTTAGCTTGCGGGCGTATGGGTTTACCTGCGCATAGAGCGGCGTTGCAGCCAGAATAAAGACTGCAAGCAGAGTGAATATTTTACCAACTCTTACCTTCATTACCTCTCCGAAAAACGCTCTATAAAACGCTCAATATCCTTGTCACTGTCAAAGTCAATGGTAATCTTTCCGCCACCGTTTTTGCCACGCTTGATGGCAATATTCTGAGAGAAAAATCGCTCAAGATACTCCACAAGACGGGTGTAGCTCTCTGGGTACTCCTCCTCTACAACGGGCGCGGATTTTGGAGCCTTGAGAGTCATGCGACGCACAAGCTCCTCAGTGTCTCGTACGCTCAGACCACCCTTGATAACCTTTTTCAGGGCTGAAATCTGCTCTTTTTGCGACTCTAACGAGGCAATAGCCTTAGCATGACCCATAGATACTGCACCCTCCTTTACGGCGAGTTGTACACCATCTGCAAGAGTGAGTAGGCGCATGTAGTTTGCCACTGTAGAGCGTTTCTTGCCAACCTTCTCGGCAAGTGCCTCCTGAGTAAGCCCGCACTCGTCAATGAGTCGCTGCATGCTCAGCGCAATCTCTATCGCGTTCAAATCCTGTCGCTGGATATTCTCCACCAACGCCATGGCGTGTAGATCGCTGTCGTCAACCTCGCGGATATATGCTGGCAGAGACTCAAGACCCGCCATCTGGGCTGCTCTCCAACGACGCTCACCGCTGATAATCAAATACTTGTCGCCATCCTTGCGCAGGGTTATAGGCTGTATAAGTCCCAGCGTGCGGATAGACTCTGCAAGCTCTTCAAGAGCCTGAGCGTCAAAGTTTCTGCGTGGCTGAGTAGGGTTTGGAATACAACTATCAACCCTAACCTCAATCATCTCAGACATCGGTTTTGACTTTATCTCTACCGCCTGGTTTCCAAATATCGCGCCCAAGCCGCGACCTAATCCTTTCTGCTTTGTCATACTATTTTGTCTCTCTCTTTTTCCTATTTCTCTTCAAAAACTCCTTGGCAAGCATCAGATAGTTTGCCGAGCCTACTGCCGCAGCATCGTACAGCATAACAGGTTTGCCATGTGACGGTGCCTCTCCTAAACGGACATTACGCTGAATTATTGTGTCAAAGGCAAGCTGACCAAAATACTCCCTAACCTCATTAACAACCTGATTGTTAAGACGGTTACGCATGTACATAGTCATCACAAAACCCTCAATCTCAAGGTCTTTATTCAGCCCACTCTTGACCCTGTTGTAGGTGTTGAGCAGCTTACTTAGACCCTCAAGGGCAAGATACTCACACTGCACAGGAATAAGCACCGAATCCGAGGCTGTGAGAATATTTACAGTCGTAAAGCCCAAAGATGGCGAGCAGTCTATAAATATGTAGTCAAACTTGTCGCGCACCGAGTCAACAATGCCCTTGACAATGTAGTGCGAGTTCTCCATATTTGGCAACTCTGTCTCCGCCGCAACAAGCTCAATGCTTGAGGGTAGTACCCACAGATTCTTCACATCCTCACTCTTGAGGATAACCTCCTCGGCTTTGCACTCGCCTGTAATACACTCGTAGATGCCTTTCAGGTCAATCTCAAAACCTAAACCCGATGTTGCATTTGCCTGCGGATCTGCATCAAGCAATAACACCTTCTTGCCTAACAGCGCAACCGATGCGGCAAGATTTATCGCGGTAGTGGTCTTTCCCACTCCGCCCTTTTGATTAGCAAGAGCTATAACTTTTCCCATAAAATACCGAAATATCGCGCAAATTTAATAAAATTAAATTGAAACACCGCAAAAATTGATAAAATTGACTACCTTTGTACTCAAAAGATGCGATATGGAGCAGGAAAAAGATATTATGCAGAGTGCAGAGACTGAATCTGTTGAGCCGAAAGAGATTGCCCAGCAGCCAAAAAGTAGCTTCCCTACACCACTTGACCTTATTGTGATGCTGCTTATTTTGGCGATTTCACAGTCTATAGTAAATGCAGTTTTGGCATCAAACAGCGCAGCAGAGGTGTATAATAGTGTGGATGTTGAGCAATTTGTTGATTTTCAAACCTTTAAGGGTAAGATTTTCGCTCTTGCATATCCTATAGGCTCCTTTATAACTTTTATCTGTGCATTGCTCTATATCCGTTTTCGTGGCTGTAAGGGTCGCCTTGTCCGCGTTTCGGCAAGAGGGTTTAATCCGAATATAATCCTTATTGGCTTTACTTGGCTAATTGCTGTGCAGGTGGTTGTCGAGCCTGTAACCCTGCTTTTTCCAGAGGCAGAACAGTCGGTAAATAGGGGTTTCTGGGCAATTATTACCTCGGTGCTTTTTGTGCCTATTTTTGAGGAACTTTTCTTCCGCGGTCTTATCCTTGAATCCCTGCTCAAACGCCATCGTAGGCTCTTTTCGGTTATCGTCAGCTCGGTGATTTTTGCTATTGTCCATGTCAATCCCGCAGTGATGATTACCGCCTTTGTTTCGGGGCTTGTTTTGGGCACAATTTACCTCCATACAAACTCTGTTTTCTCAACCATTATTCTCCACTCCATAAATAACGCCATCGCCTATGCCTTGATAACCCTTGACCTTGATGGATTCTCCTATCACGACATCCTCGGCGGCGGTACGCTCTATTACTCAATTTATGGAGTCTGCCTGATATTGGCGGGGTTGTTTACCTACGAAACCTGGCGCAAACGAAATTTGTCGTGATAGTGGCACATTTCCTGCCGCTAACAAAAATGCCGACAATGAGCAGTACCTTCAGTACAGCCCATCGTCGGCATTTCTGCCGAGCGTTGGCTCGCCAAAGGCGACCCTTCACCGCTCCGCCTCGGCAATTCA
>CAZIPR010000005.1:0-75733 GCA_964541245.1 uncultured Alistipes sp.
TGCAGAACTTCCCAGATAGACTCTATGTAGAAGCCTTCCTTGAGGCTGCCGCCGCCGTGGGACTGAAAGCCGACTGCTCAGAGGTAATCGCCTTCCAAACCCCTAAAGACCATACCGCTAATACAAACTTTATCAAGTCGATGATAAAGTTTTTCAAGGGATAAAAACAAAGCGGCTCTTTGTCGCACAGCGGATACCACAAACAAAAAAGGTCTGCCTTATGCAAATAAATTTGCAGGCGACCTTTTTTGTTTGTGCTGTCATCTGCGATGACAGACAAAGAGCCGAGAACAGGCTTTACCTACAAAAAAAAGACGAAGTGTGTTACCCACCCCCTAAATCCCCCTTGACTTCGTCTTCCTCGGCTTCACCTCGGCAGAGCCAAACAAGTTCGGCTCTGCTCTCGGTTTGCAGTCGGTCCTGTGAGTGGGACTTTGTCGCTTCGCTCCGAGGTGCAAACGGGAAGCAGAGGAGAGCGCAACTTTTTACACCGTGAGTCAGTAAGGGGAGCGCAAGTAAAAGATAGTGTAGGCATCGAGCCTACACTATCTTTCTGCTTCACAGAAGGGTGTTTAGGGAGAATAGTGAGATTAAGGAATTTAAGGAGCGGTATGATATAATAGCGCGTCTCTTTTTGTGCAGTCCGTCAGTAATGGAAAGCGCGAGCAGATGACACTGAATAACATTGAATAACATTTAATGACAGCAGGGCTGATGCCCCTTAATAACCAAGCGCAATAAATCTTGTATAGGGTATCAGCTTTTATGCGCTCTTTAATCTCACTAAACTCCCTAATTTCCTTAAACGCCCTACTAAAATCGCGCGCTGTTATTGCGTGCCATTAAAGGCGTAAGCCCGCTGTTATTCTATGTTATTCTCTGCCATTAAACCGCGCCCTAAACCCTCTAATAGCCACTAATAAATTCTCTAAATTACCAGCGCGCCCCGATTAAAGCACCCCCCCTCCGACAAATTAAAGCCCCACATTTGTTGTCAGAGTGCGGTAGTTGCCACGCTCGGCACAAAAAAAACAGCAATGGGACCGTACTTGAAATGTACCGCCCATTGCTGATTTTTTGGGTTAGCGGCAGCAAATGCCGCGCTATCACAACAAATGCTATCACGCTAAAATCAAAGGAGTAAGGACATCATAGAGTTCAACGCCGCCCTCAAAGTTCTGAGTGCTAAAGTTAAGTGATTTTCGACAGTTTTCTTGGAAAGACCGAGGGTGGAGGCGATGGTTTGATTATCAAGACCCATGTAGCGCGACATCTCGAAGATGCGACGGCGTTGCTCAGGCATACGGCAGACTACAAGCTTGATAATCAGCTCCTTCTCGCGGGCGTAGTAGTCCTCTTCTAAGGATGCTGCAAGGGGGGGGGACGCGGTATACTCAGCCAGCGTAGTGATACGACCCGTACGATGCAGAGCGTTAATTGCAGCATTTCGGGACATGACATAGATATAGCTGCCGAATGATTGCACCTCTACGGCAAACATCTCGCGGCGTTCCCACACCTTGACAAAAATATCCTGAGTGATATCTTCGGCAGAGGCTTCATCCTTGACGATGCGATGCACGAACTCCGAGACACGCGGGTAGTAGTGTTCAAACACGGCACGAAAAGCACTCTGATCCCCCTCAGAGAGCCTTTTGACAACTTTATTATCTATCTCAAAAGCCATAAAATGCTTTACTGTCTAACAAATATAGACATTATATTTTGAATTTACACCCAAACGAAAAAAGTTTTTTATAAAATAATACAAAATAGTAACGATTTGTCGTTATATAGCCAACGGGCGATTAGGTATGGCGCAAGATGCAATGTGCGTAAGAAATGACTATTGCGGCTCGGCATAGTCCAAGCGAGCTTGACTCTGCGCTCAACTTGTCGTCGGTCCTGTAAAGGGGGCTTTGTCGCTTCGCTCCGAAGTGCAAGTGGGAAGCGGAGGAGAACTGGGTCTTTTTTATACTGTTAGTGAGTAAGGGAAAGCGCAAATAGATGACACTTAATAGCAGAGAATAGCAGCGGGCTTACGCCCTTAATGGCACACAATAACAGTGCGCGATTTTAGTAGGGCGTTTAAGGAAATTAGGGAGTTTAGCGAGATTAAGGAACGCGTAAAGGCTGATACCCTGTACAAGATTTATTGCGCTTGGTTATTAAGGGGCTTCAGCCCCGCTGTCATTAAATGTTATTCAATGTTATTCAGTGTCATCTGCTCCGCTCTCCCTTACTGACCAACAGCGCAAAAAGCAACAGTCAGGCACCACGAAAGCAGCAGTTTTTGGTGGGATTATGATGATTTTGGTTTTTGGATTTTGAATTTTGGATTGTGTGCCGTAACTTTGCATGATATTTTGCTTCATAATATGAATTTACAGCGTTTTAATACTCTTGACAAGATAGTTGGTTGGGTAGTATTTGCCATTGCGGCGATAGTCTATCTGCTCACTATAGAGCCATCTTCGAGCCTTTGGGACTGCTCGGAGTTTGTTGCAACATCATACAAACTTGAGGTGGGTCATCCTCCTGGTGCGCCTCTGTTCATGTTGCTTGCCAGAATTGCGACTATTTTTGCCCCATCGGCGCACTATGTTCCGCACATGGTCAATGGCATGAACGCCATTGCAAGTGCCCTCTGCATACTCTTCCTCTTTTGGACAATTACGCACATTGCTCGTCGTCTATACACCCGAACAGGCGAGGAGTTAACTGTTTCGCGTGCCTATGCGGTGCTTGGAGCGGGTGCTGTAGGTGCGCTTGCATACACCTTTACAGACACATTTTGGTTTTCAGCTGTAGAGGGAGAGGTATATGCCCTATCGTCTATGTTTACGGCACTTGTCGTCTGGCTAATGCTCAAGTGGGAGGAGCAGGCAGATGAGCCGCATGCACTACGCTGGATAGTGCTTATTGCCTACCTGATGGGTCTTAGCATAGGTGTTCACATCCTCAACCTGCTCACTATTCCTGCGCTTGTATTTATCTACTACTTCCGCAGAAGCAGCAAAGTGACCTGGAAGGGGCTTTTGTACGCCACACTTATTGCAGGTGCGATACTGCTTGTGATAAATGGCATCATCATACCATATACAGTATATATCGGTATGTTGGTTGACATATACTTTGTAAACACGCTCTCACTGCCTGTGAACACAGGTATTGTGGTCTTTGTGCTTGCAATGTTCTGCGCCCTTGGATATGCTATCTACTTTACTCACAAGCGCAATTTAAGGATTTGGAACCTTATAGCGGTGTCTGTAACGATGATAATGCTCGGTTTCTCATCTTACGCCTCGGTAACAATTCGTGCCATGGCAAACCCACCGATGAACTCCAACAATCCGAACAATCCAGCCGCGCTGCTCTCGGTACTTAACCGTGACCAATATGGCAATCGCCCTCTGCTCTATGGTGCCTCATACGCAGCACCTATTGAGAGCTATACAGAGAAGACCGTATATAACTACAACCCAAAGACAAAGCGTTACGACACCCTTACAACGGTTGACAGCTATATCTATCCAGATAAGTTTATGCACCTCTTCCCTCGCATGTGGAACTATCTAAAAAAGGAGCATGACTACAAGCCATGGGCTGCATACCGCACAAAGGAGGACTTTGTAAGAGACGAGGAGGGCAATATTGTCCGCGACAAGAGCGGTCGTCCTATGCGTCAAGAGGTGGCAGACTACGGTAAGGCGGTGCGTTACTACGATGGCTATGAAACTCTGACCATCATTGAGCCTACATTTATGGAGAATCTGCACTACTTCTTCTCCTACCAGCTCAACTACATGTACTGGAGATACTTCCTCTGGAACTTCGTAGGTAGGCAGGATGATATACAGGCAGAAAATGTGACTCTGACACATGGCAACTGGCTCTCAGGCATTGATTTTATAGACGAACTTTACTTAGGTCCGCAAGATAATCTACCACGCGAGATTGAGGAGAACAGGGCAAGGAACAAATATTACTTTTTGCCATTTATTCTCGGACTGATAGGTCTAATCTATCAGCTCAACCGCGACAAGAGGAACTTTACCGTTGTGATGTGGCTCTTTATCATGATGGGTATCGCCCTTGTTGTCTATTTCAACTCCTCGCCTGGCGAGGTTAGAGAGCGCGACTATGTATATGCGGGCTCGTTCTACGCCTTCTCTATGTGGATAGGTCTTGGTGTGCTTGCATTGTACGATACGCTAAGCAGAGTTATAAAAAATCGCAACACGGCAGCCATTGCTGCAACAGCCATCGCCGCCGTTGTCCCTGGCATACTCTGCGCCGAGAACTGGGACGACCACGACCGCTCACACCGCACCTGGGCACGCGACACAGGTCACAACTACCTCAACTCGGTTGTTCAGAAAGAGGGTGTAAGCCCAATTATTGTCAACTATGGCGACAACGACACCTTCCCACTTTGGTTTGCACAAGAGGTGGATGGTGTAAGACCTGATATTCGTATTCTCAACTCCTCATACCTTGACGGAGAGTGGTATGTTGACGAGATGAAGTGCAAGGCAAACGATGCCGACGGTATTCCGTTCTCACTGCCGCGCGAGAAATACACCTTTGTAAACGACTGGATTCCGATTATCGACAAGGGCGAGAAGGCGATGACTGCAAAACAGGTCATGGAGTTTATCCGCAGCAACGACAGAGGCACTAAGTATGATGTAGGGCTTGAGGAAAAAGTTGACTACATTCCTACAAAGCAGATTGCACTGCCTGTTGACAAGGATGCAGCAATAGCCTCTGGTATTGTCAAGGAGTCTGACCGCGACCTTATGGTGGATACGGTCTATATAAACCTTAAGAAGAGTTCGCTTTCACGCTCAGAGCTGATGTTGCTCGACATGTTTGCCAACTTTGACTGGAAACGCCCGATATACTTCACTCAGGCGTATATGCTCAACGCCTTTGGGCTTGTTGACTATCTACAATTTGACGGTTATGCCTTCCGTTTTGTGCCTATCCTGACACCTTTTGAGGATAATTGGGAGATTGGCAGAGTGGATACCGAGTATGCATACGATGTGCTTATGAACAAGATGAAGTATGGCGGAGTGGCTAATCCAAAGGTCTATGTTGACTCATTTATGCACCACAATATAATGGTAGCGCGCACGCGCGAGTCATTTGCCCGCGTAGCAAAGCAGTTTATCCTTCAGGGCGACAACCAGAAGGCTGAGCAGCTGCTTGACCGCGGTCTTGAGGTGTTGCCACCAACACAGATTAGGTTTACAATGGAGAACACCTATCCGTTCCTTGAGGGCTACTACTCAATAGGTGCAACAGAGAAGGCAGACTCTCTGCTGATGGCATACGCAGACACCCTTGTAGGCTACATAGAATACTACCTACAATTTGAGGGTTTCTATGCCGACCTTGTGACAGATATTATAGACGAGAAGTTAGGCGAACTCTCTGAGCTATACTACCTTGCAGGCGTTGCCGACCGTAAAGAGGTTGTGCGCAGCTTCAACGAATACTACCGTGACGCCTTTGGTCTTACAGACGAGGATTTGATGGACCCCGATGCAGACTCAAAAGAGAAAAATAACGAAAAACAGATAGAATCATGAAACCGACATTAACCCTCTACAACACTCTCACTCGCCGCAAGGAGGAGTTTGAGACAATTCATCCAAACCGCGTAGGTATGTATGTCTGCGGTCCGACCGTATATGGCGACCCACACTTGGGACATACCCGCCCTGCAATCACCTTTGACCTACTCTTCCGCTATCTTCAGGCAGAGGGCTACAAGGTCAGATATGTGCGCAATATTACCGATGTGGGTCATCTTGAGCATGATGCAGACGAGGGCGAGGATAAGATTGCAAAGAAGGCTCGCCTTGAGCAGCTTGAGCCTATGGAGGTGGCACACTACTACACAGAGCGTTACCATAAGTATATGGATATGATGGGTGTACTAAGCCCATCTATTGAGCCTCACGCTTCAGGACACATTATGGAGCAGATTGACTTTGTTAAGAGAATCCTCGACCAGGGTTTTGCTTACGAGTCAAACGGCTCTGTATATTTCGATGTTGAGAAGTACAACAAAAAGTACAACTACGGCTGTCTGTCAGGTCGCAACCTTGATGATATTGTAACCGACACCCGCTCTCTTGACGGTCAGAGCGACAAACAGCACTCCTTTGACTTCGCCCTCTGGAAAAAGGCTTCGCCAGAGCATATCATGCGCTGGAAGTCGCCTTGGAGCGATGGCTTCCCAGGCTGGCACATGGAGTGCTCTGCTATGAGTACAAAGTATTTAGGCGAGAGGTTTGACATCCACGGTGGCGGTATGGACCTTATGTTCCCTCACCATGAGTGCGAGATTGCTCAGTCAACAGCCGCTCTTGGACACGACTCTGCTCGCTACTGGATACACAATAACATGATAACCATCAACGGCAAGAAGATGGGTAAGAGCTACAACAACTTTATTACCCTTGAGCAGATGTTTAACGGCGAGCATGAGGCATTGGAACAGGCATATAGCCCTATGACTGTGCGTTTCTTTATCCTTCAGGCTCACTACCGCTCAACTCTCGACTTCTCAAACGATGCCCTCAAGGCTGCCGAGAAGGGTCTGGACAGACTGATGAAAGGTATTGAGGCTCTTAACAAAGCCAAAGCCTCTGCTTCAACATCCTTCAACGCCGCAGAACTCGAAGAGCGTTGCGCAGCAGCTATGGCTGACGACCTTAACTCGCCAATGGTTATCTCAGCCCTCTTTGACTATGTAAAAATCTTCAACTCCCTTGCCGACGGTAGCCATACCGCCACAGCAGAGGATTTGCAGAGCCTTAAAGAGACTGTAAACCGCTGGGTGTTCGATATCCTCGGTCTGAAAGACGAGAAAGCAGCTGCAAACGGCGGCAAAGACCTTGTAACTCCACTTGTAGAGATGCTGCTCAATATGCGCCTTGAGGCAAAAGCCGCTAAAAATTGGGCACTCTCAGACCAAATACGCGACCAACTAACCGCTATCGGCATCCGCGTCAAAGACCGCAAAGACGGCTTCGACTGGGAGATTGAGTAGCTACGCAGAACTGCCCGCTTTTTCGAGAAAAAGCAGGGCGTGCAAAAAGCTTTCGGAGAAACTTCGTTTCTCTTGTGGCTGATGCGGATTTAGGATAGCCTAAAGGCTATTACGCTAAAAAATAGAGTCCTTTTCGCTTTCAAGCGAGCTTGAGTGAAGGACTCTATTTTTCATCGTACCACCTGCGGTGGCAGTCCCTAAATCCGAGTACAGCAAACTAAGTTTGTACTCTCTGCGCGCTCCCCTAATTTCCTCTAATTGCCCCTAATAACCTCTAAATCCCCTACTAAATGCGCGCCACTTTTTGCACTGTTAGTCAGTAAGGGAATAGCGCAAAAAAATATAGAGAATTTAAGGAGATTAGTGAGATTAAGGAACTTAGGGAGCGGAACAGAAAAGTTCTGCGGGGCATCGAGACCCCTTGAACTTTCCCGCGCGCCCCGATTAAAGCACCTCCCAATTTTAGCGTGATAGTGGTGCATTTACAACGCTCGGCACAAAAAACAGCGAAGGGCTGTACTAAATAGTACCGCCCTTTGCTGATTTTTTGGGTTAGCGGCAGGAAATGTGCCACTATCACGCTAAAATTTTATTTGGGATTGATACCTATCATACCTCTCCAACACTCGGTTAGTATATGCAATTGTGATATGCGGCTCTTTGAATCTGCCGTTAAGGACTGCTTCGTGGTTGTAATACTCCTCATCGGAGAGTAGGCGCAGGTATTCGCTAACGGTCTCCCACTCGGTATGTGGCTTGTCGTAGTATTCGGCAAGATTACGAGCATCTATGATTCTGGAAGCTCCGCAGTTATAGCTTGCAATAGTAAAGGCTATGCGGTCGCGCTCGGCGGTATCTTTTGGCAGGCGCAGCATCTTCTGCATAGACTTATAGAGGCGGCATGCCACATCTATATTTATTGCGGGGTCAAATAGCTCTTCGCGCTCCACATCCCACTCTTTGGCTATATGTGGCATAACCTGCATAATACCCACCGCACCGCGAGACGAGACGGCGTCAGCTTTGAAGTGTGACTCTCCACTGGCGATAGCCGACATAAGCACCCAATCTATATTATGGCGGCGAGATACGCGACGGAAGATTTTGTCGTATGGGGATATTACATACTCTCCCTCTGCGAGCAGCTGCTCACTATCCTGCTCAACGACATTGGGGCTCTTCCAGAGGGGATAGCTCTTAAGCGGGATAACAGCCATGGCGACAATTGCCACAGCGATATAGAGGATATGTAGGTATCTGTTCATAGATAAACTGTGGTACTCGGTTAGTCGTAGAATGCCCACGATATACCGATTTTGAACATGCCAGGGTTGAGTGGATAGCGTGCCACCTGAAATGCCTCGCCATTGCCAAACAGACCGTTGTTAACATGCTGATACTTAAGCAGTATTCTCATTCTCTTCCACTTTGCAGAGATAAAGGCGTCGATATAAGGGTAGTCGCCCACCTCCACCTCGTTTTGGTTGTAGAATACAGAGAGTGCAGGGTTGTAACCCTGAGCGTAGTAGCGGGTATTAAACCTGCCATCAAGACCAGCTTGTACCCTCAGCACATCCCTTACAACCCAGAACTCATAGTAGTATGAGAGGAAGGCTGAGACAAGTGGTACAGGGGCAACCTCTCTATCTGAGGTTAGCTGTACAAGGGCTCGATGGTTAAGATGCAGACCACCTATAGTAAAATCTTTCTGGGCGTAGATACTTGTCATACTGAGTGCAGCCTCTGCCTGATGTGGCTTACAATCTGCACCATAGTATATCTTATTTGTGGTCACACTCTGCCAAAAGCCCAGCTCAATACCGTGGTCAGGGACGGTAAAGGAGATATTAAAGCGGGTCTGATTCTCCTTAGCAAAGTCGTTCTCCCAGATATAATGGTTTGACATCCAGCTATTCATCCAGTGCCCTGGCGAGGTGCTTGACTGCACAAATTCGCCTGACAGAGTAAATGGTCGTTTCTTGATAAATGCTGTAAAGGCTGCTCTGGCACCAATCTCATAGTCTCCACCGCGATAGCCCGACGGGTAGAGCTTAAACGAGGCTCCCCAATCGACATATTTACGAATCTTACCATCTATGCCCGCGTATGCAAACCACGCGCTCTTTTTTACCCTATTCTGTTTACCAGATAGGTAGTCTGCAAGGGCAAACTGCGAGTAGGTATAGAGGTCCAAGCCTACACCGCCATCCAGCGTACCCACAACACCGTTTCTATCCCAAGGCTGCGCCTGAACAAATAGTCTGTTTGTGATTCTGCGCTCACTGAGCGAGTCGCGTGTCTGAGATGGGTTGAGAAACCAATCTTTGTAGTATGTATCTGTCTTAGAGACAAATGTTCCATCTTCGTTTCTGTCAAAACGCTCATCGACATAGGTTGAGTATTTGTCTGTATAGACTTTGCTCCACGAATCATACTCAAAAAGGTGACCCACATAGACTGCCGAGAGGTCTGCCATAGAGAAGTCATGCTCTGTCATCCTCTGCAATGGGATACCGATAGACTGCTTGACAAAGAAGGAGGTGTTTCGGTAGAGATTCTGCGCCTCTGCTGAGGCAAGGCGCATAGGCACACCCGATGGCATCTCAAAGACAGTATCTGTGATAGCCCACTCGCCCACAACGCCACCGTTCTCCTGCTGTTTGATGTGGTTATGGATAAAGCCTGCATGGACAGAGTATCTACGACCTGTATGGGCTACTGTGGCTGCAAAATTTTGATTCTGCACCCTCGCCCTATCGTATTTACCCCTTGCTCCGCGAGCTTTGTAGTTGAGCGAGACAGAGGTTGAAGGGTTGATATTCTGCGAGGTGGTTATCTCAAAATGCTCCTCACGATAGCGTTTCTGTCCCGACTCAAGATAGGTCATCCAGATATAGGGATGCTTCATATTGTAGAACGGTACATTTTCAGTATCGTAGCTATAGGCATCGTATGGCTGAGCAAAGGTAAAGTCGCGCGACTGGTTCCTCTCAAAGTAGTTTACCTCTTGCGAAGCCTGACCAAGACCGCCCACAGAGTTATTTCCAAGGCGTTTATGGTAGTGCGGATAGTCTAAACGCCAAACAGAGAGGGTGGTATCTATCGGCTCTACATTGACCTTATTTGTGTTGCGGACAATATTCCACTTAAAGTTGCGCAGGGCACGGATAGAGTCGTTGAAAAAGTATGACTCAAGCGGCTTTTTAGGGCGTTTCTCCTTCTTTGTAGAGTCTTGTTTCTCGCCAGCTGCTGCCTGACCATCCTCCCCCTCTTCGCCCGTATCGTAGGGATTTGTGCCGTAGCCGCCAGCCTGATTCTGCTGTGGCAGACCGCCAAGGGAGTTATTGCTATTTCTCTGCCCACGCATAAGCGCAGAGGCATCCAGCTGTGCTGTAGCCTGACCGCCTGCAAGAGCAAAGCAGAGCAATAGTAGAGCGAATATGTAGCGTTTTACAGACATTACTTCTTACAGAAGAGCCAACCGATAGTTGAGATTACAACATATAGAACGATAATTAGCGGCGCAGAGTATATCCCGCAGCATAAAATTGCAGCAACAGTTAGCAGCAAAAAGATGTACTGACTCTTGTTGTTAGCCCACTTAAGACTCTTGAGTTTGAAAGAGAACATACGAATAGGACTTACAAGCAGGGCTGCCATGACTACAGAGATAAGGGCAATCCACTCAACCTCTACAACCTTACCAAGCGCAACAGCTGTAAAGACAAATGAGTTACAGAAGATTGCATTTGCAGGGGTTGGCAGACCTGAGAAGCTATCGTGCTGAGTATCGTCAATATTAAACTTTGCAAGGCGCAGAGCCGAGAAAGCAGCCATAACAAATGGCACAAAACACAAAACACTAAGCCATGACTCACTTAGACCAAAGAGCGAAACGCTCTGAGTAGCAAAGGCATACATCGCCGCCGAAGGAGCAGCACCGAAAGAGACCATATCGGCAAGCGAGTCGAGCTGAACGCCAATTTCAGAGTATTGCTTAAGCAATCTTGCAGTAAAGCCGTCAAAAAAATCACATACTGCTGAGGCGATAACAAGGACAAAAGCCAAGGTAAAATCTCCCAGCACAAGCGAGGCTACAATAGAGCCACAACCACACAGCAGATTGGCAAGTGTGATGATATTAGGGACTGTAAACAACTTTATTTTCATTTTTAGTGCTATTTAACCCGACAAAGTTACAAAATATTTTCAAAATATTTTTATCTTTGCCTATTGAACGATAAAATACTAATTTATAGAACATATCTTATGCCTTCAAAAAGAGAGATTTACTGTGTCATAATGGCTGGTGGAGTGGGTAGTCGTTTCTGGCCCAAAAGCCGTAAAAACATGCCTAAACAGTTTTTGGATATATTAGGAACGGGTAAATCCTTCCTCCGTATGACCTTTGAGCGTTTTGCAAGGAGCATTGATGCAAAAAATTTTCTTGTAGTTACAAATCAAAACTACAAGTCGCTTGTTCTTGAGCACCTGCCAGAGTTGCAAGAGAGTCAAATCCTCTGCGAGCCTATTGGCAGAAACACAGCCCCTTGTATCTGCTATGCAGCCTACTACTTGAGGCATTGTGCACCCGACTCGCTAATGGTTGTAACCCCGTCAGACCACTTTGTAAAGGATGAACAGGCATTTACCGAGGTGCTAAATCAGACGATAGATTATGCCGACAAAAATCCTGTACTGATGACAATCGGCATCAACCCTACCCGCCCTGAGACAGGCTACGGATATATCCAGAAGAGCGACAACAGTCCAATATCAAAGGTCAAGTGCTTTACCGAGAAGCCAAACCTTGAGGTAGCACAGGCTTTTATCCGCAGTGGCGAGTTTTTCTGGAACTCAGGCATATTTGTTTGGCAGACCAAAGAGATTATTGCAGCCGTAGAGAGGTCGCTGCCTGAGATGCACGCCCTTTTTGACTCTGTAGGCGAGTGTTATGGCACAGAGTGCGAAAAAGATAAAATTACCGAGGTGTTCTCTCAATGTCGCTCTATATCAATAGATTACGGAGTGATGGAGAGTGCCGAAAATGTATATGTCTGCAATGGCGAATTTGGCTGGAGCGATATTGGCACTTGGGACTCGCTCTACCAGCACTCTCGCAAAGACAAGTATGCCAATGTCAAGCCTGCTGAGGGTTGTTACACATACCAGACTCGCAACTCGATAATCTCGCTACCAAAAGACAAGGTGGCTGTGATTAGCGGGCTGAAGGATTATATTGTAGTTGATACTGACGATGTGCTGATGATTTGCCCGCGCTCTGAGGAGCAGAATATCAAAAAGTATATTGATGAAGTGAAGTTTAACTTAGGAGACAAACACTGCTAATGGACACAAACACCCTCTACACCCTATTTGAGACCTCAAAAGGCTTTACTACCGACTCACGCAAAATCGGCGGAGGAGAGCTGTTTTTTGCCCTTAAGGGGGATAATTTCGACGGTAACAATTTTGCTGTAAAGGCACTGGAAGATGGCGCGGCATACGCCGTAATAGACTCTGAGACTGTTGCAGCAGAGAATCCAGAGTATAGTGATAGGCTTATCCTTGTTCCAGATACCCTTAAGGCACTACAGGAGCTTGCTGCCGAGCATCGTCGCAGGCTCGCTATTCCGATTATAGGCATTGTGGGCAGCAATGGCAAGACAACAACCAAAGAGCTTACAAGCAGAGTGCTTGCCGAGAAGTTTACGGTATATGCCACACAGGGCAACCTAAACAACCATATTGGTGTGCCACTCACACTGCTTGCCATGGATAGCAGCATACAATTTGGCGTTGTAGAGATGGGCGCAAGTGCTTGTGGCGAGATTGCAACGCTCTGCTCTATTGCCCAGCCAAACTATGGTATTATAACCAACATCGGCAACGCACATCTTGAGGGCTTTGGTGGCGTTGATGGTATTATAATGGGTAAAGGCGAACTGTTTGCCTACTTAGACAGCAACGGCGGCAGGGCATTTGTCCCAGAGGAGGATGAGGTGCTTACAAGTATGGCGTTTTTTAGACCTAACATGGCTGTTCACAACTACTCTCGCGCCATTGCTAATGGCTACAAGAGCAAGCTCTCTGGCGACTATAACCGACACAATATTGCAGCAGCTGTGGCTGTAGGGCAATACTTCGATATTGACCCACAGCGCATTGCAGCAGCCATTGAGAGCTATACCCCGACCAACAACCGCTCAGAGGAGAGGGTTACAGAGAGGGGTAACCGTCTTATTATTGACTGCTACAACGCCAACCCATCAAGTATGGAGGTTGCCATAGACAACATAGCCTCTATAGAGGCAGAGCGGAGGCTGCTTATCCTTGGCGATATGTTAGAGCTTGGCATTTGGACAGATGCTAAGCATATTCAAATCCTCAGCCGTGCTGCCGAGGTTAGTAATGCCGAGATAATTCTTATTGGCGAGGCATTTCGCAGGGCGGCACACACCATGGGGCTTGATATTACAACTTTTGAGACTACAGACGAGGCTGGCACATACCTTAGTAGCGCAAACATAAGTGGTACAACTATACTACTCAAGGGCTCGCGCGGCATTGCCCTTGAGAGACTTATTGATAAACTATGAGACTGAAACACATCATTTTAGCACTTGCCCTATTGATTGCGGGCAGCGCAGAGGCGGGCAGTCAACCTGCTTGGCTCAAAGATGCGGTTATATACCACATCTACCCATCGACCTACAAAGACTCCGACGGCAACGGCATAGGCGACCTGAAGGGTATAACCTCGCGCTTAGACTATATTCGCAGCTGCGGTTTTAACTGCATCTGGCTATCGCCATGCTTTGCCAGCGCGTGGGAGGATGGTGGCTATGATATTATAGACTACTACGCCGTTGACCCCCGTTTTGGCACAAATAGCGACCTACAGGAGCTGATTGCTAAAGCTCATGGCTTGGGTATAAAGGTACTCTTAGACCTTGTTGCGGGGCATACCTCAAATAAGCACCCATGGTTTCAAGAGTCTTGCAAGGCTGAGCGGAACAACTACTCAGACTACTACATCTGGACAGTGGGCAAGAACTACAAGAAGCCAGGACCTAAGTTTGTAGATAACAACTACCCACGCGACGGCTACTACATCCGCAACTTCTTTGAGGTGCAGCCAGCACTCAACTATGGTTACTACTCGCCCAAAGAGAATCATCATTGGGAGCAGGGTTACAATGCCCCAGGTCCTACAGCGGTGCGTGGCGAGCTGAAGAAGATTATCGCCTTTTGGTGCGATATGGGTGCAGATGGTTTTAGAGTGGATATGGCTCAGTCGCTTGTCAAGAGCGACAATAAAAACCGCGATGGAGTGCGCCGCCTCTGGTGTGAGATTTTTGAGTGGTACAACGCTGCATATCCTGAGAATATCATGCTCTCAGAGTGGTCAAACCCTGAGCAGTCGCTCTCGGCGGGATTTAATATTGACCTATTGATACACAACGGCATAGGCGGCAAGGTCTATCGCCCACTTGTTTGCGAGACAACAGACAAAATGGTACCTACAGTCTGCTACTTCAACCGTGAAGGCAAGGGCGAGGTGCGTGCTGCCATGGAGTTATACACAGAGATTTACAACACCTACCGCAAATTAGGAGGTTACGCCTCTATGCCTACAAACAGCCACGATATTTGGCGACTATCTCGCATGAATCGCACCACAGCCGAGGAGCAGAAGGTGGTTTTAACCCTTTTCCTAACCCTGCCAACCCCACCAATTGTATATTATGGCGAGGAGATTGGCATGCGCAACCTTGAGTATGCACCACCGAAGGAGGGTAGTTTCTCGTCTCGCAACCGCTCTGTGTGTCGTACACCTATGCAGTGGGATACAAGCCTAAATGCAGGTTTTTCAACAGCCGAGCCGTCAAAACTATATCTGCCTGTAGATAATGCACCGCAGTTCCCAAATGTTGCACAGCAGCTTACAGACCCAAATTCGGTGCTTAACTATGTCAGTGACCTTATTGCACTGCGCAAATCGACCCCAGCACTTGGTGTTGATGGTACTTGGGAGTATGTTGGCGATATGGACAACCCATACCCTATGATTTATGCCAGAACTCTCGGCAGTGATAAGTATGTTGTTGTCTTTAACCCTGCCGACCGCACTGTCAGTGGCTCAATCCCTGCAATGGGACGCAAGGCTACATGGGTATTTGGCAACAACAAAGCCCTTGCAAAGTGCAAAACAACATCTAAGGGTCACACCTTTACAATGCAGCCTATAAGTGTTGCCATTTTCAAAATTGAGGATAATTAACTACTTTTGTAAATTAGAAATAAAAAACAATTAAATTTATGAAGAATACATCACTTCCAGAGAACGCCTATCGTGAACTTAAACCGGGCGAAGAGTACAAGCCGATTATGTCGGCAGAGACAACCCCTGCCGAGGCTACGCCATACTCGGTTACAATGGGTGTAGTAATGGCGATTATCTTCTCAGCAGCTGCCGCTTTCCTTGGTCTTAAGGTGGGTCAGGTTTTTGAGGCGGCAATTCCTATTGCTATTATTGCCGTAGGTCTTGGTGGACTGAGAAAGGGCAAGAGTATGCTGGGCGAAAATGTGATCATACAATCCATCGGAGCCACTTCGGGCGTAATTGTAGCGGGTGCTATATTTACCCTGCCTGCACTCTATATCCTTGGTCTTGAGGCGCACTTCTACCAGGTATTTTTATCCTCACTGCTTGGTGGTATTCTTGGTATTGTGCTGCTAATTCCGTTCCGCAAATACTTTGTAAAGCAGATGCACGGCAAATATCCTTTCCCAGAGGCAACCGCAACAACCGAGGTGCTTGTTTCAGGCGAGAAGGGCGGCAAGCAGACTATAGTCCTTGCTCTGGCAGGTCTTATCGGTGGAGTATATGACTTTGCCGTTTCAACCTTTGGAGCATGGGCTGAGACTATCTCTACAAAGATGACTACTTGGGGAACTGTTGTGGCTGACAAGTTCAAGGTAGAGCTCTCACTCAACACAGGTGCAACGCTGCTCGGTCTGGGTTATATTATCGGACTAAAGTATGCAGTAATTATCACTGCTGGTAGCTGCCTTGTTTGGTTTGTGCTTGTTCCACTTGTAGGCTACGCTTCGGCTGAGGCTGCGACAATGAGTGCTACAGACCTATTTGTTGCCTACGGTCGTCCAATAGGCATTGGCGGTATTGCAATGGCTGGTCTTATAGGCATTATTCGTCAGGCAGGTATTATAAAAGATGCAGCAAAGCTCGCTGTTAATGAGCTTGGTGGCAAGAAACAGGTTGTAGCCGAGGCTCGTACAGAGCGCGACCTTACAATGAAGACTATACTCTCTATTATCATCGCAACCCTTGTTGCAACATTTGTATTCTTCCAGTTTGGCGTGCTTGGCAATTGGTTACAGACCGCAGTGGCACTATTGATTGTATTTGTAATTGCCTTCCTCTTTACAACTGTGGCTGCAAATGCTATTGCTATTGTTGGTAGCAACCCTGTTTCGGGCATGACACTGATGACCCTTATTCTCAGTTCGCTTGTACTTGTATCTATCGGTCTTAACGGCACAATGGGTATGACTGCGGCATTGATTATCGGCGGTGTAGTTTGTACAGCACTCTCAATGGCGGGTGGTTTTATTACAGACCTTAAAATCGGCTATTGGTTAGGTACAACCCCATCAACTCAGGAGAAGTGGAAGTTCCTCGGCACTATAGTCTCTGCGGCAACTGTTGCAGGTGTGATGATTATCCTCAACAAGACCTACGGTTTTGTTGGCGAGAATGCCCTTGCAGCACCTCAGGCAAACGCTATGGCTGCGGTAATCAAACCTCTTATGGAGGGCGGACAGACTCCTTGGGTACTCTACTTTGCAGGTGCTGTTTTGGCTCTTGTACTCACTTGGATTGGCGTGCCAGCACTCGCCTTCTCACTTGGTATGTTTATCCCCATGTCACTCAATGCTCCGCTTGTTGTGGGTGGACTTGTTGCTTGGTTTGTATCAAACCGCTCAAAGGATGAGGCACTTAACAAGGCTCGCTTTGACCGCGGAACACTTATCGCATCGGGCTTTATTGCTGGTGGCGCACTGATGGGCGTTGTTTCGGCTATCCTTAAGTTTGCAGGCGTTGACCTCTTCGCAGCAGATTGGGCAGCATCAAACTCTGCTCAGTGGGTGGCACTTGTAATGTATATCGCCATTATGATATACTTTACCCTTCACACAATGAAGGCTAAGAAAGAGGAGTAATTATGGCAGCACAAGAATCTTTGCAACTGTTTGAAGAGCGTAAAGTCCGCACTGCTTGGGACAGCGACCAGGAGAAGTGGTACTTCTCAATTGTCGATGTGGTGGCGGTGCTGACTGATAGCGACTATCAGAGTGCACGCAACTATTGGAAGGTGCTAAAGAATAGACTTAAGAAGGAAGGAAACGAGTCGGTTACAAATTGTAACCAACTGAAATTAGCTTCAGCTGACGGCAAATATTACAATACGGATGTTGCTGACACTGAGCAGTTATTCCGCTTAATTCAGTCTATACCATCGCCCAAGGCTGAGCCGTTCAAACTCTGGATGGCAAGTGTAGCAAGCACGCGCCTTGACCAGATGCAGGACCCTGAAATCTCTATCGAACAGGCAATGACAGACTACAGGCGTTTGGGATACTCAGAGGCTTGGATTAACCAGAGGCTCAAAAGTATTGAGGTCCGCAAGGAGCTTACTGACGAGTGGAAACGAACAGGTGTAGAGGAGGGTGTGCAATATGCAACACTTACCGATATTATTACCCACACATGGAGCGGATTGCACACAAAAGAGTATAAGCAACTCAAGGGCTTGAAAAAGGAAAATTTGCGAGATAACATGACCAATGTAGAGTTGGCTCTCAATATCCTTGCAGAGGCTTCAACAGCCGAGCTGTCTAAGCAGAAGAATCCGAAAGGATTTCAACAAAATAAGGCTATTGCTCGCCAAGGTGGTAGCGTTGCTAAGGCTGCACGCCTACAATTAGAGGACCAACTTGGACGCAGCGTAATTTCAGAACACAAAGCAAGTGACTATTTAATAGCATCAAACAAAGAAAATAACTAAGATACTATGGAACTAAAAGAGAGATTTTTGAAATATGTCGCTATAAACACTCGAAGCGACGAGAATAGCGAGACTTTTCCATCAACAGCCGTACAGTGGAATCTTCTCAACGCTCTTGTTGAGGAGATGAAACTGCTTGGTCTTGAGGATGTTACAATTGACAAGTACGGCTATGCAATGGGTACAATACCAGCTACTGCGGGCTGCGAGAATGCCCCTGTTATCGGTTTTCTTGCCCATGTCGATACTGCGCCAGATATGAGTGGCGAGAATGTCCGCCCACGCATTATTGACAGCTATGATGGCGAGGATATTGTCCTAAACAACACCCTTACAATGAAGGTGTCAGACTTCCCTGAGCTGAAAAAGTTTGTAGGTCACACCCTTATCCACACCGACGGCACTACACTTCTTGGAGCTGACGACAAGGCTGGCGTTGCTGAGATTATGACCGCAGCAGAGTATCTGATGGCGCATCCAGAGGTTAAGCACGGCAAGATTCGCATCGGTTTTACCCCAGACGAGGAGATTGGTAGAGGAGTTGATTTCTTCGATGTAAAGGCTTTCGGAGCAGACTTTGCCTACACAATGGATGGCGGCTTTGAGGGCGAGCTGGAGTATGAGAATTTCAACGCTGCGTCGGCTAAAATTGCAATTCAGGGCAGAAATGTACACCCTGGATATGCTAAGAACAAGATGATTAACGCCATTGAGGTTGCTTGCGAACTGAATAGCCTTGTACCTGCCGTTGAGCGACCACAGTTTACAGAGGACTATGAAGGCTTCTACCACTGCGTAGGTTTCAACGGCACTGTTGAGCAGGCTACAATCTCATACATTATCCGCGACCATGATGCCGAGCTGTTTGAGAAGAAGAAGGTTTGGATGCACAATATTGTAGGCATACTAAATAACAAGTATGGCGAGGGTGTGCTGACCCTGACTCTTAAAGACCAATACTACAACATGCGCAAGATGGTTGAGCCACATCCACAGGTTATCAAAAATGCGCTTGCAGCAATGCGTGATGCCGATGTAGAGCCAATTGTACGCCCTATTCGTGGTGGAACAGATGGTGCAAGGCTGTCATTTATGGGTCTGCCTTGTCCAAACATCTTTGCAGGCGGTATGAACTTTCATGGCAAGTTTGAGTATTGCTCACTTAACTCAATGGAGAAGGCTGTAAAGGTAATTGTTAATCTGGCAAAAAAATGGGCAGAGTAAGATACGGATTTATAAAGGTTGCAGCGGCAACACCTATAGTAAGTGTTGCCGACTGCAAGACAAACACCGAGCACATTATCTCTCAGCTTCAGAGTGCTGTAGCAGAGGGCGTAAGCGTTGTTGCGCTGCCAGAGCTTGCTGTAACAGGTAGCACATGCGGCTCTCTGTTTAGGCAGCGTTGCCTTCTTGATGCTGTAGAGAGGTCTATTGACCAGATTGCAGCTCAAAAGTTGCCTCTTGCGGCTATTGTCGGAATGCCACTGCAATATAGAGGCTCTCTGTACAACTGTGCTGCTGTAGTTGCCACAGGCGAGATATACGGAATTGTTCCCTGCCGCGTGGCAAATGGTGTTTTTGATGCCTACAATGAGACAGAGACCGAATATATCGACTTTGCAGGTCAGAGCGTCCCTTTTGGCAATAATCTGATTTTTGAGATTGACGGTGTAAAGTTTGGCGTTGAGGTTGGAGCTGATATTACTCAGATTGCACCGCCTTCGATTACCCTTGCAAGTGAGGGCGCGGAGGTTGTCTTTGGAATAGCCGCAACACCAGAGTATCAAGGTAGCTATAAGAGCCTAAAAAATAGCATCTTGCACCACTCAGCACGCCTTAAAGGTGGCTATGTATTTGTCTCAGCGGGTGTTGGCGAATCGACAACCGACTATGTATTTACAGCTCACAGCATCATTGCCGAAAATGGAGAACTAATTGCAGAGGGTAGCCGTTTTTCTCGCAGTGCTGAACTTACCGTTGGCGATATTGATGCTGAGGCAGTTGAAGCAGTTAGAACTGCAAGTTGCAAGGGTGTATGCTATCCATACTGTGACACAATATCTCTACCCGTGTATATCGCAGAGTCTGCTTTAGCACGCAAAGTTGAGTCTGCTCCATTTATCCCAAAAGATAGCAGCGAGTATGCCGAGATTTTGACCTTGCAGAGTGCAGGTTTAGTAAAGCGTCTTGAGGCTACAAACTGCAAGAAGGTTGTTCTTGGTGTTTCAGGTGGTCTTGACTCTACCTTGGCACTTCTTGTTGTAGCAGAGGCATTTGACACCCTTAGCCTTGACCGCAAGGGTATTATTGGTGTGACTATGCCAGGCTTTGGCACAACAGGCAGAACTTACAATAACGCCATGACCCTTATGCAGAGGCTTGGCATTACAATCCGCGAAATCAGCATCCGTGCAGCTTGTGAGCAGCACTTTAAGGATATAGAGTTTGACCCAGAGAGCCGTGGTGCGGCATACGAGAACTCTCAGGCACGCGAGCGCACGCAGATTCTTATGGATGTTGCCAATGCTGTAGGCGGCATGGTAATAGGCACAGGCGATTTAAGCGAGTCGGCACTTGGTTGGGCAACTTACAATGGCGACCACATGTCTATGTACAATGTCAACTGCTCTGTCCCAAAGACCCTTGTAAAGGCTCTAACAACTTGGGCGGCAGAGAATAGCAATGACGAGGAGGTTTGTCAGACTCTGAAAGATATTGTCTTTACCCCTGTAAGCCCTGAGTTGTTACCTGCAACAGCGAGCGGGGAGATTGCACAGAAGACCGAAGACCTTGTAGGACCTTACTCTCTACACGACTTCTTTATCTACAACTTTGTTATAAACGCTTTCTGTCCATCAAAGATACTCTTCCTTGCCACTGAGGCATTTAAGGGAGAGTTTAGTGAGAGCGAGATAAAGCATTGGCTGAAGGTATTTATCCGCCGTTTCTTCTCTCAGCAGTACAAACGCTCGGCAGTACCTGATGGTCCGAAAGTTACAGCCGTATCACTCTCTCCACGCGGCAGCTGGGCTATGCCTTCAGATGCTGTGGCAGCAGAGTGGTTGGCAGAGATTGAGTAATATGAAAGCGGTTATTCTACTCATACTGTTGCTTATAGCAACGCCTCTCCACGCCACAGAAAAGAGCGTGGAGGGCGTTGTTGTAAAGATGCTGCATGTCGGGGAGCGATATTCTAAGCAGACTATCACTTCACAGCTCGGAAGTAGCGATGTTGAGTGGAATACCACACTTGAGACCGAGGCGGGCGTAAGCCTTGGTGCGGCGGATGTCTATATCTACAAAAATCCAGAGTGGCAAAACCGCTTTGGCGAGGGTAGTACAGATAGTTTTACCTTCTTAGACGGCATTTTGGTAGGCTTTGAGATAAAGACTGACCGTTTTCCGCTCTACAACGGCATGGTAAGGGTTGGCGAGAGTATCGAGGCGTTAAAATTCTTAGCCACAGAGCAGAGTAAGGTGCAATTTACCTCTGACGACAAGGGCAGAATAACCTCGGCTATCCTTAACCCAGACTATGAAGGGCTGCTTGCTGCAAAACGGGCAGGCACTCTACCAAAAACCACAGCAACCGTTGCACAAAAAAGCTCTCTTACATTGCAAGGCGTAGAGCTATTCTCAAAACAGACCATCGAGCAACTTAAGGCTCATTTCGGCACTCCAGACTCTATTGAGAACTTGGATAGCGACGGTTATAAAATCTCACTGCTCCACTATGGCAGTGATGAGATTGAGTGGATGGATGGAGTATTTTTGGGTTTTAAGCTCTCAAGCAACCGCCTTGAGTTTATGGAGAGCATAAAGGTTGGCGACCATGTTAGTAAAATTGTAGGCTTAGGCGGAGAGATAAAGTACAAAAAGAGCGCGAGACTCCACGAAGGCGAGGCTTTAGAGGCTTATATTGCCTGGAGTGATATCCGCTTTGGCAAGGACTACAATGTCTATTTCTACCACAATGCTGATGGTATAATAGAGTCTATTTGGCTTGATTTTTATAATCTTTAGGCATGAGAAGTAAAATTTTTGATATAAGCAGCAGTGCTGAGTTTGAGGCTATAGCAATGGATATTTTCCGCTACCAGGCTCAACACTGTCCCCCTTACAGAGAGTATCTGAGCCTTATCGGGGTAAATCCTTGCAGTGTGACAGATACTAACTCTATACCTATGCTTCCAATTGAGCTTTTCAAGAGCCACAAGGTCTATTGCGGCTCTTGTAAGCCTGAGAAAATATTTACCTCAAGCGCCACAACAGGCATGACACACTCAAGCCACTATGTAGCTGATTTGCAACTATATGAGCGCGACTTTACAGAGTGTTTTGAGCGTTTTTACGGCAAACCTGAGAGCTGGAGCATATATGGGCTGCTGCCAAACTACCTACAGCGAGAGGGCTCGTCGCTCGTCTATATGGTTAACCGACTGATTAACAGAGCAGGTAGCGGCGGATTCTACCTTGACAACTACACCCAGCTGCTTGAAGATATGGCAGCCGACCCAAAGCCTAAAATTCTGCTTGGTGTGACCTACGCCCTCTTAGACCTTGCCGAGCAGTATGCGCCGAAGTTGCAAAATACGATTGTAATGGAGACAGGTGGCATGAAGGGTCACAGAGAGGAGATGCCAAAGAGCAGGCTGCACAGTCTCCTATGCAGTGCTTTTGGCGTAGAGTCAATCCACTCAGAGTACGGCATGGCAGAGCTTATGAGTCAATGCTACTCTAAGGGCGGTGGAGTATTTACAGCTCCGCCATGGGTCAGAGTGCTTGTGCGTGATATAAACGACCCCTTTGCAAGGCTTGAGAGAGGTAGGCGCGGGGCTATTGACATTATAGATTTGGGCAATATTGACTCCTGCTCATTTATCGCCACCCAAGATGCAGGCGTAACACTAAGTTCTGATAGCTTTAGGATAGAGGGCAGGGTTAGTAGCGCAGATATTAGAGGATGTAATTTACTTGTGCAACAATGAAATACGACAAACAAGATTTAGAGCGGCTCCATACAGTCCTCTACAGAATACTATCAGAGATAGACCGCATCTGCAAGAAGCACTCTATCCCCTACTTTATTCAGGGTGGCTCGGCTATAGGTGCCTTCTACAACAAGGGTATTGTGCCGTGGGATGACGATATTGATGTGGGTATGACAAGAGATAACTACAACCGTTTTCTTGAGGTTGCACCCGCAGAGTTGGATAGTAAATACTTCCTTGAGTGGTTTGGCACAGAGGAGAACACCCCCTTCTACTTTGCAAAGGTAAAGGTTAATAACACCCTTTTTGTAGAGGAGATTTGGAGGGGCATGGATATTCATCATGGCATATTTATCGACATCTTCCCCTACGACCGTGTTCCAGATAACAAATACTGCCAGAAGCTACACCGTTTGCAAGCTAAGTTCTGGATAAACTGCTTTATGGGCAAGCAGATTTGGCTATGGAAGCACTGCGGAGAGTGTCAGATAGACTCTGCGCTGCCAAAGTCGTGGATAAGTTGCGCTGCGATAAGGGCTGTATGCTCTGTTATGTCTCGCAAGGCGATATACGACAAGATGTGTCGCGTGCTTGGCAAGTACAACGACCGTAACACCGAGTTTGTCAACATTGTCCGCATGCCTAAAGACCAGATTCGCCGCAAGTATATCGAAAATACTGTTTTGGCGGAGTTTGGCGGCATGCTGATTCCTATACCCGACTGTGTAGAGGAGTATCTGCGCCACCACTACCCTAACCTGCGCCCTGTACTGCCCGAAGAGGAGCAGATAAACCACGCACCTTACAAACTTGATTTTGGCAACGAATAATGAAACGACTATCTATCATAATCCCAACATACAACATGGAGCAGTTTCTGAGCAACTGCTTAAACTCTCTTGTGCTATCCAGTGCGGCAACGGCACTTGATATTGTTGTGGTCAACGACGGCAGCAGAGACTCTTCACTTGCCATTGCTCAGAGATATGCCGAGCGTTATCCAAGCGTTGTTAGGGTTATAGATAAGCCCAATGGCAACTACGGCTCTACGATAAATGCCGCCCTACCAATCCTGAAAGGCGAGTTTGTAAAGATTCTGGATGCTGACGACGCTTTTGAGTGCTGCCAGATTGCCCCCTTTATAGACTACCTTGCAAAGGTTTCGGGGGTGGATATGGTTGTTGCGCCTTTTTCCGAGATTACCCATAAAGGTATCCGTACTGTTCACTACAACCTCTACTCGCGCGATAAGTATGATATAGGTAAGTTGTATGATATTGATACTGTACTCGCTGAGAAGAAGATTCAGTTCTTTATGATGCACTCTATAGCCTACCGCACAGAGCTGTTGCAACAGATTTCATACCGCCAGACCGAAGGTATATCATATACTGACCAGCAGTGGTGCTTCTTCCCCGTATTTTTTGTAAAGAGTGTTGCTTTTTCAGATATTGCCCTCTATCGCTACAACCTTACACGCGAGGGGCAAACCATGGATAGTGCCGTACAGCTGCGTAGCATTGGGCAGATGACCGCCGTAGTGGCAAGTCTTGCCCGCTACCTTGCAGAGAATAGGGATAGAACAACTCATACTCGCCAAAAGTTCCTTGAAGGCGTGGTTATGCGCCGCATGCAGGGCGTGCTAAAGAAATACCTGCTTGAGATGGATGGTAGCACCTTCTCTGCCACAGATTTTAACAGAGCCTTAGCCCTCTTTGAGTCTCTTGCCCCACAACCGCTAAAGGTTACACTAAATAACCGTATTGGGATTGATTTACTGAAACGCTGGAGACGCTGCGGTACAAGATACCCAGCATGGGTGCTTAGCCTACTACGCTCTATCGACTCAACACTTCAAGCCTGCTACCGACTCTTTTTCAGGTAGCTACAGCTTTGGAGCCTTTGGAGGGAAAGCGACAGGTCGAACAAGAGTGTCTGTAAATACCTCTCCAAATGGGCTTGTGGTGCGGATTATCACGGGTGTTAAAAGCGAATCGGTCTTTGCTCGGAAGAGGTGCTGCGAGGGTGTTCGAGGCAGCGAAATCTTCCTACCACGGGCGTTTTTGTGGCGCACAACGGCTGAAGCGAGGGTAAAGAGCGGGTCATCTTGCGATACACGGCGAACTTTAAGCGGTCTTTCTCCCTCCCACATCTCTATCTTTGAGCCAGGCTCATCGCCCCAGAAGTTGACATAGACATAGTTTGCAAAGCCCTCTGCGCCATAGTTAACCTTTTTGCCCTCGTGCGCTCTAAGCATGCTTACCACATCTGGAGTTGTGCGGTAATATTCGCCTACACTCTGCATATCGTAGGCTCTGAAAGGTCTCTTATCCTCCTGAATAGTACAATACTTCCAAACAACATCTCTGCCGTTGTAGTCAAAGACCTCAAAGCCAGCAGCACTTCCGTCTGAGGTCATATGATGATAGCCGTTATATGCTGTCTCCCAGCCATTTCCAGAGATTGAAGAGACGGTATGCTCGACAATATTTTTCACACTCTTTGGGGCTGAAACCCTGCGACGATGGGCATGTGCGGTAACAAAACGCACAGAGCTAAAATCCTTAAAGCAGGCTATAAGCGAGTCGGTATCTTCGGGTTTAGAGAGAGCCTTGACAATCTCGCCCTTAGCCGATGCTCGCATCACGCTATGGTGCATACAGACAACTATAGGCGTGCTTTTATCCTCAACAAACTCCAAATCTCTGCGCAACCACGAGAGCTGGTCTTTAGATACTCGGCGGTCGTAGTTTCGCTTGCCCACAATCTCTGTAGGATACTTACCATCCCCCGCCTCATTGCGGAAAACTGTATTATCAAGGACAATATAGTGTACCTTACCTATATTCATAGAGTAAAACCTCGGAGCGCAGCTGCGGACATAGTATTCAGAGGCTTTGTGATCTACGACAACCGACGCCTTAACGGCTCCGTCGTACTCATTTTCGCCCATAACCGTATAGAGTGGCACAGGATAGCGCAACATAGCAAGCGCGCTCATAGCATCCGAAGGGTCTATTTCGTGCGAGTACCAAGAGTCGTTACGGCACAAGTCGCCCAGCATAATTGAATATACCGCCACAGAGTCCTTTACACTCTCTACTGCCCTCTTTAGTGCGGGTATGCAGAGGCGTTTGAGCTGAATCATATCCTCATTGCGCCCCGAAAGGTGCATATCGGCAGTGAAAATCATACGATGGCGGCTATTATCTACACGACGAAGCTCAAAGTCGTGCTGTTCGAGTTTCTGAATCTTGCGGCTATCTGTCGGGGCATAGAATTGAGGGAAAATACCTCGCTTTGTCACAGGCTCATAGCCCGATGGAGTTACTACAAATACCGCCCCGTAATACTTTAAGGATGCAAGGCGATAGACGCCAAGAGAGTCTGTTTTGGTAAACAGTGCGCCATCAGAGACAAGTACACCCTCCATTGGCTGACCTTCACAGATAACCCTACCTGTAAGGGTTATCCCCTCAGGCTGACTCTCTTTCGGCTCAGCACTAAGTTGAGTGCTACTTGAAAGGAGTAGTAGAGCTAACAGCGCAAAGAGTCTCATCTTGGGGTATATACAACTTGTTTTGTCTGGAAGAACTCCTCTTCAAAGACCTCTGAGATATCAAATCTTATCCACTCTTTGCCCGTTGCTGCAAGTTCAGCAGTAAGGTCTCCACCCTTGAGGTAGAGTATTCCATTGGGTAGCGTAGCGGCATCTGTTCCACGGCGGCACTTGTTCCACACCCACTTTACAAAGGTGGACATCTCGGTTACTGCACGCGAGACAACAAAGTCAAACTCCCCCTCCACGCTCTCTATGCGGGCATTGATAGCTGTAAGGTTTTTAAGCCCCAAAGCGGAGCTAACACCCTGAACAACCTTTATCTTCTTGCCTATTGAGTCAACGGCTACAAACTCTACATTAGGGAAAAGTATTGCCAACGGAACACTTGGAAAACCACCTCCGCAGCCCACATCTACAACCCTTGCACCAGCCTTAAAGTGGCAAAACTTGGCAATGGCAAGCGAGTGGAGGATATGGTGCAGATAGAGCGAGTCAAAATCCTTGCGAGAGACTACATTTATCTTTGCATTCCACTCTGCATAGAGGTCATAGAGAGCTACAATCTGCTCTCTCTGCTGCTCAGTTAGGTTATCGAAATATTTGCAAATAAGTTCTGACTTCTGCATACTATCTGATTTTATCGCCCTCGGTAATAAGTTTGCACATCATTGCGCGAACACGGAAAATGCGGGTTTTAACCGTTCCTAACTTCATCTTCAGAGCATCTGCAATCTCCTCGTAGGTATATTCTTCGAGAAATCTGAGTACAAATAGCGTTCTGTAATCCTCTGGCAGGGTTGCTATATATCGTTCAATCTGTGCGCGCTGCTGTGCGTTGATAATGCTCTCCTCTGGCGAAGGGGCTACAGAGAGTGCGCTATTTCGCCCCTCAAGAGGCAGATTATTCTCAGGATTAAGGGCGTTGCTTCTGCGAGAACGGTTGAAGTCAACAAATGCGTTCTTTGCAATGGCGCATATCCACGCCCCAAAGTCATAGTCTGGATTGTAACGGTTTATGTTGATAAACGCCTTCATAAACGCCTCTTGCAACAAATCCTCTACATCGTCTAAGTTGCCAGAGCGTTTTACAAGCATGGCATAAATAGAGTCTTTATGGCGCGTAAAGAGCAGCTCGAAGGCTCTGCTATCTCCCTCGACTACCAACCTTACCAAAGCTCGGTCGTCTAACGCTTCAAAATCTTTTATCTCCACTCGGTTATACGCTTAGGCTGCGTGGCTCTGATAACCAGACGCACCCATGGCTCTATAAAATCAAATAAAGGCTCCCATGCCGCCACAGCACACTCGCCAACACGCTTGGCACACATTGCTGTAACAACGCTCACAACTATATATCTGACAAGCAGGAGTAGCAGTGCAAAAAGTTTTAGCTCTAAAGGCAGAATAGCCGCTGCGCCAATGGCTGCAATAAAAAATGCAACCCTTGAAATCAATTCACAACTCTCGGCATTTTTTGCCGTATCACTATAGAATTGGCGAGTCTGACCAGCCCTATAGACCTCAGAAATCCAAGCCTTAAAACTCATAGGATAGTATTCAGAGCAGTGTGCATGCGGAGTGAGCAGCACGCCGACACTCTGCTGAGCTGCAATTCTCTGAACAAATAGGTCATCCTCCCCCGCATTAAGGTCGAGGTGGTCAAAACCTCGAACACCAAAGTATAGCTCTTTTGTAAAGCCCAAAGAGCAGCGCGAAGCACCATAGACCCTGCCACGGATAGCCTCAGCAAGCCAAGTTACAGACTCTGAAAGACGATATTTGCGGAAGAAGAGATTTTTCAGCCCCTCGGTGCGCTCCCAATTACTATAACCCAGCACAATATTGCCAAACATAAAACCGCGTGCCATGTATGTTACCCAATCTTGGGTTGTAGGACGAGTCTCAGGTGTGGTAATAATAACGCAGTCGTAGCTTGCCGACTTAATGCCTATATTGAGTGCCATCTTGACCGATACGGGATACTGTGGAGAGTAGTTTATCTGCGTGGTCTTCAGATGTGGATAGAACTTGCGCATGTGCTTCATTGTGGCATAAAAGGCATCCTCCTTGCCCACATAGACAGCCACAACCTCATAGTTCTGACAACTCTGAGAGAGCAGCGACCTCAGACCATCCTTCAGATACTCCTCATCCTCGCCAAAAAGGGGTACTACAACCGATACAGGTGGCTGCGACTGACGAACAACCTCGCCCTGCGCCAACTTAAAACGAGCCACTACAAGTCGCCTGCAACAAAGAACAATTTGCAGCACAAAAAGTGCTACAAGCAGTGCCACTAACACTATCCCAGAGGCTCCGTATGACTCAATAAGGGTTGTAATTATCTCCATAGGTCGCAAAGATAGTAAAAAAGAACAAGAATCTCAAACAGTAGATTTGGAATTTTATTCCAAATAGCCTATTACAGCACCGCCGCGGCTCTTTATGGAGTGGCAGTCAGTGAGGGAGAGCGCAAAAAAATCCCAGCCGTAATAGCTGGGATTTTTTGTTAGCGGGGATAGACCAATTATTACTCCTCGTAAGCATCGCGCTTCATCTTCCACATTGGAACGAAGATAAGCATACCGATAATAGCCATAACAACCATTGCTACAAATACACCGTGCCAGCCATACTTTGAATCGGCAATCATACCGAAACCAAGACCTGAAACGATAGGGCTAATATAGCTTACAAAGCCTACAAGACCATTTGCTGTCGCAGAAGCCTTGCGGGTTGCGTGGTTAGATGCAATAACACCGATAAGAGCCTGCGGACCATAGATAAATGCACCTGCAAGAGCAAGAACGAAGAGCAGCAATACAGGGCTTGCGCCAGCGGTCTGGAGTGAGATAAAGCCAAGGATTGCGAGCAGTGCGCCGAGCATACAGAAGAAGCAAGTACGGGTTGCACGACCACCGAACACCTTATCAGAAATCCAACCAGCGGCAAGCATACCTACAACACCGAACAACTCGAAGATAATAACGGTCATAGCTGCCCACTCTGGCGACATGCTACAATGCTCACGCAAGAAGGTTGGACCCCAGTCAAGCACTGCAAAGCGGATGATATATACAAAGAAGTCTGCAAGAGCAAGTGCCCAGATAACAGGGTTTTTCCATACATGCTTCATGATATAAGCAGAGATCTCAGCCTGAGTCTCCTCCTTCTGAGGCGCGCCATTGTCCTTGTTCTCCAACTCTGAAAGCTCAGGAAGACCTACGCTCTTAGGAGTATCACGCAAGATAAAGGCAGTTACAAATACGCCGATACCTGCAATAATACCAGGGATGATAAATGCCCACTTCCACGCGCCTACATGCTCTGCTGCTGAGATAACGGCAGGGTCGGTAATATCCTTATCAAGGTTAGCTGCGATAGTTGCAACCATCTCTGGGTTACCAGACATATCTGTACCCATGTAAGACATGATAAATGTACCGCAAAGCAGACCTGCAAGACCAGCACCGATAGAGTGTGAGGTGTTCCAGATAGACATCTTGGTTGACAGCTCGTTAGATGGTACCCAACGAGGTATCAGACGAGAGCATGGAGGGAAACCACAACCCTGGAAGATGTTATTGACAATCCACAGAGCTGAGAGCAGGATGGTAAACTTACCAACAAACTCAGGTGTTGAGCCCGCAGGCACACCTGTAAGAGCGGTAATAATCTCTGCACCAAAACCGATAAGGATTGCTGTTACTGTACTTACTGCAAGACCTGTAACCATGTGCCAACGACCGTTGATGCGGTCAGCAAGCATACCATTGAGCAGCTTAGAGAGACCATAGAGGAAACCTGCTGCTGTGATTACAGCTCCCAAACTTGTCTTGCTGATACCATACTCAGCAGTAAGACCTGGCATAAGGAACGAGAAGTTCTTACGAATCAGGTAGAAGAAGATGTAACCAATCATAGTACCAGCAATGGTACGCCACTGCCAATACTTAAACTTTTTTTGCTGTTCAGCTGTCATTTTAATATAGTTTTAGTTAGTTTTATTTGTTTCCTTTGAGTTACGCAAGTCTTTTCTCAACCTCTGCGTATGCTGCTACAATCTGGTCAAGAACAGGAGCATCAGCCTCAAGAGAAGCGAACTCAGCCACAGCAGCCTTAAGACCAACCTCGGCGATGCGTGCCTGCATAGTTACGCTCTGAGGGTCCTCTGGGTTGTTGTAGTGGAGTGCTGCACCGATACCAAGCAGAAGGTCTGGAGTATCTACACCCGCAGCAATAGCTGTAAGGGTTGGGTTGATAAGACGGTCTGCGGCAGAGAGCTTACGCAGTGGCTCACGACCTACACGGGTAACATCGTCCTTGAGGTAAGGGTTCTTAAAGCGACCGATAATCTTGTCAATATACTTAAAGTGAGCCTCCTTGTCGAAGCCGTGCTTTGCAACAAGACCAAGACCGCTCTGCTGCATAGCAGCCTTTACGATGGCGTAAATCTGAGGGTCTGCAATACTCTCGTCAATAGTCTTGAGAGACTTCATACAACCTGTGTATGCGGTAATTGCGTGACCTGTGTTAAGGGTAAAGAGTTTGCGCTCGATATAAGCGATAAGGTTGTCGGCAAGATTCATACCTGCAATCTGAGGAACTTCGCCAACAAAAGATGCCTGCTCAACATTCCACTCATAGAATGCCTCAACAACAACATCTACAGGATTCTCGCTGCGAACAGGAGGGACAATACGGTCAACAGAACAATCTGGGAAACCTACCCACTTCTCGCAGTAAGCCTTATCCTCGCCCTCAAGCAGTGCAAGCACATACTCTTTGAGCTGAGAAGATGCGCGTACAGCGTTCTCGCAAGAGATAATGTTCAGAGGCTGCTCTACGCCCTTAGCTCTGCGGGCTGCAACACCTTTGGCAATAGCAGGTGCAATGCGAGGAAGGATAACCACGCCAACTGCTGTAGTGATAAGCTCTGCATCGACAATCTGGTCGATAACAGCATCTGTTGTTGAGTTTACGCCTGAGATGTTAGTAATCTTCTGCTCAACGCACTCTACATCCATTACATGTACGGTATAGCAATGGTCCTGGTTAATTTTGTCAATAACTGCCATGTTTACATCGGCAAAAACCACATGGTAACCTGCCTGCTCCAACACTGCGCCGATAAATCCACGACCAATGTTGCCCGCACCGAATTGAATAGCTTTTTTCATAATAAAAACAATTTATTTCGTTTATCTTATATAATTTTTATGAGAATATTCATGCATCAACTTACAAAAGTAACTTTTTTTTTGAGAAAATCAAAATCAGAGAATCAAAAAATCAAAAGTTTTTGGATATAGCGCAATAAACATATAGTAATATTCGTTACTTTTGCGAAAAATTGAACATAACGACTATGAAAAAAGTATTATCAATTATCGGTATTTGCCTACTCTCTGCCGTAGCAGGAGTTGCTTCGTCTGTTTGGGTGTTAAAAAATAGCTCTAACAGCAATGTTGAGATTGTTGAGAAGATTGTCGAGCGTACTCCGTCACTTGGTGCGCATTTTACCTCTTTTGAGCAGGGCAGCTACCCTGACCTAACCTATGCAGCCGAGAATGCGGTGCGTGCGGTTGTCAATATAGAGGTTATCTCGGAGGTATCTATGCCAAGCGGCTACAACCCATTTTTCGACTTCTTTGGAATCCCGCAGGAGCAGGGTCCTCGCAAGCGTGAGCAGCGTTCTGGCGGCTCTGGTGTGATTATCTCTACCGACGGATATATTGTAACAAACAACCATGTGGTTGACAATGCCACAAAGTTGAGAGTAAAGCTCAACGACGGTAGAACTTTTGACGCCAAACTTATCGGCACAGACCCTGCAACCGATGTTGCGCTGATAAAGATTGATGCAGGAGCACTGCCAACCCTTGCCTTTGGTAGTTCAGACGCCCTTCGTCTTGGCGAGTGGGTACTTGCCATCGGCTCTCCTTTCGACCTGCAATCAACCATCACAGCGGGTATTGTCTCAGCAAAGGCTCGCCAGCTGGATGTTATCCCAGATGATTTCCGTTTAGAGTCTTTTATCCAGACCGATGCGGCTGTAAACCCTGGTAACTCAGGCGGTGCGTTGGTAAATAGTAGAGGCGAGCTTGTAGGTATCAACACCGTTATCAAGTCCTCTACAGGCAGCTATATAGGCTACTCATTTGCCGTACCAGAGACCATTGTGCGCAAGGTTGTTGACGACCTTAAGGAGTATGGCGTTGTTCAGCGCGCGCTGCTTGGTATCTCCTACAGATATATCGACCAGGATTTTGTTGACAATATGGGCGAGGAGACAGGCATAAAAGAGGTTGGTGGAGCCTATGTAGCCTCAGTATCTGAGGGCGGAGCCGCCTCTGAGGCGGGACTGCGCAAGGGCGATGTGATAACAAGCATTGACGGTGTGGCAATAGACGCCCCTTCAAAGCTCGGAGAGCAGATTGGCAAGCATCGTCCAAACGATAAGGTAAAAATTTCTGTAAAAAGAGGCGAAAATGTGAAACATTTTGAGGTCACTTTGCGTAATAAGGCAGGAAAAGCGGAACTGCTCAAAGCAGATGCCGTAGATGTAGTTAAGGTTTTGGGCGGTCGCTTTGTAGATGCTGACTCAAAGTTGTGCAAGAGACTCGAAATTCGCGGTGGTGTGCAGGTGGCACAGGTTAATAGTGGCGGGTTGCTTGCCAGAGCGCGAGTAAGAGAGGGTTTTGTCATCACTCATATCAACGACAGAGCTATCGACTCAGTTAGCGACCTTAACGCAATGACAGACAAGGTGCGTAGCATTGACGGCGTCTATCCAGACGGTAGAGCAGCAAGCTATGTGGTTGTAGAGTAGCGTACAACACTGCTTAAAAACAGCCCTTGTCTGACAGGGGCTGTTTTTGTAGAAAGTTTAATTATTACAACACAAAATGCGTCAATTAAAAATTACAAAGTCTATTACCAATCGTGAGAGTGCTTCACTTGATAAGTACCTACAGGAGATTGGTAAGGAGGACCTTATTACCGTTGAGGAGGAGGTAGAACTCGCCCAGCGAATCCGCAAGGGCGACCAGGAGGCTCTTGAGAAGCTGACAAAGGCAAACCTGAGATTTGTTGTCTCAGTGGCAAAACAGTATCAGAATCAGGGTCTTAGCCTTCCAGACCTTATCAACGAGGGTAACCTCGGTCTTATCAAGGCGGCAGAAAAGTTTGATGAGACTCGCGGTTTTAAGTTTATCTCATACGCCGTTTGGTGGATTCGTCAGTCAATTCTTCAGGCACTTGCAGAGCAGAGCCGTATTGTGCGTCTGCCACTCAATCAGGTTGGCTCACTGAATAAGATTAACAAGGCTTTTGCCCGCTTTGAGCAGGAGCATGAGCGCGTACCTTCGCCAGAGGAACTTGCTCAGGAGCTTGAGCTGCCAAAGGAGAAAGTTACTGATACTCTGCGCGTTGCAGGTCGTCATATCTCTGTAGATGCTCCATTTGCAGATGGCGAGGACAACTCACTGCTCGATGTGCTTGTCAACCCAGACTCTCCAAACGCCGACCGCGGACTTATCAATGAGTCGCTGGCAACAGAGGTTGACCGCGCCCTTGAGACACTCACTGAGCGAGAGAGAGATATTATCCGCTACTTCTTCGGCATTGGTTGCTCTGAGATGACCCTTGAGGAGATTGGCGAGAAGTTCGACCTCACACGCGAGCGCGTGCGACAGATTAAGGAGAAGGCTATTCGCCGCCTCAGACACTCGTCAAGAAGTAAACTTCTTAAGTCTTACTTAGGATAATTTGGCAGAGTGGTTAGAACTCTTCTGCGAAGCAGAAAGCCAGCGTAGGCAACCCCTACGCTGGCTTTTTTACTATACCAACCACCCTTATAGCCACCAAGTGGTTGAATAAAAAGAGCTATTTTTAGGCTTGCGAAAGTGAGGAAAACGGAGCATACCTTGAGCGTATGTGAGTATTTCCGAACTGAGCGTAACGACAAAATAGCCTTTTTAGTCAGCCACTACTCAGCGGTTATAGCATCATAGAAATCAGTAGTAACCCAAGTAAAACCAAGCTCCTTTGCGATATTGTAGGTATAAGGGGTGTTGACCATCCACAGATAAGTCTCGATGCCGTAGTTGTGGAACTGCTCAATCCAATCGGTGTGGTTGAGAATCACATTGATATTATACGAAACGGCATGGTAGCCACGCGCCTTAACCTCCTCAGGAAGCAGCGAGTGGTGCAAGCTGCTTGAGTTGAGAACAACGCGCATCTTTGGCTCCTGGCGCAGCACCTCATCAAGGGTCTCAGCCTTAAATGAGAGCATATACATCTGGTCAACCATATCAAGCTCGCGGATAACCTCAAGACACTTAGTTATCAGCTCCTTCTCACGCTCGCCCTTATGAGACTTAAGTTCAAGGAGTTGCAGCATCTCAGGGGTCTTTTTAGCCTGCTCAAGCCACTCTCTAAGAGTAGGAATCTGGTGACCAAATGGAAGTTTGTGCGCTCTAATCTCCTCAAAGGTGCTACCCTGACAGGTAAGACCTGGAGCAATCTTGTTATCATGATGGATAACCAACTGATTATCAGCAGTAAGATGCACATCAAACTCGCAGCCATCAAAGCCTTTCTCCTGTGCGCGACGAAGAGCGTCAAGGCTGTTCTCGTCTGTTGTAAACTCGCTACCTGTGCTGGCATTGCCTCTATGGGCAAGAATCTTTACATCATGGCATGGTTTTGTACATGCGCTCAGTGACAAAAGTGCCACTGATAGAATTACTATAATTCTGTTCATATTATCGTTTGTTTGGTAGGTTAAACACTCTTCTAATCTCTTGTACAGCCTCCTCGGTCATACCCTCAGCTGTAAAACCGAAGTTCTTGGCAGTCATATAGATACAAGCTGCCTTATTCAGTACATCGGTCTGGTCAAAAGCCTCCATCATATCATGACCTACGGCTACAGTACCATGTTTCTCCCACAGCACGACATCATACTGTTTTATAAGTTCTAAAGTTGCATCTGCAAGAGCCACAGAAGATGGCAGTGCATACGGCACAACGCCTATACCCAGCGGTGCAAAGGCAAGAGTCTCAGGAATCATAGACCACAGAATCTTTGTAAGTCGCTCAGAGTCAAGATACTCTTTTGAGTGCGACAGTGCCACAAGCTCTATTGGGTGAGTATGCAGCGTAGCTTTGTATCCTGAACCACTCTCTATCATATAGTCTTGCAGGGCAAGATGAGACGGCAGCTCGGAGGTAGGAACGATAGGTTTATCGGCAATAATCTCATAGCTTGCGCAGTCGTCCAAGATTCGGACAATGCTACCTGCACACATAGGGTCACGGGCAAGGTCTCGCATGCGTTTGCCTGTGCCTTTGCAGTAGAAGTAGCAGCCTTTAAGGTTTGGCAGTGTAACGCCAATTGGCAGTACGCCACTTATAGCGGGCATTGCACGCATTTCATCGTCAACAAACTCGGTAATATTGAGCGTAAGGTTGCCTCCATTGCGCTCTGCCCACCCTTTCTGCCACAGATAGCCTGTAACCTCTGCCACAGAGTCAAGAGCGGCTGCAAGTGCGGGACGGTTAGTAAGAATTGATTTCATGTCGGTTTAGGTTTTAAGGTTTTTATTGCAACTGCTGACGATTTACCCAGAAACTGAGTTCATCTGTGCCGTTTTTGTAGTTCAGATAGTTCTTAATTGCGTATGTAGGCGCATCGCGGTAGGAGTTTATCGTCAGTCCGCCACAGTGGCAGGTAAGAGTTATATTGTCATACTTGCGATAGAACTCTGGGATAACAGGCTCAGTCTCAAAGACATCAAATGCCGCACCAAGCAGTTTTCCGCTATCCATAGCCCTCTGGAAAGCCTCTGCATCTACAAGATATGAGCGGGCGGTGTTGATTATATATGAGTTCTGCTTCATAAGGTCAAACTCGCGGTCGGTCATAATTGCACCCTTTGCGCGAGCATGCAGTGTGACAATATCTGCCTGAGCAAGCAGCTCGTCCATAGTCACAATGGTAACATAATCCTCCTTAACACTCTTTACAAATGGGTCTGCAACGATAATCTTGCAACCAAAGACAGAGAGCTTATGCGCCACAAGACGACCAATAGAGCCGTAGCCGACAATACCCACTGTCATATCGACCATCTCCTTGATATCGGTCTTTGTGTTTGGATATACAGTGCGCCAATTTCCGCCATAGAGCGCGTAGTGAGAGCGGCAGATGTTGCGAGTCTCAGAGAGAATCAGTCCAACTGTAAACTCGGCAACAGCATTGGCATTGTGCGCAGGGTTGTTAGATACAATTACGCCATGCTCTGTAGCTGCATCAAGCACAATATTCTCCAATCCACCACGGCAGCTCATAATAGCCTTAAGCGCAGGGGCAGCCTCAATAAGGTCACGCTTTATTGGGCAGAGATGGGTAATAATAACCTCAGCATCCGCTACGGCATCATATAGCCCCTCTGGCAGGATAATACCGTCAAAATTTCGCGCTTCAATAGCCTTGGCTGTATCACGCATCTTTGTCTTGTCTCTATCTCCGAAGAAAAAGACCTCAACACTATCATTTTCACTCAAAAAAGGAGCTACACCCTCTTCCATCATAGTGTCGGTAATATAGGCATCGCCAATACAAACAACTTTCATAGGCATTTTAGTTTTAGTTTATTTACAAAGGTAACCTAAAAATTTCATTTCTCAATTATTTTTTCAAACAAATATTTTACTGTAACGCACTTTTTTACTACCTTTGATAACCAAAACAGAAAATGGCTATGAAAAAAACTTATTCTATCCTTAACACTTGCCGTGGCACTCTACGCTCTACCACTTGCTGCACAAGAGCCTGCGCAGGTTGAGATTCCCGACTTATCGGCTTATATTCTAACCCCAGAGCCTGCCCCAACTCCACGAATTAACGGAGCTAAGGTCTTTGGTCTTCGTCCAGGCTCAAAGCCGACGGCAGCCAGGTTATCTATGTAAAACACCTTGAGGATGGCTCTCTTGCTGTAGGTATGTTCAACCGCGGCGATAAACCTGCAAATATCAGCATCAACCCTAGAATGCTCGGTCTGTATGACGGAGATAGAACAGTGCGCGATTTATGGTGTCAAAAGGATGTCGGCACGCTTACAATGCACGCAAAGGGTCGCTATACCGCCGAAGTGCCTGCCCACGGCGTTGTCCTTGTCAAGGTCTATCCAGGCAACTCCGACAAGCAATATACAGATAAAGTTACATACTTTAATCCTGAAAAATAGAGCGCAAGACACAACAGCCTCTTTGCGCGCTGTTATTCTATGTCATTAAGGGCGTAGCCCGCTGCTATTCACTGTTATTTCTGCTATTAAGGCGCGCGCAAAGACTTCAAGTCGTGATAGTGACATATTTTTTGTCACTATCACGACAAATCATTTGGAATTATACAATTTTTGTGTATCTTTGTAGCAGTTATGCGTAATATAAACAGATATTTCTTTAATGATTCCTCCCGTAAGTTGTTGATAATGGGGGGGGTAGCGCATTTATCTAAAGCAAAACATCTTAGATATTATATTTTAGGGCGATTGTGTAACAGTCGTCCCAATACAATATTGTGTTAACTTTTAACTATTGACTAAAAAGATGAGCAGAAACTATTACCCTCCACAGGTGGAGATTTTTAAGGCTCAAGTAGAGCAAGGCTTTACAGTTACAGGCTCTGAGAAATGGAGTGACTTTGGCAGAGCGGGCAGCGATTTTGGTGTAAACGAGTATGAGGATACTCTCTAAACTACTACGACTATGAAGAAGAGTTTGATTTTGATATTTATGGCAGTAGCTATGGTAGCAGGTTGCCAGAAGGACGATGATACAACCCAAACACTCAGCCCTGCGACAATGACCATTAAGGTTAATGCCCCTGAGTCAGAGGCTACACGCCCTATTATCAAGCAGGATGGCGACAAATATCTCGCACGCTGGTGCGAGGACGATATTTACACAATAGGCCTAGCATATTTCCATAGCTCAATAGGTCTTCTGGAACCTCTTAGTTTAGAACTTGATAATGATGGACAGACGGCTGTGTTTACATTTCCTACTTTAGAAGAGGGTTATTCAAGCTATTCCTATTATCTTACTAACAGCACTTTTGTAGAATTAAGCAAAGTTTTTATGCGGTATGAGTTAGCGGATACCCAGCTCGAATATTGGGAGCTGGGCTCGTATGGTAATGGGTATGACTTGGTTGTATCATCGGTTGTAACAAGTTCCACTCCGTTAACAGGAGAGTTCTCCAACTTTAAGATGACACGCCTAAATGCCGTCCTGAAACTAACACTTGATTGCAGCACTTTAGATACAGCAACTTGGAAATATCAAACTATCACATTTGCTTGTCAACAGCCCATAGCGGGTCAGATAGATGTAATGCTTGACGACTTGGATGGTAAAACATATCCGGTGCCTTTTACAATTGTAGATGGTACAGCCAAGAGCGCGATAACTACAGAATTTATGATGGAAGATAACCCTTCTGCTTTTGAGGTCTATATTGCTACGCTTCCTGCGACACTAAAGGCGGGCGAGAGCTATACTATAACCGTCACAACAAACAGTGGCAGTGTTTGGACAAAGAGCGGCACACTTAAGAAAGACCTTATTCTTACAGCGGGCGATGTTACCCTTGTTAATGTTGATATGAAAACAGCAACCCTTACCCCTGTAGAGTAACAAGGGCAGGTGTTGCAATAGTTGCAAAAGCAGATGGCTCTCAGGTCATCTGCTTTTTGCATTTAGTATCGATTTTTTTTGGATTTGCAGAGTTTTTGATTATCTTTGTAAAGGAAACACCTTAAAACTACTTATAATATGAAAGTAAAATCAATCATGGCAGACTTGGAGCGCAAGCATCCAGGCGAGAGTGAGTACCTGCAAGCAGTACAGGAAGTTCTGGAGTCTATCGAGGAGGTATATAACGCCCACCCAGAGTTTGAGAAGGCTAAGATTGTTGAGCGTATGGTTGAGCCAGACCGCATATTTACCTTTAGGGTAACTTGGGTTGACGACCGCGGCGAGATTCAGACCAACCTCGGCTACCGCATCCAGTTTAACAGCGCGATAGGTCCTTACAAGGGCGGCATCCGTTTCCACAAGGCTGTAAATCCATCTATGCTCAAGTTCTTGGGCTTTGAGCAGACCTTCAAAAATGCGCTCACAACTCTACCTATGGGTGGAGCAAAAGGAGGCTCAGATTTTGACCCTGTGGGCAAGTCTGACGGCGAGATTATGCGTTTCTGCCAGGCGTTTATGTGGGAGCTGTGGAACAATATTGGTCCTGACACAGATGTTCCTGCTGGCGATGTTGGCGTAGGTGGTCGTGAGATTGGATATATGTACGGCATGTACAAAAAGCTCGCACGCGAGTACAACACAGGCGTTCTTACAGGCAAGGGCATGACCTGGGGCGGCTCACTGATTCGTCCAGAGGCTACAGGCTTTGGTGCGCTCTACTTTGTAGAACACATGCTTGCAAAGGCTGGCAAGAGTATCAAGGGTGCAACGGTTGCCATCTCTGGCTTTGGCAATGTAGCATGGGGTGCTGCAACAAAGGCTACAGAGCTTGGCGCAAGAGTTATCGCAATATCTGGTCCTGACGGTGTGGTATATAACCCAGAGGGCATGAATAAGGAGAAGTTAGACTATATGCTAACCCTCAGAGCCTCAAATCGCAATATCGTAGCTCCTTTTGCCGAGAAATTTACCGATGCAACCTTTATCCCAGGCAAGAAGGCGTGGAGCATTAAGTGCGACATTGCCCTGCCATGTGCTTTCCAGAACGAGCTTAACGGCGACGATGCTGCCGAGCTACTTGCAGGTGGCACTTGGTGCGCTGCCGAGGTCTCAAATATGGGCTGTACCCCAGAGGCTATTGCAACCTTCCAAAGCGCAGGCATACTCTTTGCTCCAGGCAAGGCTGTAAATGCAGGTGGTGTTGCCACTTCGGGTCTTGAGATGACTCAGAACGCTATGCACCTAAGTTGGTCTGCTGCCGAGGTTGACCAGAAGCTGCACTATATCATGGAGTCTATCCACGCAGCATGTGTTAAGTACGGCACCCAGCCAGACGGCTATATCAACTATGTCAAGGGCGCAAATATCGCAGGCTTTATGAAAGTCGCCCAGGCGATGCTTGAGCAGGGAGTTGTGTAGCAGAGCGGACTGCGCGCCCTAATAGCAAGAATAGCAGCGCGTAAAAGCCGATACCCTGTAAAGCAAAAGTTCTTCGTGGGACCCAATGCCCCGAAGAACTTTTACTATATCGCTCCTTAAATTCCTTAATCTCACTAATCTCCTTAAATTCCCTATAATTTTTCGCGCTCTTCCCTTACTGACTGACGGAGCAAAATGGGACGGTACTCTACAGCGCGGGCAGTTCGGGGATGCGGATATAGACTGAGAAATCTTCGGGGTTATCTTTGGCTGTCCAGCGCATAGTATCTTCTGTCATCTCGACGATATAACGATGTGCCCAATCGGCGTAGTTATAGTCGCCTGCGGTGTAGTTTCCGCGGATAATTGCGCCGAGGAGAGGGTCAGTTTCGATGTAGTAGTTGCCCGTTTTAACCTCGCAACCCATGCTACCGATATTCTGATAGAGGGTAAAGGTACGGTCAGAGCGGACAAACTCGATATAGACATACGAGCCTGGTGCGAGGGTTACCCCACCGTCATAGCTTTGCAGTGACCAGACGCCTGCGATATTTGTCGGTGTAACATCTATAAGTTGCTCCACATACTCTTCGCCACCATTTTTACAGCCGCAGAAGAGTGTTGCCGCTGCCAATAATAGAGTAAAATATTTTTTCATACTATTCAATTTTTATCTCTCTTGCTCTGGGAGCCAAATCTGCCTCCAGATATAATTTCAAATTACCACTTGCCTCCCCTTTTAGGGTTACAACAATATCTCCCGCCTGCCCTGGCTTAAGGGTCTCAGGCTCAGAGTGAACTGAGAGCTGCGGCGAGGAGAGCAGACAATCTTTTGCCACCTTTATAGCCCTACTGCTACCGTTTAAGCAGGCTATGCGCTCAACCTTGGAGTGGTTAAACTTTACGCCACCACTGCGCAACAATAGCCCAGCGCAGTGGTATGGATAGTCACAACTTCTATCTGCATCAGCAACCACATAACCACGAAGAGCGACAACAGCCGTCGGTAGTGTCTCCGAGAGGTTTGTATATACAAACACCTTATGCTCAAATGGTCCTGGAAAGCCCTTAGGATTGAAAGTAAGGGCTATCTGGGCACTCTTACCACTGCCAACCACGCGCTCTGAAGCTGTTGCTGTAACACAGCGACACGAAGTTGAGAGTTTGGTTATAACAACGCTCTTACTCTCGCCATTTTGGAGACAAATAGTGTTTTTTGCCGTTTTCTGCTCCTCAATACGCCCAAAATCGACCCTGTCGCTACTCACAACCACCCTTGAGACAACACTCTTAGGCGAGGCTATGCTGTCAAGGCGCGACTGAGGTATGATAACCATCTGTGCGCTGAGTGTTGTTGCACTCACAGCAGCCAGAAGTATAAGGAGCAAGGTACGCATTAGAGCCAACCGTTACTGTTTGCCTCACAGCGCACTGTGATATTAAACTTGTGGCTCTTGCCGTTGCTCGCGGTAATTGTTGCCGCTGTAGTTCCGCTCTTAGAGCCTGTAAAGAGGAGGTTTTCGCCACTCTTTGCAACCTGAGCAACAGTTGTATCCTCGATTGTAACTGTGTAGCTAAGTGCCTCGCCACCAACGAAGTAACGCGCAGCAGAGAGAGCTACACTGCCGCCTACTGAGATATAGAGGTTAGGGAAGTGCATCTCAACACCTCCATCGCCTGCAATAGCTCTAAGGAACGCCTCGGCATTGACCTGACCAGAGCCCATCTGACCGCGATAGTCAGCCATGTCTATCTGCATAGGCTGCAAAGGACCTATATCGGCAACATAGCGACGATAGCTCTTCTTGCCTGTCATATAGCTGTCTATTGGCGTTGTTGTAGAGACAAGCAGCTGCTGAATCTCTGAAGCCTTAAAGTGGCGGCGCAACTGAGTGGCGTAGCTAATACCTAAAGCCACCACGCCCGAAACATGAGGGCAAGCCATTGATGTTCCCTCCATATAGCCGTAGCCGCTGCTACTGACATGATATGGCAGGGTTGATAGTATGCAACCCACCTCGCCGTAGTTGTGCGTATCATCTACATAGTCATAGTAGTAGTCTTGGTCGCCACCCGGAGCAGAGACGGTTGTTCCTGGACCATAGTTGGTATATACGGCAGGGGTAAAGTCGGCAGCTGTCGCAGCAACAGATATATACTCCTCTGCCGCGCCAGGATAGCCAGCCATAGGTGCCGCCTCATTGCCACCTGCAAAGACGGCAATACCGCCCTCTATCGCACCATTAGCCGAGCCTGCGGTGTGTGTAAAATACTCTAACGCCTCACGCTCAAGCGGAGAGCCTGCAACCCACTCCTCAAGTGAGCCAAAGGCAGCCTCACCCCACTCATAGACATTGGCACACGCTGAGACATAGCCCCAGCTACACTGGAGTACAACAGCTCCGTTGTCTGCCGCGTACTTAATAGCGCGCACTGTTGAGAGGATGCTTGTAGCCACATTTCCTGAGAAGATTTGGCACACCATAACCTTCACTCCACTATTTTGACTACCATTGCCACCAGCAATAGAGCTAATTCCAAGTCCGTTGTTATTTACAGCCGAGATAACTCCCGCCACATGCGTTCCGTGACCCGAATCATAGACATCGTCAGAGACAATCACGCCCGAATTGTGAACAAAGTTGTATCCGTATCTGTCATCCTTGTAGCCATTGCCGTCAGCATCCTTACCTGCACGCAGAGTCTCAGCCTCGTTGACCCAGATATTTGCCTTCAAATCGGGATGGTCAACAAAGATACCCTCGTCAAGGACTGCTACGATAACGCTACTATCGCCCTGTGACAACTCCCATGCGCCACGGCACTGCACATCGGCATCTTTTACAGACTTTACAACACCATCTTTGCAGAAGTCTGTGCCGTTGTTTATTAGATTCCACTGCGCTGGCAGCAGAGGGTCTGACATTGTAGCACGAGTTGCAGCGGCATTTGCAGCCTTAAGTTTATCCTCACTCAGAGCCACAGCTTTTGAGTTATAGGCGCGCTTGATTGTTCTATTAACATCAACCTTCTGCACCTCGCCAAGGCGTGCAAAACGGCTCACTACCTCCTCAGCACTCGCCTCAGAGGAGTCAAAGCGCACAACATACCACAAATCGAGTCCATGCTCTACAGTCTTCTGCTCAGCCTTGCTGTCAACAGGGAAGACCCTCTCCAAAGAGCAGCCTCCAACGGCATCCAAAACCTCATCTACGCTTGGATTGCCTGAGCGGGTAACAATAGTACCCTCAGCTGCTGCCTGAGCAATAACCTGAGCCACATAAGGGGTAAACTTTACCAAAATCTCACTATCAGAGTATGGCTGTAGGCTCTGCTCAATGCTCTGCTCGCTCTCTTTGGTACATGAGAGAGCCAAAATAAGAGCCGAAATAATCAAAAATATTCTCTTCATACTACTCCTCCTCTCCCATTGGTTGTTTCTTTGTTGTGTATGCCTGATAATAGTAGTCCATACTTGCTGGGGTATTCTCAAATACCGCCAAAGTACCGTTCTGCGCCCTACCCTCTTGTGGGAAGACAAGGCTGTCTGGAATCCACAAATCGAGTGCAGGGTGGTAGAGCAGCCAATCTGGCAGCTTACCATAGAGACGGTTATGATTTATAGAGAATCGCTTGCAAGATGGCATAACCTTCTTAATCTTCTTGTCAACCAGAATCTGCGGCAGCGAGTCAACAGCATCAATCTCTGCCTGAGTATAATATGGAACACTATCATCATCCTCAAAGGTTGGCAGAGTGCCCTGCAAGTAGTTTACAGAGAGGACAAGGGTATCTAAATCCCACTTAAGCAGGTCAACAGGGAAAGTAGGCTCGTCTATAAAGCCGCCTAAGTCTGTCCTTACCGTATTACTCAAATCTGAGACAACGCTTCTCTGATTGGCATTAAGGATAAGTGAGCGCAACTTAGGGAAGTTCTCCTTTGTAAGCACATCTGGCACGGTCTGGAAGTTGTTAGAGCAGATGTTAAGGTACTCCAAATTCTTCAGTGCCGCAAAACTCTTAGGCAGCGAGATAAGTCCGTAGCTACCTATTGTAAGGCGGCGCAACTGTGTAAGCTGTGCAATATCATCGCCAAGCTCAAGGTTAAGCAAGAAAGTATTTGTGTTACCAAAGAAGTAGAGTTCATCAGCCGCTGTAAGGTAGCGCACCTCAAATGGCAGACTCTCCTTGATTCTGAAGAAGAAAAACTCTGCACGGCGCACACGACCCACCTTCTCTGGGGTGCAGCCCTCCATACTCTCATCCCACAGCGTAACATTGTCCCACATCTCCATAGGCTGCGAAGCATCCCACGAAGCAAGGGTTTGCAGTGTGCGCGATATTGAGAGCAGTGCCACAGAGTCGCCCGCACGGGTATCAGGGACAATAGGCTCTGATGCCTGCTGGGTAACACTCACATTATCCTGACGAGCAAGTGTAATATCGCCCTTTGGCACGAACTTAACACCTGCAAGACGCTCTTTGTCTGTTGTGTTTATATCCCACTTAAAGCGGATAGTTGTCTGGCGAGGACGCGCACCACGATTAAGTTCAAGGGTGTGTCGCTCGCGTCTGAGCCAACTTGCATTATCGGGAATCTCAACAGTAAAGTCGGTATTTGCGACAACATCAACATCAAAGTAACGCTGGTCAAGCGGCTTATAGTTTGAAATCTCAACCTCTGGCTGCTCTACAGCAATAGAGTAGTCAAAACCCTTCTGGTTGATAACAATCTCCTTCTCCTCCCAAGTCTCAAGGTTTTGGATTCTTACAACACCTCGGCGAGGGGTTACAGTGAGTGCAGAGTCGATTATAAACTTGCACTCTGCCGTACCTCTACCATTTGCAGGCGAGACGGTTATCCATGTATTGTCTGTTGAGGCAATCCAACGCTCTGTAGAGGTTATTGTGCGGGTAACACTGCCGCCCACAGCCTCAACCTCTATCTGCAAACCCTCAGTAGAGAAGTTTTCATCTGTTCCATCCTCTCTACAAGCTACAAAAAGTGTAGCGAGGGTAAAAATTATATAATAGCCAATCTGTTTCATATCTTACTCAAGCATTGCATCACAATTTAGAATAGTCTGGCTCTTATCATAGAGCAGGATATAAGCCCCAACCTGCCATGCGTAGCATATATCAGAGGCATCGAAGATAATATTCGGATTATCCGATATATCAAGGTAGTAGATAAGGGTTGAGATTGTATCGTCAATCTTTCTCAGGTCATTTGAGCCGATATAAAGGCCTCGCAGACCCTTGTGGTTGAAAATGCCTGTAGGCCACTCCCTCAGACAACGCTCGCCCTTAGCGTTTCTCTGGCTACGGATGCCATAGACGGTAAGGTAGAAGCTGTCAAGCGGCTCAAATGGGAAGTGTTCAAAGCAGTTGAACGACAACTCAACACCATAGAGATATGGCAGATTGACTGCGTGCAGCTCCCAAGGCAGCTCCTTGAGTTTGTTGTATGACAAATCAATAGAGGTCATATAGATAGAGTTTTTATACTCAAATGAGCCCTCTGGAATTTCGTCAATATTACAAGCTCTGAGGATTATGTATGCAATCTGCGAATTTGTCTTTGCAAAGGCTACAGGGTACTTTGTCAGCTTTGGATTCTGCGCAAGGCTCAGAGTGCTTGCCCTAAGTCCGCGATATGTTCCATCCTCCTCGCCCTCGCAGCCGTCAATATCGTTACCAGAGAGGTCTAACGAAGTAAGGGCTGCATTGTTCTTTGCCGAAAAGATATTTGGCACCTTCTTGAGACGGTTGTACTTGACAGAGAAGCTCTCAGAGTCGGCATAACCACAGAAGTATCCCTCGCTATCGGCTGGCAGGCTCTCAAGCAGGTTATTATCCAAGTAGAGCTGCACAGGCGAGACGCTCTTACCCCACGGATAGACCTTTGAGATTTTGTTATAAGCCAAATCTACAAGACCAATCTTGATAAGATTTTTGAACGACTCAGGCACCTCTTCAAGGTTATTCTGACGAGCATAGAGAATCTGCAACTTCTCCTTTGATACACCACAAGCAAGGGCGTCAATGCCTGCATAAATCTCAGCCGCACTCCACTGTGCATTGTTTGAGATATTGAGCGAGACAAGCTCTGGCAGCTGCGCAATTGCAAGCGGGAATTTGGTCATCTTTGAGCAGTTGTAAATCTCAAGGTCGGTAAGCGACACCATCTTTGAGATTGTATCAGGGATTGACTCTAACTCGCCATTGGCAATATAGAGGTACTGAAGGTTTACAAGGTTGCCAATCTCCTCTGGCAGCGACTTTAGCCCGTTCATCGTAACGCCATGGTGGGTATCCATAAGCTGGATTTTCTGGCTACCACTCTTTTTGTCAATTATCTGACTCTCAGTCATTGTGTCATAGAGAGAGGTCGCAGCAATCTTGATATTATTCTCTGCAAGGGCTCTTGCGCAAGGCTCAGAGAACTGAGTTGCAGGGTGTATTGCCCTCAGATACTCGCCATGCAGTTCAAGGCGTTGCATATTACGCTCTGACAAGCTCTTGCCGCTATCTAAAGTAGGGTCATAAGAGATAAGGTTTGTATCATTATGCGTACCAAGATATAGCTCAACAAGGGCTGAGAGCTGACCAATAGCTGGCGAGAGATGACCTCTGAAGGCAAAACTGCTCACATCTATACGCGCCACACGACCGTTTGAGTGTAGTGCCACACCTGGCTGGTCGCCCCACAAATCTGGGTCTTTATTGAAGTCCCAATTTGTGCCACGCTCATAATCCTCGCCGTTATAGCTCCAATTCTCGCCATCAAGGCTCTTCCAAATCTCATAGAGGGCGTAGTAGTCCTTTATATACTCGTCGCTCTGATAGAGTGTAACCTTAACATCTGCCTCGGTTGTCCTATTATCCTCAACAGAGAAGGATGAGAGCTTTGGAGAGGTGTTACTCTCAAGCAGATTTTTAGACTCGTCGAAGGTCTCATACGACACTACGCGGTAGTTGCCCGCAGGCAGGTGTACAAGCGAGTCGCACTCTATATAGGAGATTCTATATCCCTCTTTGTCGCTATACTCGTCCTTGTGGTCAAAATCTATTGTAAACTCTGTTGGCAGCTTCTCAATCTTTGTTGGATTGGTTACACTACCCGACTGTAACACCTGACCAACGGTAAGCGAGACATACTTTACCTCGTCAAAGGTATATTGCCTACTTACGGCGCGGGTTGGTGCAGCCGAAAAGTCGTCACTATCCTTCTTTAGAGTGAAACGAACTGTTCCGCGAGGGGTTACGCTAACTGTAATATCATGTACAGTAAGACCATCTGCCACAACGCTAAATGTACTCTGCTCCTCTGGAGAGGCTGCATATATCAGCTCGTCAGCCAAGTCATAGAGCGAGAATGACACAAGGCGATACTCGCCTGTGAGCAGCTGCAACTTATCTGTTCTTAGACCAAACTCTGCACTACCCTCTGTAGAGTGCAGCGTAAGGGTCTGAGCAATAGTTGTCTGCTCATAGCCCAAGGTAACCTTGACCTTGCACGCCTCAGAGAGGTAGTCAAGGGTAGGCTTCACAGCACGGGTGTTGTATGAAGCCTGTTTGTATAGCTTAAACTGAGCATATCCATAGTCGCCATCTCTGTAGTCGGGCAGAGACTCTTTGCTACAGCCCACACAAAGCAGTGCGACAAGGGATAGTATTGATAGTAATCTATTCATTATTTAGCAATATTGAGTGTACAAACTATTACTAAGGCACCCTGACCAAACACAAGCGCGCCTGTCTTACCATTTCCCTTATCTGCGTTCATGGTAATTACCTGGCTCTCAACGCTATACTCATACTTCAACCAGCTCTCATCTGTAGGGTCAACATAGCTCCAAGTCTCTGGCAGACCTACAAGCATTGAGAGGTTTGGTGTAGCTGTGGTGTAGGTAAGGTGGAACACCTTTTCGCCATAGCTTGCATACTTTGTATATAGCTCGCCCGAAGTAAGCTCTACAAGGGTTGAGTTCTGCTGTGCAGCATACTCTGGATAGTAGAAGGCTACATCTGCCTTGACAGCTGCTGCACTCTCATTATAGCGGCAGTAGATAAAGGCAAACACGCCATTTTCATCCTCAAAGGCAACAGCACCCTCATAGTCGCCTGTAATCTCGTTCTTGGCTGTTGCTGCGCTTGCCTTGGTTGTATCCATGGCAATACGAACATTCTGAGACGAAGTACCAAACACAGTTGTTGTAATCCAAGCAGCACTGCCCGAAATCTCAACAAGGTTGCCTGTTGCATCAAATGAGTAGCACTTGATTGCTGTATATGGGCGAACAATGCTTACATACCAATCCTCGTGTGCCCACTTTGAGGTGTAGAGCAAATCGTAACCCACTTTTGCACCGCTGAAATTGCTAAACATCCAGTGGTCAGCCGCAAGCGGAGCAATTACAGTTCCTGTAGCAGCCATTGCATCCTGACCTACAATCTCTATTGAGCCTGGGTCGGCAGCCTGCTTAACAGTTGTTACAACATAAGGCAGATACTCTGCTGTAATCTCGCCATTGACAGCAATAAGGTCAATATTGTCAGCTGCAACGCCCTTTGGCAAAACAAGCACTGTAGCCTCTCTTGCTGCACCGCTATTCTGAGCTGCTGTGATAGTAACTTTGCGGGTCTGGATAACAGCCTGTGAGGTTGCATCCCAATTATCGTAAGCAATTGTGAGCCAATCGCCTGCAAACTGAGGCTGCACAAGACCTGCTGTCTGAACAAACTCAACTGCTACAACATTTGAGCCGTCAACAGCTGTAACTGAGCCATTTACGCCACCCTCAACATACTCGCCAATCATAGAGTTGAACACATGACCCTGGTAGTTGAACTCTGTAGCCTCACTAAAGCCCTCAACAGTAAAAATCTCGGTTGCAGCAGGGATTGTAACCTTTATAGTTGCCACAACTTTGTCTGTTGCAACAGCATCTACAAAGCTAAGGGTACAACTCTGAGACTCAAGCGGATAGTTATTCTCGTCGCCCTTAATCCAAAGCTCTGTAACACCTGCCTGACCGCCTGCAAGTGGCTCAATCCAAGATGGAGTGCCATCTACAATCCAATTAAAGTTGCTCTCAATCTTTATGCGAGTAGAGTAGAGTGCCATTTCGAGAGGCCAAATCATTGTAACACCCTCGGCTGCAACCTCAGTTGCCTGATATGCGTAGGTAAGTTCGCCCTCGGTTGCATAGCTAAAGGCTCCATCCTCAACAGAGACAGGGTATATCTTCATCTCGCGCTCCTTTTTAGAGAGGGTAAGGGTTGCAATCTTTACAGTCTGACCCTTCATTGTCATACTAACCTCACAAACCCTATCTGTATCAAACTCCTCAACAGCTGCTACAGAGATTACGATAGTATGCTCTCCAGCCTCGCCACGCTTGGTATAGACCTTATTATCGCCATCCTTAATCTGGAAATATGCTGCTGTAGCCTCTGGGACAGTTACCTCCCATGCCATATTTGGCTGGATGGTAAGTGAATACTCGCTACCAGGCATAACAGTTGCTGCTATATGCTCTGGGAATTTAGGCTCTACAACCTCTGGAGTTGGCTCAGGATTTGGTTTCTGATTCTCATTTGGCTCGTCAATAGGATCTTTCTCGCATGATGCAAAAAGGAGTGATGCCATAAGGGCAGTGCCCATCAATCTGAATAAATTTTTCATATCTTTATCTGTTTTTATTTACTTCTATAATCCCTCTCGCTTGAGTCTATCAGCCTCTTCGTCTGAAATCCACTCAAGGATATTGTAGTAGTGACCCACCGTTCCAATCATAGTTCCTAAATTCTCGACATATATCTCTGTCCAGAGAACCGCAAAACGCTGACAGGTGTTGAAATATGAGGTATAGTAGGGGCTATCGTCACACAAGATGTGATTGTCGCCCAAAATCTGACCAAAGACAGACGCCTCGTCACTTACAACCTGACCCTCGTCCATAGTAATTCGCGGATTAGCCGCATCCTCGCCATGAAGGGTAAGTGTTATATCGTAACCATCAAAGAAGCAGTCGCGGATAACAATCATATCCTGCTCTGTTGGATGTGGCTCGGTATATACGACACGCTGATAGGTCATATTCTCGCCCGGATAGTCGCGCAAGAATATTGAGGAGAGGACAGCGTAACCTGTAAATAGGTTTCTGTCAAATGGGCAGCTCTTGTACATGACAACCTTTGTCATGTCTGAGTTTTTATAGAGGTCCCACTTCAGCTGCTCCGCCATTACAAGGCGCAGGATAAAGCCCAAAGAGTCAGTTGCCTCAATATTATCATAGACACCCTCAATCTCCACATTTGTAGCCAGCTCTCCAGCAGGTATAGTAACGGTATTTGAGAGCAGGCGGTAGTGTTTGCCCTCAACGGCATTGCTACCCGCATCAACAATCTCAACACCGAAAGTTCTGTCATAGCTGCGAGCTACTGTAGATGATACCGCCACAGAGAAACGAGACTCTGTACTCTGAATCATATTTGTTGACAGGCTGTCAGCAAACATCACATACTCTGCATCTGAGTATGTTGTATATTGCTCCTTACAAGAGAGTATAAGCAGCGGCAATAATATATATATAAGTATCCTCTTCATACTATTTGTTACTTTCATTTGGTTGAACAAGTGAGCCTGGAGCCTCTAACTCATGGATAGGTATAGGCCATACAAAGAGTGGATTTGAGGCATCCACCGTAAGCGAACTACCCTCGGCAAGCGAATTTGACTGAGGGGTGCGGGTAAAACCGTTACCATTGTTGTACAATTTACCCCATCGTTTGATATCCTGAAGGCGGAAGCCCTCCATATATAGCTCACGAACTCGCTCCTCAGCAATAGTGTTAAGGTAGTTATCGGCTGTAAGTGTCAGTGCACCACCTCCCGCAACTCTTGCTGCACGCAGAGCCGATATATCAGCCGAAGCCTTAGAGAACTCTGGGCTGCTCTTGCGGCAGTAAGCCTCAGCACGGATAAGATACTGCTCGGCAAGGCGGAACGGCTTTGCCATAACCTTGTGGTAGAGCAGATTTGTAGAGATAAGCTCCTGATTACCATAATACTTCACAAGCAGAGCCCACTGCAAAGCGTGTGCATAACCTGTCTGCAAGGTGTAGAAGTAGCTACTATACCTCATATCGCTCTGCGAGTAGAGGTCAAGCACCCACTGCGCAGGGACATAGTCTGGATAGTAGTATGTGTAGTCTGTATTAAAGTTCAAAAAGACCTGACCCATAGAGTATGCCGAGGTGGCATCGTTTGCAGTAATACCGATGCGCCAGATAATCTCTGTTCCAACATCGTAGTTCCACATATAGTCAAAATAGGTCATATCGCTTGTATAGTAGCTCACTGCCGAGCTAAGAGCAAAGCCATTATGCTCTATAAGCAGTGTTGAGTAGTCTATCGCGCTCTGCCAATCCTGCATATAGAGTGCTACGCGAGCGTGTAATGCGTATGCTGCTGCACGGGTCAAGAAAGCACTGCTATATGCGTCATCATCCTCGTCAAGCAGCTCCTCTGCTCTCTCAAGGTCGAGTATAACCTGCTTGTAAGAGTCTGCAAGGCTTGCACGAGGCTGAGGCTGAGCATTTGTAAAGTCTGTGCGCAGGACAATACCAAGCTCACTCTCTGCTGTTGCAGGGTCATAAGCCTTGCAGAAGCACTTTATAAGCTCCGAGAAGGCTATGGCGCGAGCCAAATAGACCTCGCCTGTATAGGTATCAAGCGTCTCTAACTTGCTGTCATCTGTAATTGAGGCTGCAACACCATCCACCCTCTCAAGGTAGAAGTTACAAGCTGCCACAACGCTATACAGAGAGGCATAGACGCTCTCTATCTCCGAATTGGTTGAGCGGATGTTCCACTGCCATATATCGCCAAAGGTGTTTGTATAGCCATCTACAGCATAGACAAGGTCTGCCTGAATATCTGGCAGTATAGAGAGGTAGCCACAATAGAGTGCGCTACTTCTAAGCAGGGCATAGATGCCTGTAACAGTCTGCTCGGCATCATTAAAGGTCTGCATGGCATCCTTCTGAGGGATGGCAGACTCTGGCTCCTTATTAAGACACGATACTGAGAGCAGTGCCGCAAGAGCTACAATAATAATCTTTATATCTTTCATATCGTCTCTTTTTAGAAGGTTATATCAACTCCAAATGTAAACTGACGCGACATAGGGTACTGTGCTGCATAGACATTTGTTGTACCCTCTGGGTCAAGACCCGAAAAGCCTGTAAAGGTCAACAAGTTCTGCGCCTGAGCATAGATTCTAAGCCCGCGAATAACTTTGGTGCGTGTAATCACATTTTCTGGCAGCGAGTAGCTGAGCATCAGATTCTTAAGTCTGAGGAAAGAGGCATCCTCAAGCAGTCGGCTGTCAAACTGTGTATAGACACCGTGACGAGGTATATCGGTCACATCGCCAGGCTTCTGCCAGCGGTCAAGCAGGCGGCGAGACTGGTTGTAAGAGGCAAAGCGACCGTTTGACTCGTCAAAATAGCGGTCGTTATTGAGCATCCAGCGGTCAGCAACCCAGCTAAACTGAGCTGTAAGCTGCAAACCCTTCCAGCTAAGTGCTGTACCAAAACCACCCTGCCAAGGGGCAAGATAGCTCTTGCCTACAAGCACCTTATCCTCGTCTCTGAGCTCTGTTGTCAGCTCTCCATCGGCTGTGTACCACAGTGCATCGCCATTTGCAGGGTTTACGCCCGCATAGCGGTTGATGTAGAACTCGCCCAAAGAGTGACCCACGACAAGTTTGGTATTCGTGCCACTACGCTCATACTCCTGCACACCGTTGTATAGCTCTACAATGCGGTTGTGGTTGTATGAGAAGTTGGCATTTACTGTCCACAGAAAATCCTTTGTCGCTATAAGCGAGCCTGTCAGGTTGAGTTCAACACCCTTATTGACCATCACACCAACATTATCCCAATAGTATCCAAAGCCCGATGTAGAGTAAGGCTCTGGCACCTCCATAAGCATATCTGATGTACGCTTGTAGTACAACTCAAGGTCGGCATTGAGTCTATGCCAGAAGCCGAAGTGCAGACCCAAGTTTGTGGTCCACGGCTTCTCCCAACCCAAGTTTGGATTACCTGGCTGCAACAGACCCACGCCCGCATTGCCAACATAGTCTGCACCACTGCCGACAAGGGCAAGATGCTCATAGTTTGGAATAGAGGAGTTACCAGAAGTACCTGTTGAGGCAGAGATTTGTGCATTTGTAAGCCAACCCTTTGCACTCTCCATAAACGACTCGTTTCGCATATTCCACATAAAGCCTACAGACCAGAAGCCAGCCCAGCGGCGCGAAGAGCCAAAACGAGAACTTGCATCTGTTCTGAGCGAGAAGTCGGCAAAATAGCGGTCATCGTAGTTATACTCGCCACGACCAAAGAAGGAGACAAAGCCGTAGTCAGAGTCTGTTGTATCGCTCCACGAAGTGGCGCGAGTACCAGAGGAGACATTTGTCAGATTGTCATTATTCTGACCCGCAGTAAGCACGCTGAACGCCTCATAGTGGGTATCAACGCCCTCCTGACCGAGCAGGAAGTTGAAGTTGTGCTTTCTGTCAATATCAAAGCGGTAGTTTACAGTATTTGTGATTGTAAGGCTATAGCTATCTGTTGTGCTACGCGATGCTGAGCCCTGACCCTGATTTGGTGCATAGCTTGGGAAAGATTGACCAAAGCCTGTTGTGTGCGAGTAGTCTATACCAAACTGACTGCGCAGTGTAAGACCCTCAATAATTGTCGCCTCAGCAAACTGTGTTGAGAGCAGTTTGTACTTCTTGAAGGTCACAGGGTTGTTCTCAAGCCACTCTACAGGGTTTTGACCGTTACCTGTCCAGCTGCCATCGCCCACAGAGGCTGTTGTGCCATCTTTGCGGTATGGATTCCAATAAGGCATCATAAATCGAGCTGCCGAGATTGGAGTTACAAGGGTATATGCGCCCTCGTCTGCCTGGGTAATATTCTGGTAGTTGAGCATTGTATTTGCCCCCATCTTCAGCCAGCTACCCATCTTGCGCTCAAAGTTCTGACGAGTTGAGAATCGCTGGAAAGAGGAGCCCATCGCCACACCATCCTGGTCGTAGTAACCTGCCGAGATGTAGTAAGAGGTCTTTTCATCTGCACCCGAAACAGAGACCTCGTGATTCTGCAACAGCGCGGCAGAGTTAAAGACAACATCCATCCAATTTATGTCGGTCTGCGAGAGGACCTTGTAGTTCTGACCCTCGTCCATACCAATCTGCTTCTCGTACTCTATACGCTCGGCAGTATTCATCAAATCCCAATTACCATGCGCCACCTGAGAGAAGCCCAACTGCATGCGGTACTCTATGCGAGGACGGTCAGCCCTCTTTCCGCGCTTGGTAGAGATTACAATCACACCATTTGCCGCACGCGCTCCGTAGATTGAGGTCGAAGAGGCATCTTTCAGCACAGATATAGACTCAATATCGGCAGGGTTGATTGTATTAAAATCACTCGCCGCAATAGGCACTCCGTCAAGGATGTAGAGCGGAGCTGTGCCTGAGTTGATTGAGTTTGCACCACGAATAGTCATCACAGCAGATGCGCTCGGCTCGCCTGTGCTCGAAAGCACCGACAGACCTGGCACCTGACCCTGCAACGCCTGGTCAAAGGCTGCCGTTGGGGTCTTTTCGACCTTCTCCATCTTTACCGTGGAGACAGAGCCTGTGATTGTACCCTTCTTGCGCACGCCGTATGCTATGACAACCACATCGTCAATAGCCTCGGTCTCTGCACTCATCACAATATTGTGGGTAATATTTGTTTGACCCGCAGGCACACTCCACAAAACCTCCTTATAACCCAAAAACGAGAAGGAGATTGTGTTTCCCGCAGCAGCCTCGATGGTATAAGAGCCATCAAGCTCTGTGATAACGCCCTGCATGGTCTCAACAACAACCACCGCCACGCCAAGCAGCGGAGAGTTGTCCTCGGAAGCAGTCACTATTCCACTAACCGTTACCTTCTCTGACGCACCCTGCGCAAAGGCACTATGCGCTGAAAAAGAGAGCAGAAGAGCAGCTCCGAGTATTCGCAAAAAATGTTTGATTGAGTTCATAATCGACAAAGGTACGACTTTTGTACTAAAGTACAAAGAGATTGCACAAAAAAATCCCTCACGGGCAGTATATAACCGTGAGGGAGTGCGCGACCTAACAGCAGAGAATAACAAAAAAAATAGCAGCGGGCTTACGCCCTTAATAGCACACAATAACAGCGCGCAAAAATAGGGTTAAATAGGTTTTTAGCGTTGTTAGAGTTACTTAGCGTTGCGCGCTACCCCCTAATACCTCTAAAAATCTGCCTTTACCGCTTAACCATTAAGGGGCGTCAGTCCCCGCTGTTATTAAATGTTATTTAGTGCTATTCTGTGTCATCTGTTTGCACACTTTTTTGCGTTTCCATCTTATTGACTGACGGTGCACAAAGCAGCGCGTTTAATAACTTGTGCTAAATGGATAGACAAACTCAAGTGTATCGGCAGGGTATATCTTTACCCAATCAACCAGGAGGTTTGTCTTGTTTAAGGTGTCAATTACCTTCACAAGGTTAACAAGAGGTGTCTGGGCGAAAGCTGTGCTATCTAAAAAGGTTATATTGTAATACCTTAGCACACCACTTTGTCCTATTGAGAAGTCTATAATATTAGGATGGCGAGGCTTGTGAGCTGCTATTTGAGAGTTGAGAACTGAGATTAACTCCTCTCTCCTATTTTGAATCTCATAGTGTATATTATCTCTTCTCCTGACAGAAAAAACTCGCAGCGGCTCTATCTTTGATGTATCAAGAGGGGTAACATAGACTTTGTGACACCGATGTTGTCTGTAATTACCACAATAGACAATCTGTAGGCGATGTTTCTCTACGACAGTGTCTTTGACAACTTTCTCTCCCTCTTTTACGGTCCTAATCCTGCTTTTTCTAAATGTAGCATCGTAAAAAGGTGCATCCCATAACTCTTGCGTAGTATGAGACTTTGAACGCCATATAGTATCCCCACTCTTTTCAACAATCATCTCCAGACTATATTTCTGTCCAAACATAGGCTGAACAGATAGTGCTAAGGCTATGACAATAAGTAGTTTTTTCATGGTTTAATTAGTTAGTTAGTTTTATAGATAGCTATAAGATCATCCCAAAAATTCCACTCATAATCTTCGTTTACAGGTAGAGCTGAATATTCCGTATCTAAATCTCTCCAGGACTCAAAAAAAGAACTTGCTCGATCTTTGAATACTTCTGCATTAAAAATGTCCCAAGAATAGCTCTCTACATTAGGATTACATACATCATCTCCCATACAATCTGCAAAAAACTCATATATACTAAGACCTACGCCAGATAAAACACCTACCACCAATCCTGTTTCAATATACTCGTTCATTGTGATAATCATTTTTGCTTCAAACTCTATTTCAGCTCGTGAGCCACTCATACTATTCCATCCCATTATACAATCTTGATACGCATGAACAAACTCCTCTGTAATACTCTCTTGTATAGATTTAGCATCTCTAAATGTAATGATGCCACCTCTATCATACTTACCTTCTGCTTCTAACGAATTGTCTATTTTAATCAACACTTCAATAGTCTGCAATGTTGACGGAAGTTTTGAATATGCTTCATAAAAAGCTTGCTGCTCATACATTGTCATTGAGCTACTTAACGACACAAAAGTGTATGTTTTGGCATATTGTTCTATTTTTGATTCATCCACACCGTCTTCTTCAGCATTCTGAATCAACTCTTCCTCTTCTGAGTTTTTCTCCTCTTGTTCATCTTGCGTATCCTCCATACCCCAATTGGGATCATCTACAATCTCCTCTTCTTCTGAATTACTGTTACCTTCTGCAACACATTCTACAGGATCAATAGGTATAGCTCCTTCTGTTGAGTTTTCTTGATTTGACGATCCAGAAGAAGAGTTTCCTCCATTATTTTCATCATTCTCTAATGCGCTATCAGCCTCTGCAAGTGGATCAGTCTGCTCTACATCTGTAGTGTCGTTTTCGCCCTCTCCAGCATCACCTGAATATGTACCCTGACCTGTCTCTGTACCGTTCTCAGTAGAACACAAAATAAAAAATGTCTCAAAATTTTTCATAAAGATAATAAGAATTTATGACTATACAAAATATAGTCTGTTAGAAAATTATTGTTTAAGGATTATGGCACTAAATAGAAGAATGTTCTAAGTCCACATAATGAATCGATTCAGCAGCAAAGATAATATATCAAATCCCCGTTGTCAAGAGTTTGCATAGGTATTATTTTTACCCATAGGTATTATAGCCTGATTTGCAGGTGGTTATACTACGATCTTTCTATGAAATTTACACATTTTAGCAAAAACAGAGCATGCAACTTGTCTTCTCAGTACCAACTTTCCTTATAGATAGTTAATAACAAGAGTTATTTGCATAGTTTACTGTACTCTTCCTTTTCCAAGGTTAATCATTTCTTTTCAAGGCACAAAACTAAAAGAGGTTAACGAGATAGGCTTGGCTTACATAATCGGCAAAAACCCCGTCCATAGGCTGTCTGTTAGATTATAAAATTCTTTGCCAATCACGCTATCCCACCGTGGAAAAATCTTCAAAGAATCAATGGCTTCTGCCATCTTCGCACAAGCTACCATATCTGGTGCATTATCGTCGTGCTTTTTATAGTGCCAAACAAGCGCAAGCAGCTTTCCTTTGTCATTTGCGACAAACTTAATTACCGAGTTATTGCTCGCCTTAGAGACAAGCCCATCCAGGTCTCTATGCCTTTTACAGCTATCTATCAACGCATGGGTTAATTGCAACTCTACATCACTGCGGCTGTTCATTGTCAATAGTGTGCTATGCTTTAGCGAGCTAATATCTCCAACACCAACATAGTAATACTCCACAATACTATTAGCGTTAAGTTGCTTTACTATTGTATATCCAACTCTTCGAGTATTGATAGTTGTATCTTGTATAAACTTTGAATTGTCATAGTGCCCAAACAAATCAAGACCTAACTTATAAGGCGTAAGCCTATTGTTATCCTTTCCATCCAAACCCTGCCCAAACGCAGACAGAGTGCATAACAACGCCAAAGCTGAAAACAACAAAGGTCTCATAGTACATCCCAAATTTTCTATAAAGGTAATAGAAATTTGTGATTATACAAAATTAAAGGTTAAAAGGTTTAGTGCAGAAATGGCAGAGAATAACAGTGAATAGCAACGGGCTACGCCCTTAATGACATAAAATGATAATGCGCACCAAAACTGACACCCCGTAAAAAAGTCCTTCAGACCCGCTGCCATTAACTGCTATTGAGTACCATCTGTTTGCGCACTCACTTCTACAAAAGCAGGAAGCCAGCATAGATTCAACCTATGCTGGCTTTTGGCGTATGCGGCAATGCGTAGCTTAGAACTTAATCGTTACATTGGCTAACGCATGCAGTGGAGCTTGAGGGAAGTAGTAGGCTTCGTCGTAGCGCACTCCGTCCCACATATAGGAGTATCCGTAGGCGTTACTACAATACTCAGCGTTAAAGAGGTTATAGATGCAGACTCCGAGGCGTACTGAGCGGGCACTTTTCAGTGGCAGGGTATATCCGAGGTCGAGGTTTGTAACGCAATAGCTATCCAAGGTCAGAGCCTCTATCTCGTTGTTAGTCAGATACTGTTTGCCCACATATTGGGTATTGAGGTTAGCCTCAAATCCCTTTACATGGAAGTCAAAGCCGAGGGAGGCTATACACTTTGGCGAGTAAGCTATTGTCATATCGCCGAGATTTTCGCCGTATGTTGGGCTATCGGCAAGCAGGTCAACATAGTTCTTAATCCTATTTCGGCTCACAGTAACACTGCCGTTTACATCCAACCACTTAGCTATTTTGCAGCCCAAAACCACCTCTGCGCCACAACGGTAACTATCTGGCACATTGATATTTAGTGCATTAGAGCTATCATTTACCATACCTGTAGGGATAAGTTGGTCGCGGTAGCGCATATAGTAGAGGTTAACCCCAATATTTACCCTTTTTGAGGCAAATTTATAACCCACCTCATAGTCAAAAAGTCGCTCTGACTTAGGCTCGCCATCATCTTTAGAGAACATATATCGGTCGGTAAAATCGGCACGCGTAGGCTCTTTATTTGCAATAGCAAATGAGGCATAGAGAGTATGATTTTTTGCAAAATTGTAGCTTATGCCTAAGTGCGGATTGAAGAAATGGTAGAGCTTATCAACTGCTATTGGCTGCATCTGCATAGTATTCCAATCAAAGTTGTCGTTCACGCCCCAAGCGCGGTAGCTAACTGTTCTATACTGCAAATCGGCACTGATACTCAGCCCATCCACAGGACTCCAGAGGGCTTTTGCAAAGAGGTTGGCATCCTGCTTGCGAACATCGTTGTCGTACCATCGTCCCGCAACGCTGCTGCTATCCCAGCCATCAACCCAATCAATCTCGCCCCAATGAGGACAGCGATAATGGCTCCATGAGCCACCAAAAGCGACCGCTACCCTATCTGCGGTATAGTGAGCTGCGGCATTGACTCCGAAGGTATGGTTTCGCATTATTTTGCGGCGAATCATATCTGCCTCGACGCTCGAATCAGTAACGCCAAGGTTGCCATACTCAAGTAGCGTGCGTGCATCTTTATACTGCTCATAGTAGCCATAGCCGTATGTGTAAAAACCTGTGGCGGTCATCTGCCATCTATCGCTAAAGCGATGGTTTACAACAAGTTGGTTATTTATCTGCAAGTAGTTATCCGTCTGGTCATCATAGTAGTCAACATGTGTGCCATCCGCAAGGATATACGGTCCGTGCGAGGTCTCATACTGTCCCTCGGTGTGGTACTTGCGACCATAGAGTTCCATCTCCTCCTTTGTCACGCCCGTATATGTGAGGTAGGTCTTTGCAACACCTCCAAAAGAGAGCAACTTTACGGATGTGCGCCCAGAGTAGTAGCCCGCCTGGAGCACATAGGACTTAAGGTCTGTAGCTCCGCGGTCAATATAGCCATCTGAGCCGATATGGGTCAGCCTTGCATCAACAGCCCAATGTCCGCCCATAAGCCCTGAGCCGATATGAATAGCCTGCTTATTGGTGTTATATGAGCCGTAAGAGAGCGATACATCCCCACCAAAAGCTGTTGCAGGGGCTGCTGTGGTCATATTTATCGCACCACCAAAGGCTCCTGTGCCATTTGTAGAGATACCCGCGCCCCTCTGAATCTGAATATCCCCAACAGCCGAGATTAAGTCGGGTGTGTCGTACCAATAGGTTGAGTGAGAATCGGGATTGTTGAGCGGCATGCCGTTGACTGTCACATTGAGCCTTGTTGCATCCGTACCCCTGAGGCGGATAGATGTGCCGCCGATGCCAATACCCGTCTCATTTGTGGCAATCATCGAAGGCGAGAGGGCAAGCAGCGTAGGAATATCCGTTCCGTAGCTGTTACGCTCAATCTGCTTGCGACCAAGGTCTGTATAAGCCACAGGCGAGGATTTGCCAGCCCTGGAGGCTACAACCTCAATGGTGCCAATGTGGTCATACATGGCAATAGAGTCCGCAGAAGCGACCGAATTTGAACTGTTTGGATGTTGATTGTTTTGTGCAGCACCACCTGCCGCATGCGCGCCGAGCGAGAGACTCGCCACAACGAGAGTCAGAAAAATCCTTTTCATAACTTCTTAAGTTTTAATTAGTTAAAAAATTAGAAAAGGGGCATGTATCGATTATGCGTATTTCCCGGTCTCAGCATTACCCGTATCCGGTTCAATGGGTATAATCTCAGCCTTTCGCAACTGCAAAAAGCACCCCTAACAGCCGCAAAGATACAACATCACTACCCAAAAACCAAATTTTTTAACGCTTTCGCTGTAGAGTGCTAACGCAGTACCGCAGCTTTTTGCTCCGTCAGTCGGCAAGGGATAGCGCAAAATTTTAGAGAATTTAAGGAGATTAGGGAATTTTAAGGAACTTAGGGAGCGGAACAGAAAAGTTCTGCGGGACATCGAGTCCCTTGAACTTTTGCTTTACAGGGTATCGGCTCTTGCGCGCTCACTAATCTCCCTAATCTGTTAACCTCCTTAAACTCCCTACTAAAATCGCGCACTATTACTCTCTGCTACTTAACCGCACCGCGCGCCACGGGAACCACCATCAGCCAGCAAAGAGCAGCGCAAATATCACTTTTCTTTATAACAAAAACCTATAATTACCCCCCCCCCCTATCATATTTTCTGATAATATGCCAGAAAATATGAATTTTACTTATCTTTGCAGTGTTGAGTATTGTTTTGGTCTATCAATCACTCAATGTATGTTAGTTAATTGGGTCACGACAACTGAGTATGCGTGTGTGATTGCAACACTCAAAGGTTAGTCGTGGTAGGGGAAGAGTAGCTGCTCTTCCCTGATTTTTTGTTGTATGTAGTCAAAAGCTACGCGCTTTTTTGCTTTTTAGTGTAAAAGTCTTATCTTTGCATAATTAACCAGACTAAAACCTAATATGCCATCTATTCGCAACAACTTTTTTTTCAAAGCACTGCTCACAATATCATCTTATGTGATATCTTTTGCCACCTTCCCGTACATATCGCGCGTGCTTGGGGTAGAGGGGGTTGGACTTGTTGATTTTGTGGACAATACGGTCAACTATTTTCTACTTTTTGCCACTATGGGCGTTGTCAATCTCGGCACACGAGAGATTGCAATGGTAAAGCGTGACCCAAAGAAGATGTCGCGTGTATTTTCAAATATTCTCGGACTAAATATCACATTTACAGTAATTGTGCTGATAATATATTTTGGCACTATTGCCCTTGTTCCGCGGTTTAGCCAGAATATAGAGCTATTTTATATAGGTGCAACAAAGATTATTGCAACAGTATTCCTTGTTGAGTGGTTTTTCACGGGTCTTGAGAACTTTAAGTACATCACTCTGCGCAGCCTGCTTGTCAAGCTATGCTATGTTGTGGCGGTCTATATCTTTATAGACGATGCCACTGACTACAAACTCTACTTTGGGCTTACCGTAGGCACTGTAGTCCTAAATGCAATAATAAACATCCTCTACGCAAGTCGCTTTGTAAAGATTAACAGAGAGGCTCTATTCTCAATGCGCTACCTAAGAGAAAATGTTATGTTAGGTCTATATGGCATAATGACCTCGATGTATATCACATTTAATGTAATGTACTTAGGCTTAGTCTCAAACAACACCCAGGTAGGCTACTACACAACAGCTTTCAAACTCTACATGATTCTACTCGGACTCTTCTCTGCATACACAAGCGTCACTATGCCACGAATCAGCACAATGCTCTCCGAGGGCAATTCAAAGGGTCTTAAAGAGCTGATTAACAAGTCGTTTGACGGCATTGTGCGATTTATCGTTCCATTTGTAATCAGCGGAGTGATACTCGCCCCGCAAATCATCCGCGTAATCTCTGGAATAGGCTTTGAGGGCTCAGTTTTGCCTATGCAGATTATCATGCCTGCGGCATTTATGGTCGGCATGGCGCAGGTGCTGTCAATACAGATTTTAATACCGATGAAACGCGACAAGGTGCTGCTTGTGGCATCAATCATCGGAGCCGTAGTAAGCCTTGCAATCAACCTGCTTGTAGTACCACACCTTGAGGCTGTCGGCTCGGCTATAGTGACCCTTGTAGCAGAGTCTGTTGTGACACTTACATACCTACATTATGTGACGCGCAAAAAGTTGGCAACACTGCCGCTACGCTCCATTGTCACAAACCTGCTCTACGCACTGCCTACAGCGGCTGTATGCCTCTGCTGCTCAATCTGGGTCGCAAATCCATTCCTCTGCCTCGCCCTCTCAATTGTTCTTGGCGGCGGCATCTGGATAATTCTGAACTTCAAAGTGCTTAAGGGATACTTACTTGGAAGGTAACAGCTGAAAGTCCGCTAACTTTTGCACTGTTAGCCAGTAAAGTAGTACGCCAAAAATCAAAGTACCAATTTTAGCAGAAGTATTATACTAAAATTTATTATCTTTGCGGCGGTATGGCAAAAGTTGTTGTTGGACTATCTGGAGGCGTGGATTCGTCTGTTGCCGCGTGGCTGCTAAAGGAGCAGGGGCACGAGGTTATTGGGTTATTTATGCGCAATTGGCACGATACGACAGGCACCCTTGAGGGCGACTGTCCGTGGCATGATGACCATCTGTTTGCGGAGCTTGTAGCAAAGCGGCTTGATATACCTTTTCACATGGTTGACCTATCTGAGCAGTACAAAGAGAGGGTTGTTGAGTATATGTTTGCCGAGTACGAGCGCGGCAGGACTCCAAATCCAGATGTGCTGTGCAACAGGGAGATAAAGTTTGATGCGTTTCTTCAGGAGGCATTAAAACTTGGCGCTGAGGCTGTTGCAACAGGTCACTACTGTCGCAAAGCGGAGCGCACTGAGGGTGGCAAGACTATCTATTCGCTGCTTGCAGGCGCGGATAAAAACAAAGACCAGAGCTATTTTCTCTGTCAGCTGACACAAGAGCAACTGAAGTATGCCCTCTTCCCTATCGGAGAGCTTACAAAGCCTGAGGTAAGGCGAATTGCCGAGGAGCAGCGTCTTGCCACAGCAAAGCGCAAGGATTCGCAGGGCATCTGTTTTGTGGGCAAGATTGATTTACCCATATTTTTGCAGCAGAAACTCTCTGCCCGCAAAGGCAACATACACGAAATTTTGCCATCATGGGCAAAATATGAGCGTTATCTATCAGACACCTCACTTGAGGGCATGGCGCGCCCATACAGCTACACAGTAAGGGACGGCAAGAAGATTGGCGAGCATAATGGGGCGCACTTCTACACCATCGGTCAGCGCAAAGGCTTAGGTATAGGTGGCAGAAAGGAGTCACTATTTATTATCGGCACAGATGTTGAGACAAATACAATCTATGTAGGCGAGGGAGACAACCATCCTGGGCTATATCGTCGTGCGCTGAAGATTGAGACCTCAGAGCAGCACTGGGTTAACCCTGCTGAGCAGTTGGCTGTTGGTCAGAACAAAAGGTTTGAGGTGCGCATACGCTACCGTCAACCTCTACAGGGGGCAATATTGCTGATGAGAGAGGATGGGCTCTACATAGTCTTTGACACTCCACAGCGCGGCATTGCAGCGGGTCAGTTTGCAGCGTGGTATGACAAAGATACGCTCGTCGGCTCAGGGGTAATCTCTGCATAATAAGGCGTCTATTTTACTTCTCAACACAACTATCGGATAAAATTCGATAGTTTTTGCGCTTTATCTATAGGAGTTTACGAAAATATTACTATATTTGCTCTTTGGAAGAGACAAAAGTGAAAAACTGAAACAAATCATATAGTTATTTAACAAAAAATTAAGAGTTATGACAAATGTAAAACGCGTCTATACCTTCGGTAACAAAGAGGCTGAGGGTAATGGCAAGATGAGAGAGTTGCTCGGTGGTAAGGGTGCAAACCTTGCTGAGATGAACCTTATCGGTATTCCTGTTCCTCCAGGATTTACTATTACAACTGAGGTTTGTGCAGAGTATTACAAGCACGGTCAGCAGGCTATTATTGACATCCTCCGCCCAGATGTAGAGGCAGCTATTAAGAAGGTAGAGGTACTGACAGGTCGCAAGTTTGGCGATGCTAAACTTCCACTTTTGGTATCTGTTCGTTCTGGTGCGCGCGCTTCAATGCCAGGTATGATGGATACAATCCTCAACCTCGGTATGAACGACGAGGCTGTTGAGGCTGTTGCACAGCTCTCTGGCAACCCTCGCTTTGCTTGGGACTCTTACCGTCGTTTCGTACAGATGTACGGCGATGTGGTACTTGGCATGAAGCCTGTATCAAAAGAGGATCAGGACCCATTTGAGGTAATTATCGACGAGATGAAAGAGGCTAAGGGCGTTGCTCTTGATACCGACCTTTCAACTGACGACCTTAAGGAGCTTGTTGCTAAGTTCAAGGCAGCAGTTAAGGAGCAGACTGGTTCTGACTTCCCTGTTTGCCCTTGGGATCAGCTCTGGGGCGCAATCTGCGCTGTATTCGGCTCTTGGATGAACGAGCGTGCTATCCTCTATCGTAAGCTGAACAACATCCCTGCTGAGTGGGGTACTGCTGTAAATGTTCAGGCAATGGTATTCGGTAACATGGGTGACAACTCTGCTACAGGTGTTGCTTTCTCTCGTGACGCTGCTACCGGCGAGAACATCTTTAACGGTGAGTATCTTATCAACGCTCAGGGTGAGGATGTGGTTGCAGGTATCCGTACTCCACAGCAGATTACAATTGAGGGCTCAAAGCGTTGGGCTAAGGCTCAGAATATCTCTGAGGAGGAGCGTGCTTCTAAGTACCCTTCACTTGAGGAGGTTATGCCAGAGGTTTACAAGGAGCTTGACGAGATTCAGCACCACCTTGAGGAGTATTTTACAGATATGCAGGACATCGAGTTTACAATCCAGGATGGTAAGCTCTGGATGCTCCAGTGCCGTAACGGTAAGCGTACAGGTGCTGCAATGGTTAAGATTGCAATGGATATGCTCCGCGAGGGTCTTATTGACGAGAAGACCGCAGTTCTTCGCTGCGAGCCTGCTAAACTTGACGAGCTTCTCCACCCTGTATTCGACAAGAACGCTATCAAGAACGCTAAGGTTGTAGTTAAGGGTCTTCCAGCATCTCCAGGTGCTGCAACAGGTCCTGTAGTATTCTTTGCTGATGACGCTGAGAAGGTATTTGCTCAGACTGGTCAGAAGGCTATCCTTGTTCGTATTGAGACCTCTCCAGAGGACCTTAAGGGTATGCTCGATGCAGCAGGTATCCTCACAGCTCGTGGTGGTATGACCTCACACGCAGCCGTTGTGGCTCGTGGTATGGGTAAGTGCTGCGTATCAGGCGCTGGCGAGCTTGAGATTGACTACAAGGCTCGTACAATCAAGATTGGCGGTCTTACAATCAAGGAGGGCGACTGGATTTCACTCAACGGCTCTACCGGCGAGGTTTACCTCGGTCAGGTAGCTACTAAGGAGGCCGCTCTTGATGGCGACTTCGGCAAGTTGATGGATTTGGCTGCTAAATACTCTGTTCTTAAGGTACGCGCTAACGCAGATACTCCACGCGACGCTGAGCAGGCATTTGCTTTCGGTGCTGAGGGTATCGGTCTGTGCCGTACAGAGCACATGTTCTTCGAGGGCGAGAGAATTAAGGCTATCCGCGAGATGATTCTCTCTGATGACGAGGACGGTCGTCGTGTAGCTCTTGCTAAGTTGCTCCCTATGCAGCGTGGCGACTTCGAGGGTCTGTTCAAGGTTATGAAGGGCTACCCTGTTATTGTTCGTCTGCTCGACCCACCATTGCACGAGTTCGCTCCTAATACCGAGAAGGACCAGAAGGAGATGGCTGAGGTTATGGGTATCCCATTTGAGAAGGTTGTGGCTAAGGTTGAGGCTCTGCACGAAGTTAACCCTATGCTCGGTCACCGTGGTTGCCGTCTCGGTAACACATACCCAGAGATTACCGAGATGCAGGCACGCGCAATCATCGAGGCTGCAATGAATGTTAAGGCTTCAGGCACCCCTGTAAAGGTTGAGATTATGGTACCACTCGTAGGTAACCACAAGGAGCTCCGCTACCAGAAGAATATCATCGACCGCGTAGCTAACGAGGTATTCGCTGAGCGTAACGATAAGATTGACTACCTCATAGGTACTATGATTGAGGTGCCTCGCGCAGCTGTTACTGCAAACCAGATTGCAGAGGTTGCTGAGTTCTTCTCTTTCGGTACAAACGACCTTACACAGATGACCCTCGGCTTCTCTCGTGACGATATCGCTAAGTTCCTCCCTGTATATCTTGAGAAGAACATCCTTAAGGCTGACCCATTCAAGATTCTTGACCGCAACGGCGTAGGTCAGCTTGTTCGTGAGGCTGTACTTAAGGGTCGCTCAACTCGTCTCGACCTTAAGTGCGGTATCTGCGGCGAGCATGGCGGCGAGCCATCTTCTGTAGAGTTCTGCCACTTCGCAGGTCTGAACTATGTAAGCTGCTCTCCTTACCGCGTGCCTATCGCACGCCTCGCAGCGGCTCACGCAGCTCTGAGCGAGAAGTAGTAAATACTACCCGTACAAAAAAGCCGTCGGAAATTACCTCCGACGGCTTTTCTTGTGTGCCACTCCACAGTACCGCCCCTTTTCTGAAGAAAAGTGACCCCAAAAGACTTTCGGAGAAACTTCGTTTCTCTATTTCGTTACGGATTTAGGATAGCCTAAAGGCTATTACGCTAAAAAATAGAGTCCTTTTCGCTTTCAAACAAGTTTGAGCGAAGGGCTCTATTTTTAATCGTACCAACTCCGTTGGTAATCCCTAAATCCGAGCACAGCAAAACTAAGTTTGCACTGTTGTACAGGGTATCGGTTTTAATGCGCATACTCTAGTGTCACTAAGGACCCTATAGACTCTAAATGCCCTATAATGCGCAAAAAAAAGATGGCTAAAATTTAGCCATCCTGAAGTTACTAAGGAGTTGAATAAAAAGAGCTATTTTTAGGCTTACGAAGCCCGAAAAACCGCAGCATACTAAGCGTATGTGAGGATTTTGAGGGCGAGTGTAACGACAAAAGAGCCTTTTTATTCAACTTCCTAATATTAGAAGCCTGTATAGCTTGAGGTAAACCCACTTGCTTGATAGACATTTGTCTGTCCTGTAGCACTAACTGTGTGAGTAGCGCGTACCTCCCAGTTTTTCTCGTTGGCTGGGTTGCCACAAGGGGCTTTTACAAACCAATAGTGCTTAAGAGCCTTATTCCAAGAGGTTGTGTTCTTGCCTTTCTCGTTAAAGAAGAAGGCTGTAGCGCACATATCAGCGATAGCTGCATTTACGCGCTGCATCTTGTAGCTCTTGCCGTCAACAAGCAGCTCAACGCTCCAATTTGTCGGGTCGTCGTTCCAGATTGTTGCGATAAAGCAGTCCTTAAAGTCTGCGCGACCCTTGGTTGAGATATTACTCTTACCGCCGACGCCGCCATCTGTCCAAGTATATACATACTCAGAACCGTAGCTGTCGTTACCGTTATAGACGCGCATCTGGGTCTCCTCCTGCATATTAGTACCCTTGAGTACCCAATTATGCAATGAAGCACCCTTAACCTGATAGATGCTATATCCGTTTGGAGTACCATCAACACAGATATTACTTGTCCACCAGCCACCGCAAGCCGCACCGTGTACATGCTCAAAGACAGGCTCGCCGCCCTGTGCCTTGTACTTAGTGTGGAGGTAGTTCTCTGGATAGTGGGTGTGACCGATAAAGATATGCGCCTCCTTGAACTGAGTGAGCAGGTTAAGTACCTCAGCATAGTATTTATCCGTGTTCACATTACTACCACCGCTGCTTGAGCCTGCGCGGAAAGGAATATGACAAGAGAGGATAATCATCTTCTCCTCTGGATTCTTAACGGTTGCAATATCCTTCTGAAGCCACTCATACTGTGCGCCAGAGAAACCTGCATCGTAGCTCCAAGTGCTACCACTTGATGTTGTGCAGACAACATTGTCCATAACGACAAAGTGAACTTTACCGCGGTTGAACGAATAGTCTGTAGGACCAACATTTTCAACATATAGCTCGATAGCCTCACGGTCATTGCTTCGAGAAGCATCGTGGTCGTGGTTACCGATACAGTTGAAAATAGGCATTGGGTTGCCGCTGTCAAGGATTACGCTTGAGCAAAGAGACGCCATTGTACTCCACAGAGGGGTGTAGTCAAATGTGATATCACCCAAAGTGATTGCATAAGCATTGTTATAGCGATTCTCATAGAGCTGCGCGCCGCCTACTGTAGTCTTGATATCATAGAGGGTCTCTGAACGGAAACGCTCAGCCTCAGCAGCCGTTTCGCACTGTGGGTCTCCAATAGCAACGATGGTAAACTCCTCTTCTGGAGCCTTCAGAGGGGTCAAAACCCAGTCATTGCGGTTGTCTGCGCTCATTACAATATTCTGTTTTGAATAGAACAATGGACGACCGTTATCTGGGTCAACAGGCACCTCATACTCAGCAGGAATAGTAAACCATACACGCTTTGCCATACGGTTTTTCGGAATCTGATAGACGCCATTGTCGTCTGTATAGACAAATGTGTATCCATCAGTTACAGGAATACCGGCAATACCCTTGCCTGTAGTAGAGTCTGTAATCAGACCAAAGACATTATTGCCCTCAGCTATCTCTGTTCCGTTGATTTGGGTAGTCTGCGATGTGCCACCATTGTTGTTTCCACCATTGTTTGGCTCATCACCACCATTACCCTTGTCATCAGAACAAGCAACCCCGCAGAGCAGGGTTGCTGTTAATAGAAAGAATTTTAGTTTACCTAACATCGTATTGTGTTTTTGTTATTGCTACTACCAACCGTGGTTCTGCTTAAGAGCAGGGTTCACATTGAGAGCTGTCTGTGGGATTGGACGAACATACATCTTATCGTTCCACTCAAGCTTGTAGTTGTAAATCAAGAAACCGTGGTCACCCTCAGAGAAAGTGTGGTTCTGGTTTGCTGTTGAAGTACCTACATCGTAACCCAAACCTGCCTTAGGAGTACCTGCGAAGGTATAAGTAGCACCGTTGAAGGTAAGACCATTTGTAGCCTCCTCCTTAGATACCCAGATACCCTGCCAGCCCTGGTTGCCAGTCTGACGATCAGCAATCAGATGACCGAGCTTCCAACGGTAAAGGTCAGCATCACGAAGACCCTCAGCAAGCATCTCTACAGTACGCTCACGACGCACCTCAACAAGGTAGTCGTTAGTTGTACCATAATACTCACGAAGCCAGAGGTCAGGGTTTGTGCCAGGAAGTACGCTCTTAACACCTGCACGAGTACGGAGTGCACCAACAGTTGCATCCCACTCTGCCGGAGTAAGTTTACCGTTCTTCTCTACCAAAGCCTCAGCGTAGTTGATAAGCACCTCACCGTAGCGGAGAATAGGATAGTCATTGTCGTTCTTACCCTTAGAGTAGTTCTCCTCGTTCTCGATTGAGAACTTAGTAATCTGGTAGAAGTTGTAAGTATTTGCAGTGTTAGTGTTCTTAAGCTGAGTTACACCAGCAGTTGTAGTGTACTCATAACCTGGGTGGTGTACGCAAGCCAAGAGACGAGAGTCACGACCTGTGAACTCATCGTTGATTGAAATCTTACCCTCGTGAGTAACAGGAGTACCATCAACTGTGAGGTAGTGATTCATCATCAGCTTGGTAGGAGATGTCTGCTGGTCATAAGTACCAGAGTTTACAACCCAAGTAAGCTCGTGCATACGGTTAAGCTCGCCACTGTCATAGTCACTCCACCAAATAGCCTCGTTAGAAGCTGCAAGGTTAGTGTTGTGGAAGAGGGTGTAGTAGTCAGAATCAAGCTTGAACTTGCCACTGTTAATAAGCTCCTCACAAGCATTGATACACTCTGTAAGGAAGTCACCTGACTTCTCATACTGGTTGTTCCAAGCCTGATTTGTAGAAGGGTTTACAGTGTGATACTTACGGTAAGTACCCTCATAGAGGCAAACGCGAGACTTGAACGCAAGAGCAACCCACTTGTTGATTACGCCATCGTAAGTTGAGTTTCCGGAGAGATTCTCGCATGCAAAGTTAAGATCCTCAAGTACCATGTGCATTACATACTCACGGTCGTCGCGTGCAGCGTAGAGTACCTCATCCTCGATATCGAGTGCGTGGTCAATCCAAGGCACATCACCGAAAGTCTGAACTTTTGCATAGTAGAAGTATGCACGCCAGAAGCGAGCTACACCCTGATAGTGGTTGTAAACTTCCTCAGAAACATTGCCCTGAGCGCGTGTCATATTGTTGAGAAGGATGTTAGCACGGCGGATGTTACGCCAGTTGCTTACAGCCCAGCTACCCTGCTTATCTGCATTCCAAATACCTGGACGATAGTAGTCTGAAGAGGTCTTTGAGCAGAACAGGTCGGTATAGTTATCACTATAACCCAGACCGTCAGCGGTTGGCTGGTATGAATTAATCAAACCATTTGCGAAGAGCTCAAGCTCAAGCTCATTCTGGAAATATGTGTCAGCAGACATCTTGTCGATAGGCTCCACTGTGAGGAACTTCTCGCAAGATACACCCGAAAGGGCTACGGCTGCGACAGCTACAATATTTAATATTCTCTTTTTCATACCTATATATACATTAGAAAGTGATATTCAAACCGAAAGTGAAAGTTCTGAGCAATGGATAAGAGTAACCCTGACCTGCACCAGAAAGACCGGTTGCACCGCCTGCGTTATAATCTGTATCACCTGCACCAATTACCTCAGGATCGAACAACTTAGTGTGCTTGTAGAGCTTAGAGAAGGTAAGCAGGTTCTCACCTGTTACATATACCTTAAGCTTCTGGATGTGCCACTTCTTAGTGAGCTTGCTTGGGAAGGTGTAATCCAAAGTCAAGTTCTTAAGACGGAGGTAAGATACATCCTGGAGATAGTAGTCGTTCTCGTATGCAAGAGGACCAACATTACGGTTAGCTGCGTAAGCTACTGGACGAGTGTAGTATGCACCTGGGTTAGTTACTACCCAGTTCTCAGTTGAATAGTCAACATCTACACGGTCGGTAATGTGTACCTTAGGCAGGTAGCCATAAGGACGGTTGTACTGACCCCAGAAGAAACCAGACTCCTGGTCAGGATACCAATCACGCTTCATAACACCCTGGAGGAAGATGCTCAGTCCGATACCGTTCCAGTTACCTGTAAGGTTGATACCGAAGTGGTAGCGAGCACGCTCATTACCGATAATAGCAAGGTCGCCATGGTCTGACAAAGTACCCTTACCTGTATCAATCTTACCGTCACCGTTAATATCAATGAACTTAAGGTCACCAGCGTAAGCGCGGAAGTTAGAGCCGTTCTTGTGGAATGAGTCAGTAGCCCAGTTGTTAGCCTCCTCGTTAGAAAGGAAGTAACCGTCGGTCTTGAAGCCCCATACATCGCCAAGCTCCATACCCTCATAGAAAGCGTAGATGTTACCTGACTCGTTAGAGAACTTGTGAATCCACATGCGAGAATCCCATACAGAGAAGCGTACGCTATAGTTGAAGTCCTTACCACCAGCCTTGAAAGTATCTCTCCAAGTCAGTGCAGCCTCCCAACCCTTAGTCTTAAGGGTACCGTAGTTAATCTGTGGAGACTCCTCACCGAGGATAGCAGGATACTCAGGACCTGTAGTAATCATATCGGTTGTATATTTCCAGTACATATCGCCTGAGAATGAGAGACGGTTGCGGAGGAAGTCCAAATCCAAACCGATATCGTAAGTAGTAGAGGTCTCCCAAGTAAGTGATGGAGAAACCATACCGTTTGTAGTTACATAAGGCACCTTAGAGCCATTGATAATCTCTGAAGTCTTATCAACTGACCAGAGGTCCATAAATGCATAGTCATCAATCATTGAGTTACCCAGTGAACCAACATTAGCACGGAGCTTGAAGTTGTCCAACCACTCGTCTGACCAATCCATCCAAGGCTCGTCAGCGATTCTCCAACCAATTGAACCTGAAGGGAAGAAACCCCAACGCTGGTTGCTTGGGAAGCGAGACTCACCGTCGTAACGACCTGCGAACTCGAAGATGTAACGACCGAGGAGTGAGTAGTTAACACGGGCAAACAGACCGATTGAGTTGTGGTCGTAACCGTCATCCTCAACAGAATACTCCTGAGAATCCATCAGCTCGAAAGATGGGCGAGATGGGTCCATCAGACCAAGACGCTGGAGGTAGAGACGACGATAAGACTTTTTCTCAAGGTTCCAACCTGCCATAACATTGAGGTCATGGTTCTTACCAAGCTTAGGAGTCCAAGTAAGGACGATGTTAGAAGCCAGGTAATCAGTGTTGTAACGCCAATCTGACTTATAAGAAGAGTTATTGTAGTTCTCAGCACCACCTGGAGCAGAGTAACCTGTCTGGATAGGAGAAACACGCAGCTGAGTGTTGCGGTCTGCCTTGTAAGTGAAGTCACCAACAACCTTGAGTACATCCTTAATAGGCTCAACAGTCAAAGTGGTAGTTGAAGCAGTGTACATCTTGATATTCTCCTGGAAAGACTGGTCGCCAGAGAATGCACCGTACATTACAGCAGCACCATAGAATGACAGAGTACCATCCTCATTGTAAGGAGTGTAAACTGGCTGACCGCGGTGCTCGAACTGACGCAGGATAGGCTGGCTACCACCTGTTACCATTGGCTGGTGATACTTCTGGTGGAAGATAGAGGTATTGTTTGCAAGAGTGAGCCACTTGAACACCTTAATCTCGCCCTTAGCGCGGAGGTTATAAGCGTTGTAAGACTCGTTGTCAAACTCATAAATACCATCCTGGTTGTAGTAACGACCTGAAACTGAATACTTAACCTTCTCTGAAGCACCTGAAACTGAAAGGTTGTGAACATGGCTGACATTCATATCCTTGTAGAACATGTCAATCCAGTTTGTGCTACCATAGTAAGCATAGTTTGAAGTGTTACCAAAGGTACCGTAGAGCTTACCATAGTTCTCATACTCAGGATTTGTCTGACGCTGACGCAACTCCTCATGGTATGCAGAAGAGTAAGTGTTTGAACGGTTATTGATGTTTGAAGGGAGCTTACCTGCTGAAGTTGGGGTACGAGAGTCGTTCTGGAAGTAGAGAGCAAAGTTGTCCATCCACTCGATACCGCTGGTTACCAAGTGATCCTCCCACTTTGTGGTACGAGTATTGAGAGAAACAGAGCCATTATAGTTAATGGTAACCTTATCCTTTTCTGGAGTCTTGGTAGTAACGAGGATTACACCATAACCACCTCGCGCACCGTAAACTGATGCAGAAGCAGCATCCTTCAATACAGCGATGTTCTCAACATCCTCAGGGTTAACTGAGTTCAAGTCGCCCTCAACACCGTCGATGAGTACCAGTGCAGAACCACCCTGACCGAGAGAGATGGTCTTACCTGTACCAGAGGTAGTTGATGTACGCATTGAAACTGACTGTGAGCCACCACGGATATAGATTTCACCACCCTGTGTAGGCTTACCGTCACGAGGCATCACATTAAGACCCGGAACCATACCCTGGAGAGAACGAGATACATTGGAAGTTGAACGACCCTCCAACTCCTCGCCACCGAGGTTCTCTACAGCACCTACCAGCTGAGCCTTCTTCAGTGTACCGTAACCTACGACAACCACCTCGTCAACAGCTGTACTAGACTCTGTAAGAGCGAAATCAATAACAGAACGGTTGCCAACGGTAACCTCTACTGTATTGTAACCAAAGAAAGAGCACTCCAGCACATCCTTTGCCGAAGCACTGAGTGTAAACTGACCGTTTGCGTCTGTTGCAGTACCGGTAGTTGAACCCTTAACAACGATTGCTGCACCTGGCATTGGGAGCTGAGTTGCAGCGTCGATAACCTTACCGGAGATAGTACGGCTCTGAGCCACAACATTACCGGATGCAAGGAGAGCCATTGCACACAGAACGCCAGTCAGAACTTTTCCGAATCTTCCGGAAATCGATAGTAAGACGTGTTTCATAATTTTCAGTTTGTAATTAAATTTTTATTTCCCCATCCGCTTAGTTTCCTTTGCATCAGAGGAGCGCACAGTTTGACAATACACTGAAAATCTGAATAACGGTTTTTAAGGTTGTTTTTGTTCTTTTTTTGTGTAAATAATTGGTTTTTAATGGTTTGTTTGCTTTTTTCGTTGCGTGTCCGTCTCTTTTTAAGAGAGG
>CAZIPR010000006.1:0-74445 GCA_964541245.1 uncultured Alistipes sp.
CGCTGCCTGGGGTAGTTGTCTCCCCGTTCTGTCCATTTTCGCCTGTAGCCTTGCCGAGCTGAGTCCATGTAGTACCGTTGTCGTAAGATATATACCAATAATCGTCCTCGATTTTGAGCTGCGGAGTAATGCCATCAACGCCATTTACGCCGTCTTTACCATCAGTTCCATTTGTGCCGTCAACGCCATCTTTGCCATCAGCTCCGTCCTTGCCGTTTACGCCATCCTGACCATCTTTACCGTTCTCGCCATCTTTGCCATCAGTGCCTACAGCCTTGACCTTCTCGCCCTTGTCGTTGAGCAGCCACTCGCCGTTGAGTGTCCAATAATAGATGCCGTCAGTGTCCTGCTTAACGCCGATAACAGGGGTTGTTCCGTCCTGCCCATCCTTGCCGTCAGTGCCGTTTACGCCGTCTTTACCGTCAGTACCATTTGTGCCGTCAACGCCATCTTTTCCGTCTTGTCCGTTAGCACCGTCCTTACCATCCTTGCCATGGTAGATAGTAATTGAGCCACTTTTTGAGAAAGTAATTGTGTAGCCAACCTCAACGCCACCTTGTGTTATAGGAGCAACGCTTGTAACATAATCGTTTGACTGTAAAGCCGTTACAATTGCTTGCAGCGATGAAATATTGGTATTCATCTGACCGCAAAGGGTTTCGAGCTTTGAGATTCGCTCGTCATGCTTCTTGAACTCATCCCAAACAGCAGTGTCGTCGTACTCACTGCTACAACTGATAGCAAACAGTGTCGCTACCACCGTAAGAATCGAAAAAATCTTTTTCATACTTTTGATTTTTCTTGTATCCTCCAACCCCAAAAGGACATTATAAAAAACAGAAAGTGTGGAGCTACTTTCGTTTATTTAGTGGTAGGCTCTGACAAAACCTCGAAAAGAATAAACGATTACAAGACCCCACACCCATAATTGGCATGCTAAGCATACCAATACAGGCAATGAGTGTTGTCGTTGCCCTCTTTTCTGGAAAACTGTCAGATTTTACCACTAAGGAAAAGCGAAAACACTTTCATCAAATATGTAACGCTGAGGATATAATTCCCTAAGCGACTACAAAGTTATGAAAATTTCGCAAAATGAAGAAATACTCACGGTAGAATATTGTCTCAAATAATATTGGTCAGGGATATTAGTTGTCAGAACACTACAATTTCTGTTTCTAATTTCGGGAACTGTGCATGTTAGCGTCCCAGCAAAGCGCAGAAATGTAGTTTGTTGTGTTGAAAAAATTGCTAAAATTGGAGGCTCTACGACTAATAGTAAAAAAATTACTATCTTTGCAGACCAAATTAAAGTTTATGGCAAGAAAGAGAGTTCAGCTACCCCTTATTGAGGGTTTAGAGATAACAACACTTGCGGCAGAGGGCAAGGCTATGGGGCTCCATGAGGGCATGGTGGTATTTGTTCCGATGACCGTTCCTGGGGATGTTGTGGATGTGCAGATTAAGGCTAAAAAGCGTCGTTTTATGGAGGGTACGGTGGTGCGCTTTGTAAAGCGTTCTGAGGTGCGCTGCGAGCCTGTATGCAGCCATTTTGGCGTTTGCGGAGGCTGTAAGTGGCAGAATCTGCCATACAGTGAGCAGCTGAAGTTTAAGACCGAGCAGGTCAAAGACCAGCTTATGCGCATTGGCAAGCTCGATATTCCAGAGGTCAAGCCGTGCCTCGGCTCTGCAAAGCAGCTCTACTACCGCAATAAGTTGGAGTTTACCTTTGCCGACCGTCGTTGGCTGACCTACGAGGAGATTGCGAGCGGCAATGAACTTACAGCGACTCCTGCGCTCGGATTTCATGTACCAAACATGTTTGACAAGGTGCTTGATATTGACAAGTGCCATCTACAGCCGGAGCCGTCAAATGCCATCCGCGACTTTATCAAGGCGTACTGCATAGAGCATGGCTACACTTTCCACAATGCCCGTGAGCATCAGGGTCTTATGCGAGGTATAATCATCCGCACAGCCTCTACAGGCGAGATTATGCTCTGTGTTGTCTTTAACTCAAACGACACTGAGCGCATCACTGCCCTACTTGATGCCATCAAGGAGCGTTTTCCTGAAATTACCTCGCTAATCTACTTTGTCAACGAGAAGTGGAACGACTCACTGACCGACCAGACCCCTATTTGCTACGCTGGTAAGGACCATATTTTTGAGAGTATGGAGGGTCTGAAGTTCAAAGTAGGTCCAAAATCGTTCTATCAGACCAACTCTGAGCAGGCATACGAGCTCTACAAGATTACCCGCCAGGCGGCAGACCTTAGCCCCGACGATGTCCTCTACGACCTCTATACAGGCACAGGAACTATTGCCAATTTCTGCGCAAAGCAGTGTAAAAAGGTTGTGGGCATAGAGTATGTGCCAGAGGCTATTGAGGATGCAAAGGTCAACTCTGCCATAAATGGCATTGACAACACCGTCTTCTATGCTGGCGATATGAAAAAGGTGCTTAGCAACGACTTTATTACGCGCAACTCCCGCCCAGATGTTATCATCCTTGACCCACCTCGCGCGGGCGTGGACGAGCCTGTTATTGATGTAATTCTCAACGCTGCGCCAAAACGAATTGTCTATGTAAGCTGTAATCCTGCCACACAGGCGCGCGACCTTGCCCTTATGAGCGGCATGTATAAAATTGTCAGCGTGCAGCCTGTTGATATGTTCCCACATACCCACCATGTAGAAAATGTTGTTAAACTTGAAAAGAGATAAAACAATGAGTATCAAGTATATATTTCTTGCAGCAGCTCTGCTGCTTAGCAGCACCGCCTTTGCGGATAGCAAAAAAGATAAGGATGCCGAGCGACGCGAAAAACTTGGCTCTGCTGAGATGAGTACAAAGTTGGCAAGCAAGCGCGCACGCCCTCTTGCGCCAGATGCTGTTTCGCGCGAATTTCTGTATAGTGTATCGCCCGAAAACCCATATCATGTGGTAAATCCAACCATCGTAACACTCTCTAACGAACTGTCAGACCTTCCCGACTATGGCTCAAGGCACATGTTCCTCTTCTATGTAGATCCAGAGTCGTATGTACTTGAGAGTGCCAACCGTGATCTGGAAAAGGAGCTTAAAGCGGATGGAAAACTCAGCTTGCAGGGCAAAACATATAGCCCTGACATTCAAGGCTATGCCATTCTTAATCTGGCAGATACAAAACTCCCTTCGGGTCTTATTCGTAGCGTTGTAAAGATGGTACTTGGCAAAAATGTCCCATCTCTAAACTATGTCGACAATGACCACAGCCTACGCAATACATGGAAGTTGCCAGATGTGAATAATAAGTTTGTGCTGATGTTCGTTACCAAGGATGGAGATTTGGTCTTCTACCGCGAAAGCCCAATGACTCCAGAGGATAAAGAGCTGATGTACAACACTATTCAGAGATATAGATAACCAATATATTTAGAGCCTCTAAAGACTAAGGGCTGCGCGCAAACAATATTTGTACTATTTTTGCCGTTAGTTATATGAGCAAACAAAAAAACGAAGAGTATGAAACGATTTTTTATTGCACTTGTGGCTCTTGTGTTTGCCTTGCCTGTTATGGCACAGGGCGAGGCTGAGAACTATGTTCAGGTAAATGGTGTTGCTGAGAAAGAGGTTACACCAAATCAGTTTTACCTCTCGATAACACTTGATGAAAGCGATACAAAGGGTAAACAAGAGATTGATGCTCAGCGTCGTAGTATGATTGCTGCGCTCAAAAACATTGGCATTAACACCGAGAAATCGCTCAGCGTAGCCAATATGGCAAGCTCTTACTACAAGCGTAATACATCGCTTGCCACAGCTAAATATCAGCTACAGCTATCCTCTGCCGAGCAGGTTACAAAGGTGTATGAAGCCCTTGAGAGCCTAAATATCTCTGACATTAGGATTGAAAAGGTCTCACACAGCGATTTAGAGTCTCTTCGCAGCCAAGTTCGCAAAGAGGCTATGCTGAACGCCAAACAGATTGCAACAGAGCTTGCCGAGGCTGTAGGACAGAGTATAGGCGCATGTTTCTATATCTACGATAGCAACTACAGCGTTGGAGGCACCCGTTTTGTAGGCAGCACAAGAACCTATAAATCAACAAACAGCACCGCTGAAGAGGAGGAGATTGTCGAATTTAAGAAGATAAAACTCTCCTATTCTGTCAACGCCAAGTTTAGGCTTAACAACTAAAAAAAAGAGGCTTGCGTGCCTCTTTTTTTTATCTAAGCATAGCCTCTGCAAGCGATGTTATAGCTTGCAAATCGCTCTGTTTCATCCTTGAGCGGATAGTTACAACAGGCTCAATCACTTCGACATCCTTGAGTTCTGAGAGCAATTCTTTCATAGCTCTTGCTGCCGATGGTGCCCATGAGCCGTTTTCTATGATACCTACCCTACGCGAGCGGTAGCCCTTGAGTTGCAGATGGTGCAGAAAGTTGTGCATCGGAGGCAGCACATCTCCATCATACGACGAGGCTGCCACAACCATAGCTCCAGTGCGAAAGGCGTTTGCCACAGCGTAGGATACATCCTCACGGCATAGGTCTGAGACAATAACTTTGTGCGCACCCATCTCCTTGAGAAGCTCGGCTAACTTATTTGCCGTAGCAGCCGTGCCACCATATATAGAGGCATAGGCAATAAAAATGCCCTCGTTCTCAGCCTCATATCTGCTCCAAAGGTCATACAGGCTAATGTAGTATTCTAAATTCTCTGTCAGCAGCGGTCCATGCAGTGGATAGATTGCCGATACTTCGAGTTTTAGCATCTTCTTAAGCAGATTCTGCACAGGAACGCCATATTTACCACAGATATTGAAGTAGTATCTGCGAGCCTCAGCAGCCCACTCTTCACTATGGCTTAAAGCTCCAAATTTACCGAAAGCATCAGCAGAGAAGAGTACCTTTGAGCTGCTTTCATAGCTTACCATAACCTCTGGCCAGTGTACCATAGGAGCCATGATAAACTTAAGTTTGTGCTTACCAAGTGAGAGCGTATCGCCCTCGCCAACAGACATCGTCTTCTCCTTATTGCTAAAATCTATGCCCTCAAAAAACTGTGGAAGCATCTGCAAAGAGCGTGCTGTGGCAACAATCTTAATATCTGGATATCTGCTGAAAAGTTCAGCCACAGAGCCTGCATGGTCGCTCTCCATGTGATGAATTACAAGGTAGTCTGGCACTCTACCTTCCAAAGCGGTATCAAGAGCTGCTAACCACTCTTTACACCTACGAATATCTACAGCATCCATAATTGCAATCTTATCGTCCAAAATCAGATAAGAGTTGTAAGAGATGCCATTTGGAATTGGGTACAGACCCTCAAAAAGGTCTAAATCTGTGTCATTTACGCCGATAAACTTAATCATAATCTTCTTTATAATCTTTCAACTGCCTCTTTTAAGCGACTTAATGCCCTCGAAAGTTCTACCCTTGGAAGGGCTATATTGAGGCGCATAAAGCCTCTACCCTGCTCTCCAAACATTGCGCCATCATTAAGCGCGAGGGCTGCCGAATCCTCAAAAAGGGAGACAATCTGCTCATGCTCTAATCCCAAGCCTCTGCAATCAAGCCATACAAGGAACGATGCCTGCGGGCGTACAGGTTTAATTGCGGGGATATGCTGACGGCAGAACTCGATTGTATATTCAATATTACCCTCTACATACTCTAACATCTGTCGTCGCCACTCTTCGCCCTTAGTAAATGCTGCAACGGTGGCAATTGTTGCAAACATTGTCGGAGCATTGAACTCATTAGCACTAAGCCAACTATAGAATCTCTCTCTCAGAGCGTCGTTTGGCACAATGGCATACGAACTTACAATGCCTGCAATATTAAAGGTCTTTGATGGTGCGCCAAAGGTTATACTACACGCCGCAGCCTTATCAGAGACTGTTGCAAATGGTATGTGTTTGTGCCCAAAAAGTGCCATATCACAGTGAATCTCGTCAGAGATAACAAGTATATTCCTACTATAACAGAAATCTGCCAAGCGAACAAGAGTCTCTCTATCCCACACTACACCTGCAGGGTTGTGAGGATTAGAGAGGATAAGCAGGCGGCATTTGCTATCTGCAACCCTACTAAGGTTGTCAAAATCCATACTATATGAGCCGTCGCTATTCTCTTTGAGCGGATTAAGTACAACCTCTCTGCCATTGCCCTCTGGAACAAGGCGGAAAGGGTGATAGACGGGCGGCTGGATGATAACCTTCTCGTCAGCAGCCACAAACCTATTTATCACATAGCCAATGCCCTTGACAATACCCGGAATATAGGTCAGCCAATCACTCTCTACCCTCCAACCGTGGTGCGAGAGTAGCCAGCTACAGATAGCCTCGCGGTACTCAGTAGGCTCAACTGTATATCCAAAAAGCGAGTGGTTTAACCTCTCTTTAAGTGCATCTGTAATAAAGTGCGGGGTTAGAAAATCCATATCTGCAACCCAAAGTGGCTGCAAAGAGGTTTTACCGTAAAATTTCTCAAGAGCATCATACTTCAGCGCACCTGTGCCGCGACGCTCAATAACTTTGTCAAAATCGTATCTCTCCATACTATTCTAAAGCCTGTTTTATATCCTCAAAAATATCGTCACAATCCTCTAAGCCAACAGATAGGCGGATTGTTGTATCTAAAATGTCCATACTCTTGCGTTCACTCTCTGAAAGTGTCCCAAAGATAGTGCTTGCTGGATGAATTGCCAAAGATTTATTATCAAATAAGTTTGTGGCACGGCGAATAAGCCTTAAGTTGTTGATAAACTTAAAGCAGTCTGCCCGACTCTCTAAGTCTATGGTAATCATAGCTCCATAACTGCCGCCAAACTGCTCTTTTGATAGTTCGTGGTATGGATTATCCTTTAGACCTATGTAGTTTACCCTCTTTATGGCAGGTAACCCCTGCAATCTTTCTGCAAGAGAGATAGCCGTTGCAGATTGAACTCTATATCTGCAATTGAGTGTCTCAAGGGCTAAACTCTGCATATATGCCACATGTGGAGTCATGTATGCACCCAAATTTAGGAGCATCTCTGAGCGTAGAGCCTTTGCAAAGCCCTCGGTTGTACCGTAGTCTATGACCACTCCGCCTACCGATGTAGCACCGCCAGAGAGGTACTTCGTAGTTGAGACAATCTCTATATCTACCCCTAAATTATGCGCACTAAACTCGGTAAAGGGTATCAGCGTTGTGTCTGCTACAAGTGGAATATTATGACTATGCGCAATCTCTGCCAGGGCTTTTAGAGGTGCAACCTCCAGCTGGGGATTGGTTACAATCTCAAGGTATATACAGCAAGTATTACTTTCAATAGCTTTTTTAACACTCTCTGTATCAGTCATATCGCACAGAATAACATCTACACCAAACCGTTTGAGGGTCTTTGTTATCAGCAGGTATGTGTTACCAAACATGTGGCGGGAGGTTACAATGCTTTTGCCCGTAGCAGCAAGGGTTAAAAGGGTGTTACTAATGGCTGCCATGCCAGAACTAAAGGCTACAACCTCGGCTGCGCCCGTTATACTCTTTACTCTGTTTTCAAAGTAGGTCACTGTCGGGTTTGTTACCCTCGAATAATCAGGTGCATCAACTCTGCCACAAAAGACATCAGACATAGTATCAGCATCGTCAAACTCGTATGCAACTGTGTGATAGAGAGGCATACTGAGCGCATTGTAGGCATCACGACTCTGAAATGGAGTGTGGATTACCTGAGTCTGTTTCTTCATTTTTTCTGCTATTTTGTTATAGCAAAATTATATACATTACGGTAAAAATGCAAGAAAAAGGACAAAAATAATGTTAATCTATCTCTCTTTTCATAGAATTTGTTATCTTTGCGCATATTAACACTTAGCTAAATATGAATATAGTAAAATTTATCTTCAATCCTATTCAGGAGAATACATACATCGTCTGGGATGAGACTTTAGAGTGTGTTGTAATTGATGCGGGAAACTGCTCGGCAGCAGAAGATGCTCGTTTGGCTGATTTTATCACAGAACACAACTTAAAGCCTGTTATGGCGGTAAATACCCACGGACATTTTGACCATCTGCTTGGTGTAGACTACCTCAAGCAGACCTTTGGGGTTAAGTTTGCCCTCTCTGCAAAGGATGAGTATCTGAGGGCTATGGCTCAGCCAAGTTGTGCTATGTTTGGGTTAGATATTCAGGTTGAAGTGCCACAGATTGATATTAACCTTGACAGCGTTGAGAGCATATCTTTCGGAAACACAACCCTAAAGGTTATAAAGACCCCTGGGCACACTCCAGGCTGCGTTTCGCTTTTGGAGGAGAAGAGTGGTCAGCTATTTACAGGCGATACGCTTTTCCGTGAGAGCATCGGCAGAACTGACCTGCCAGGTGGAGACTATCCATCAATAATCGGCTCTATACTCAACGCTATACTACCTCTTGGCGACCAGATTACAATCTACCCAGGTCATGGCGAGAAGTCAACAATAGGTCACGAATCGCTCTACAATCCATTTGTTGTAGAGGCTCTTAATGGCGAAGCAAAGTATTAAGGTATGAGAATAGATATTATAACCGTTGTACCAGAACTGCTCTCCTCTCCGCTTAACGAGTCTATACTCAAGCGTGCACAGGAGGGTGGCTTTGTGGAGATTGTAATTCACAACTTGCGCGACTATACAGATGACAAACGCCGCACCGTTGATGACTACCCTTTTGGCGGCGAGGCTGGTATGGTTATGAAAATTGAGCCTGTTTTTCGCTGTATAGAGAAACTTAAGAGCGAGCGAGAGTATGACGAGATAATCTTTACCTCGCCAGATGGTATCAGATACGACCAACACGAGGCAAATCGTCTCTCAACCCTTGAGAATATTATCATCCTCTGCGGTCACTACAAGGGCGTTGATTATCGCATCCGTGAGCATCTTATTACCCGCGAAATATCTATTGGCGACTATGTTCTGACCGGTGGCGAGCTTGCCGCTGCAATTATCACAGACTCTGTTGTAAGACTGCTCCCTGGCGCAATAGGCGACGAGGCATCAGCCCTTACAGACTGTTTTCAGGACGACCTTCTCGCTCCACCTGTCTATACCCGCCCCGCAGAGTTTAACGGCTGGAAAGTACCCGAAGTGCTAACCTCTGGCAACTTTGCCCAAATCGCCAAATGGCAGGAAGAACAAGCCTACGAGCGCACAAAGGCTCTAAGACCAGATTTATTGGAGTAAGGAAAAGAGGCTGCTCGAAAGAACAGCCTCTTTTTTATAGAAACTCTTAGTAAATCGGAACATTCTTGAAATATATTCTATTGTCCGCAAGTTGTTTGGAGTGATTATAAGCGGCTACTCCTAACATTATAGATAGTTTTGTTGCCGCAGTGTCAACATCATACACAGTTACACTACCTTTGCAGGTCATGCCATCAGGGAATGCCGTACTGACAACATTGGTCTTACCACTTGCATCACGGAAAGCAAATAGCGAGTAGAAATACTCATTTCCGACATTATCAGCCACTGTACTTCTGTAACATCCACTCATAAGACTCATTGAGTTTGTTGGATATATTCGCCAATCGTTGATATAACCCATATCAACATTTGTCAGTCGGTATTCAAACACAACACTTCCTCCTGAGCGTTTACAACTAACTATTTCAGCAGTAATTCTATTATCGCAGCTCTGTACTGTTGCAGACGAATAGTCCTCTTTGACCACCATTTTTGCTTTAACATTTACAGGATAATAATAGTTGTAGTTGTCTGCTAAGTCATATATTTTTATCTGAGTATCAATATCGGATGTCATTTTATCACGATTCAAACCCACGACTACAGTATGGTAATAACCTGGCTCCAATTCGCCAGAGTTCATTGAAAATGACAGACAATTTGGATACTCCTTGTCAAGTTCCCAACGAAGATTTGCAGTAGCCTCCTCAAGATTACCTACCAACAAAGTAAGTTCATTTTCAGTTGTACCAAAATCAAGTTCTGAGGTGTTAAAGCCGACTACCGCCTCGCCTTTGGTATCTGAGCCACTGCCGCTACCATCATTATTACCATTATTACCATTGCCACTGTTATTGCCGTCATCGTTGCCGCCGTATTGAACATGAATTGCAATTGATAGCGAGCCTCCTGCGGCATTAACTGTAAGGTAAGTTTGCTCTTCCTTTGTTATTTTTGAACGGTCAACGCTTACAGTAATCGAACTTGATTTACCTTGAGCAATAGTGCCGGAAACAGGTGTTACACTAAGCCATGAGACTGTTGGGTTGGATATATTCCAAGAGACTGTGCCTGAATTACCTGTATTTGTAATACTGAAAATCTCCTCTGTAGATGATGTTCCAAAGTCAATTGAATTGGTTGACAGAACAATACTTGATGTACTTGTTTGTTTTGTCATCAAAAAGTCGCAAGTTGTATTTCCTCCAGCATAGATAGTAACCTGACGGCTGTTTGTATTGTAGTCGTTTGCTACACACTGAACAGTGTAAGTACCTGCCTCAAGATCAGAGAACTGAAACTGACCGTCAGAGCCTGTTGTGTAGGTATAATTTCCAGGAGATACAGTCACTGCTGCATTGCGAACAGCCTCTCCGCTAACAGCGTCCTTTACTGTTCCATAAACACTGCCAAACATCGGCACTTCATCTCCGGAACATGCTGTGAGGAGTAGCGAAGCCATTAAACAGAATAAAGTAATTTTTTTCATAGATTATCTAATTTAGAAAGTTATAGATGTAGTAAATAGCGGTGCGCCACACTCAGATACTGTCGGAGTAAAGGCATAGTGTCTTGTCTGATTGTTCTTAGTTCTCTTTATAACGACTTTCTGCGCACCCGGAGTAGCAATAGCATCCACTAAATTGTAGATATAAAGGGCAGCAGCAGCTCCGATACATATATTGCGAGCAGTAGCAAAGTGATTGCGTTTATTGGTGTATGTACGAATAGCCTGAGCGTTATGTGTCTGTTTTATTTTGGCTGCATAATCTGACCTGGTATGCTCTGTAAAGATAATACCACCTGCAAAAATTGCACATCCGCCAAGCATCAGACCGCCTTTAAGATATGCTCCCTTGTAAAACTGACCGCAACCTGGAATAATGGATAGCGCAAGTGCTTCAACGCCATACCTTGAGGTTGTCCTAATATTAGAGAAATCGGCAGAGTAACCAAATCGTTCAACTGCATAGAGCGCATAATAACAACTTTTGCCAGACTCTTTGTTTTTGCCTTGGTATTCATCTATGCGACGATACTTAATAGGGCGAGGGCTACCTTCTACCTCTAATTCAAGGTCATAGCTATCGTGAGAAAATTTATCTACTCTGTCATTACTAAATTTCATTTCAGAGTGGTCACTATACTTCTCCTTTACAGAGACTTTATCAACTCTCTCAACATTGGCTGTAAGTTCTTTCAATATTGCAGCACGACAAGCCTCAAGAGAGGTGGATGCGTCACTATGTAGATTTACAAAATAGTAATTATCATTATTACTAATTGGTGTGTTGTTAATCCAGCGAGGCTTTATTTTATTGCGTGCTTGTGCGCTGCCTGCGCAAAGAGCAAACAGCACAAATAAGCAATAAATCAACTTTTTCATAACTATTGCATTGGGGCAGACAACGATTTGAGTATGCTCTGGCGGAATTTATCGTTCTGAGCCTCAATTTTAGCTTTGTCCTTTGGAGAAATCTGCTCTTTTACACTTGTAACAATCTTTGATACCATATCATCTGTAGTACCTTGATACTCAAGACATTTGAAGATTGTCCAAAGTTGTTTTTCGTTGTTATAGTATCTTAAAGTCTTTATTGTTGTAATATTGTTAACTACGGCAGCCGATACATTATTAGTCCAATCTCCTGCAGTTGAAGACTGGTCGCTTACAGAACTGCCTGTTTGGTTATTGTGGGAATGTATCTCCATGGCAAGATTTAGCTCGTCTGTGGCAGAAATAACCGCAGTTCTGATTTTGCGAGCAAAAGCACCGCGAGCCTGAGCCTCAGCAAGATTTCCAGCAGAACTCTCCTTAAAATGTTGTCCCATGCCATACTGGCGTCGTGTAGGGTCCTGCTCCTGTAATTCGATGCACACATTTGACTCCTGAACCTCTCCATAAGGGTTACTTGATTTGCTGCCAGAAGAACTTGTAGTTTTTTGAGATGTGCCACAAGCAGCGAATAAAATAGCAGTCATTGTGATAACAGCAAGATAAGTCCTTTTCATAATAATAAAATAGGTAATTAGTCCTTCTGACTCCCTAAAAGGATTACTAATAAAAAAAAGAAAGTGTGGAGTCGATTAGTTTATTCTATTAGAGGCTCTGGTAAGCCCAAGCACAAATAAACAATACCCCACACTCGTATTGAGTATGGGGCGCACCCCAGGTGTATCAATACGGAGTGACGAGTGTGTTGTTTTCCCTGTGCTTTGAAATTTACCAGATTCCTAATAGGGATGAAACCAATACACCTTCATCATAATACATCATACAACCCGAAGATTGCGTTGCAAATTTAGAAAATATTTTCGATAGTTGTGGTATTCTGATTGATTTTTTTTATTTTTGCATTATGAAATATTTTATCATTGCAGGAGAGCCGTCGGGGGATTTGCACGGCAGTAAGTTGATGCAGGGCATTGCAAAGCAGGATAGTCAGGCTGCTTTTATGTTTTGCGGTGGTGATGCTATGGCTGAGGTGGGTGGTAGAGAAAATCTGCTGATGCACTACAAAGATATGTCTTTCTTTGGTTTTGTGCAGGTGGTAAAGAAGCTCAAGACCATATTCTCTCAGATAGACCTCTGTAAGGTTAGTATAAAGCAGTTTGCACCAGATGTGATAATACTTATAGACTACCCCTCTTTCAATATGCGCATAGCCAAATGGGCTAAAAAAGAGGGCATTAAGGTCTATTACTACATAGCTCCCAAGGTGTGGGCATGGAAGGAGTGGCGAGTAAAGTCGCTCAGAAAATATGTTGACCGCCTATATACCATCTTCCCCTTTGAAACAGACTATTTTCGCAGCAAGGGTATAGAGCCGCACTTCTTTGGCAATCCTCTTACAGACGATATTGCGCAGAGGAGATGCACTCTACCCTCTCGTGAGGCTTTTGTGGCAGAAAATAGTCTTGACTCCCGCCCTATTATCGCACTGCTGGCAGGTAGCAGGGTCTCAGAGATTAAAGCAAATCTGCCTGATATGGTAGCCATTGCAAAAGAGTTTCCTGAGTATCAATTTGTTGTTACAGCCGTTGCGTGGATAGACAAAGGGCTGTATATGAACTACATTGCAGGCAGTGACAATGTTAAGTATCTGTGTGACAAGACCCAGCAGACCCTTGCTCACTCTGAAGCGGCAATAGTAACCTCTGGCACAGCAACCCTTGAGACAGCACTGATGGGCATACCAGAGATGGTGGTCTATCATGTTCCAAAGCTATATGAGGTGCTAAAACCTTATGTACTCAAGATTCCGTATGTCTCTTTGGTAAACATCAACTTAGGCAGGGAGGCTGTCCGCGAGTTAGTATGCGCTAAACTGAGCATATCAGAGGCTACAGCAGAGCTTAGAGCCATACTCAAGGGCGGAGAGAAGCATGACAAGATGATGGCAGACTTTGCACAGTTAAAATCACTTATAGGCGATAGCGGAGCCTCTGACAGATTTGCCGCTGACATTGTAAAAAGTTTGAAAAGATGAAAATTGCAGTTATAGAAAACCTACTAAGCCAAGGTACTCCTTACATAACACTTCGCCCAGACAATGCGGTGCTGAGAAACAACGACGACTTCTATATGCCCCACTTCTCTGAGGATATTGTGTGCGGTTGCGGTATTGTCGTCCGCTTAACACGCCTTGCCAGGAGCATTGCGCCTAAGTTTGCTCCACGCTGCTACGACTCAATTACAGCAGGCGTGACCTTTGTTGCACGCGATATAATGCTGCGCGCCATTTCTGAGTCTCGCCCTTGTGAGGAAGCATACTCCTTTGACCGTTCTACTGCCATTGGCACTGAGTGGATTACACCAGAGGCTCTCGGAGAGGGTGTTGTGGAGCTGAAAATGGGCGAAATATCTCGCAGTTTTAGACTCTCAGAACTCAGCGAGGGCATTGACGAGGCACTGAGTCGCGCATCACAGACAATGACCCTAAAGATGGGCGATTTGCTCTTTATTGCCATGCCACAAGATGTAACTCCAAAGATTGGAGACACAATTACTGTAACACTCAATGGAGTCGAGGCTCTTAACTTCTCAATAAAGTAGTTACGGCTATGTTGTTACACGAAAAATTAAAAGATTTCAACCTTATCCTTGCCTCTGCTTCGCCGCGTCGTCGTCAGCTGCTATCAGAGTGTGGGCTACAGTTTACTGTTGCCGAGAAATTTGAGTGCAATGAGGATTACCCAGCCACCCTCAGCGCAGACGAGGTTGCATCCTATCTTGCACGCAAAAAGAGCCATGCCTACCCTAAAAATTTGGCTAAAAATGATATTCTGCTCACTGCCGATACTGTGGTAATTGTAGGCGATACAATCTTAGGCAAGCCCGCAGATAGAGAGGAGGCTATTGAAATGCTCAGAAGCCTCTCTGGTCGCACGCATACCGTTACAACGGGCGTTGCACTGCGCATGACAGATAGAATACACTTCTTCTCTGTCTCAAGCTCTGTAGCCTTTAGAGAACTTACAGACGAGGAGATAGCCTACTACATCGACACCCATAAGCCATACGACAAAGCTGGCGCATACGGTATTCAGGAGTGGATAGGCTATGTGGCAATTGAGGAGATTGCTGGCTCGTTTTTCAATGTTATGGGGCTTCCTGTACAGAGATTATATGTCGAATTAGAAGGGTTTATCGACCATTATTTGGTTAATTCTAAATAAATTTATATCTTTGTAAAATTCAAAAAATATATAAAAACTATGGCACAATTTACACCTACAGAGTATAAACTTATTTGCGTTGCTACAGGTGAGCAGTTTGAGGATGCTGGTTGGACACTTGACTATCCAGGTTACGACAAGCCCTCTTTGGTTAGGGCAAGCTATGCCAAAAAGCAGCTCACACTTGACCCTGAGCAGCAGGGACTCTACAAGTTCCGCGATTGGTTGCCTATAAAGCGTCTGCTCAAGTGTGATGCAGCCCCTGTAACCTACAAAAGTGAGGGACTTGCAAAGGCTTTAGGTCTTGAGAATCTATATATTACCTTCAACGGCTACTTCCCTGAGAAGGGCGCAAAGATGATGACCTGCTCTTTTAAGGAGACCGAGGCTTACAGTGTCTGCGCACGCACTGACGAGAAGTGTGACAAGATTTTGGTTGTTGCCTCTGCGGGAAATACCGCTCGTGCATTTGCAAAGGTATGTTCAGACAGCAATATTCCACTACTGCTCTCTGTCCCAGAGGATAATCTTAACGCTATGTGGTTTACAGAGCCGCTGAACGACTGTGTAAAACTTATCAGCTGCACAAAGGGTGGCGACTATTTTGATGCAATACATCTGAGCAACCTCGCGCTCAAGTCTCCTATGTTCTACGCAGAGGGTGGTGCAAAGAATATTGCTCGTCGTGACGGTATGTCAACAACTGTGCTGTCTGCCGTTACTACAATAGGTCGTATTCCTGACTACTACTTCCAGGCTGTAGGTAGCGGAACGGGTGCTATTGCTGCATGGGAGGCAAATATGCGACTTATAGAGGATGGCAGATTTGGAGACAACACAATGCGCCTTATGGTCTCTCAAAATGCCCCTTTCCTGCCTATGTACGAAGCATGGAGGGCAGACTCACGCGCACTACTGCCTTATGATGACAATCAGGCTCGCAAAGATGCTGAGACAATAGATGCCAAAGTTCTCTCAAACCGCAAACCGCCATATTCACTTGCAGGCGGGCTCTATGACGCGCTAAAAGCGACCAACGGAGATATTCTGATGGCAGATAATTTGCAGGCTAAAAAGTCAGCACAGCTCTTCCTTGAGACTGAGGGTGTAGATATTCACCCAGCACCTGCTATTGCGCTTGCAACGCTTATTGAGTGTGTTGAGAGCGGCAGAATTGACCGCAGCGCAACAATTATGCTCAATATTACAGGTGGTGGCGAGAGTAGAGCCACTGAGGGCAAAGAGTTGTGGTATCTTAAGCCAAGCATTGTATTCCCTCTTGACCCAAATGAGGCTGAGGTTGTAGAGAAAGTTGAAGCATTGTTCAAATAGTATGTATCCGATAAAGTTAAAACCAATACTCAAACAGCACATCTGGGGTGGCGAGGCTCTTCTTGAGATAAAGAGGGGTCAGAGGCTGCGTGTAGATAGGAGCAAAACATACGGCGAGAGCTGGGATGTTTCAGGTATTGATGGCGATATTTCGGTTATAACAAACGGTTTTCTTAAGGGTAACAACCTCAAGGAGGCTATTGAGGTATATATGGGCGAGCTTGTAGGCGAGAGCGTATTTGAGCGTTACGGGCTTGACTTCCCACTGCTACTTAAAACCCTACACTGCAAGGATAAGACCTCTGTGCAGGTACACCCTGACGATACCCTTGCTGCCGAGCGTCACAACTCTTGTGGCAAGACTGAGATGTGGTACATAATCTCTGCTGAGCCAGGGGCTACGCTCTATATCGGCTTTAAGGACTCTAAAATAACCCGCGAAGAGTATATAGATGCCGTTGCCAAGGGCAGCGTAGCTGAGATTATTCAGCCTGTAAGTGTTAAGGCGGGCGATGCGTTTATTATCCCCTCTGGCACTGTTCACGCAATATCTGGTGGCGTAACACTTGTTGAGATACAGCAGCCTGTGGATTTGACATACCGCATTTTCGACTGGAACAGAGTAGATGACAAGGGTAAACCGCGCGAGCTACACACCGCATACGCTGTAGATGCTATAGATTTTGAGTCAACAGTCGAATCTTGTCTTAGGGGCTACTCGACCGAGGTTAATAAGTCTGTAGAGGTTGCCACTTGCGACTACTTTACTTGTAACATCCTAAGCGTCAACGGTTTATCAGAGCGCAACTTTGCAGACCTTGACTCGTTTGTCCTCTACTACTGCACCCAGGGCAATGTTACCATTAAAACCGATGGTGGCACAGAGACCCTACACAGTGGCGAGGTGGTACTTATCCCTGCCGAGGCTGTTGAGGTTACAATTGAGGGCACAGCTACCCTACTTGAGTATTACATTGATTAAACAGTTTTATCCAATAATTTAGTAAGACAAGAGTGACTCCAAAAGTCACTCTTGTTGTTTTTTTGTGCATTGTTTGTGCATGCAAAACACTATGAAATGCACATCAATAGAGGTACTTCTCAACAAGTGGCAGCAGCAGTGCCGTAGCAAATCCTGTAAGAGCCATTGCCAAGCCCGACATTGCACCTTCGACAGCACCAAGTTCAATAGCGCGCGAAGTGCCTATGCCGTGTGAGGCTGCACCGAGTGCAAAACCGCGAGCCATAGGCTCTTTTACTCTGCAACAATCAAGGATTTTCGTGCCACAGATACTACCCAACACGCCCGTACAGAAGACCACAACCGAGGTTACAGCCACAACTCCACCACGAGGAGAGCTAATAGCAATAGCGATAGGTACAGTTACAGATTTGGGTGCTATTGAGGTTATAATATCCCTATCAAGCCCAAAAGCAAGAGCAATACCCACAACTGTAGCTATACCTACAACGCATCCTGCAAGTGTTGCTGCAAGAACAGGCAGTGAGGCACTTTTAAGATGCTCTACCTGCTCATACATCAAGTAGCCAAGTGCCACAACAGACATACCAAGTGCGAAATCGAGCAGAGCAACAGACTCTTTGTAGTGCGGATAATCTATACCTGCAACCTTCAGAAAAACTATTACCGCAGCTGCTGTTAGTAGCACAGGGTGCAGCAGCATAAAGCGTGTTTTGCGAAAAATCCACCCACTTATCAGATAAATAGCTATCGTAATTGTGAGCAGAAACAGCTCTGAAGATATAAAACTCTCTATCATCATCCCCTTTTGTTTAGAAGTTGAAACACCCAACCTACAGTGGCAATCACAGCAAAGGTACTTACAACCACTGCCACAACAATAGCCACCGCATTATCCACAATTACCGTATAGGAGTCTATAAGCCCAACTCCAAATGGCACAAAGAAGAGAGCCATTGTTCCAAGTAGGAATTTTGCCGCAGGTCTCACTGTCTCGCCCTTAACCTTACCTGTACAGAGCAGCGCAAAGAGCAGCAACATACCTATAATATTGCCCGAAATATACCCGTCTAACAGCTGTGAGAAGAGGTTTCCCACAAGCCAACAGGATAGTATAACACAAACGCCTTTCATTGCCTTAGTGCATGTTCTACCTTAAAGGAATAAGCACAAACTCAAAACTCTGCTTTGTATAAGATATTCTATACTGCTCAAGAGGTATTGCACCCCAGCTATTACGGCAGATAATACCCGACTGCGCCTTGTCTATGTTGATATATGTATTGCCATCAGTCTCAAGCCACTGTGAGTGTTTGCGGTAATTGTCAGAGAGTACATCATACTGCTCCATAGGATATGGCAGAGCATTTGCCGAGAAGAGAGTATTTGAGACCACCTTAAAGCCGCAACCATTAGAGTCGGTAATAGACCAATGTCTTAAATCGCAGTGAGCTCCAGACTCTTGTGGACGGGCGTATGTTTTGCAGAATTGGCTATCTACTTTTTGACTATAGAGCCCTATGGCTGCACTACTCTTTCTGTCAGCATAGCTCTCATGTGCGCCTGCTCCGTAGAACTCTATTCTGTTGTAGCTCTCAGGCATTGCAAACGCCATACCATAGCGCAACATACCTCTTATATCCAGCTTCTTCTTTCCAGGCGTAAGAGTCTGTTTTACAACAACTTTACCCATAGAGTCTATGGCATATAGCACCTCTATTACAGTCCCAAGCTCGCCGTATGAATACTTTGTTGTAACCAGCACAACATCCTCTTTTTGCTCCATTAGGAACAGCTCCATATACCACTCAGGGTTACGAAACGCCTTCCAAGAGTGGTAATATACGGCATTATTCGAGTTCTTACGCACGCCGTAGTCGTTCTCGGTCATCGCCCTGTAGAACTGAGGCATAAGTGGCTTTGAGATAAGCTCTTTGCCCGCAAGTTTATAGCTTACAAGCTGTCCCTTACCTGCAAATTTGACCTCAAAGTCTGCGCCTTTTACTACCCTACTATCTCTGTCAATTGTTAGCACTCCAGAAGTCGGCTTAGCCACCACTTCAAAGACCTCTGCGGCATTGTAAGGCACAATTGCAAACTGGTTGTAAGCCACACAGTGACCTGCACTAAGCAGAGCCTCGTCACTCTTGAGCCTGTAGCGTACAGTGAGCAGCACCTCCCCCTTCAGAGGCTTAGTATCGGCACTTGTATAACCGAGACTTATATTTTTGCGCTCCTGAGCCTCAATATCGAGCTTTTCGACTCTTCCACTTGCCACCTTTTTGCCATCACAACTTATCTCCCACTCAAGGACATAATTGCTCAGGTCTCTAAAGAAGTTCTCGTTATAGACCTCTACAACGCCATTTTGCAAATCAACACCCTTTGTCCAGATGCTCTGGTACTGATGCCACACTTCGCGTGCGCTTGGGTGTGGGACTCTTGAGGCAGAGATAAAGCCGTTATTACAGAAGGTCTCGTCACTTGGGTCAAAGTCGTTGTAGCAACCGCCATAGCGATATAGAGTCTTGCCCGTAGTAGGCTCTACCCACGCAAGAGCCTGGTCAACAAAGTCCCAGATAAAGCCACCTTGGTAGTGTGGATATTTGCGAATAATATCCCAATACTCTTTAAGTGAGCCTAATGAGTTACCCATTGCATGAGCATACTCACACTGTATCAGAGGGCGTTTAGGAGCAGAGTTTAGGTACTTCTCACACCTGTCGTAGTCTGCATACATCGGACACTCAATATCTGAGTTGTAGTTCTTAGGCTTGTCGCCATAAGAGATATGCGATGCCTGCTCATACTGCACAGGGCGCGAGCTGTCATAGCTCTTTATCCAGTCGTAGCAAGCGTGGAAATTTGCGCCATTGCCTGCCTCGTTTCCAAGGCTCCAGATAATTACTGATGGATGGTTATAGTCTCTAAGCACAACTCTCTGATTACGAATAAGATGCGCAGCCTTGTAATCCTCTCTATGTGCAAGGCTTCTATCGCCATAGCCCATGCCGTGCGACTCAATATTTGCCTCGTCAACAACATATATTCCATATTTGTCGCATAGGTCGTACCACAGCGGAGAGTCTGGATAGTGGCATGTACGCACTGCGTTGAGATTATGCTCTTTCATAATCTTTATATCGCGCACCATATCCTCAAACTTGACATCATAGCCACGCTGAGGATTCATCTCATGGCGATTTGCACCCTTTATAAGCACCGCCTTGCCATTTACAAGCAGCTGCGACCCTACAATCTCCACCTTGCGAAAACCTACATTGAAAGCCGCTGCCTCTGTTGCTGTCGAAACGGTCAGTTTGTAGAGGTAAGGGCTCTCTGCACTCCACGGCTTTACTGCGCCTAATTGAGCTGTAAGCGTAGCACTGCCATTTGCGGGATAGACCCTATTTTTGTAGAGTACATTGCCTACACTATCTGTCAGCACTGCATCCACCCACTTTACTGTCGGCGTAGTTGATATATTGAGTGACAGCAGACCATCTTTGTAACCATTTACAAGGTCGGCTGTAAACTTAACATCCGAAATATGAGCCTTGTCACGGGCATATATGTAGCAGTCGCGGGCAATACCTGAGAGACGCCAGAAATCCTGGTCTTCAAGATATGTACCGTCGCACCAACGATGCACCTCCATAGCAAAGAGGTTGCTCTGACCCGCCTTTACAAACTTTGTAATCTCAAACTCAGCCTCTAACTTGCTATCCTCGCTATAACCAACCTTTTTACCATTTACCCACAGTGCAAGATTTGATGTTGCCGAGCCAATATGCACAAATATCCTCTTGCCTCGCCACTCAGCGGGCACCTTAATCTCTCTGCGGTAGAGTCCTACATGGTTACGAAAAGTTGGCACTGTTGGCGGACAATCTATAAAACTATTGTCCCACGCATAACCCGTATTGACATAGACAGGGTCGCCATAGCCGTTTGTCTCCCATAACCCTGGTACAGGCATCTTCTCCCACGCCGAATCATCATATCCAACCTTGAAAAAGTCTGCTGGGCGAGGGTCTGTCATGTGGTTAAACCACAGAAAATTCCACTCGCCCTCAATAGAACGGTAATTTGAAGCGTTACTGTAATTACTGCCCACAATAGCCTCAGCAGCTGTAGGATAGACAATAAAACTTGAACGCATCTTTACCCTATTCTGCTCAAAAACATTTGGGTCACTATAAGGCTCTACAGCATAAGCTACAGCCGAAACCAAAACTGCCAATAAAATAACAACTCTCTTCATAGTTTTAGGAATTTTATACAAAGTTAGCAAAATATTTGATTACCTAAAATTTTGCAGGGTCAAAAAGTTTATTTATCTTTGCAACCGCTTACGAGCAATTGTTTGAGCTGTGGTGTAATGGTAACACAGCAGATTTTGGTTCTGTCGTTCTGGGTTCGAGTCCCGGCAGCTCAACAGAAAAGAGGTCAAACGACCTCTTTTTTATTCCCTGATTGGATTACTTTGCAATCTCTACTATTGCAATATTTTTTCATCCAAGCAAGCTTTATTCAAATATTGCAATAGAAGTTCCATCTACGATGGTTGCCAATCAGGGAATATGGTTGCACTGTCGGGATATTGCAGGGTTAACTCGGTCGTGATTTTCCGCACCAAGCATAGCTTGACTACGGCACTCCCTACAAGTTATTTTGCAATACAATTTCTTTTTTGTACTTTTGCAATCGTATTGGATAACCAATGCGCTTATATTATTGCTCAAGCTCTCTGAATCACCACCTCGGATGTAACGAGCAAAAAAAATGGCAAACCCTTTGAGAAGTATGTTTAGCGCAGACTTCTCTGTATGGGTTTGTGGCTTGTGGTGAGCCAAGAGAGCGTATGGCGATAGTCTGCGCTTTTTGTTTATAGGTAAAAGGCAGTTGTCGCTTTAATATAAGGCACTATTGCACAAAACTTATAAACATTTATTCTATGAAAACAAAAGCACTTATTCTCGCAGTGTTCGCCACAATCACTACCCTTTTCACATCCTGCACAACAAGTGGCAACGAGTGTAACTGTTCTGACACAGAAATCAACCAAAACCCTGTATCAAAACAGTATGACATAGTAGGAACTTGGAAATCTCAGTGGACTGAGGGAAGTACTTGGTTTGAATTTAAGGAAGATTTAACATTTAGTGCGTGGTCTCTTGATGAAAACAACGCAATAATTGAAGGAACTATCTATACAGGTGTATATTCTTTTGACGCAGAGTCGCAGATAATCATAATGGAGTATCTTTCGCCTCAGCAGAAAGTTCGAGAGAGATATTTTGTATTTGCTAATGAAGATACATTTGTTTGGCTTGACGAGATTTATCATCGCGTGAAATAACAACTTAGCAACAATGCGCAATTAAAATCCAGCATAGACACTCAATCAGAGCCTATGCTGGATTTCTGCTTTGCAGAAGTGAGGTTAAGGAGGCTAATGAGGTTAGTGAGATTAAGGAGCGTGCGCTTTACGCATCATCTATCAGTAATGGTATAGCGCGAACAGATAACATTGAATAGCATTGAATAGCATTTAATGACAGCGCGCAATAAAATCTCTCTTGGCATCGGTTTTTGCGCGCTGTTATTGCGTGCCATTAAGGGCGTAGCCCGCTGTTATTGCTTGTTTTTATCTGCTATTAAGGAGCGCGCCACTTTTTGCACCGTCAGTCAGCAAGGGATTAGCGCAAAATTTTTAGAGAATTTAAGGATACTAGGGAATTTTAAGGAACTTAGGGAGCGGAACAGAAAAGTTCTGCGGGGCATCGAACCCCTTGAACTTTATCACGCTAAAATAATTTGTCGTCAAAAGGTAGTAGTTGTAAGTCGTACAAGAAGCCGAGCGCGCAGCATACTAAGGCGTATGTGAGCAGCTCGGCTATCGAAGTAAGGCGCAGCAAATGCTGCCTTTTCACGACAAATTAAAGCAGTTTTGACAAAAATCTCTCCCTATCAACAACAAATCTGGTGTGAGTGCCCTCGCCGATAACACCTTGCTCGTCGCGGGCGGTAACGGTAAAGGTCAGCTTGCGACCCTCTACGGCGGATAGTGTAGCTGTGGCAGAGATTGTTGCGCCCAAAGCTGACGGTTTGATGTGCGAAGTATGTATCTCTGAGCCGACAGTTGTCTGACCTGCCTCAAGATGGTTTGACACACAATTCATAGCTGCATTTTCCATCAGAGCCACCATCGCAGGTGTTGCGAAAACATCCATATCGCCAGAGCCAAGAGTGGCTGCTGTATTGGCTGCACTAACCACTGTAGTTGCAGTAAAAGAGAGTCCTATTTCCATAATTTTGAGTTTTTTGTTCTTGCAAAAATACTACTTTGTTTTGTAATTCGTTATCTTTGCAGGAGTTTTTATGAAAAAGGTGCTATACATACTGATTTTTACACTTACTCTCTGCTCTACAGCTGTGGCACAGAGAGGGAAAAATCGCGCCTATTGGCACCAAGAGTGGGTTATTGAGAGCGGAGACTCTGTGGCTCTAATCCATCTTAATCCTGTCAGGAAGTATGCCCGCAAGCCCGATATGCGCCGCTATGCGCGTATGGTAAGGGCTGTAAAGAGGGTCTATCCTATTGCCGAGGAGGCAAAAACGCTGATGAAGACAATGGAGAAGGAGCTACTTGCCCTACCGAATAAAAAGCAGCAAAAACTCTATATAAAGGGTATCGAGAAGCGTCTTATCCGCGAATATACGCCCGTGCTGAAGAAGATGACCATATACGATGGTAAGATTCTTCTCAAACTCATTGACCGCCAAACCGAAGATACCGCCTTTGAGATTATCAAGGAGTTTCGCGGAGGCTTTGAGGCTGGCATGTGGCAGGCTCTTGCCAAGATGTTTGGAAACAACCTCAAGACCGACTACAACCCAGATACCGACGATATGATTTTAGAGCAGATTGTTACAATGTACGAAAAGGGCACTTTGTAACTATCTTCTATTCAAGTATTTAACAACTGCAAGACCATTAGGCACTGCACGCTCGCCTGCCCTATCTGAAGGTCTATTTAGTGGTGCAAAACCTCCACTGCTTGTAGCCACTGAGAAGCTACTACTTCCACCGCCATCCAAATTCAGTGCATCGTATGCTCCTAATTGCTTAAATATTGCCGCCATATCGGAGTATGAAAGCCCATTTGAATACTCCCTTCTGCGACCATCTGCAACAAGTATAAATACCCGCTTGCCATCCTCTGTCACACCGACTGCTGTGCGGGGCTCAAGATGGGTGTCATCGCTCTGCTTTACACCATCGTTTAACAACATCTGACGACCCGATACAGCCTCTGCAATTTGGCTCTTATCCATACGGCTATACTCCTCGCCTGTCATGCAACGCGCACTGCCATCTTTAAGCAGCGCAACGACCGTTGTTTTGCTGTCAAAAGTATCTTTCAGACAGACTCCGCCACGGTACATTACACCGCAAATCATATTGCTTTTCTTGATATGAAAAAAGTCTGCATTAACACCGCCTAACACCTTTACACCCTTGCGATTACTCTGCATCATCTCAAGTTGTTTTGAGGTTGTAGAAATGGCAGTCTGCTCTGCTGTTGTTGCCCTTATTGAACTGTTGTCATCCATAGTGGCGGTAGCAGCTAAACTGACCCTATCTGAGAGCGATATATCGAAGATAAAAACCTTAGTAGGAAGGCTCTGATTATCCTTTGTAACCGTATAGTCCATCACTACCACATCAACCCCTTTTGTAAGGGTTGTCCGTGGCATAACGCCCACCTGTTTTACGGTAGTACAGGAGGCAAAATACAGGGCAATAATCAATATAATTCGTTTCATAACACAAATATACGATTTTTTTTGTATCTTCGCGCCGTAATTAAAGAAAACCAAAGAAATTAGTATAAGATGTTTGAAAATTTAACCGAGAAACTTGAGCGATCGTTCAAAATACTTAAGGGCGAGGGTCGCATTACAGAAATCAATGTTGCCGAGACTCTTAAAGAGATTCGCCGTGCGCTGATTGATGCCGATGTCAACTACAAGGTTGCCAAGAGTTTTACAGACGAGGTTAAGCAGAAGGCACTTGGTCAAAATGTGCTTACCGCTGTAAAGCCTGGTCAGATGATGACCAAGATTGTCCGTGACGAGCTTGCGGCTTTGATGGGTGGTACTGCAACTGATATTAAACTTGAGGGCAACCCTGCCGTTGTGCTTATCGCAGGTCTTCAGGGTTCTGGTAAGACCACCTTCTCTGGTAAACTTGCATCGTTTATCAAGTCTAAGAAGTCTCGTCAGGTGCTGCTTGTTGCAGGCGATGTCTATCGTCCAGCGGCTATTGACCAGCTCAAGATTTTAGGTCAGCAGATTGGTGTAGAAGTATATACCGAGGAGGGTAATAAAAACCCTGTTCAGATTGCCCAGAATGCAATCCAGTATGCTCGCCAGCACAACTACAACACAGTTATTGTCGATACAGCGGGTCGCCTTGCTGTTGACGAGGCTATGATGGTTGAGATTACCGCCATCAAGGCTGCCGTAAACCCATCCGAGACCCTATTTGTTGTTGACTCAATGACAGGTCAGGATGCTGTAAATACAGCCAAGGAGTTTAACGACAGACTTGACTTTGACGGCGTAGTTCTCACAAAACTCGATGGCGATACTCGTGGTGGTGCGGCAATCTCTATCCGCTCTGTTGTAAACAAACCTCTGAAGTTTATCTCCAGCGGCGAGAAGATGGATACTCTGCAAGTATTCCATCCAGAGCGTATGGCAGACCGCATCTTGGGCATGGGCGATGTTGTATCGTTTGTAGAGCGTGCTCAGGAGCAGTTTGACGAGGAGGAGGCTCGCAAACTGAAAAAGAAGATTGTCAAAAATCAGTTCAACTTCAACGACTTCCTTAATCAGATTGGTCAGATTAAGAAGATGGGCAACCTCAAAGACCTCGCCTCAATGATTCCTGGCGTGGGCAAGATGCTCAAAGATGTTGAGATTGGCGACGATGTATTCAAGCAGACCGAGGCAATTATCGGCTCAATGACTCCAGAGGAGCGTGAGCATCCAGATATTATCAACGCCCGCCGTCGTGAGCGCATTGCAAAGGGCTCAGGAACTACTATGGCTGATGTCAATCGCCTTATGAAACAGTTTGAGGATATGCGCAAGATGATGAAGATGGCTGCTGGTGGCAAATTTGGCATGCCAAAGGGAATGCCACGCGGTTTTAGAAGATAGACTGAAGGGATAGAAAAAATTACCTTGTAAAGGCACAAAAGTATGCATAAAAGCGGTTTTGTAAATATCATTGGCAACCCAAATGTCGGCAAGAGTACACTGATGAACGCCCTTGTCGGCGAGAGGCTATCCATCATCACATCAAAGGCTCAGACCACTCGCCACAGAATTATGGGCATTGTAAATGGCGACGATTTCCAGATTGTCTATTCAGACACCCCTGGCATCCTTAAGCCAAACTACAAGCTTCAAGAGTCTATGATGAAGTTTGTGCGCGGTGCTGTCTCTGATGCAGATGTTATCCTCTATGTCACTGACACTATTGAGCAGCCGAGTGATAGGAATACCGAGATTCTTGAAAAAATTGCTTTAAGTGGCATCCCTGTACTGCTTATAATCAACAAGATAGACCTTACAACTCAAGAGAAACTTGAGGAGCTTGTAGCCTTCTGGCATAACCGTCTTCCTATGGCTGAGATTATCCCAGCTTCGGCTAAAGAGAGCTTTAACATAGGCGGTATTTTTGACAAGATTCTCTCTATACTGCCAGAGGGAGAGCCTTTCTATCCAAAGGATACACTGACAGACAAGACTCTTCGTTTTTTCGCCTCTGAGATTATCCGTGAGAAGATACTTACAAACTACGACAAAGAGATTCCATACTGCTGTGAGATTGAGATTGACTCCTACAAAGAGGAGCCGACAATTGACCGCATCAGTGCCACAATCTATGTTGCACGCGACTCACAGAAGGGTATTGTAATTGGTCACAAGGGCGAGAAACTCAAGCGTGTAGGACAGCAGGCGCGTGAGGATTTGGAGCGTTTTTTGGAGAAAAAGGTGTTTTTGCAACTCTTTGTAAAGGTTAACGACGACTGGCGCAACTCAGACCGCCAACTTCGCCGTTTTGGATATGAATTAGAGTAGTTTGAAGCGAATATTCTACATACTTATTGCAGTGTTTACACTGCTCTGCACCACGGATGTTAAGGCTCAGTACAACCGTGAGTATTTCTTTTGGGTAGGTAGGCAGCAGATGATGGAGAACGAGTTTACCGAGGCTATTCGTACTCTCAATGTCCTGCTCCGTTTTGACAAAGATGCTCATGAGGGATATTTTCTTAGAGGCATTGCCAAATACAACCTTGACGACCTTATTGGTGCGGAGGCTGATTTTACCATTGCCATTGATAAGAATCCCGTATTTACAACTGCCTATACATACCGCGCCATAACTCGCTCACGATTAGGTAATTATGACGATGCACTTAAAGATTTCCGTGAAGCGATAGATTTGCGTCCTGACCTACCAAATCCATACTTCAGCAGAGGCGTTACAAGGCTACTAAACCAGCAGTTTAAGGAGGCTATTGAGGATTTTGACAACTTTATCCACTACGAAAAAAAGGTTGCCGACGCATATATCAATCGTGGAGTATGCCACCTATACCTCAAGGATACACTCAGGGCTTACGAGGATTTTAATACTGCCGTAAAGACAAATAGAGAGAATCCAAATAGCTACAATCGCCGTGGCTCACTCTACCTAACACAAAAGCGTTTTGAGGAGGCTGAGGCTGATTTTAACAAGGCTATAGAGTGCGACTCTACAATTCCACTCTCATACTTTAACCGCGCATTGGTCTATAACGAGACCAACAGACCTATGCAGTCTCTCTCTGACCTTGACAAGGTTATTGAGCTGGATTCAACAAGCTCTATAACATACTTTAACCGTGCCATAATCCGCAGTAGCATAGGCGATTACAACCGCGCACTTGAAGATTATGATAAGGTAGCGCACTACTCGCCAAACAATGTGCTGGTCTATTATAACAGAGCCATACTCAAGACTCAGCTTGGCGATATTAAGGAGGCTGTTCAAGATTACAACAAGGCTATTGAACTATACCCCGATTTTGCCAATGCATATCTTGGTCGTAGCCACCTCAAACAGCTACTTAGAGATACCCACGGAGCTAAAAAAGACCGTCAAACCGCCGAGCGTAAGATTGCCGAGTACCGTTCTCGTCTCAGTGACAGCACCTACTCCATCTATGCCGACACAACCCAGAAGTTTGACCGTCTTCTCTCCTTTGAGAGCAAAATTGCAGGCTCTTCGTTTGAACGCATAAAGTCAAGAGGTAGCAATAAGGAGGATAATATGACTCTGTTGCCACTCTTCCGCTTTACCTTCCGTAATCGTGACTCTATTGACATTGAGCAGTCAACCCACCGTTTCCACTCACAGCGTGCTGAGGACTTTATTGCCAGCTCAAAGAGCGGACTTATGCAGATTTCAAGGCTGGAGAGCAATATCGCTCCAGATTCGCTCGTAGCCCTTAACCACCACTACCGCGAACAGGTTAAAGGTGGTAGTAGCACTGAGTCATGGCGAACTCTCTTTGAACTTGCTATCAGCGAGTCGCTTATAAAGCAATATACCAACGCGGTTAACACATACACCCTTGCCATAGAGCAGAATCCGTCAAATCCGTTCCTCTATCTCAACCGTGCCGCTACGCAGGCTGAGATGATAGACTTTATCTCGTCAATTGACAACGGATATCAGAGACTCTCTATTGAGCGCGACCCTGCACGCCGTCTGATAAACTCTCAGTCGCGTACTTACAACTACGACGAGGCTATTTCAGACCTTAATAAGGCTATAAAGCTCCACCCAGGCTTTGCCTACGCATACTACAACCGTGCAAACCTCTACGCGCTATCTGGCATGCTTCCAGAGGCGGCAGACGACTATACAAAGGCTATTGAGCTAAACCCTCACTTTGCCGAAGCGTACTATAACCGCGGTCTGCTACAGATATACATGAAAGATACCCGCAAGGGTTGCCTTGACATCTCCAAAGCTGGAGAGTTGGGCATTGCAGAGGCATACAAGGTGCTTAAAGAGTATGCCGAGTAGAAATCACTAAACTTAAATTAAAATATTATGACTCAAACAATTCGTAAAAACCTCAATGACCACGCATGGGCTCGTTGGACAGCAATGGTACTGATTGCTATGATGATGCTCTTTGCGCACATGTTCGTTGATGTTATCTCTCCTATCAAGGAGTTGATTCAAGTTCAGCGCGGTTGGACTTCAGATGTTTTTGGCACCTACGCAGGCTCTGAGTATCTGCTCAATGTATGGGGATTCCTTATCGTTGCAGGTATTATCCTTGACAAGATGGGTCTTCGTTTTACAGGCGAGCTGTCGGCTATAATTATGATTATAGGTGCGGCAATTAAGTTCTACGCTGTAAGCGACAGCTTTATCGGCACAGGTCTTGAGAGCTGGCTTAACTCTTGGTGGGTTGATATGCCTGCATCAGCAAAACTTGCATGCCTCGGCTTTATGATTTTTGGCTGTGGTGCTGAGATGGCAGGTATTACCGCCTCAAAGGCTATGGCTAAGTGGTTTGAGGGCAAGGAGATGGCTCTTGCTATGGGTCTTGAGATGGCTCTGACCCGTGTGAGCGTCTTTATTATCTTCACTATCTCTCCTCGCCTTGCAGGTATCGGCGGAGCTAACCCATCAGTTGTTCGCCCTGTAGCCTTCTGCCTTGCACTGCTCTGCATCGGTCTGCTCTGCTACACAGTATTCTGCTTTATGGATAAGAAACTTGACAGCCAGACTGGCGCAGGCGTAAATGCTGACCCAGAGGAGGAGTTCAAGTTCTCTGATATAGGCAAAATCTTTAGCAGCAAGCTCTTCTGGATTGTAGCTATGCTCTGCGTACTCTACTACTCAGCTATCTTCCCATTCCAGAAATTTGCAGCCAATATGCTCCAGAGCAGCCTCGGTCTTACCGCTACTATGGCAGCCGATATCTTCCGCTGGTTCCCAATTGGTGCAGCATGTGTCACTCCGTTCCTTGGTTGGTATCTCGACCGTAAGGGTAAGGGCGCAACAATGCTTATCCTCGGTGCACTGCTGATGATTGTCTGCCACACCACCTTTGCTCTTGTGCTGCCAGCCTTCCCAAGCAAGGCTATCGCTTTTGTAGCCATTATCCTGCTCGGAGTATCGTTCTCACTTGTTCCTGCTGCTCTCTGGCCATCTGTCCCAAAGATTATGGACAAGCGTTTCCTCGGTAGTGCATACTCGCTTATCTTCTGGGTGCAGAACTTCGGTCTGAGCTTTATCCCAATGCTTATCGGCTACTCACTTGAGAAGACCAACCCTGGCGTTGCTGAGCAGATTGCAGCAGGCGTTGAGGGCGTAAACTATAACTACACCGTGCCTATGCTTATCTTCGTAGGTTTGGGCATTCTGGCTCTCCTCTTTGCCCTCTACCTCAAGGCAGATGACAAGAAAAACGGCTACGGTCTTGAGTTGCCAAATATCAAAGAGTAAAAAGAAAATAGTTATAACAAAGGCGTTGCGAAATTCGCAACGCCTTTGTTTTTTGAAAAATATACACTATCTTTGTAGTATCGCAACTGCGATGTTACATATTTTGATGAAAGTGTATTAGCTTTTATCCTTGAGTGGAAATCTGGTAAATTTTCAAAGCACAGGGAGAGCAACACACTCGTCACCTTGTATTGGTATGTACCGTAATGGAGGCACACAGTTTGCCCCACTACGCCAATACGGGTGTGGGGTATTGTTTATTTGTGCTTCAGGTCTTACCAGAGCCTCCACTCAGATAAACTAATCGGCTCCACACTTTCTTTTTATAGAAATCGCCAAATAGGAGCTGTAAGGCAGCAATAGACTATTTATGGTTAAACATTTATTACTTATTTTAATTAGTTTCGGTTTGGCATCTTGCTCTACCCAAACACTTGTTAAAAAGATTAGTTATCGCTCTTTTCGCAACACCGATCCTGTAAAACAGGAGCTAACATCTCGGCAAGAAATTCCTTCAACATCAACGATAGCCATTGGCGCAATTATTAGTGGCGAGTATGATGTTGAGGTAATTGTGTATAATCTAACAGACAAAACTATGTCTATAGACCGCGCACAATCATTTTTCATCAGCCCTATTTCCCAAACCCCATATTATGATCCGTCTATTACTACTCACACATCCACAAGAGGATCGAGCAGTGGCGCAGGTGTTAATTTAGGAACTGTAGCAGGAGCGTTTGGTGTTGGTGGAGTTGTCGGTAGAGCCCTAAACGGTGTAAATGTTGGTGGCTCATTGTCACAAAGTTCCGCAACGACAACTTATGATATTGACCAACCAGTTATTCACATCCCTCCACATGGACACGCATCAATGGGAAGAAGTTTCAATCTCTTAAGTAAAATTATAATTGACCCTACCGATGATATCAACAAAAGTACATTCGGAATATGTATTGCATACTCAACAGACAGATTAGCGTCTTTGGATAACTTTATTTCACAGTTTTATATGAATACTGTTATCATATCTCCTGTCAGAAGAGATGGCAAAAGGTATTATGTAAACGATGCTTTACGAAATATATACATTACCAAGCCAAACTTATTTAACGAAAGATGCTATATACTAGAGATTCGTGGCGACAAGTGGTACAAGTCTAAACCGTTATATGATTTTCAATAATTATTAAACACAAGCAATATGAAGATTTCTTTTAATAACATTGTGACTCTATGCAGTCTGCTATCATTGTTAATTATCAGTTCGTGCTCTGTAAAAAGAGTAATAGTTACAGGTACTCCAGGAACTACAATTCACAAAAATAATTATAATTATGAGCAAATCGGCACGATAGGTCTTGACGGAAAAGCAAAAGTTAAATTAGACGCAGATGAGGGATTCTACTTATCAAAAGCACCTAATAACCACGATGCCTATGTCCCATTTGCAACTAATGTAAAAGATAATTATAACGCCAATGATAACTCACTTGGAGAATGGTTTGCTTCTTTTCTTTTAAGCACTTATTCTGCAGGATTATTAGCACCTATATTTTATCAACCAGATAAACCTTTTAACACAGTGACAAACCATGATTTAATAGTATTCAAAACATCACATAATACAAATAGCAATGCACATAACAACAACTCAGTCAACGCCCAATTTTATAAAGTCTCAGCAGGAGATACTCTACAAAGTATAGCCGACGCGCACGGTGTATCCATAGAGCAAATATGCACATTTAACAAAATAAGTTCCACAGATCAATTACAAGTTGGCAGACTGATTAAAATACGATAGAGTTCACCCTAATGAGGAGTCATAAGCAAGGGTAAAAACCATTTTATGGATAACACCCAGCAAGACTCTATAAAAAAATCGCCCGACTTATTTTGTCGTCAAAGTGCGTCAGATACGGTGTACAGTGTAAAAAAGCAATCGCGGATAGTACCAAAAGTGTACAGCCGCGATTGTTTTTTAAGGGATGTGCCGTAGGTGGCGTGCTATCATGACAAATTAGACAAATTCAGCACCTCCGTAATCTTATCACACATCGCTTTCCAGGAGAATCGTTTGCGCTCTTTGAGGATGTTTTTGCCAAAGCGGGCGAGGTTGTCAGATTGGTAGAGAGATTCGATTGCATCGGCAACACCTTCGACCGTTGGCGGGCATACATAGCCTACCCTATCGTCTGGCACAATCTCTGGCAGACCGCCTACATCGGTAACAATCATAGGGGTACAGAAGTTATAGGCTATTTGAGTTACGCCGCTCTGAGTTGCAGTTTTGTATGGCAGCACAAGGGCGTCAACGGCAGAAAAGTAGTATTTCACATCCTGGTCTGCGATAAATCTATCGTGCAGGATAACACTGTCCCCAAGTCGCTCTAACTGAGGCATATACTTCTCTTTATCCTCATAAAATTCGCCTGCCACAATAAGTTTCAGCCCGTCGCGCCTAACCTTTTCCCAAGCAGAGAGCAGGATGTCAAGACCTTTATATTCGCGGATAAGCCCAAAAAAGAGCAGATACTGCACATTTTCATCAAGCACCAAGTGACGGCATGCCTCACTTCTATCAACTCTACTGCCGAAGTTTGAAAACATCGGATGTGGCGAGAAGAGCGCAGGGGATGAGCTATACTCTGTGAGCTCGCCATGCACCTGCTCGGACATATAGACAAAGCCATCCACTGCTCCAAGGTAGTAGTGGTTAAATGGTCTGTCGGTTATATGGTGTTCGTGAGGGTTGACATTATCTATCTGGCAGATAACCTTCGTTTTGCCGTTCCTGCGAGCAATGCGGGCTATTGTACCAAAACATGGAGCCATAAACGGCGTCCAATACTTCATAAGCACCATATCGGGAGCCTCTTTACGAATACGATTGCCGACAATAAGCCAATTTATTGGATTACAAGTATTTACAATACGCTCTATATGCAAATCCGCTGGTGCAGGAGTATCTACAGTCTGGCTCTTCCCAGGGAAAAGAAGTGAGGGGTATTGCAGCGAGAAGGTGTAGATAACAACCTCATCGCCACGCGAGATATACTCGCGCGCCATAGTCTCCATAATAGAAGCCAAACCTCCACGATACGGATGCGCTGGACCTAAAATTACAATCTTCATAGTAAAGGCATGTAAATAACATTGTAAAGGTACAAAAAATAGGGCAGACTCCAAAAAACCTACCCTATTTTTATACTAAATCGCTCTTTATCTCCACTCAAAAGAGGCTCGACATGCCACAACCCCATCCTCGCGGGTAATCTCAAAAAGTGAGAGGTTGTCACACTGCTGCATGCCAATTTTTATCACTTGACCCAAGCGGCACTCGTTCTGGAAGTGAACATCAAGCCTAAATGGGCGATTCTCTTTCAGATACTCAATAGGTAGCATATCAACCATCCTACCGATATAGCGCATGGTATTCATGTGGCAGTTGAAATCTATATCGCTATAGACAATTTTATGCTCCTTAACAACCTCTGGCTCAATAGTTCTCAGTCTGCGTGGCTGCTCACAAGGAGAGGCGTCTGCACACAGATAAGGCTCGAAAATCTCTCTAATCTCCTCAAGGTTTACAGGCATACGACGCTCATAGTCAAGCATACACCACTGCGAAAGCGAGCGACAGAACATTTTTCCCGCAGAATCGGAGAGCGTAAAATTTCGGGTTGAGAGCAGGCGGGTGTTCTCGTTTACCCAAGTTGTCAGGTCAAAAGTATCAAACTGCTCTGGGCGAGAGTCAATCTCAATGACAAACTTTGACAGCACCCATGTCCTATGTAGCGGAGTGAGCGCATCTACACCAAAACCCTTTCCCTGGGCATCAATACCTGCGGTATTGAGAATAAAGTTTCCAAGTGCGTCAATGGTTGCTCGGTAGGTAAAGTCCACATTTTGGGTCTCTACCTTGTAGTTGTATGTAGTTTTGTTTTTCATATTGCTGCAAAGGTAAAATTTATTCATAAAAAATCAAAATTTCTGCCATTTCTCCTCTCTTCACTGCTACGCATTTGGATATTTGCCAAATATAGCATATATTTGTAGCTTGAAATAAATAGTTATCTTAATGTGATAACACAGTTTTTTGAGATATGGCAATAAATATCAAACTTTCAGCGTTAATGTCTAAAAAGAAGATAACGCTTACAGAACTTGCAGAGAAGATTGGCATTACCCAAGCCAACCTATCTATACTCAAGACCGGCAAAGGTCGTGCAATTCGTTTTTCAACCCTTGAGGCGATTTGCAAGGTACTAAAATGTCAGCCAGGAGATATTTTAGAGGTGGGAGATTAAGCGATATTTTGAATTTTACTCTAAATTTCTTCCTAAAAATTTGGAAAATTGGTGGGGGGGGTAAATTTGCACCCGAAAAATGAAACCACACAAAAGGTTAATGAGATAATTTTAATGAAGTTTAACTAAAATTTCACAACAATGAGACGATTTTTCACATTGGCAATTGCGACACTTGTTGCATTTGTAGCGGTTGCTCAGATGAGCAATCAGCCTGCGTTGCCTGTAATCCCTCATGACCCAGAGGTCAGAGTGGGACGATTGGAGAACGGCATGCAGTATTACATCCGTCACAACGCTAAGCAGAAGGGTCTTGCAGATTTCTATATCGTGCATGATGTAGGTGCTATTCAGGAGGATGATAACCAGCAGGGTCTGGCTCACTTCCTTGAGCACATGGCTTTCAACGGTACTAAGAACATGCCTGGCAAGATGCTTATCGAGTACCTTGAGAAGGTGGGTGTTAAGTTTGGTGCAAACCTCAATGCAGGCACCTCTTGGGACTACACACAGTACCTGATGAAGGATGTTCCTGTAGCTCGTCAGGGTGTTATTGACACTGCGCTGCTTATCCTTCACGATTGGTCACACTTTATCTCTCTTGAGAATGATGAGATTGACAAGGAGAGAGGTGTGATTATGGAGGAGTTGCGTATGCGTGATGGCGCATCATGGCGTTCTACTATCAACCTACTCAAAACCCTGTTCAAGGGCACAAAGTATGAGCACAGAAACCTTATCGGTCATCTTGACGGACTTAAGTCTTTCAGCTATGACGATATTAAGAGCTTCTACCACAAGTGGTATCGTCCAGACTACCAGGCTGTTGTAGTTGTTGGAGATATTGATGCTGACAAGATTGAGGCTCAGGTTAAGTCTCTTATGTCTGACATCCCAGCACCTGCTGCTGATGCCGCTTCAAAGGAGACTATCGTTGTTCCAAACAATGTAGAGCCTATCATCTCTGTATTTGAGGACCCAGAGATGCTTGAGAGCGATGCATCTATCTTTATCAAGCGTGAGGCTATGCCACGCGAGTACAACAACACTGTTATTGCTGAGCAGTTTGCCCTTATCCACGCGCTTGGTGGCACTATGGCAAATGCACGCTTTGCAGAGCTTGCAATGAAGCCAGAGGCTCCATTTACAAACGCTTACCTCTCAAACGGTGGCGTAGGTATCTGCCCTACTTTTGACGCACTCACTGTAGGTGTTACAACAAAGGATAGCGGACTTAAACTCGGTCTTAAGGCTGCCTACACTGAGCTTGAGAGAATCCGCCGTCACGGCTTTACCGAGGGCGAGCTTGAGAGAGCAAAGGCTCAGGTACTCCGTCGTGAGGAGCAGTCTTATATGAATCGCAACGACCGCATGAACGGTCAGTTCGTAAACCGTTATATCGCTGCTTTCCGCAGAAACGCTGCCTTCCCAGAGGCTGAACTGGAGTGGAAGATGGATAGCGCAATTATTGCGGAGTTGCCACTTGAGGCTATCAATCAGGTATTCTCTCGCTACATCACAGACGAGAATAATGTGGTTATCGTAAACGCTCCTAAGAAGGATGGCGTTGTAAACCCTACTGTAGAGGATGTTAAGGCTATCATTGCTGAGGTTAAGGCTTCACAGATTGACCCTTATCAGGATGACACTGTAAAGGAGCCACTGATTGCAAATCCAGAGGCACTCAAGGGCTCGCCTGTAAAGAAGGTTGGCACAAATGAGACACTCGGCACTACAGAGTGGACTCTGAAGAACGGTATCAAGGTTGTTGTTAAGCCTACAACCTTCAAGGCTGACGAGGTACAGATTCAGATGCTTGCACAGTCTGGTATCTCTGCCCTCTCTGATGCAGACTACAACACAGGTAAGTATCTGAGCCTTGTTATGAGCCAGCAGGGTGTATCTAAGTTCTCTGCAACAGATTTGCGTAAGCAGCTCTCAGGTAAGAGTGCAAGCGTACAGGTTGCTCCAGACGACTATGTAAGCCTTGTGTATGGTAACGGCTCTCCAAAGGACCTTGAGACTATTTTCCAGCTTATCTACCTTAACTTTACCGACCCTCGCTTCAACGAGAACGACTTTAACACAGTTATCGGTCAGTATAAGAGCTATGTAGAGAATCTTAAGTCTAACCCTGACTACCGCGCATCTTCTGAGCAGATTAAGACCCTCTATGGCAACAACCCTCGCCGTCAGCAGATATCTACCGAGGTACTAAACGATATTAAGTTTGACCGAGTTGAGCCTATCTACCGTCAGCTGCTTGCAAATGCTGCAAACTTTACTGTTTTTGTAGTTGGAAATGTTGACCTTCAGACTCTTAAGCCACTTGTTGAGAAGTATATCGGCTCACTGCCTACAAGCAAGAAACTCACTAAGAGAGTTGACGACGGTGTTCGTTACAAGAGTGGCACAAACGACTTCAAGGAGAAGATGCAGCAGCCAAAAGTTAGTGTTTGTCGCATCTACACAGGAGATAGCAGCTACAACCTTGAGACAGCTGTAACAATGAATTTCTTGCAGGATATTCTCCGTTCTCGTTACACCGAGTCTATCCGTGAGGAGAAGGGTGGAACTTATAGCGTTGGCGTAGGCGGCTCTATTGACCCATACTACAACCCATCTTACAGTCTTCTTGTTCAGTTTGACACAAACGAGGCTATGGCTGACGAGCTAAGTGAGATTGTTGTTGCTGAATTGCAGCAGATTGCAGCAAATGGTCCTAAGAGCGAGGATCTTGAGAAAGTTCGTGAGTACCTGCTCAAGGAGTGGAAGAATCGCCTTGTACAGAACAGTGCTTGGATGAGATATATCAAGAACTACTACACCTTTGGCAACGATATGAACAATGTTGCTGATTACGAGCGTATCGTAAGCCAGATGACAGGCGAGAAGGTTGCAGCACTTGCTGCCAAAGTTCTTGCAGACAACAACATGACCTATGTTGTAATGCGCCCAGAGAAGTAGTATTTCTACAGACCACAACTTTTTGAAGCCAGTGTAGGTATCCCCTACGCTGGCTCTCTTTTTTATCCTTGTAGGTTAACAAACTCTATAGTCTTGCGCTCAGCTTCCTTATAAATTCCTTACAATCTGCTCAGAAATTATATGTTTTGTTAAAAAAAATACACTTCCCCGCTTGTTTTGAAGAAAAATTCATATATTTGTATGCTATTTGTGCGCGTATGTACGCATGCGTGATTTACATAGTAAGAAAAACTATTAAATTTATTTATAAACCATTAAACACAAAACAGTATGAAAAGATTTTTCAAATCACTGCTCTACTCAACAATTCTGCTGAGTGTGAGCTTTGCAGTTTCGTGTGTCAACAATGGAGAGAACACTGGTTATCAAGGTGTTCCAACCATTGAGGTCACACCTGCATCTGTTAAAGTGGGTCTTGCCGGCGGAACAACCGAGGCTGTGACTGTTACAACCCCTGCTGAGTGGGTTGTTGAGTCTGACACAGAGGGCGTTGTTGCAAGTATGCCAGCTGGTAACGGCGACGCTACAGTAACCTTTGAGGTACCAGCTACTGAGTCTGCTCGTACCATCAAGATTACATTTATTGCGACAGGTTATGTGAGCAACTACCCTATCACAAAGAAGGCGAGCCTCTCTATCACTCAGTCTGACTCTGACATCCCAACTGTTGATGGCGAGTTTGTCTATTACGACAACTGCGGAGAGAGCGTTTCAAAAGTTGACGGTTACTGGCCTTATGTTGATGCTTACACAGGTTGGGCTCCAACTGGTGGCGAGGGATTTGACCAGAGCGGTGTAACCTACACAGGTAAGAACGCATCTGTTCGTAATTCTGGTAAGACTTGGGCTCCTGTAGGTGCTACATACGCAACCGATGCTCCATACGCTTACCTTCAGGCAAAGAGTGACACTCAGTTTGTTATCAACAACATCGCAATCAAGAGCGGCGTTAAGAGCTACACCTTCTCATTTACTGCTTTCAACCAGTACGCATCTCTTATTGCATCGCCATACACCCCTGTTGTTACTGCGCTTGAGTCTGGCAAAAATCTGACTGTTGCAGTGAGCGTTGATGGTGCAAATTGGGGAAATGTTGCATTTACCACAATGGCAGATGGTAACTGGACATACGCAATAGCTCCATTTACCCTTCCAGCAGATGCTTCCAAGCTCTATGTTCGTTTCAGTGACTACAAGGCTGACACAACTACCCCACTGCCATCATCTGACTACCAATATCAGGCAGCTCTTCGCTTTGACGACTTCCGTCTTGTTGAGGGTGGCAATGGTCCTGTAGTTGAATTTACCAACACTGGTGGTAGTACAGGTGGTGGCAATGTTCCTACAGAGGCAGTAAAGGCTACAGTAGCCGAGTTCTTGGCAGCTGCTGAAGATGGCACAACTTACTATGAGCTTACAGGTGTTATCTCAAATGTAGTAAACACTACTTATGGTAACTTTGACCTTACAGACGAGACCGGTACAGTATATATCTATGGTCTTAGCAGTCCTACAGGTGAGCAGAAGTATTGGTCTGCATCTGGTGCAAAGGCTGGCGATACAATCACTGTTCGCACACTCCGTACATCTTACAACAACACTCCACAAGGTAAGGATGCAATCTTTGTAAGCCTTGTTCCGGGCGAGGGTGGCAACGAGCCTACTCCAGAGCCGGCAGAGGGCGATTACGCATCTGATGTACCATTTGTTTGCGCAGCTGATGACTCTACAAATGCAGTATATTCACTTGGTACAACAAACATTGGCGGTCAGGCTGCTACAGGATTCAAACTCGGAAAGGGCAAGCAGCAGGGTAAGTTTACATCAACAGCTGTTGGCGTATCTGGCACAAAGTATATCAACTTCTACGGAGCAGCTTGGAAGGGCACTACTGCAACTCTCTACTTCCGCGTAGATGGCGGTGCTGTTCAGTCTGTAGATCTTGCAGCTAATACTGGCGCAACAAGTAACCCTCCATACCCTATCACATTTGCAGCAACCGACCACTACTCAGTAAAGCTTGAGGGTCTTACAGAGACTTCTACTATTGAGTTCAGCACAAATGCTGATTTTGCGCTCACTACCCACTCTGGTTCTGCTCCAGATATTGCACCTCGCGTAATTGTTTGCGGTGTAAAACTCTCTGACGAGCCTCTTGGTACTGACAATCCAGGTGGTGGCACTACTCCAGAACCAGAGCCAACACCTTCTCAGACCGTGGCTATCAACACTATTACTGCCGATGGTACTTATGCCGTTGAGGGTATTGTGGTAGCTGTTGGTGCAAAGGCTTATGTTGTTGCAGACTCTACAGGCTCACTGCTTGTTTATGGCGCAGAGCATGGTCGTACACTGATGGAGAAGGTAACTGTTGAGGGTAGTGTTTCTCGCTACAATGGTTACACTACAAACGCTCTTCAGATGGCTGCTACAACAACAACTGTTGTATCTACAGACAACACTTATGAGTACAAGCCACTTGTTATTGACGGTGCTACACTTGACACCATGGTAGGTGCCGATGCTGCTTGTATTGAGGTACAGATTACAGGTGTTATCTCTGTAGGCAGCTACGCTAATATCACCGTTGAGGGTGCTACAAAGCAGGCTTCTCTCTACTATGTAAACACTGCTGACTACGCTGCATTTGACGGTAAAAATGTAGTTGTTAAGGGTTATATCACAGGTACTTACAACTACCTCAATATCCTCCCTTACTCTGTTACTGAGGTTGGCGGCACAACCCCAACTCCAGACCCAGAGCCAACACCAAGTGAATATACTACTGTTGCTGACTTTATTGCAGCAGCCGAGGATGATACAATTTACACCCTTAAGGGTACTATCACATCTGTAGCTAACACCACTTATGGCAATTTTGATTTGACAGACGAAACAGGTACCGTACTCATCTATGGTCTGTGCAGTCCAGAGGGCGAGTCAAAGTATTGGGCAGCTTCAGGCGCAAAACTTGGCGATGATATTGTAGTTAAGACTGTTCGCACTTCTTACAGCAATACACCACAGGGCAAAGATGCTATATTTGTTGAGCTTATAACCCCAGGAACTATTGCTTTCTGGTCTTTTGATAAGAGCATTGTATCTTTCACAGCAGCAGCTGGCTCTCAGAGTGTTGCAGTTGAGGCTTACAACCTTAAGAGCGATGTTGTTGCAGTATCAGACAACTCACACTTCTCAGCTTCTTATGCTGATGGCGTTCTGACTATCAATGCCACAGAGAATACAACAACAGATGTTATCAAGGGTAATATTACCGTTAATTGTGGCACATTGGAGAAGGTTATTGCTGTATCACAGAGCGCACCTTCAACAGGAGGCGAGCAGCAGGTCGTTGATGCAACAGTAACATTTGATTCTCTTGATAAGAGAACTTCAAAGAGTGATGAGCAGGCAGTTTGGGAGGAGAACGGTATTACAGTTGTTAATGACAAGGATGCCTCTACAACCAACATTGCTGACTATGTAGATCCAGCTCGTTTCTACAAGAGTTCTAAGATTACCGTGACAGCTCCAGGTACTATCAATGTTATTGTATTTGACTGCAACACTGCTGCGTATGCAACTTCCTTGGCTAAGTCAATTGGAAGCAGTGCTACCGCGGATAATGATAAGGTTACCGTAGCTCTTGACGGCTCTTCTACAAGCTACTCTGTAAGTTTGACTGATGGTCAAGTTCGTATGGATAGTTTGACAGTTACTTACACTAAGTAATTTTATTTTTAACTCCTCTCTCGGTAGAAAACGCTACCGAGAGGGGGCTTTTTACTTCGATGAACAGATTTTTTTACACAGTGCTTGTTGCACTAACTACTATCTCCACATTTTGGGCTTGTGATAACACAGACCCTTGGTCTCCATTTCAGTCCAAAGCGACTATATCCCGCAACTCAATGGGGTGGGATGAGACCTCACTTACAATAACTACATCGGGCGATGTGCGTTACAGCTATGAAGCTGTAATTGTTGAAGGCTATGAGTGGTGTTCGTTCAGTAGTTCATCTGAGCAGATTGCCACCACAGGCAAAGTAGGTAATAAATTTACCCTATACATTACCCAAAACGAGACAACCGTATCGCGTACGGCTACGGTTTATATAAGATTCTCCGACGACTACTCTGCTGAGCTGCAATTTACACAGCTTGGTCAGAGCAAAAACACAACATACGACAGAGCATGGGGCGAGCAGCCAGACTATTTAAGCGGAGCGAGCCTTGTCTATAAAACATACTACACAACACTGTCAAACGGCAACCATGTGCGCAACTACTCTATCTGCTACGACACAGACAAGCTGGTTTCGCGTTGGGTTGCATACCCGCTACACAGCGTATATACCGATGGTCGCGGTTACCCAGGTGGCGGTCGTACAGATGCCTGGGCGTTTGACGATGCAATAACCGAATACTATAATGGAGGATATAGGATTGTTGAGTATGAGTTTACCGACCCTGTAATCCCACAAACTAAGCAACAGAATATCGTAGAGGGCGCATACGGCACAGGCGACAGCCGTGGTCACATGCTTCCATCTGCCTCGCGTTACAGCAGCTGGATGACCAATGCCCAGACCTTCTATGCAACCAATATGATGCCACAAAACAGCAGTTTCAACAGCGGTGTATGGGCTACAGTTGAGAACGGAACGCGTAAATCTGTATGCTCTGATACTCTTTATGTAGTTGTGGGAACACTCTTTGAGAACGCCAAGACCTTTACTGCGCGTGGAAGGACAATTACCCGCCCTACACACTGCTACAAACTGCTTTTGCGTACCCGCAGTGGCAACACCAAGAAGAGTATATCTGAGATTACAGACGCCTCTGAGATAAAAGCTATAGGTTTCTTGTTTGAGAACGAGTCAAATGCCTCAGATTACAAGTCTGCCGTTGTCTCTATCGAAGAGGTTGAGAAGCGTAGCGGCTTTACCTTCTTCAGAAATCTTAACGAGGATATTGCAAAGCAGGTTAAGTCTCAGAAGAATATTAACGATTGGAATTTTTAATATTTAGATAGTATGAAAAGAGTCTTTTTAACAACCATGCTCATTTTAGGAGTGCTTATGAGTTGTTTTGCACAGAAACCTCACATGGTTGTATTCTACAACCTTGAGAATCTGTTTGACACTATCAACGACCCTGATAAGTTGGACGAGGAGTTCCTGCCTACAGGCGACAAGAAGTGGAACAGCTCAAAGTACCAGAAAAAGCAGAGCAATATCGAGAAGGTATTTTTCGATATGGCACTTATTCAGAAAGAGTTTCCTGCTGTAATCGGTGTCTCAGAGATTGAGAATCGCCTTGTTCTTGAGGACCTTGTCTCTCAGCCAAAGATGGCGCACGGCAACTATCGTATCGTTCACTACGACTCTCCAGACCGCCGAGGTGTTGATTGCGCCTTCCTCTACCGCCCCGATGTGTTCAAACTTCAGGGCAGCAAGGCTCATAAGTTCCAGATACCAGGCATGGAGAACTTCTACACCCGCGACCTTGTGACAATGTGGGGTACAATTGATGACGAGCCGTTCTTCTTCCTTGTCTCTCACTGGCCATCCCGTCTTGGAGGCAAAGAGGCTTCTGACCCTAAGCGTGAGGCTGCTGCTGCACAGTGTAAAAGAATTGCAGACTCTGTAAGAGTTGCCAACCCTAATACAAAGGTTGTAATTATGGGTGACCTTAACGATGATGCTACAGACAAGAGCATAACTGAGGTGCTGGGTGCAAAGGGAAATATCAAAAAACTTGTTGAAAACGATATGTACAACCCATATATCGACCTACTCAAGGCTGGATATGGCACACTTGGCTACCGTGATTCTTGGAATCTGTTTGACAATATTATCGTCTCTGAAAATCTTGCTACAGGCTCTACAGGCGAGCTAAAACTCCAGAGAGCAAGCGGCAGTAAGTTCTATGGAAATATCTTCTCACGCCCTTACATGATGCAAAGAGAGGGACAGTACAAAAACTACCCACTGCGCACCTTTGTTGGCAACAACTTCCAGAGCGGTTTTTCAGACCACTTGCCTGTTTATATATATGTAGGTAAATAATTTAGGTAAATAATCTATAAATATATGAGAAAACTTCTACTTTTTACACTGCTAACACTCTTTAGTGTCACAGCTTTTGCTCAGGCTGGCATTAAGGGTCAGGTTGTGTCTCGTAACGGCAGAACTGCTGTTGGGCTTGTCAATGTAACCATTGTCGAGACTGGGCAGAGTGTTACTACAGACGATAACGGTAACTTCTCCTTTAATGATTTGAGCAGCGGAGACTATCGTCTCTCATTTTCTGCTTCAGACTTTGAGCCGTTAGAGATTATGGTACGCGTTGAGCAGAATATACGCGACCTGCACACTGTTATCATCGTGCCTTCTATGCAGAAAGAGGTTATGGACGACTCTGTCTTTGCAGAGTTTGACAGCGACTCCTCAGCCTCAGATACTCAGGCTCTGCCATCTTCGCTGAGCGCATCGAAGGATATCTACAACAACATCGCCTCATACCGCTTTAGCGAGATGCGATTCAATGTGCGTGGATATGACTCAATGTACCAGGATGTATATCTAAATGGTATCCGTTTTAATGATGCAATGACAGGCTACGGTCCATGGTCACTGTGGAGCGGTCTGAACGATGCAACCCGTAACCAGGAGAATAGCGCAGGTCTTACCCCTACCGACTTTGGTATTGGCGGCATTGGTGGCGTTACTAATGTAAATGCACGCGCTTCACAGATGCGTAAGGGCTTTAGAGCAAGTGTCTCTAATGCAAACCAGATGTACCGCTGGCGTGCCATGGTATCATACGCCTCAGGTGCGCTTGACAACGGATGGTCTTACGGCTTCTCTGTCTCTACTCGTCAGGGTGGCAACGGCTATGTTGATGGTATCTACTACAACTCTTACGGATACTTTGCATCTGTAGAGAAGCTCTTTGCAACTAAACATCGTCTTGCACTGAGTATTTTGGGTACTCCTCAGCAGCGCGGTGCCCAGCAGGCATCTACTCAGGAGGCATACGACCTGTTTGGTAGCAACTACTACAACCCAAATATAGGTTATCAGGATGGTAAGCTGCGCAACACCCGTGTTCGCCGCACTCATGAGCCTATTGTTATGCTTAACTACATCTATGAGATTTCAGACAAGACCCGACTCTCAGCTGCAACCTCTGTACGCTTTGGTTTCAACGGCTACTCGGCTCTGACTTGGAAAGATGGTGCAGACCCTCGTCCTGACTACTACCGTTACCTGCCTTCAAACTACCTGAGCCAGATTACTCCTGAAATTCCAGGTATCTTCCAGGCTACAACAGACGCTCAGATTGAGAACTATGTCAATGCTGCTGTTGGTGCTATGCAGGTTTGGAACGGCAGAATAGACTTTGACCGCATGATAAATGCAAACCGCCGCGAGGACCCTTCAACTGCTGAGTATGCAAAGGGTTACCGCTCTAACTATATGATTGAGGAGCGTCATACCGACCAGATTGACTACAACTTCGTAGCTACCCTATCTCACGATTTCAATGCAAACCATCGCATTGTCGGAGGTGTTAAGGCTCGCGTTAACCGCACAGAGTATTACAGCACCGTAAAAGACCTTCTTGGTGGCGACTATTGGCTTGATATTGACAAGTTTGCTGAGAGAGATAAGGGCAGCGATATTATCGCCTACCAAAACGATGTTGACTACTACAACACACATGGTCACGCTCGCGTAGTAAAAGAGGGCGACAAGTATAGCTACGACTACTACGCACACCTGCGTCAGGCTCAGCTTTGGGCTCAGTATGGTCTCTCACTTGGAGGTTTTGAGGCAAATATCGGTGCTGAGGCTGGTTACAGCTCTATGTGGCGTCAGGGTCTATGGCGTAAAGGTCTCTTCCCTAATGGAAACGACTCTTATGGCGACTCTGAGCATCTGAATTTCTTTACCTACAAGGCAAAACTCGCTCTTGCATACCGTCTGTCAGGTGCACACTCTTTTGCGCTCAATGTTGCAGCTATAGCTGACGCACCAAAGTTTGCAGCAGCATTTGTTTCGCCTCGTACCCGTAACCAGTCTAACCCTGGTCTTACAACAGAGAAGATTTACAGCGCAGAGGTTACCTACAACCTCAATCTGCCATATATCAAGGCTCGCGTATCGGGTTACTTTACAAAGATGAACGACCTTTCAAAGGTTATCTCTTTCTATGACGACACACAGTCTTCATTTACCAACTTTGCTATGTCTGATATTGACAAGCGTTACTACGGCGTAGAGTTGGCTGTAAATGTTCCTATCTGGAACGGTCTCGCTTTACAGGGTGCTATGAACTATGGCGACTATCGCTACACCTCTAACCCTAACTTTGTACAGATTATTGACAACAGTGCAGAGGTTGAACTTATAGACAAGGTTAACTGGAAAAACTTCTATGTAGAGAGCACTCCACAGGTGGCTGTCAATGTAGGTCTTGACTATCGTGGCTCAAACAACTGGTTTGCCTCTGTAAACTTTAACTTCTACGACAAGTTGTACCTCTCTATGAATCCTGCATATCGTACAAACAATGCCGTTAAGGCTTACACAGCCGTACTTGCAAACGAGGCAGCTGCGGACGAGGCTAAGGTATGGGCTCTTACAAATATCAACAATGTACGCCGTCAGGAGGATTTGGGTCACGCATATACTCTGAGCGCAAGCATTGGCAAGAACTGGTATATCCACCGCAAATATATGCTTGGCTTCAGTGCTGAGGTAAAGAATATTCTCAACAACCAGGATATTAAGACAGGTGGTTACGAGCAGATGCGTATGCGCCGTAGCCGTGGTTGGGATGGCAGTCTGTCGGGCTCAAATCCAGCAGAGGCATTCTACTCTCGCTTTGATTCAAAGTATTTCTACATGTTGGGAACAACATACTTCTTAAATGTTTATTTCCGATTCTAAACTGTTGATACTATGAAACTTACTAAAATATTTGTAATAGCTTTAGTCAGCCTTATTCTTACGGGCTGCTATGAGAAGTTTGAGACTCCTACAGTGCCTGCTGTTATGACTGACGAGATTATGCAGGCTCAGGGCATGACACATCTGACTATCAAGGAGTTGAAAGATATGTTCTTCCCACTTAATAACTCTGGCTCTACCAACTCTCAGGCAGAGACAAAGTACAAGCGTTTTGTCCTCTCTACTGACGAGTGTACCGATTATGAGATTGCAAACGACCGCTATATCGTTGGCGACTACTACATCAAGGGCAAAGTTGTCAGCAATGACGAGCAGGGTAATATCTACAAGTCGCTACACATCTTCGACGGCACTGCTGCTATTGAGCTTAAGCTCACTAACGGTCTTTTTGCCGACTTCCCTTGTAACCTTGACACTAAAGAGAGTTGCTGGGTATATGTTCGCCTTACAGGGCTCTATATGGGTAGCTTCCGCATGATGCTCTCTATCGGCGATATTCCAACCGAGAGCCTTAACGCCTACGGTATCTACAAATACTACGCAAACTCAAACATCGTCTCCCCTAACAAGGTGGCGCAGCATGTATTTAAGGGCGAGGATTGCACCCTTACAGAGGGTGAAAACGCTACTGACGACATCTATGTTGTAAAGAACTCTGCTGAGGCTAAAAACATCTACAATGCCGACTTCCTTGGTCGTTTGATTCGCTTTAAGAATCTTAAAGTAACCTACCGCGGTGTAAAGAATCAGAACGGCGTTGAGCCTTATCCTGCACTGACAAGCGGTAGCAATACAAATATCTACCCAAGCTGGCTCTGTACAAGCGGTATTACAGTTGATGGCGCGGTACAGTATGTTGTCAGCAAGCCTTGGTACAAGCTCGCATACTCAATTAACAACATTTCGCTCTACGGCAGTACAGCTCTCTGCTATGAGGATAAGCTCTCTGCAACCCACGCCTCTACCCCAGGCTTCTATACAGCCCGCACAAGTGGCTACTCTCGCTTTGCAGGCAATGTAGTCCCAGAGGATGGCGCAACAGGTAGCGTGCTTGCAATCTATGCAATCTACTCACATAGCTACAACTTCAATGAGACCTCACGCGACCAGAGCGGAGCCTTCCAGCTTACAGTCTGCCGCTTCCAGGACTTCCTTCCTGAGTATTACAACAGCCTTACAGCTGAGCAGAAAGCCGAGCGCGAGGCTTGGATTGAGGCAAATACCCCAGAGGACTCTATCGCCCTGCCTCAAACTCTGAAGGATGACGATATGGAGTAGTAGAAAAGATAGACAAAAGATTGCCAGCCCAAAATGTTGGCAATCTTTTTTTGTGCCCTTGCAAAAACAACAAAATCTAAGATTGTCAAACAAACATTTTGACATTTGGTATATATTGTTTTGTGATTGTGATTTCAATAGGTAAAATCACAAACAAACAAAACCACAAATTGTCAGTCAGTCAAAAACACAGGGAAATTGACTGACAAACAAAATGACAAAATCGCGCAACCCGTTCAGCCACAGTATATTTGTTACTTTTGGGGATGTTAGTCAGTAAGGGAGGCGCGAGCAGATGACACTGAATAGCATTGAATAGCATTTAATAACAGCGGGTCTATCGACCCTTAATAGCCAAGCGCAACTGTTATTTAAGGGTATCGGCTTTTGCGCGCTCGCTAAACTCCCTAATCTCGTTAAACTCCTTAAATTCCCTACTAAAAGCGCGCTGTTATTGTGTGCCATTAAGGGCGTAAGCCCGCTGCTATTCTTTGTTATTTCTGCCATTAAACTGCGCGCCACTTTTTGCACCGTCAGTCGGCAAGGGAGGCGCAAAAGATTTAGGGAGATTAAGGATATTGGCTCGGCTGCGCCGACCCTCCCTCCTTCGCACCTCGGCATAGTTCAAGCAAGCCCCACTCTGCGCTCGGTTTGTCGTCGGTTAGGGAATTTTAAGGAACTTAGGGAGCGGAACAGAAAAGTTCTGCGGGATATCGAATCCCTTGAACTTTAGCATATGTGAGCAGCTCGGTTAGCTCGGCATAGCCGACCTTTCCTCCTCGCAGTTCGGCATAGTCTGCAAGCAGCCTCAGCCCTCACAAGCAGCGTCGGTTTATCGCAGTGTAACGCAGCAGGTATGCCCTTATCACGCTAAAATAAAAAAGGGGTAAGCTACTTATATCGCACCGCTACAACCGCATACCCTTGCTCAATTCCTTGCCTGGGGGAGTTCTGCAGGAGCTGGTCGTATAAGACTTACCCAGGTGCAAAAGTAGAACTTTTTTTGTATCTTTGCAAAAATTTAGGACTATGAAAGTAAAAAAACTTAAAAAAATATTCGTTTGGGCTATATTTTTTGGTGGTTTTGCTGCTGCGGCGGCGATTATTGCCCATGATGCCTTCTATGGCAATGCTTTTAAGGGGGAGGTCTCTATCTATATCACGCCAGAGAGTGATTACAGCTCTTTGAAGGCGAGTATTGAGCCAAATATTACCTCACAACTAAAGGTTAGAGCCTTTAATTTCTACGCCTCGCATCTAAATCTTGAGAATCGCATAAAGACGGGGCACTACCGCATCGGTAGGGGTAAGAGTGTTATTGACGCTGTTAGGATGTTAGTTTTGGGCGAGCAGACCCCTATAAATTTGGTTATAGGCAACGCCCGCACGCTACCACAGCTTGCCTCGAAGATTTCCAAGCAGATTATGGCAGACTCTGCGGCTATTATCGGTGCGATGTACGACAAGGCTATCCGTGAGTCGTTAGGCTACAAGAAGGACTCTCTTATTGCCATGTTTATACCCAACACCTACCAGGTCTATTGGAATATTACCCCGCAGTCACTCTTGCAACGCATGGGGCGCGAGAGTAACGCCTTCTGGAGTGAGGCTCGCAAGGCAAAGCTAAAGGCTGCAAAACTTACTCAATATCAGGCTATGACCCTTGCATCTATTGTCTATGAGGAGACCAAAAACCGTGGCGAGATGCCCCGTATTGCGGGCGTATATATCAACCGTCTGCGTAAAAATATGCCGCTACAAGCCTGCCCTACTGTGAAATATGCTATGGGCGACTTCTCGCTTACCCGTATTCTGCACCGCCATCTGCGCTACGACTCGCCATTTAATACATACCGCAATGCTGGACTACCCCCTGCGCCAATATGTATTCCGAGCATGGCAGCAATCGAAAGCGTGCTTAACTATGAGAAGAGCGATTATCTCTTCTTCTGCGCCAAGCCAGAGTTTGACGGCACACACAACTTTGCCCGCACCCTTAGAGAGCATAACGCCAACTCTCGCAAGTATAACGAGGCTCTCAAAAGACGCAAAAAGTAGCAGAACACCAAAATTAAAACAACGAAGAATTTGTTGCCAGAGTGGTGCATTTACCACGCTCGGCACAAAAAACAGCGAAGGGTTGTACTGAAATGTACCACCCTTTGCTGATTTTTTGGGTTAGCGGCAGGAAATGTGCCACTATGACGACAAATTTAGCGGATGCGGTCCAATGAGCGCACCAATAATTCATCCCTCAAAATCGCCCTCATTGCAAGGAGGGTAAGGATGAGGGAGATAACTGGCATGATGACAGCAAAGCGGAAGACGATATTTGACCAAGTGATGTCAAAATCGGCAAAGATGTTGTTGCACAAGGCGTAGGTATAGGCAGCCACGAGCAGCAGTGAGCCGATAAGTAGCACGCTCTCAACGCCACAGAGGCGAATTTGCAGCTGGCGATTTTTGTAGAGGAAGATTGTAACAAATGGCAGCAGTGTAGCTACTGCGAGTATTGCGCCCATCCAAGCTGAGGCATAAGAGAGAACGCCCTCTGCATCTGAAATTGCAAAAGCTGAGAGGGTTAGCTGCTGACCTTCAACATTGACAAATACCAGCGGGCAGGCAAGGGTTACAATCATCAGCAGTGTTACTGCCATAAGGTATAGTGTCTGAACTCTTTGAATCATAGTGTTTTATCTATTAAATATTTGTTTCTATCGCTTGAGTTTCTGTTTATCAGTTCGCCTAAGAAGCCTGCAAGGAAGAGCTGTACGCCCAGAATTATAGCCAAAATGGCAAGGTAGAAGAGTGGCTGCTCAGTAACCCCTCGCAGTGGCAGGTCCATAATCTGCTTATAAATCTTACTGCCTATAATCCAGCAAGTTGTAAAGCCGCCTATGAGGAACATCAGCGTACCAAGACCTCCAAAAAAGTACATTGGCGAGCGACCAAAGTGCGACATAAAGGTTACAGAGATAAGGTCGAGGTAACCTTTGAGCATACGCTCCATGCCAAACTTTGATACGCCATATTTACGCGCCTGATGGTGTACCTCTTTCTCGCCGATACGCTTAAAGCCTGCATACTTTGCAAGGATAGGTATATAGCGGTGCATCTCGCCATAGACCTCGACAGACTTAACCACATTTTTGCGGTAGCACTTCAGCCCACAGTTAAAGTCGTGCAACTTGATACCCGAAACTTGGCGTGCTGTCCAGTTGAAGAACTTGCTTGGCAGACGCTTGCCTATTGGGTCATAGCGTTTGCGTTTCCAGCCAGAGATAAGGTCGTAACCCTCCTCTACAACCATTTTATACATTGCTGGAATTTCGTCTGGAGAGTCCTGCAAATCGGCATCCATGGTAAATACCACGCTACCCTCTGCTGCCTCGAAGCCGCAATAGAGAGCTGCGCTCTTGCCGTAGTTGCGCATAAAGTGAATAGCGCGAAGAGTTGTAGGATACTCTGTTTTCAGCTGCTCAACAACCTCCCATGAGCCGTCATTTGAGCCATCATCAACCAAAATGACCTCATAGCTGAGGCTATTTTTGCGACATATCCCATCAATCCACTCTACAAGCTCTGGTAGTGACTCGCGCTCGTTATAGAGAGGAACGACAACCGATATATTCAGTTTTTCAGCCATTACTCCTCGCTACTTTGCTGATTATCAAAGATTGTAGGCTCTTTCTTCACAAAAGCTGCAATTATAAGACCTACAACAACGCCCCAGAACATATAGCCCCAGATAGCAGAGACCACGGTGTTAATAATTGTAGGCTCAGGCTGAACAGCAAGCTGTGCAAAGAGCTGATTGTAAGAGTCCATCATGGCAGCGGTCTCAGGATTAGCCTTAAGCACGCTCTGCATTGTGGTAATCATGCCCTCGGTGTATGCCTTATGACCGATAATAACATTGTGGAGGATATATCTGCCAAGACCCACAATGACGCCCGACATAGCAGATAGAGTGAATATATAGCCAAAAGCTGAGCCATAGCTAAACATCTTTATACTCTGGCTCTGCATAACCTGCTCAGAGTATTTTTTCGCAAAACGGTAGAGCAACCACACAAAGAGTACCATAGAGGCAAGCATCTCAAAGCCCATAAAGCTGAGCCAACCCATACTCTTACCATATACCACCGCACACTGCTCAAAAACATGAGAGGCGAGCATTACCACACCCAAGATGGCACTATTTACCATCACGCTGTTCCAAAAAATATTCTGTTTCATATACACTTGTATTTAGTAGCGCAAAGATAGCAAAAATTCTCTGTTATTGCAATTTTATACCCTTTATGCACACAAAACCAACAAGAAAAACTAAAAAGCTGCTATATTTAGTATGGTAAAATGCGAGTATGTCATTTTTTTTGTTATATTTGCACCCGAAACCAACCTAATCCAATTTATGGGAAATGAAAAAAATACTTGCTCTGACAGTAGCAGCACTATGCTACTTTTGTACCTACTCGCAAGAGGCTGATGCATCAGGCAATATTCCAACGCTGATTATCACGCCTCGATTTGAAGTCAACCCTTACTTGTCAACAGGCAGTGAGGGGTATAAAGGTGTGGATTTTGGCAACTCTTCCCTCTGTTCTCTTTTTGAAGGCTCTGTTGGAAACTTCTCCTACTCAATGTGTAACCACTGGGTTACAACAGAGACCAAATCGCTCTACCAGAACATTTTGCGCTCTGATGAGTCCGATTTTATTGATTGGCTCACACTGAGCTACTCCTTGGGGCAGTTTAACCTTACTGTTGGTAAGGATATGATTTCTATTGGTGGCTATGAGCTTGACCCTATGGATGTTGACCAACACGGTCTGCTCTGCTCTACACTCTATCAGACCATATCCATCTTCCAGCTCTGTGGCTCGGTGGGCTATACATCTAAGGACGAGCGAACTTTCCTCTCGCTGCAATTTGGCTCCTCTCCTTTTGCTACTGAGTCATTTAAGAGCAAACTTTTCAGCTACTCACTTATTTGGTATGGAGACTACGATTGGTTTGCCCCTATTTGGTCTGCAAACCTTATTGAGTATGAGCGTGGTAAGTTTGTCAAGATGGCAGCTCTTGGCTCAAAGTTCTCTGTCGGCGGCTTTGCATCTGAGATTGACTTGATATACAAAAACGCCAATATGGGTGGTCAGATAGGCGGTCAGAATCACGAATTTTCAGCTATAGGCAAGTTTAGTTATACAATCAAGGACAAGGTTGAGATATTTGCAAAGGGTGGCTATGAGTACCGCTCTAAGTATGATATTTTTGGCTATGACGATGATTTTGTATTCAACCCAACCTTTGTTGAGGGTGGCAGAGATTACGCCTTCTATGGCGGAGGAGTACACTACTACCCTATCAAGAACAGTAAGAGCCTCAGACTGCACGCCTTTGTTGCTGCAAACAACTATGTAAAGAGTGTTGCCATGAGTTTTGGCGCAACATACCACTTCAATCTAACAGACACAATACTCAAACGAAAGTAATACGATGACAAAGCAAAACGATACTATCATCAAGATTGAGCATCTATCCAAATCTTTTGGAGATAAGGTAGTTTTGAACGATATAAACCTTGATATTCGCAGGGGCGAGTTTATTACACTACTCGGTCCATCGGGCTGCGGAAAGACCACCCTGCTGAGGATGATTGCAGGCTTTTTGAAGCCTGACTCTGGCGTTATTATGATGGATGGCAGTGATATTTCAGATACCCCGCCACATCGCCGCCCGCTGAACACCGTATTCCAGAGATACGCGCTCTTTCCACACCTTAATGTCTATGACAACATCGCCTTTGGACTTAAGCTGAACAAAGTTCCGTCAGACGAGATTGAGAAGCGTGTGCGCAAGGCTCTGAAGATGGTTAGCATGACCGACTATGAGGACCGCGATGTAAACTCCCTTTCAGGAGGTCAGCAGCAGCGTGTAGCAATTGCCCGTGCTATTGTAAATCGTCCAAAGGTGCTTCTGCTTGATGAGCCGCTGGCTGCTCTTGACCTTAAGATGCGTAAAGATATGCAGATGGAGCTTAAGGAGATGCACAACACTCTGGGTATTACCTTTATCTATGTTACCCACGACCAGGAGGAGGCACTGACCCTCTCTGATACTGTGGTAGTTATGAGCGACGGTAAGATACAGCAGATTGGCTCGCCTATTGACATCTACAATGAGCCTGTAAACTCTTTTGTTGCCGACTTTATTGGCGAGAGTAATATCCTTAACGGCAAGATGATTTGCGACCGCGAGGTTGAGTTTATCGGGCACACTTTTGAGTGCGTTGACGAGGGTTTTGGCGAGAATAGTGCCGTGGATGTGGTTATTCGTCCAGAGGATATCTATATTATTGCCAATGCCGAGAATGCCAAATTTACAGGTGTTGTGAAGTCGTGCATCTTCAAGGGTGTACACTACGAGATGTTTGTTGAGACCGACAAGGGCTACGAGATGATGATTCAAGACTACAACGCCTTTGATGTTGGTAGCACCGTGGGTATGTTTATCAAGCCGTCAGACATACATGTTATGCAGAAAGAGAGAATCTGCAACACCTTTGAGGGCAAGATGGTTTCAGACACTACAGTTGAGTTCTTGGGCGCGCGGTTTGAGTGCCTACCAGGCGAAGCAAAAGAGGGTGACGAAGTTAGAGTAAGGGTTGATTTCAACCGCGTAGAACTGCTTGATAATAAGGAGGATGGAATTGTCATGGGCGAGATTGAGTTTATCCTCTACAAGGGCAATCACTACCATCTGACCGTTCTTACAGACGATGGAGAGAAGGTCTATGTCGATACAAACGATATCTGGGACAAGGGCGATTTAGTTGGTATCTGTGTCGCTGCAAAGGATTTACGCATTACAAAGAGGGTTTAGAAAGGGTTAATAGATGAATCTTAAGATATTTACACGCCGCTCAAGTTGGGCTTTTCCATACGCTCTATTCTTGGGGATATTTGTGGCTCTGCCGCTGATATTGATTGTTATTTTTGCCTTTACTGACAATCAAGGCGAGTTTTCATTGCAGAATTTTGTCAAGTTTGTAACTCAACCAGAGGCGGTAAACACCTTTATATACTCAATAGGTATTGCGCTTGTGACCACCTTTCTGTGTATTCTGTTGGGCTACCCTGCTGCCTATATTCTGAGCAACAAAAACCTTAACCGTTCACAAACTACGGTTATGTTATTTATTCTACCAATGTGGATAAATATTCTTGTGCGTACACTTGCCACAGTGGCACTCTTTGACTTTGCACACATACCACTTGGCGAGGGTGCACTGATATTTGGTATGGTCTATAACTTTCTACCATTTATGATTTACCCTATCTACAACACCCTTCAGAAGATGGACCACTCACTTATTGAGGCGGCTGAAGATTTGGGTGCAAAACCAAGCACTGTATTCTGGAAAGTTACCGTACCGCTCTCTATGCCAGGTATAACAAGTGGTATTATGATGGTCTTTATGCCTACAATATCGACCTTTGCCATTGCTGAGCTGCTGACAATGAACAACATAAAGCTCTTTGGAACAACTATTCAAGAGAATATCAACAACGGCATGTGGAACTACGGTGCTGCGCTGTCACTGATTATGCTCGTTATTATTGGTATCACTTCTCTCTTCTCTGATGGCGAAGGGAGAGAGCAAAATGAGGGAGGAATAATATAATGAAGAAGTTTTTTGCACAAACATACCTCTGGCTGCTGCTTGCTCTGCTATATGCGCCAATTATAATTATCGCAGTCTTCTCATTTACAGAGGCTAAGGTGCTTGGTAACTGGACAGGCTTCTCTACAAAGCTGTACACATCGCTCTTCTCTGGAGGTGTGAGCCACAACCTGCTGGATGCCATAGAAAACACCTTTACCATTGCAATTATTGCAGCTGCGGTTTCGACTCTTTTGGGTAGTATCGCCGCAATAGGCATCCACAATATGCGAGGCAGAAAACGCCAAGCGATAACCTTCCTGAATAATATCCCGATGCTCAATCCTGATATTATCACAGGTATCTCGCTCTTTCTGCTCTTTGTAAGTTTTGGTATTGCGCAGGGTTATACAACTGTAGTGCTTGCACATATTGCCTTCTGTACCCCTTATGTGGTGCTAAGTGTTATGCCACGCCTACAGCAGATGAATCCAAACATCTACGAGGCTGCCCTTGATTTAGGTGCAACCCCGTTCCAGGCTCTACGCAAGGTTATCATCCCAGAGATTCGTCCAGGCATGATTTCGGGCTTTATTCTGGCTTTTACGCTCTCTATTGACGACTTTGCCGTAACAATCTTTACCAAGGGCAATAAAGGTCTTGAGACTCTGTCAACATTTATCTATGCCGATGCCCGCAAGGGTGGACTTACACCTGAGCTTAGACCTCTGTCAACAATAATATTTGTTACCGTACTGCTATTGCTCATTATAATCAATGTACGCTCACGCCGTGCAGCCCGTAAACAAGAGGAGATTTAGAAGCATGAGACGATTTTTTATACTTTTAGCTGCACTCTGCACCCTAATTGGCACCACAACTGCTGCCGACAGAGAGCATACGCTCAAGATTTACAATTGGGCAGACTATATAGACGAAGAGGTGCTTACTCAGTTTCAGGAGTGGTACAAAGAGCAGACAGGCGAGGAGGTTGAGATTGTCTATCAGCTCTTCGACATAAATGAGATTATGCTTGCCAAAATTGAGCGTGGCAAGGAGGATTTCGATGTTGTATGCCCCTCTGAGTATATCATTGAGCGCATGCTTAGAAACGACCTGCTAATCCCTATAGACAAAGATTTTGGAGATACCCCAAACTATATAGACTCTAATATCTCACCATATATCATTGACCGCTTCAATATGATTGACGGCTCAGGCAAAAATGCCAATGACTATGCTGTGGGATATATGTGGGGCACTACAGGTCTGCTCTACAACACCAAATATGTAACAGACGAGGAGGCATCCTCTTGGTCGGTGCTACACAACGAGAAGTTCCGCAAAAAGATATTTATCAAGGATGCTTTCCGTGATGTGTATGGACCTATTTTAGTCTCTTTGAAGCAGAAAGAGATTGAGAGTGGCGCAACCACTTTAGACCAGGTAATGTACGATGCCTCAGATGAGTCAATTGCCCTTGTTGAGGCTTTTCTAAAGAGGGCTAAGCCGCTTGTAGCGGGCTGGGAGGCTGATTTTGGCAAGGAGATGATGACCAAAGAGAAGGCGTACATCAACCTTACTTGGAGCGGAGATGCCGTGTGGGCTATTGAGGAGGCTGCTGATGTAGGCGTAAGTCTTGACTACTATGTACCCGACGAAGGTAGCAATGTTTGGTTTGACGGCTGGGTTATTCCTAAATATGCAAAGAACATAAAGGCTGCACGCTACTTTATCAACTTCATGTGCCGCTCAGATATTGCACTGAAAAATATGGATGCCATAGGCTATGTAAGTGCCGTAGCAACACCAGAGGTGCTTGAGGCAAAGACAGACGACAGCCTTGAGAAGAGCGTTGATGTAAGCTACTTTTTCGGTAAGGGTGCAGAGTGTGTAAAGATTGATGCTGTACAGTATCCCGACCACAAAGTTATTGAGCGTTGCGCTATGATGCACGACTCAGGCGCAAGAACAGAGCAGATGCTCGAAATGTGGGCAAGAGTCAAGGGCGAAGTTGTAAAACCATGGGTGCTGATTGTTATCGGCGTTACCCTGCTTGCTATGCTTGTTCTTGGTATCCGCCGCAAAGTAAAACAATACCGCCGCTCCCGCCACCATCGCTCCCGCAGCAGAAGAAAACTATGAGTGTAAACACTGTAGCGCATAAAATTCTCTAAAACCGCGCACCCAAATTAAGCCACCGCATTTTAGCGTCAGAGTGTGCCAGATACGGGGCATCGTGAAAAATCCCATCGGTGGATAGAACCTAAAGGGTACGGTCCACTGATGGGATTTAAGGGATGTGCCGTAGGTGGCGTACTATCACGCTAAAAAAACTATCATACACTGCGCTATAACCACTCTCAGAAACATCACAAGCGGATAGACGGTTGCATAACTGATGGCGGGCATATCGGAGCCTGCGATATTGTTTGCGTATGTAAGAGCTATAGGATTTGTCATGCTACCAGCAAGTGTTCCCATAAGGGTATAGTAGTCCATCTTATAGTATTTGCGGGCAAAGATACCGACTAAGAGTAGCGGCACGATGGCGATAATAAGCGCATAGAGCATCCATACATATCCGCCAGAGAGCAGGGCACTAACAAAACCCTCGCCCGAAGCTAATCCTACAGCGGCAAGGAACATAGCAAGTCCCACCTCGCGTAGCATAAGGTTTGCGCTGACGGTTGTATAGGTTATAAGGTGCCAATGAGTTCCAAAGCGACCTATAAGTATAGCCATCAGCATAGGACCTGCGGCGAGTCCGAGCCTTATCTGCGGAGACTCTACAATAGGTATAGAGCCGACAAAGACTCCGAGGGCAATACCGAGGAAGATTGTGAAAATATGTGGTTGGTGCAGCTTTTTGAGTGAGTTCCCAAGCAGCTCTGCAACCTTATCAATCGCGCTCTCTGAGCCTACAACAACGACTTTGTCGCCAAGTTGCAGTTCCATACCTTGATATGGTATCAAATCGACTCCTGCACGATTTACGCGGGTAATATTGATGCCATATTTTGTTCTGAGTCTAAGGTCGGAGAACTTTTTGCCGTTGACCTCTGAGCGAGTGACCACGATACGGCGCGAGACGAGTTTTCCCTCAAATTCGCCCCACTCCTGTTCGAGCATATCAATCTCTACACCTAAAAAGGCGAGGATTGCTGGTTTATCCTCAAGAGAGCTGACAACAAATATTTTGTCGCCACAATAAACCCTACTCTCAGAATCGGCGATAAACGCCTTATTGCCATCGTGGGAGATGCGTGAGATAACAAACTGACGAGCAACAAGATTTCTAAGTTCGCTGACTTTCATACCGTCAATTTGGCGGTTTACAACCTCGATAGAGAATTTGGCGGCAAACTTATTCTCGTTGCTAAGTGCTTGCAGAGCCTGATTTTCGACCTTAAGGTCTATTTTGAGTAGCGGCTTGAGAATCAAGAATGCGATAATTACAGCCACAACGCCAAATGGGTAAGCAATGGCAAAACTCATAGGTATAGACCTGTCGTCAATGCCTGTGGTGTCAATATAAGCCTGCTGCGTTGCACCCATAGCAGGTGTATTTACCGCCGCGCCATCCATCACGCCGACCATAGTCTGCAATGGTGTACCTGTCAGATGGGCAATAATAAGGGTTACAACAACGCCTAACGCCATAACAAGCACCGCAAGCCACATTTGACGAACTCCTCCAGCTCGCAATGAGGCAAAAAATCCTGGACCAATCTGCAAACCTATGGAGAAGACAAAGAGCGTGAGTCCAAAATCGCGGGCAAAGCCGAGCATTTCGGGGTCAACCACCATACCAAAATGGCTCAATGCAATACCTGCAAACAGCACCCATGTAGAGCCTAACGAGATACCTGCAATCTTAACCTTACTTAGCAGCGTACCAAGTGCTATAACCACTGCAAAAACAAATATTGAGTGTTCAATGCCCTCTCCAAAGAGCATATTTTCTATAAATTCCATACAACTTGTATAATAATCTCGGCAAAGGTATATAAATATTTTGATAAACTGTTTGGAAATGTTGTAGTATTTAAGGTATGTTCTATAAATCAGGCTATTGCATTTTTGCAAAACATTGTTTAACTTTGCATTATCGCATTGTGCGATTTACCTTTTTGCTCTATTAAACCAACCTAAACTATGAAAAAGTTTTTTGCTTTTTTCGCCGCTATTGCACTGCTATTCTCATATAGTTGCACCCATACTATATACTTCGACAAAACACCTGTAGAGGATACAGAAGAAGATTTTGTTGTTCCTGAAGGTGCGACAGTGATAACATATACTACAACTGATGGAAAAACAATTCAAGCTGGGGTTACCAAGACTGCTAATGTTTTAAGCAATAAATATAAAAATGGCGAGGGATATATCGTTATTAACGGCACTTTAGAGGAGATTCCTGAACAAGCATTTTATAACTTTACAACATTAAAGAGTATTACTATTCCAGACGGTGTAACAGCTATAGGGAATAGAGCATTCTATAATTGTGAGAATCTTACAAACATAGTCATCCCTAAAAATGTAACAACTATTGGAGAGCAAGCTTTCTACAATTGTAAAAATCTCACAAAAATAACTCTACCCGAAAACATAGTTACCATTGGAAATGAAGCTTTTTATGGATGTAACAACCTTACGATAACCATTGCTGAAGGAACTGTTACAATTACAAATGGAGCTTTTTCTGGATGTAGTGGCATTACAAATATAACCATACCTGAAAGCGTAATAACTATTGAAGACTATGCCTTTGTTCATTGTAAGAATTTAACAGATGTAAAAATTGGTAATGGTGTCACATCAATTGGCAAGCAAGCTTTTTATGGTTGCAGTAAACTAACAAGTGTAACAATGGGTAATAGTGTTATATCAATTGACAAGCAAGCTTTTGACTACTGTGATGCTATTACTGATGTGTATATTAGTGATTTGATTGCATGGTGCAATATTGACTTTGGTAGTCGTTCATCTAATCCTGTTGATAATGTTGCGACCTTGCATCTAAATAATACAATTGTTACAGATTTAGTTATTCCAGATGAAATAACAACTATCAAAGCTAACGCTTTTTGTAGTTGTAGCAGTATTATAAGTGTAACTATTCCGCATACTGTAACAAGTATCGCTAAAGATGTATTTTTCAATTGTGCAAACTTGTCACAAGTATATTGTAAGTCCATCACACCCCCAATTTTAGGCTCTAATGTTTTTGTACTTGACAGCGATACATTTACATATCCTAATTTAGATTGTAAAATCTATGTCCCTCGTGCATCTATTGAGGCATACAAAGCTGCAGATGGTTGGAGCAATTATGCCGATGCAATAGAGCCGTATGATTTTTAGCTATGCTGGCGTACTCCCTACACTAAGGACTTTAGCGTCTCTAAGGTCTCAAAAGAAACTAATGTTTGCAACTTTAGTAAAAAGATTAGTAATAATAGAGAGATTAACACTAAATTTAGCTATAAAAATGGTTATCTGATAGCAGGTAACCATTTTTTTTCTATCTTTGCACAAAGAAAACTCCGAAAACTATGAATAAGGTTACTATTGAGCGTGCCCACCGCATGGACGGAACGGGCGAATACTATTTCTCGCGTCGTCTGCGTGAGATAGCAGAGATTGAGGCGGCAACAGGTCGTCAGATTATCAAACTTGCAATGGGAAGTCCAGATCTTCCACCTGCTCATGCGGTAATTGAGCGTCTATACAAGGAGGCACAGCGACCAGATGTACACAAATACATGTCTTTTAAGGGCGAGCCTGTGCTGCGTAAGGCGTTTGCCGATTGGTACAAAAAGTGGTACGGTGTAGAGGTTGATTACAACTCTGAGGTACTGCCACTTATCGGCTCGAAGGAGGGCATTATGCACATTTGCCAGACCTTTATCAATCCAGGTGACAAAGTGCTTGTTCCAAACCCTGGCTATGCTGCATACAAGGCAGCTGTAAGTATGACAGGTGGTATTATGCAACCATACGCGCTCAACAAGGCAAATGACTTTATGCCAGACTTTGATGCGATTGAGAAAGAGGGCGTAGAGGGTGTAAAAATCATGTTTGCCAACTTCCCTGGCATGCCTACAGGCAAGACTCCAACCCGCGAGTTATTTGAGAAGATTGTTGCCTTTGGTGCAAAGCACAACATCCTCATAATCCACGACAACCCATACAGCTTTATCCGTAATGCCGACAAGCCTATGAGTATTCTCTCTATACCAGGCGCAAAGGATGTGGCAATGGAGATGAACTCACTTTCAAAGGGTCACTCAATGGCAGGCTGGCGTGTAGGTGTTATTATGGGCAAAAAGGAGTGGATTGACTCAATTTTGACCTTTAAGTCCAACATGGACTCAGGTATGTTCTACCCTATTCAGGCGGCTGCCGAGACTGCTCTTGCGCTGGGCGAAGAGTGGTTTACAGAACTCAATGCCATCTACCGCGAGCGCGAGAAGGAGGGCAACGCGCTGCTTGATGCTCTGGGCTGCCACTATCAGCCAAATCAGGCGGGGCTATTCATTTGGGCAGAGATACCAGAGGATTATCAGGGCGACTGCTACGACTTCTCTGACGAGGTTATGGAGAAGTGCGATGTATTCCTTACCCCTGGTGGCATTTTCGGTACCGAGGGCAAGCGATATGTACGCATCACTCTCTGCTGCCCTGCCGAGCTGCTCCGCAAGGCTACAGACAATGTAAAAGCCCGTTTCAACAAGTAAAACGAGTTATAAATCAGCAAAAAACACAATCTGCATTTGGTAGATTGTGTTTTTTTTATTACCTTTGGATGTTTTATATTCAAACCAGAGAAAACAATTAACAATTAACTAAATAATAATCGCTATGAAAGGTATCGTTCTAGCCGGAGGCAGTGGCACTCGCCTCTATCCTATTACCAAGGGTGTAAGCAAGCAGTTGTTGCCAATTTATGACAAGCCGATGATCTACTACCCTGTTTCGGTACTGATGCTTGCTGGCATCAGAGAGATTCTTATTATCTCCACTCCAAACGACCTGCCAGGATTCCGCAGACTTCTGGGTGACGGAAGTGACTACGGAGTACACTTTGAGTATGCTGAGCAGCCATCTCCAGACGGACTTGCTCAGGCATTTATCATCGGCGAAAAGTTTGTGGGCGATGATTGCGCATGCTTAGTTTTGGGAGACAACATCTTCTACGGTCAGGGTTTTACAGGTATGCTCCGCAAGGCTGTTGAGACTGCCGAGAAAGAAAACAAAGCTACTGTATTTGGATATTGTGTACCAGATCCAGAGCGTTTTGGCGTTGCTGAGATTGACGCTGAGGGCAATGTTATCAGCATTGAGGAGAAGCCAAAGGAGCCTAAGAGCAACTATGCTGTTGTGGGTCTCTATTTCTACCCAAACAAAGTCGTAGAGGTTGCTAAAAACATCAAGCCTTCTGCCCGTGGCGAGCTTGAGATTACCTCTGTAAACGACCGCTTCCGTCAGGATGGCGAGTTAAAACTTCAGGTATTTGGTCGTGGCTTTGCTTGGCTTGATACAGGTACTCAGGAGAGTCTGTTTGATGCGTCTCGCTTTGTAGAGGTCGTTCAGAGCCGTCAGGGTGTACAGATTGCATGTCTTGAGGAGATTGCTTGGCGCAAGGGTTGGATATCTGATGAGGATATGCTCCGTCTTGCAGAGCCTATGAAAAAGAATGCCTACGGACAATATATGATTAACCTTGTAAAGAACAAGTAATGGAGGTTATAAAGACTGATATTGCTGATGTACTAATAATAGAGCCAACCATTTTTGGTGATATTCGTGGTTATCTATATGAGAGTTTTAATGCCGCTGAATTTGAAGAGAAGACAGGCATTAAGACAACTTTTGTACAGGATAACCAGAGTAAATCTTGCTACGGTGTACTTAGAGGTCTGCACTTCCAAAAGCCACCTTACTGCCAATCAAAACTTGTCCGCGTAGTTAAGGGTGCTGTATTAGATGTGGCTGTAGATATTCGCAAAGGCTCTCCTACTTTCGGAAAGTATGTAGCCGTAGAGCTTACAGAAGAGAATCATCGTCAGCTCTTTGTTCCTCGTGGTTTTGCCCACGGCTTTGTTGTGAAGAGTCCAGAGGCTATTTTCCAATATAAGTGCGACAACCTGTATGCTCCGCAATCAGAGGGTGCTATTATATGGAACGACCCAACTATTGGCATTGATTGGAGTATTAAGGCTGAAGATGTGTTGCTCTCCGAGAAAGATAAGCACCACAAGGGTCTTAATGACGCAGATTTTCTCTTTGACTATAACGAAAAATTCTATTAGACTATGAATATTCTGATTACAGGTGCAAATGGACAGCTTGGCAACGAGATGCGAAAAGTAAGTGCTGTATCGCCAAACAACTACATCTTTACAGATGTTGCAGAGCTGGATATTACAGACAAAGATGCTGTATTAGAGTTTGTAAAGAGCAACGGCGTGAATATCGTAGTCAACTGTGCTGCTTATACAAATGTTGATAAGGCTGAGGATGACGAGGCTACTGCTGAGGCAATAAATGCAACAGCTGTGGCAAATCTTGCCGAGGCTGTAAAGGCGGTGGATGGCACACTTTTCCATGTCTCAACCGACTATGTATTTGGCTCTGAGGGCAATACTCCTCGCAGCGAGGATATGCCACTCAACCCGCTTGGTGCCTATGGTCGTACAAAGTTGCACGGCGAGCAGGCTATTGAGAGTGTAGGTTGCAAGGCTATTGTAATCCGCACAGCTTGGCTCTACTCTGAGTTTGGCAACAACTTCCTTAAGACCATGCTCAAACTGACATCTGAGCGTGAGAGTCTTAATGTTGTCTTTGACCAGGTTGGTACTCCAACATACGCTGGCGACCTTGCTATTGCGATTTTTACCATTATTGAATCAAATATCTACAACGGCAATGAGGGCGTATATCACTTCTCAAACGAGGGCGTTTGCTCTTGGTATGACTTTGCGACAGAGATAGCTGTGGCTGCTGGAAATACCAAGTGTAATATTCAACCTTGTCACTCTAACGAGTTCCCATCGAAGGTTACAAGACCTCCGTTCTCGGTACTTGATAAGAGTAAAATTAAGAAGACCTTTGGTCTTGAGATTCCACATTGGAGGGAGTCTATGATTTATTGTATTAACAGATTAAAGAAGTAGAATCATGAAAAATATAATTATTACCGGTGGTGCTGGCTTTATTGGCAGCCATGTAGTTCGTCTCTTTGTAAACAAGTATCCAGACTACCACATCATCAACCTTGATAAGCTTACCTACGCAGGAAACCTTGCAAACCTTAAGGATATTGAGGATAAGCCTAACTACACATTTGTTAAGGCTGACATCTGCGACTTTGACACTATTCTGGAGCTTATGCAGAAGTACAATGTTGACGGTGTTATCCACCTTGCAGCAGAGAGCCATGTTGACCGCAGTATTAAGGACCCATTTACATTTGCTAAGACAAATGTTATTGGTACACTGTCTATGCTTCAGGCAGCACGCAGCTATTGGGAGAGCCTGCCAGAGAAGTATGAGGGCAAGCGTTTCTACCACATATCTACCGACGAAGTGTATGGCGCACTTGAGATGACACATCCAGAGGGTATTGAGCCTCCATTTACAACAACAGCCTCTTCTGGCGAGCATCACTTAGCATACGGCGAGGAGTTCTTCTATGAGACTACAAAGTACAACCCTCACTCTCCGTATTCAGCCTCAAAGGCATCTTCAGACCACTTTGTTCGTGCTTTCCACGACACATACGGCATGCCTACAATCGTGACAAACTGCTCTAACAACTACGGTCCTTACCAGTTCCCAGAGAAACTTATTCCACTCTTTATCAACAATATCCGCAATCGCAAACCACTGCCTGTATATGGCAAGGGCGAGAATGTGCGCGATTGGCTCTATGTAATTGACCACGCAAGGGCTATTGACACCATTTTCCACGATGGTAAGGTAAATGAGACCTACAACATTGGTGGCTTTAATGAGTGGAAGAACATAGACCTTATCAAGGTGCTTATCAAGACCGTTGACAAGGCTCTGGGTAACCCAGAGGGCTCAAGCGAGGAGCTTATTACCTATGTTACAGACCGTGCAGGTCACGACCTAAGATACGCAATCGACTCTACCAAACTCAAGAACGAGCTTGGCTGGGAGCCATCTCTCCAGTTTGAGGAGGGTATAGAGAAGACTGTTGCTTGGTATCTCGAAAATCAGGAGTGGATGGATAATATCACCTCTGGTGAGTACGAGAACTACTACAACGATATGTACGCTAACCGATAGTCTTCAAAAAAGGTAAAATATAGCATGCCCATAACCGGACTGATTAAGATACTCTTTACGATATATTGTCTTGCAACACTATCGTTCTTCCAGCCGTTCAACATTGTAGGAACGGAGGTTGCAAAAGCAGTATCTTATACCACGATGGTTGCCATACTATTTTTAGCCTTTTCTCAGAAGAGTGAAAGCATGGTGCGCCACCAAACACGCTTTGGCGCACCAGTGCGTTCACTTCTTTTTTTTATCGGTATATCTATGTTTATGCCGACAGTAAGTTTTTTTGACCAGAGCCTTGCATCCACCTTTATAGCCACTATACCCTACTTCTCATATAGTCTATATCTGGCTCTGCGAAAGTTTAATATAGATAAGTCGTTCTTCTACCGACTTATCTTTGCCATTGCAACTACCGCCGTTGTAACACACCTTATAAACCTATGGACCTTTCCTCAAATCTCCTTTGGCGTACCCGAAGATGAGTATGAATTTGAGCGTGGCGGAATACGACTCACAATCATAGGTTTCAACTTTGTAATTCTGACTTTTCTTATCGCCCTTACAAAGTTTCGTCAAGAGAGACGCAGGCGATGGTTACTTCTGCTAATTGGCTGTTACACAGTAATTTTATTCTCATACACTCGTCAGCATATTGCAGTTTGCTCGCTATTTATATTCATTATGCTACTATCGCTGATAAAGCGAAAAATCATCCGCTTTGCTGTAGCTATAATTTTTGCAGCAAGCGCAATATATTTTGTCCCGCGAATACCATTTTTCCAACAACTTATAAAGCTGACCTTAGAGCAACGAGAGCGTAACGAGTACGCCAATAGAGACAATGTCCGCCTATCTGCCGCCAAATACTATGGTTGGGAGGCTTTTAAGAGCCCAGCTAATAGAGTTTTCGGCAACGGAGTACCATCATATCACTCAAGATGGGGCGATGATGTAAAGACCTACGCCGATGCTGAACACATGTATATAGCAGATGTAGGCTGGTTTGGTTTTTACTGGCAATTTGGACTTTTTGCACTCCTAAGCATGGGATTTATATGCATAATGGCAATATTTCCCAAAAAACAACGCTCACTACTTGGTAAATATTACTTCTCCTGGCTGATGTGTACCAGCCTTATAAATGGAGCTTTGATATACCAATACGAGATTGTTGTAACCGTTATTGTGATGTGTTTGATAGACTACGAAAACGAACATTTCAGAGTCTTAAAAGCCCCTAAGCGTGTTGCAGCAAAGAGAAACTTCTGGGCAAGCCTCTATGATTGGCGGAAGGTGCGTAAAGAGCAGAGAATATTGGAGAGAAGATAATGAAAACGGGTGTTGTCATACTAAACTACAACAATGCAGAAGATACTATCTGCTGCATCAAATCTCTCTATGCCCACACCCCAGCAGAGAGTGTAAAGGTTGTTGTAGTTGATAATGGCTCTGACAGCGCGACAATCTCAGCTATCAGCGATTTTATCACTCGCTACGCCCCTGCTGTAACCCTTATTCAGACTCATGAAAACTTAGGCTACGCTCGCGGAAACAACCGTGGTTGCGAATACCTGTACAAAGATAGTGAGGTTGATACTCTTGCTATTATCAACAACGATACAATCTTTATTCAGGATATTATCTTGCCATTAGTTCAAAGGGTAAACACAATTCCAGACTGCGCCATTATCTCCCCTCTGCTACTGTGCAAAGATGGCAGAACTATAGATGCCAACTGTGCCAGAAGAGCCGAGACCCTTAGTCAGATTTTCACAAATTGGATGCTGCTACACCGCAACACCTTTGGTCTGCTCTCAAAAATCAAATCTCGTCGTTCTATGCTACCTAAACGCATCTGTGGAGAGGTTACTCCGATAGAGCTTCCATCGGGTAGCTGTATGGTAATGCGTAAATCTCTCTTTGAGAGTATCGGAGGCTTTGACCCAAATACCTTCCTCTACTACGAAGAGAATATACTCTGGGAAAAGATTAAGCCTCTGGGGCTTAGAAACTATATCGACACCTCGCTACGCTTGATACACATAGGAGCCGCTACAACAAGTACAAAAACACCAACAGCTTTTGTTGCAAAGGCTCTTGTTGACAGCACTAAATATTTTGTAAAACGCTATACAAATGCAAGCGTTATATACCGTGCAACAATGGAGTTATTCTACTGTGCATTTCGTCTTAAGATAGCAATTAAAAGCCTATTAAACAAGTAGTTATGAGCAGAGTAGCACATATAGTTTGGGGTTTTAAGACAGGCGGCATTGAGACAATGCTTGTCAATATTCTAAACCGTCAGGTTGAGAGTATTGAGGTAGTGCTTATTGTTATCAACGACCTTATTGAGCCTCAGCTTCTACGCTCTCTTGACAGCCGCGTTAGAGTAATCACTCTTGCCCGCAAAGTAGGTAGCAGAAATCCGTTGCCGCTCTTAAGACTCAACCTTGAACTTTTAAGGCTAAGACCAGACACTATCCACTCACACTCCTTTACTGTCATAAACTACCTTCTACCGCAATTTAGGAGCAGGTGCATCTTGACATACCACACAACACTAACCGATTGTGTTACAAGTGCCGTTCTAAAAAAGTATTCAAAAATATACGCCATATCTAACTCTGTAGCAAAACAGTTAGAGTCCAAATTTGGTGTAGAGTCAAAGGTTGTCTATAACGGCATAATGTTTTCAAAGATTGAGAGCCGCGACACCTTTACCTACCACACCCCTACTCGCATTGTGCAGGTTGGCAGGCTAAAGAGCTACAAAGGTCATCTAACTGCCCTAAAGGCTCTCTCTACCCTCACTGCTCTTGATTGGCACTTCGATATTATCGGCGAGGGAGAGATGTTTGAGCAGCTTGCAGAGTATGTCAAGGCAAACAATTTAGAGAGTCGAGTTACATTTTTGGGCAATAAGAGCCAAGAGTATATATTTACCCACCTTAAGGAGTATGATATTCTACTGCAACCATCTGTGGCAGAGGGTTTTGGACTATCTGTAGCAGAGGGCATGGCAGCTAAAGTTACAGTTGTTGTGTCTGATGCCGACGGGCTTACTGAGGTGGTAAACAATGGCAAATACGGGCATATATTCGTGGCACAAGATAGCTCTTCACTTGCCACAGTTCTCAGCAAGGTCATTGAGTGTCCTGATAGCAAAGAGGCTATTGAGGCAGCCTACACTTTTGCTGTCAAAAACTTTGATATTAACAATACAGCTACTGCTTACCTAAACGATTACAACGATGAAAGTTCTGCTAATTAACAATTTCCACTACATCAAAGGTGGCTCGGAGTCTGTATATTTCAATATGGCAGATATGCTGACCAAGACGGGTCACGAGGTGGTGTTTTTCAGTTTCCGCTCTGAAAACAATGTCGAGTATGGCGCAAATAGCTACTTTGTTCGCCCAAATAGTGAGCTAAATCCTCTGTGCGGTGCTATAAGGTATATTCACAATGGCGAGGCAAAACGCTCCTTAGAGCAACTTATTGTCGCCGAAAAACCCGATATTGCCCATATACACCTCTTCTGGGGAGGACTTTCGTCATCTATACTATCTGTACTGCGTAAGCATCATATCCCTATTGTTCACACGGCTCACGACTACCGTATGATATGCCCTGCATACACATTTCGCAGGCAGGATGGCACAATCTGCGAGCAGTGCTTAGGTAAAAAGTTCTACAATGCCCTACGCTACCGTTGCTCCAAAGGCAAGGTGTTGTATAGCGCGCTGATGTGTGCCGAGATGTACTTTAGAGAGGGTATTGCCAAGCCTGTAGAGGCTATTGATGGCTTTGTATTTGTAAGCGATTTTTCGTATAGAAAACATCTGCAATTTATCCCAGAGCTGAAAGATAAGCAGTGTATTGTCGCCCACAACCATATTCCGCAGACCAAGAGCGAGTTTATCAGCTCTTCATGTGGAGATTACTACCTCTTCTTCGGTCGTCTGTCGCACGAAAAGGGGTTAAAGACACTTATCTCCGCCTTCTCAGCACTACCTAATTGCCGACTCAAAATCGTAGGCACTGGTCCACAGGAGGAGGAACTCAAGGCTTTTGCCACAACAGACAATATTGAGTTTGTGGGCTATCTTAGTGGCGACAAACTCAAGCAGACCATAAAAGAGTGTAAGTTTATCATTGTACCTTCTGAGTGGTACGAAAATAACCCTATGACAATTATTGAGGCATCTGCTGCTGGTATTCCGACCATAGGTGCAACCATTGGTGGCATACCTGAGATTGTTATTGAGGGCAAAACGGGCTATCTATTCACACCAAAAAGCATAGAAGAGCTGACAAGTGCCATAATGCGTGCCGAGGCTCTAACCCCTGAGAGGTACGCAGAAATGAGCAGTGCTTGTAGAGCTATGGCTGCTGAAAAGTTCTCTGAAGAGAGTACATACTCAAAAATTATGAATCTTTACTCCTCAATTCTTGATAGTTATGAGTCTTAAACAACAAGGTATAAACCTCGATTTTTCGCACCTCAGAGCCCTGCTCGGCTTTGCGTTGATGCGTATTCCTATGCCCCGAACTTGGAGAAAAGTCTTTGTCCGTTTTGCGGGCGTAAGGCTTACGGGCAAGAAATATTTTATCGCCCGTGATGTACAGTTTGACTCTATCTACCCACAGAATATAACCATACACAATGACGCTCATATCGCCTCTGGCGTGCGCATTTTGACACACCGTTTAGATACAAACAACCCCGACCGTGAGGATATTCACTTTATTGAGGGGCATATTGAGATTGGCGAACACGCCTTTATCGGCTCTGGAGCAATTATTACAGGCAATGTAACCATTGGTCGCAGTGCCATTATCGGTGCTGGTAGCGTAGTGACAAAATCTGTTCCCGACTATGAGATTTGGGCAGGCAACCCTGCAAGACACATAAAAACAAGAGCCTAATGAGACCTATTATAGAACAACGACTCTTCTCACTGCTTCGTCTCGCGCTATTTGATAGTGGCGAAGATAGTGCCCTTTTTGAGGGTATGAACGACGGCGATTGGCAGGCTATATATGATACCGCCCTTGAGCAGGGTGTACATGCCATAGTGTATGATGGGGTGCAGAGGCTACCAAAAGAGTTGCAACCCGATATTGAGATTAAGGTGCAGTGGGCTTACAATGTTAGCCATGCCGAAAAGTTCTATAAAAAGCAGTTGAAAGCCGCACAGACCCTCACAGACACCTTTAAGGCTCATAATATTGAGACTGTGATAATGAAGGGTCTTAGCCTTGCTGCCCTCTACCCCACTCCTTCACATCGTCAATTTGGCGATATAGATATATACTTAAGGGGCAACTACGAGCAGGGTAACAAGATTATGGTAGAGAGCGGGCACAAGGTAAAATATGACTTCTTTGTACACTCTGAGTTCTCTGTAAACGGTATAAATATAGAAAACCACCTCTACTTTGTAAATCCTTTTGTAAATAAAACGGGTAAAAAGGTGCAAGAGAGTCTGTTAACTCTTGCCGCAGAGTGTGATAAGCACCCTATAGTAGAGGGGGCACTTATCCCAAATGCCACCTTTAGTGCGCTGTTTTTTATTCGTCACTCAAGTTGGCACTTTGCCCGCGAAGGTATAAGACTTAGGGATATTTGTGATTGGGCACTGTTCCTGAATAAAAATATTAGCGAGAATAGCATTGACGCTCAAAGAGTTATACAACTTTTACAAGAGTGCGATCTTGAGAGGTATGCCGCAATTTTAACACTGATTGCGCGCAAATATTTAGGATTACAGCACAGCCTGCCTTTTGCTGAGTGCGACAAAGAGCTTGCAGAGAGGGTCAAAGATGATATTCTTGGTTTTAGCAACCCTGAAAAGCACAAAAAAATTGGATTTTTGCGCACCTTTGTCTGGAAAATACGCAACCGCAGAAGTCGCAAATGGTGCTACGATTTAGTTGTTCCAGATAGTTTCTGGGGTAATATTTTCTACTCAGTAACAAACTATATGCTCCACCCGCTGGCGGTTTTCAAGGCTAAGCTATAGTCTGTCAAGTATTCTGCGAATAGCAGGAATCTTTACCACAGGCAACAGTGCATGCGCTGGGAGGATATGACACACCGCCACGGCAAATTTTGTAAACAGACCAGGTATGCATACCCTACGACCTGCAAACATCGCCCTTAAAGCCTTGCGTGCTAACTTTTCAGGCGACATCATTATACCAAGCGAGCGAAACAGGGCTCGCTTGTTTTTGTCAAGATTGTAAAGAGGAGTATCCACCGCACCAGGGAAGACTGTGGTAACGCTCACTCCCCTATCTCGCATCTCATACCACAGCGACTGTGCAAAACTCTTCAGAGCCGCCTTTGTCGAGCCATAGAGCGACATTGTAGGGAACGGAGTCCATGCAGTCATTGAGCTGACTATCAAAATCTTACCGCCTCCACGCTGTGCCATATCCGCGGCAAACAACCTACAGAGTTTCATAGGCGTTGTATAGTGCAGAGCCGTGATAAAATCTATATACTGTTCTGTCGTATTCTCAAACTTTCCAAAGTGAAGTACACCTGCGTTGCTAACCAAAATCTCCACCTCGCCAATAGCCTTTGTCGCAGCATAAAGAGTCTCTGCCGCATCTGCTTTTGACAAGTCGGCATAGAGCGGATAGGCTGTTACGCCATAGCTCTGTGCAAGCGACTTTGCCACGCGACAATTCTCGTCTTGACGGTTGCTAACAACGATAATATTATACCCCTTCTGAGCGAGCTGATGAGCATATTGTTCGCCAATACCCGACGAAGAGCCTGTGATTAGTGCAAATTTCATAGCGCGAAGGTATCAATTTCTCAAATAAATAACTAATTTTGCGACCAAATTTTGCACTTTTTAGTATGATTACACGAGGTATCGGAGCAGTGGCACTGCTTGTCTGCTCAAATGTTTTTATGACCCTTGCTTGGTATGGACAGGTTATGTTTAAGTCGCGCTTCGAGCGTTTTGGACTCTTTGCTGTGATATTTATCAGCTGGCTTGTCGCCTTTTTTGAGTATTGCTTTATGGTGCCAGCCAACCGTCTCGGTAGTGCAGAGTACGGCGGACCGTTCTCTATCTGGGAGCTAAAAGTTATCCAAGAGGCTGTCTCGCTTACCGTCTTTGCAATTATTGTACAGATGATAATGAAGAACGAGGCTCTGCGCTGGAACCATATCGCAGGCTTTATCTGCCTTGTCCTCGCCGTCTTCTTTATTTTCAAGAAGTAGAGGCGCAAATTATCCACCCTTAAAAACCGCACTTTGATTAAAGCACTCATTTGTCGTCAGAAGGGTGCAGTTGCAAGGCGCACAAGAAACCGAGCGCGCAGCATACTTTAGGCGTATGTGAGCAGCTCGATTATCGCAGTGCAACGCAGCAAGTGCATCCTTATCACGACAAATGTCGGTCAGTTAGTAGCCTCTTCAAAATCTCACTACACCCATTTTCAAGCATATTGAGGACAAGGTAAAAGCCCTCAGCCCCTTCGTAGTATGGGTCGGGGATGTAGGTGTAGTCTGGGAAGAGAGTCGTAAACTCTGCCATGCGATAGAGACGGTCAAGATACTTGCGCTCTGGGGCTAAGCGGCTGACTCTCTCGTAGTTGCTGTCATCCATGACAACAATCATATCAAAATTGTAAAAATCCTCTTCACAGACCGTTCTTGCGCTGTGAGTCAGGTTGTAACCCCTCTCCAAAGCGGCACGACGCATACGGGGGTCTGGCAACTCGCCCCTGTGCCCAGAGTATGTACCTGCGCTGTCAACCTCTATTACATCTTGCAAACCCTGCTCGGCAACCATCTGCTCCATAATACCATGCGCTGCAGGAGAGCGGCAGATATTCCCAAGGCAGACAAATAGTATTTTTGTTGTCTTTTTATTCTCCATAATGCAAAGATATATCTTAAAGGCTAAAACTCCAAAATTCGCTCAAAAAAGTCGCTATTGCCAATTATATCTTCTGAAGTGTTTGCAAATTGACAAAAATTCACTAATTTTGCATGTATAACCACACCAAATACGGCGCAATATTTTATAAATCATTGATAATCAGTATTTTACATAGGGGGGGGTAAACTCTCTTC